>CALUHH010000003.1 GCA_944320385.1 uncultured Atopobiaceae bacterium | reverse complement strand
CACAGCGCCTGCGGGGGCCTCCCGCCCATGTCGCGCGTCGTCGGCGTAAACAACGTCATGGCACACAACACTTAAGCACGAAAGGCACCGCCGGCCGGACGGGCCGCGATCCTTAAGCGCGGCGGTGCCGAATCCCCGGACAGGCCACGATCCTTAAGCATGCCACCCCACACAGCACCACCTCGCTGCAAAAAAGACCCGGGCTCGACCAGATCGAGCCCGGGCCTCGTCGTTCTTCTCGCCTGTGCCTACTTGTGGATGACCACCACGTCGCCGACGTTGGCGAGGTTGTAGAGCGACTCCGCGCCCTCGTAGCTCATGCGGACGCAGCCGTGCCCCTGATAGGTGAGGTAGAGGTTGCCGCCAAAGACGGACTGCCAGGGCGCGTTGTGGAAGCCCACGAGGTTGCCCACGATGCCGAGCCAGAAGTCCACGTGGCTGCTCCACTCGGGCTCGCCGGTGGCGGGGTCGATGGGGCCCTTGAGGTTGATGTCGCCGTCGGTGGCGCGGGACTTCTTGTTGGTGATGCTCCACACGCCGGTGGGCGTCTCGAGGCCGAGGCTGGGCTGGCCGGTCGTGATGTCGGTCTCCCAGATGATCTGCCCGTTGTCGTAGAAGGTGGCGTGCTGCGTGGTGAGGTTGACGTCGATGTAGCGGCTGCCCCAGTCCTGGCCGCCGTTGACGCTGATCTGCTCGGCCGTCTGCAGGCACGGGATGTCGATGGTGGCGGGCTGGCCGTCCTTGACGCTCTCGACGATCTGCTGGGCGAGGGTGGTGCCGTCGATGCTCCAGCCGTAGGTGCTCGCGCCGTAGTTGGGCGTCGAGCCCACGACGGTGAAGGTGTTGCCGTCGGGCGTCGTGTAGGTGCGGTCCTTGCCGATGGTGTCGAGCTGGTCGGAGAGCGCGCCGCGGGTCCAGCCCTCCACGGCGGCGGCGTCGAGGTTGACCGAGAGGTCGTCGCCGATGGTGGTCCAGCCGGCGATCATGTCGGAGGTGACGTCGGAGGCGTGCTCCCCGGCGAGGTTGAGCGTGATGGTCGCCGAGACGAGGGCGTTTGCCTCGTCCAGGGCCTTCTGGACGTTCTCGTCCCCCTCGGTGCAGTCGCTGCCGATCTGGACCTCGCTCTGGCCCGCGAGGATCGCCTCGGCCACGGCGTCGGTGACCAGGTCTGCGTTGAGGCGGCTTGCCGACGAGGTGTCGTCCAGGACGTAGGCCGCCTGCTCGGAGTTGTAGGAGATGCCGTGGCCCTCGGCGGTCTTGGAGGCGTTGACCTGCTCGATCGCGGGCGCGAGCGTCTCGGCGAGCTTGGCGCGGTCGACCGTCACCTCGGCGGTGGCGCTCAGCTCGCGCGTGCCGGCGATCTCGGCCGGCCATGCCCAGGGGCTCGCCTGCGCGAGGGCGTCCTGAACGTAGGAGTCTCCGTCGCAGGCGAGGCCGACCTGCTCGGCGGTGACGGTGAGGTCGAGTCCGCTGCCCGTGACGTGGGCCTCAAAGCCGTCGAGCGACGCGCTCTTCTCGGCCGCGACCTCGCTCACGGGGCGCAGCGAGACGTCCTGTCCGTCGAGCGTGGTGCCCGGCAGGAAGGTGGACTGGAAGTAGAGCGCCCCGCCCACGTACGCGCCGGCGAGAAGGACGAGCGCCCCGGCGGGAATCGCCCACAGCCAGCGGCGCCCGCGCCTGGGCTCGGGGGCGTCGGCGAGGGCGGGGGACTCTGCGGTGTCCGAGGCGGCGGGCGTCTCGACCTTGGGCTGGACCGTGGTCTTTGATGAGGATGCTGGCTTCATGTGGCTGGCCATGCTTCACTCCTGTGTAAAGTGGGATTGTTCGTGCGTGCGCACGCTATCGTACCCTAGGATGAGCGCAATCGCACGACGTTTCTTGGCCCCAACCAAAGGAGAACAGATGGCCTCCGCAACGCGCCTTACGAGCTTGGACGACCCGCGCCTCGACGTCTTCGCGCGCCTCACGGACCATCAGCTGCGCGCGCGGGTGGAGGAGGAGCGCGGCGTGCTCGTCGCCGAGACCCGCCTCGTGGTGGAGGTGGCGCTGGACCGCGGGGTGCGCCCGCTCTCGTTTCTGGTGGATGAGCGGCACCTCGAGACCTGCGCCGACCTGCTCGCGCGCGCGGGCGACGATGTGCCCGCCTTCGTGCTCCCGCACGACCAGATGGAGCGGCTCACGGGTTACCGCGTGACGCGCGGCCTGCTCTGCGCGATGGAGCGGCCCGCGCCGCGCGCCGTCTGCGACGTGGTCGCGGGCGCGCGGCGCGTCGCGCTGGTGGAGGACCTCGTCGACGTGACCAACGTCGGCGCGCTCTTCCGCTCCGCCGCGGCGCTCGGCGCGGACTCCGTCGTGCTCTCGCCGCGCTGCGCCGACCCCTACGTGCGCCGCGCGCTTAGAACCTCGATGGGGACGGTCTTCACCGTGCCCTGGGCCCGCGCCGCGGAGGGGGAGTGGCCGCGGGGCACCTTTGACCTGCTGCGCGAGGCGGGGTTCGCGTGCTACGCCATGGCGCTCGAGCCGGACGCCGTCCCGCTCGACGACCCGTCCCTGCTGGCTGCCGAGAAGCGCGCGCTCGCCTTTGGCAGCGAGGGATACGGGCTCACGCGGGCGGCGCTCGATGCCTGCGACCGCTCCGTGATCATCCCGATGGCCCACGACGTCGACTCCCTGAACGTCGCCGCGAGCTCCGCCGTGGCCTTCTGGCAGCTCTTCCGCTGACAGGTCCGTCACCGCCCCAGCCACGTCACCCCCGCGACCCAACCCTAATCGCCCCGAGCGCGCGTCACCGGCCCCGCCCCCAAGCCGCCCACGCCGACGTGTTGGGGTGTCGCCGCGAGAGAACGAGAAGGACCCTCCCTCACGCGATTTCTGCGAAGCAGTGAGCGGTGAGGGAGGGTCCTTCTCGTTCTCTCGCCCTGGGAGGTTACTCCGTCGGCGTCGGCATCTTGGGCGCGAAGCCGTCGTCGCGCGTGAGGATGTTCATGAACTCGTCGCCGGTGATGGTCTCCTTCTTCTGGAGGTAGTGGGCGATCTCGTGCAGCTTGAAGCGGTTCTCGCGCAGGGTGCGCAGCGCGGTCTGGTGACCCTCCTCGACGAGCGCCTGGACCTCGGCGTCAATCTCCTGCGCCGTGCCCTCCGAGCAGGTGAGCTGCTGGCCGCCGCCGAGGTAGCGGCTCGCGGGCTGGCCGAGCTGCACCATGCCAAAGCGGTCCGACATGCCGTACTGCGTGACCATGGCGCGCGCGAGCTGCGTGGCCTTCTCGATGTCGTTGGACGCGCCGGTGGTCATCTCGTTGAAGATGAGCTCCTCGGCAGCGCGGCCGCCGCAGAGCACCGCGATCTTGTCCTTGGCCTCCTGGCGCGTGGTCAGGAAGTGCTCGTCCTCCTCGACCTGCATCGTGAAGCCGAGCGCACCCGAGGTGCGCGGGACGATGGTGATCTTGGAGACGGGGGCAGCTCCCTTCTGCATGGCCGCCACGATGGCGTGTCCCGTCTCGTGGTAGGAGACGACCTCCTTCTCGTGCGGGGAGAGGACCGTGGACTTCTTCTTCTCGCCGGCGATGACCACGTCGACGGACTCGAGCAGGTCCTCCTGCGTCACGCGGCGCCGTCCGAAGCGCACGGCGCGCAGTGCCGCCTCGTTGATGATGTTGGCGAGGTCGGCGCCCGACGCGCCCGGCGTGGAGCGCGCGACCACGCCCAGGTCGATGCCGCTTTCCATCTTGACGTCGTCGGCGTGGATCTTGAGGATGGCCTCGCGGCCGGCGAGGTCGGGCAGCTCCACCGGGATGCGCCGGTCGAAGCGGCCCGGGCGCAGCAGCGCCTGGTCGAGGGTCTCGGGGCGGTTGGTGGCGGCGAGCACCACGATGCCCTTGTGGTTGTCGAAGCCGTCCATCTCGGAGAGGAGCTGGTTGAGGGTCTGCTCGCGCTCGTCGTTGGAGCTCAGGGAGGAGTCGCGGCGCTTGCCCACGGCGTCGATCTCGTCGATGAAGATGATGCAGGGCGCCTTCTCGTTGGCCTGCTTGAAGAGGTCGCGCACCTTCGCGGCGCCGCGGCCGACGAACATCTCGACGAAGGCGGAGCCGGCGATCTGGAAGAAGGTCACGCCCGCCTCGCCGGCGACTGCCTTGGCGAGCAGGGTCTTGCCCGTGCCCGGAGGGCCCACCAGAAGCGCGCCGCGCGGGCAGCGCGCGCCGATCTCGTTGTACTTCTCGGGGTTCTTGAGGAAGCTCACGATCTCCTGCAGGGACTCCTTGGCCTCGTCCTGTCCGGCCACGTCCTTGAACGTGACGCCGGTGTCCTCGCCCTTGATCTCCTTGGCGTTGGACTTGCCGAGGCCCCCGCCCATGCCAAAGCCGCCCCCGCCGAAGTTCATCGAGGGGCCGTCGTCGCCCATGGCCTTCTTCATGCGGCGGTTGAGCCACCAGCCGATGCCCAGGAAGATGAGGATCGGCAGGCCGTAGGAGACGAGCAGCATGAGCCACAGGTCGCTGGAGGTGTCCTGGATCTCGGAGACCATCGTGACGCCGTGGTCGTCCAGCAGCTGGGCGGTCGACTCCTCCGTGCCGTTCCACAGCACCGTGGTGTAGAGCTTCTGGGAGTCGCCCTCGCCGGTCGTGAACGTGATCTCGGGGTTGCCGTAGACGGACTCCGCCTGCGTCACCTCGTTCTTCTCGACCATGTGGACGAACTGGCTGTACTCGACGGGGGTCACGCGGCTCGCCGTGAGGTTGGTGCCGAGCGCCTGGCTGATGGCGAGGTACGCGATGATCGCGATCAGCACGTAGAGCAGCATCGAGCGGCGCCGCTTGTTCTCGTTCATGTCCATCTGTCGTGGTTACCCTTCATGCGTTGCGGTACTTGGGTTCTCTGATACCCAAATTATGAGGATTCATCCCCGGGCGCGCGCGGCGTCAGACAATCTCCCCCGCTGCGGCCCGTCTGTCAATTGGGGACTGTCCCCAATTGACAGGTCAGCGGGCGGTGCGCTCGGGGAGCTCGCCGGAGCGGTACGCGTCCAGCAGCGCGCGCAGGTCGGCGATCTGCTCGCGGATGTCGGCGCCGGTGTCGGTGTCGTCGATCGTGAGCGGGCGCGGCTCGAGCTCGAAGCGGTCGTCGTCGCTCATGATGTCGGCGTTGAGGTCGAGCACGTCGGCGATCGAGCCGAAGGGCCGGTGCGCCTTGATGCGCATGCCGCGCGGGTCGGAGATGAGCGTGTAGCCGGCGATGCCCGTCGTCTTGTGGTAGGCCTGGCAGAAGCCGCCGTCGATGACGATGAGCCGGCCGCCGGCCCGCACGGCCTTCTCGCCCTCCGAGGCGTGGACCGGCGTGTGCCCGTTGATGATGTGGCCGTGGTCGGGGTCCGCGCCAAACTCCTCGAGGATGCGGCGGCAGACGCGCGCGTCGTCGGTGAGGGCGTAGTAGGGGTCGCGCGGCTCGGCCCAGGTGGAGCGGTCTCTGAAGTACGTGCGCTCGAAGGTCTTCACGACGCGCCCGGAGAGCGGCGAGTAGCGCCCGCACCAGAGATACCACATCCAGTCCAGGGACACCTCGTCGTGCTCGTGCCAGGCGCGGCGGGCCAGGCGGTCGGCGTAGTCGTAGTAGGCCTTGCCGGCCAGCAGCTGGCCCTGGTGGTTGACCGGGTGGAAGGTGCCGTCCTCGTTCATGGGCACGCAGGCGTGGAAGAGCACGTCGTCGTTGTGGACGAGGTAGGCGCTGCCGTGCTCGTAGAGGAAGTTCACGTGGGCGTTGAGCTTGTAGGAGCCGCGCACGGCCGCGAGGAGGTTGTCCATCACGCGCAGCTCGTCGTCGGTGAGCGCGTAGGGGTCGGCCGGGTCGAGGGTGGGGAAGTCGCTCGTCACGAGCTCGTAGTCCTTCTCGCCCATGCGCGCCGTGCCGCGGGCAGGGTCCACGCCCCCGAGCAGCAGGCGGTCCTCCATGTGCCAGTTGGGGTGCCGGGCGATGGTCTGCCCCTCGAGCTTGAAGAGGATGACCGAGATCGCCTTCTCGAGCGGCGTCATGGCGTCGCCCGCGCGGTAGGTGGCCTCGGCGAAGAGCGCGAGCTCGCGCAGGGAGATGCCGTACGCGCCCTCGAGGATCTTGAGCGAGTCGTAGCGGATGTTGTTGCGGATCACGGCGGCCAGGCACGTGGCCGAGCCCGCCGCGGCGCCCATCCAGACGATGTCGTGGTTGCCCCACTGAAGGTCGACGGAGTGGTACTCCATGAGGCGGTCGCAGATCTTGTCGGCGTGCGCGCCGCGGTCGAAGACGTCGCCCACGAGGTGCAGGTGGTCCACCGCGAGACGCTTGACGAGCGACGCCAGGCTCACGATGAAGTCGTCGGCCGAGCCCGTGTCCACGATCGAGTCGATGATGCGCCGGTGGTAGCGCTGGCGCTGCTCGCCCTCGCCGGGGGAGGCGTGGAGGAGCTCGTCGATGATGTAGGCGTACTCCTGCGGCATGGCCTTGCGCACCTTGGAGCGCGTGTAGGAGTCCGAGAGGTAGCGCGCCAGGCGCACGAGGCGCATGAGCGTGATCGCGTACCACTCGGAGGTGACGACGCCGGCCGACTTGAGGCGGCGGAGCTTGCGGTGCGGGTAGTAGATGAGGGTGCAGAGGTCGGCCTGCTCGTCGCGGGTGAGCTCAAAGCGGAAGATGTCGGCCACGCGCTCGCGGACGACGCCTGAGCAGTTGTTGAGGATGTGCTTGAAGGCGTCGTACTCGCCGTGCACGTCGGAGACGAAGTGCTCGGTGCCCTTGGGCAGGTTGAGGATGGCCTCTAGGTTGATGACCTCGGAGAAGGCCGAGCGCGCGCTGGGGAACTTCTCCGAGAGGAGCTCGAGGTACTTGCGGTCTGGCATGGGGTTCCCTTCTCGCGGCGTCTGGTATCACTGTGGACGGGCGGCGCCGGTCGCGGCAACCTCTTTTCGGCGAAGTGGGCTCCTGCGGTCAGCTGGTAGTAACAAGCCGAGTGCGGGGCGCCGCGTCCGTCAGGTTTATTTGTCATGCGCGCGCGACGCGCGCCCAACCGTGCTACCATGCTGACCCGAGGCGATGACGGGGAGAGTACCCGGGGTCGCGCGGCCCAGAGAGAGCGGGGATGGTGGGAGCCCGCGGTCGCGTCCCGGCGAAGATCACCCCCGAGCCGCGGCCCCAAAGCGGGGGAGTCCGGAGCTGCCGGTCCTTCTCGCCCGCAAGTAGGCGTCGCCGGAGTGGCCGCCGACACAGGCCAGCCGAGTACGCGGATTTCCGCTCGCTGGGTGGTTCACAAGCGAAGTCGCAGGCGCGCTTCGTCCCAGCAGGAGGGACGGGCGCGTTTTTTCGTGCCCGAGGAGATGAGACAAGGGGACAGTCCCTTCGTCTCATCAAACGAGAAATGAGACGAAGGGACTGTCCCTTTGTCTCATCGAAGGAGGAGAGCGTGGCGAAGAACGAGTACAAGAAGACGACCAACCTGCCGAGCACGGGCTTTCCCATGCGCGCCAGCCTGGCTCAGAACGAGCCCAAGCGCCTGGCGATGTGGGAGGAGAACCACGTCTACGAGCAGATGATCGAGAAGAACGAGGGGCACGACAAGTTCGTCCTGCACGACGGCCCCCCGTATGCCAACGGCCCGATCCACCTCGGCCACGCGCAGAACAAGATCTCCAAGGACATCATCAACCGCTACTGGTCGATGCGCGGCTACCAGACGCCGTACGTCCCCGGCTGGGACTGCCACGGCCAGCCCATCGAGCACAAGGTCGAGACCATGCTCGGCACGGAGAAGTTCAACCAGCTCCCCACCGAGAAGATCCGCGAGCTCTGCCGCACCCTCGCCGTCGAGCAGGTCGACACGCAGCGCCAGGGCTTCAAGCGCCTGGGCGTGCTGGGCGAGTGGGACAACCCCTACCTCACCTACGTCAACGACTATGACGCCACCGACGTGGAGATCTTCAAGGCCATCTTCGACGCCGGCGCCATCACGCAGGGCTCCAAGCCCGTGCACTGGTGCTCCCACTGCCACACGGCGCTGGCCGAGGCCGAGATCGAGTACGGCGACGAGGTCAGCCCCGCCATCTTCGTGCGCTTTGAGATGACCACGGTGCCGGAGGGCCTGGAGGCCTGGGCCGGAAGGCTCTTCGTGGACATCTGGACCACCACACCCTGGACGCTTCCCGCCGACGACTCCGTCATCTGCCACCCCGAGGCCACCTACGTTGCGCTCGTGCACGACGGCCGCGCCGAGATCGTGGCCGAGGCGCTCGCCGAGCGCTGCGCGGCGAAGTTTGGCTACGGCGAGGTCGAGCTCGTGCGCGGCGCCGACGGGCAGGTCTGGCGCGCCACCGGCGAGCAGCTCGCGCACAACCGCTACAAGCAGCCGATCTTTGGCGACCAGGGCGAGACGGGCGAGTTCATCTACGCCGACTACGTCACCCTCGACGACGGCACGGGCATCGTCCACTGCGCGCCCGGCCACGGCGTCGACGACTACCTCGCCGGCCAGAAGTTCGGCATCCCCACGGTCATGCCGGTCGACGACGACGGCCGCTTCTTCGTGGGCGACAAGATGGGCACGGGCGGCCCGTGGTCCGGCATGGAGGTCAACGAGGCCAACCCCAAGATCATCGCGTGGCTCGAGGAGCGCGGCACGCTGATCCTCCACGAGGACATCAACCACAGCTACCCGCACTGCTGGCGCTGCAAGGAGCCCGTCATCTTCCGCGCCACGAGCCAGTGGTTCGTCTCGATGGACAAGCCGCTGCGCGGCGGGGCGAGCCTGCGCGAGCGGGCGCTCGAGGAGCTCTCGAAGGTCCAGTTCTACCCCGGCCACGCCATCAAGCGCATCGGCTCGATGGTCGAGGGGCGCCCGGACTGGTGCATCTCCCGCCAGCGCAACTGGGGCGTGCCCATCCCGGCCTTCACCTGCCAGGACTGCGGCGAGACCGTCATGAACGACGACACCCTCGACGCCGTGATCGAGCTCTTCCGCACCAAGGGCTCCGACGCCTGGTTCACCGACGACCCCGCGAGCTACCTTGGGCAGTCGTGCGTCTGCCCCAAGTGCGGCGGGCATCACCTCAAGGCCAACTCCGACATCCTCGACGTGTGGTGGGACTCCGGCGTCTCCCACACCGCCGTCTGCCGCCACCGCGACAACCTCAAGTTCCCGGCCGACATGTACCTCGAGGGCTCCGACCAGCACCGCGGCTGGTTCATGAGCTCGCTGATGACCTCCGTGGGCGCCTACGGCGTCGCGCCGTACAAGTCCGTGGTCTCCCAGGGATTTACCCTCGACGGCCAGGGTCGCAAGATGTCCAAGTCGCTCGGCAACGTCATCGACCCCAACGCCGAGTGCGACACCCGCGGCGCCGACATCCTGCGCCTGTGGGTCACCTCGGTCGACACGTCCAACGACATCCCCTGCGACGACTCGATCCTCGACCACGTGGGCGAGGCCTACCGCCGCTTCCGCAACACCCTGCGGTTCCTCCTCGGCGAGATCGAGGGCCAGTTCGACCCGGCGACCGACGCGGTGCCCTACGACGAGCTCACGCCCTACGACAAGCTCACGCTCGCGCGCCTGTGCCAGGTCCACGCCCAGGTGAGCGCCGCCTACGAGGGCTACCGCTTCAACCAGGTCTACCGCACGCTCTACGACTACGTGATCACCGAGCTCTCCAACGGCTACCTCAACGCCACCAAGGACCGCGTGTACTGCGGCGAGAAGGACTCCTACGAGCGCCGCTCCGCGCTCACCGTCTGGGCGCAGATCCTCTCGATGCTTGTGCACGACCTGCAGCCGATTCTCGTCTACACCACCGACGAGGCCATGGCCTACCTGCCCGCGTCCCTGCGCGACGGCCAGGAGTTCGCCGCCCTTCTCGACTGGTACCAGGCGCCCTGGACCGCCGAGGTCTACGAGCGCTACCTGCCCGCCTACGACGCCGTCGTGGAGGCCCGCGCGGCGTTCACCAAGGCCTACGAGACCGCGGTGGCCGACGGCACGCTCGCCGAGAAGACCACGCAGGCCGCCCGCGCCGCGCTCACCGCGCCGGCCGATACCTACGAGCTGCTGGCGGGCGAGCTGGGCTGCGACCTGGCCGAGCCCTTCGTGTGCTCCGAGGTGACGCTCGCCTGCGGCGAGGAGCTCGCCTGCGCCGTGGAGCCCGCGGCGGGCGAGAAGTGCCCGCGCTGCTGGAACTTCCGCGAGCTCGACGAGGACGGCCTGTGCCCGCGCTGCCACGACGCCGTGGCGGCACACGGGGACGCGGAGTAGCGCGTGGCCGCTCCAGGCGACAAGAACGTGGACGCTCCGTCCCAAAACGCTTCCGGCGCGCGCCGGCTCGCCCTGTTTGCCCTGGTCGCCGTGGCCGTCGTGGCCCTCGACCAGGCGAGCAAGGCGGCCGCGCGCGCCGCGCTCGTCCCCGGCGAGCCCGTCACGCTCATCCCGGGCGTGATGGACCTGTCGCTCGTGTACAACACCGGCGCCGCCTTCTCCCTCGGCGAGGGGGCGGGCCCCTTCTTCGTGCTCGTGGCCGCCGCGATCGCGCTCTTCGGCACGTGGGTGGCGTTGCGGCGCGTCGACGTTCCGACGTCGCTCGCGCTCGTGCTCGCCGCCGTGGCGGGAGGGGGCGTCGGCAACGCGATCGACCGCGTGGCCCTGGGCGCCGTGACGGACTTCTTCGCCACCACCTTCGTGGACTTTGCGGTCTTCAACGTGGCGGACATCTTCGTGACCTGCGGCGTGTTCGTGGCCCTGGTGCTCTGGTGGCGCTGGGACGCCGCCCGCGAGCGCGCCGCGTCGGGGGAGTAGCCCATGCCGCAGCGCATCGTGAACCTGCTCGTAGGTCCCGAGTCCGACGGCATGCGACTCGACGTCTTCCTCGCCGCCGGCGAGGGCATGCCGAGCCGCTCCGCGTGCGCCCGCCTCGTGGAGGACGGCGCGGTCACCATCAACGAGACCCCCGCCACGAGCAAAAGCGAGAAGGTCCTTCTCGGCGACCGCGTCCGCGCGACCGTGGACGAGCCCGAGCCCGCGGGCGGCCTGCTCGCGCCCAACCCCTACATCCCGCTCGACATCCGCTACGAGGACGAGCACCTCATCGTGCTCTCCAAGCAGGTGGGGCTGGTCTGCCACCCGAGCCCCGGGCACGTCGACGACACGCTGGCCAACGCGCTCGTCGCCCACTGCGGCTACGACCACCTCGGCATGCTCCAGGGCGAGGAGCGCCCCGGCATCGTGCACCGGCTGGACATGGACACCACCGGCCTCATGCTCGCCGCCAAGGACGACGCCACCCAGAAGGCGCTGCAGGACCTCATCCGCCTGCGCGTGCTCGACCGCCGCTACGTGACGCTCACCCACGGCTACGTGGCCCACGACGAGGGGACCATCGAGACGGGCATCGCGCGCTCCACGCGCGACCGCATCCGCATGGCGGTCTCCGACGCACCCGGCGCGCGCGAGGCCATCACCACCTTCCGCGTGCTCGAGCGCTTTGAGGCGGGCCGGCGCGACGAGGGCTACACCCTCATGGAGTGCCACCTCTACACCGGCCGCACGCACCAGATTCGCGTGCACATGCGCCACATCGGCCACGCGCTGGTGGGCGACCCGCTCTACGGCCGCGGCGACGACCGGCTGAACCTGGGCCTCAGGCGCCAGTTCCTCCACTCGTGGCACGTGCGCTTCGACCACCCCGCGACGGGGGAGACCGTGGAGCTTGCCGACCGCCTGCCGGACGACCTGCTCGATGTACTAGAATCTCTGAAAGACCGCTCGATGGGGCGCACGGCGGCGGGCGAGAAGATCTGCCCGCGGCTCGGCGCCTGAGCGGCGGCCGCCCGTTCTTCTCGCCCGACCTCCCGACCGACCCTAAGGGGTGCGCTGACATGCCCATGATGGAGCTCAACCGGCTCGGCCTCACGCCGATCGTCGTCTTCAACCTGATCATCTGGCTGTTCTTCACGCTGGCGTACTTCTACCAGATCGTCTACATCATCCGCGTGATGTTCAAGGGCACCGTGCGCCTGCCCGAGGCCAAGAGGCAGCACCGCTACGCGTTCTTCATCTCGGCGCACAACGAGGAGCTCGTCATCGGCAACCTCGTGCGCTCGATCTTTGCCCAGGACTACCCGCGCGAGCTCATGGACGTCTTCGTGGTCTGCGACGCCTGCACCGACGGCACCCATGCGGCGGCCGAGGAGGCCGGCGCCATCGTGTGGGACCGCAACGACCTCGCGCGCCGCGGCAAGAGCTGGGCGATGGACTACGGCTTCGACCGCATCCTCAACGAGTACGGCGACAAGTACGAGGCCTTCATCGTCATGGACGCCGACAATCTCGTCTCGCGCGACTATATCAAGGTCATGAACCAGGCCTTCGACGCGGGCTATCTCGTCTGCACGGGATACCGCAACTCCAAGAACTTCGACTCCAGCTGGATCAGCGCCGCCTATGCGCTGTGGTTTCTGCGCGAGGCCAAGTTCCTCAACAACGCGCGCATGATGCTGGGCACGAGCTGCGCCATCTCCGGCTCGGGCTGGATGGTCTCCGAGCGCATCGTCCGCGGCATGCACGGCTGGGGCTTCCACACCTTGACCGAGGACATCCAGTTCTCCACGTTCTGCTGCGCCAACAACGTGCAGATCGGCTACGCGCCGGCGGAGTTCTTCGACGAGCAGCCCGTCACCCTCAAGGCGTCCTGGATTCAGCGCATGCGCTGGACCAAGGGCTTCTACCAGGTGTTCTTCAGCTACGGGCGCGACCTTGTGAAGGGCATCTCCAAGGGCCGCTTCGCGAGCTACGACATGCTGATGACCGTGGCGCCGGGCATGATCTTGACGCTGCTGTCGTTTTTCGTGAACGCCACCTACCTCATCGTGGGCTCCCTCTCGCACGGCTTCATCGCCACCCAGGGCGAGCTCGACATGTGCGTGGGCTCGCTGATCATGACGTTTGCCTCGATGTACGTGGTCTTCTTCATCCTGGCAATCATCACCACGATCTCCGAGCGCAGCCACATCCACGCCAAGAAGAAGTGGCGCGTCTTCACCAACCTCTTCACGTTCCCGCTGT
Source organism: uncultured Atopobiaceae bacterium (assembly GCA_944320385.1). Classification (GTDB taxonomy): domain Bacteria; phylum Actinomycetota; class Coriobacteriia; order Coriobacteriales; family Atopobiaceae; genus Thermophilibacter. The sequence continues at coordinate 109,396 of CALUHH010000003.1, read as the reverse complement.
TCATGATGACCTACATCCCCATCACCGTGGTGGCCCTGTTCAAGAAGGTCGAGTGGGTGCCCACCAAGCACGACGTCGTGGTCAACGTCGACGACGTCGTCGGCGGCAGCGTGTAGCTGTCGCGCCCGCAGACACTCGCTCATCCGAAGATCCGGCGTACTCCTGCTTTGGGGGTGCGCCGGATTTTCGGGTTGCGGGTGACGCGGCTTCGGATGCGGCACGGTTCTGAGCTGCGCCGTTCTTCTCGCCCCTACGATGACTTCAGTCTCGTGGAAGGAGAAGAACATGCAGAGCAGAACCTCGGGCGGAAAGGCCTACCCGCTCTTCAGGCCGAGCGCGCGCAACGTCGCGCTGGCGCTCGGCGTGGCGTCCGGGACCGTGCTCTCGGCCGGCGCGGCGTACATGATGGGCGCAATCGTGGACGGGCTTGCGTCGGGCGGGCTCGCGCCGGACGAGATTGCGGCGCGGCTCGCGGCGTTTCTCGGCGTGTCTCTCGCGGCAGCGCTCGCGAAGTTTTCACTTAACGACTGGCTCCCGCTCAGGGCCAACCTCCGCGCCGAGGTAGACGCCTCCGACGAGGCGATCGACCAGCTGCTGGCCATGCCGCAGCGCGCCTTCGAGCGCCATGATGCCGGTCACTACCTCAACGTGGTGAGCGCGGCGGCGTTTGGCTACGGCTCGATGTCGGTCTACCTGAACGTGAACGTAGTGGGGTGCGCGATTGCGGTCGTGGCGCTGCTGGCGTGCGCCGCGGCGATCGACGTCATTCTTGTCCCGGTCTTTCTCTGCGGGCTGGTAGTGTACTTCGTGGTCAACTGGGGTCCCATGCACTCCGCCGGTCGCCTGCTGATGGAGATGATGGCCGCGCGCGAGGCGTGGCAGGAGGAGGTCCGTCGGCTCGTTGAGGAGAAGCGCGTCGCCAACGCTGGGGGAGCGGAAGGGTTCTACCTGCGGCGATTTGAGGAGCGCACGAACGCGTTCCGCGCCTTTCTCCGTCGGCACCGCCTCGCCGACGCGACGCAGGCGACGCTTCCCGCAGCCGTCTCTCCCGCGCTCCAGGTTGCGGCGCTTGCTGCGTGCGTGGTGCTCATGGTGGAGGGCAGCATGACGCTCGGAGCCGTCGTCGCGGCGTGGCAGCTCTTCTCGCTGCTCCAGTCGCCCATGGCGGACATCTGCTCGCTCGTGAGCTTCTACGTTTCCTACCGGCCGAATCTCGTGCTGTTGCGCGACCATGCCGAAGAGGCCGAGGAGCCTTCCGGGTTCGAGGCGCTCGCGGCGGGCGAGAAGGACCTGGCGGCGCACGCGGACGGCACCCTCTGGGCCACGCCGGCGCGCGGTGCGGACGGCAAGCGGCTCTGGACGGGTGAGTTCGAGGTCCGTCCCGGCGAGCTCGTGGTGGTGAAGGGCGCCAACGGCTCGGGCAAGTCCCGCCTGCTGGACTTACTGCGCGGGCTCTCCGACCCAGCCGACCTCGACGGGGACGCCGCGCTCTCGAGCGATGCCCTCCGTGCGGCCTACCTCACGTATCCGGTGCCCGTGGTACCCGGCACGCTCGAGGACAACATGCTCGGCGCCGCGCCCGACCCCGAGGTCGCCCGCGTGCTCGGCCTGGGCGACCTGCCCGAGCGCGCCATCACCGACCAGCCGCTCAACCTCTCGCTCGGCGAGCGCCAGAAGCTGGGCCTGCTGCGCGCGCTCTCGCGCCCGGAGCCCGCGGTCCTTCTCGACGAGCCGCTCGCGAACCTCGACGCGGCCACGTCCGCGCGGCTCTGCGACTACCTTGCCGGCTTGCGCGGTCGCCGCACCGTCGTGGCCATCATGCACTCGGACGACCTCGACGCCGCGGCCGACCGCATCTACGAGATCCGCGACGCCCGCCTAGCCCGCGTCTGTTAATTGGGGACAGTCCCCAAATCACATAAAACTTTTCTGTTAATTGGGGACTGTCCCCAATTAACAGAGTCATCCCTAGGGCGCGAGCGCGCCGGATTGGTGAAACCATGATCAAGAAGAATAATTATCCGCTGTTCGATCCCATCCCGTCAAACGTCCTGCGCTCCGTGGGCGTCGCGGCGTCCACGCTGCTCGCGGCAGCGGCGAGCGTCGCCGTTGGGCATATCGTCGACGAGCTCTCGAGCGGGGCGTCGGACGTCGGGACGCTGCTTGTCGTCGCTCTCGTCCTCGCGCTTGCGTCAGCCGCCGCGACGGTCTTCCTCGGCGAGTGGACGCCCACGTGGCTGGGGGTGCGCCGCTTCCTCGACGGCGCCGTGGCCTGTGCCGGGGACATCCTCGCTGCCCCGCAGCGCGCCTTCGCGCGGCATGAGAAGGGTCACTTCGTGAACGTCCTCATGAACTCGACCGACACCTACGGCACGCTCTATGCCGGGGCCAGCGTTCGCATCCCGGGGGCGGTGCTGGCGCTTCTGGGAACCGTGGCCATCGCGGGACTGATCGACCCGCTGATGGCGGTGCTGGTCGTAGTCTACGCCCCCGTCCTCTGGCTCGCGCTGCAGCTTCCCGCGCGCTCGCTCGCCGAGCTCCAGCGCGACGTCCTGCCCGCGCAGGACGCCTGGCTCGGCGAGTCCAAGCGCATCGCCGAGAACAAGCGCTCCGTCAACGCGGCTGCCGCCGAGGGGTACTTCTCGGCGCGCTATCGCGAGCGCTCCGAGGCGTTCCTGCGCACCGTGACGCGCTACCGCTTCCTCGAGCTGCTCATCTCCAGCCTTCCCGCGCTGCTCTCCTGCGCGCTCGCGGCGGCGATGATGGGGGTCGCCGCGTGGCGCTGCCTGACGGGTGGCGCGGGCGTGGGCCAGGTGCTCGTGGCGTACTCGCTCGCCCAGCTCGTTCAGGCGCCGCTTACCGCCATCGTGCAGCGCGTGGCGCAGGTGCGCGGAAACCTGCCGCACGTCGAGCGCCTGCGTGAGGTGGCCGCGGACGCGGCGGAGCCCTCAGGTTTCGAGGTGCTTGCGACGGGCGAGAAGGACCTGGTGGCGCACGCGGACGGCACCCTCTGGGCGACTCCTGAGCGTGGAGAGGAGGGAAAGCGGCTCTTCGCGGGGGAGTTCGAGGTCCGTGCCGGGGAGCTCGTGGTGATCCGCGGGGCCAACGGCTCGGGCAAGTCGCGCCTGCTCGACTTCCTGCGCGGGCTCTCTGACCCGGCCGACCTCGACGGTGATGCCGCGCTCTCGGGCGACGTCCTCCACGCCGCCTATCTCACCTACCCCGTGCCCGTCTTCACGGGGGACCTCGCCTACAACCTCCTCGGCGCCGCGCCCGACCCCGAGGTCGCCCGCGTGCTCGGCCTGGGCGACCTGCCCGAGCGCGCCATCACCGACCAGCCGCTCAACCTCTCGCTCGGCGAGCGCCAGAAGCTGGGCCTGCTGCGCGCGCTCTCGCGCCCGGAGCCCGCGGTCCTTCTCGACGAGCCGCTCGCGAACCTCGACGCGGCCACGTCCGCGCGGCTCTGCGACTACCTTGCCGGCTTGCGCGGTCGCCGCACCGTCGTGGCCATCATGCACTCGGACGACCTCGACGCCGCGGCCGACCGCATCTACGAGATCCGCGACGCCCGCCTAGCCCGCGTCTGTTAATTGGGGACAGTCCCCAAATCACATAAAACTTTTCTGTTAATTGGGGACTGTCCCCAATTAACAGACGCTAGTGCTGGGCGCCCGCGCGCCACTCTGCAGGTCCGCAGCCATACTGCGCGCGAAACACCCTATAGAAGCTGCTCGTCCCCGAGTAGCCCACCTGCCGGGCCACCTCGCGCACCGGCAGCCGCGTCGCACGCAGCAGCATGGCCGCGCGCTCCATGCGCTGTTTGGTCACGAGCTCCGTGAACGTCATCCCGCAGCGCTCGTGGATGAGCTCGGAGAGGTAGGTCGTGCTGTAGGAGTAGCGCCGCGCCAGCCCCGAGAGGCTCGCACGCTCCGGGCGCGCGGCGATGTCCTGCAAGATCACGGCGAGAACCTCGTCCGCACCCCCTGGCGCCTCTTCGGGGATGACGGGGGAGACCAGGGCAATAATCGCGACGCCGAGAGCCTCCACAATCTGCTCCCAGCCGTCGTGCCGCTCCACGTAGGCCACCGCCGCGGCGGCAAAGAGGTCGATCATGAGCTCCTTGCTGGGGTCGGGGGCGTTGACGCGGCGCCCGGGGTGGCGCTTCGCAGCGGTGGTCGTGAGCATGCGAAAGAGCGGCGAGTCATCGTCCGCGATGGGCATGAGACTCTGAACGAACCGCTCGGTCATGAAGTACAGGGCGAGAAAAACCGTGCGGCCAGCGTCCGGGCACGACGCGTCTCCGCAAAGCCCGCCGAGCGGCGCCGTCATCGAGATGATGTCGTAGTCGCCGGGGTTGCGCGGCAGCGCGCCCATCTCGTCCTCAAACCACGCCAGCATGAGGACGTTTCGTCCGGCACGCGGTGCCCGTCCCGCCGTCTCGTCCATGATCTGCCGTACTGCCGCGGCAACGCGCGCACCGTCCACGGGACCCCCTCTCGTCGAGACTCGCGGTGAAACGTCTCTAGAATATCTCGTCGGGCGAGGACGTCAGCCGGGGATGCAATAGCGGGCGGCTGTGTCACTTTTTGCGAGGTCTGGGTGCCCAGACAGCCATAGAATCCAGTCCCATCCGGCCTTCGGAAGGAACACCCTGATGGGAGCCAGCCAAATGTGGCCGCAAGGAGACGGTAGAGCCTGCCCAATACCCAGACCTCGGAAATAGTGACACAGGTCGGCCTCTGTGCCGCCCCGCGCTGGCGCGTCCCTCTTCGCCGCTTCTCGCGTGTCCTTATCGTGAGCTGGTACTTCTCGGCAAACGGTCGCTGAAAAACCCGTGAGCGGATGCTACAATGACTCAAATTTAGTTACGGGGTTGTTTCCGCCGCGCGCGGGGAGAGGAGCCAGCACATGGCCACGTTCTTCGAGGGGGAGTCCCACACCTTTTCCGAGTACCTGCTCGTCCCCGGATACTCCTCGGCGGAGAACATTCCCGCCAACGTCTCGCTCAAGACCCCGCTCGTGAAGTTCCGTCGCGGCGAGGAGCCCGCGCTTTCCCTCAACATCCCCATGGTCTCGGCCATCATGCAGTCCGTCTCCGGCGTCGACATGGGCGTCGCCCTGGCCATCGAGGGCGGCCTCGCCTTCATCTACGGCAACCAGACGCCCGAGCAGGAGGCGGCCATGGTCAAGGCCGTCAAGGACCACAAGGCCGGCTTCGTGGAGTCCGACTCCACCCTCACGCCGGACATGACCATGGAGCAGGTCATGGAACTCAAGGAGCGCACCGGCCACTCCACCATGCCCGTCACCGACGACGGCTCGTCCCGCGGCCGGCTCCTCGGCATCGTGACCAGCCGCGACTATCGCCCCAGCCGCGACGACCACCAGAAGAAGGTCTCCGAGTTCATGACCCCGCGCGAGAAGCTCATCGTGGGCGACAAGGACATCTCGCTCAAGCGCGCCAACGACGTCATCTGGGAGAACAAGCTCAACGCCCTGCCCGTCGTGGACGAGAACGACCACCTCGTGGGCATCGTCTTCCGCAAGGACTACGACCAGCACAAGTCCAACCCCAACGAGCTGCTCGACGCCAACAAGCGCTACATGGTCGGCGCCGGCATCAACACCCGCGACTACGCCGAGCGCGTGCCGCTGCTCGTCGAGGCGGGCGCCGACGTCCTGTGCATCGACTCCTCCGAGGGCTTCTCCGAGTGGCAGAAGCGCACCCTCGAGTGGGTCCGCGCCAACTACGGCGACTCCGTCAAGGTCGGCGCCGGCAACGTCGTCGACGAGGACGGCTTCCGCTTCCTCGCGGACTGCGGCGCGGACTTCGTGAAGGTGGGCATCGGCGGCGGCTCGATCTGCATCACGCGCGAGACCAAGGGCATCGGCCGCGGCCAGGCCTCCGCGGTCATCGACGTGTGCCGCGCGCGCGACAAGTACTACGAGGAGACCGGCGTCTACGTGCCCGTCTGCTCCGACGGCGGCATCGTCTACGACTACCACATGACGCTCGCGCTGGCCATGGGCGCCGACTTCATGATGCTCGGCCGCTACTTCGCCCGCTTCGACGAGAGCCCCACCGAGCGCGTCAACGTCAACGGCCAGTACATGAAGGAGTACTGGGGCGAGGGCTCCGCGCGCGCCCGCAACTGGCAGCGCTACGACCAGGGCGGCGCCACCAAGCTGGGCTTTGTCGAGGGCGTGGACTCCTACGTGCCCTACGCCGGCTCGCTCAAGGAGGGTGTGGGCCAGACCATCTACAAGATCAAGTCCACGATGTGCAACTGCGGCGCGCTCACGATCAAGGAGCTCCAGCAGAAGGCGCGCCTCACGCTCGTGAGCTCGACCTCCATCGTCGAGGGCGGCGCGCACGACGTCGTGGTCAAGGACTCCCAGCACAGCGTGAGCTACCGCTAGGGTCTGGCGAGAAGAACCTGGCTCCGCCGGCCGCCTCGGTGCCTTTGGGCGCCGGGGCGGCTTTCGCTGCCGGGCGTCGCCGCGCCGCTCCGCCCCCGCGCCGCCGCCTTCCCCTGGTGCCGGATTTCCGAGAAATGCGTGTCCGGCGCACGCATATGGCCGGATTTTGGCACCAACGGCACGCATTTGCCCGGAATCCGGCACCGGGCACGCATATGGCCCGATTTCGGCACCGCGACGCGCATATGCGCGGATTTTGGCACCAGGGCACCCGCGTCCCCGAGCCGCCCGCACGTCGGTGCTGCTACAATCAAGCGGTTGACCATCGCACACAAAGGAGTCACGCAGATGAGCGACGCCGAGAAGAACTTTGAGGTCCCGGCCTACGACGCCGAGGCCATCGAGACCAAGTGGCAGGCGGCCTGGGATGCCGACGAGCTCTACAAGACCGAGGAGGACCCGAGCAAGCCCAAGAAGTACGTGCTCGAGATGTTCCCGTACCCCTCCGGCGACCTGCACATGGGCCACGCCCGCAACTACACCATCGGCGACGCCATGGCCCGCCAGGCACGCATGCGCGGCTTCGACGTGCTGCACCCCATGGGCTACGACGCCTTCGGCCTGCCCGCGGAGAACGCCGCCATCAAGCACAACACGCAGGCGAGCGTCTGGACGCACCAGAACATCGACCAGGCCACCAAGACCATGCGCCGCATGGGCTTCTCCTACGACTACGACCGCATGTTCAACACCTGCGACCCCGAGTACTACAAGTGGGGCCAGTGGATCTTCCTCAAGATGTGGGAGAAGGGCCTGGTCTACCGCGACACCTCGCCGGTGAACTGGTGCCCGGGCTGCCAGACGGTCCTGGCCAACGAGCAGGTCGTCGACGGCAAGTGCTGGCGCTGCGGCTCGATTCCCGAGAAGCGCCCGCTCTCCCAGTGGTACTTCAAGATCACCGACTACGCCCAGGAGCTCCTCGACGACCTCAAGCTCCTCGAGGGCAAGTGGCCCGAGCGCGTCCGCGCGATGCAGGCCAACTGGATCGGCCGCTCCGAGGGCGCCGAGATCGACTTCGCGCTGGCCGCGGAGGACGGCGTCACGCCCACCGACACCAAGATCACCGTCTTCACCACGCGCCCGGACACGCTCTTCGGCGTGAGCTTCTTCCTGCTGCCGCCCGAGAGCCCGCTCGCCGCGGAGCTCGTGGCCGGCACCGAGCACGAGGCCGCCTTCCTCGAGCTCAAGGCTGCCGCGGAGAAGGTCTCCTCGGTCGACCGCCAGGGCTCGGAGCGCGAGAAGCACGGCGTCTTCACCGGCCGCTACGTCATCAACCCGGTCAACGGCCGCCCGGCCCCGATCTGGGTCGCCGACTACGTCCTGATGGACTACGGCACCGGCGCCGTCATGGGCGTGCCCTGCGGCGACCAGCGCGACTTCGACTTCGCCAAGAAGTACGGCCTGGAGATCGCCCCGATCATCTGCGAGAAGGACGACCCGCTCTACGACGAGCTCAAGGACGAGCGCGAGCTCCGCGTGACCTCCGTCGACTGGGACCATGCTATGGAGGCCGAGGGCTACCTCGTGCAGTCCGGCCAGTTCACCGGCATGAAGGGCGGCAAGCACTCCGAGGCCGTCGACGCCATCATCGAGTGGCTCGGGCAGCAGGGCCTCGGTCGCAAGACCGTGCAGTTCCGCCTGCGCGACTGGCTCATCAGCCGCCAGCGCTACTGGGGCAACCCCATCCCGATGATCCACTGCGACTGCTGCGGCGACGTCCCCGTGCCCTACGACCAGCTGCCCGTCACGCTGCCGGACAACCTCGACCTGGGCGCCGGCGAGACCCTCGCCGAGTACGCGCCGTTCTACGAGACCACCTGCCCCAAGTGCGGCAAGCCGGCCAAGCGCATCACCGACACGATGGACACCTTCACGTGCTCGAGCTGGTACTACCTGCGCTACTGCGACCCCCACAACGAGGAGCTGCCCTTCTCCAAGGAGGCCGTTGACCGCTGGATGCCGGTCGACAACTACATCGGCGGCATCGAGCACGCCATCCTGCACCTGCTCTACAGCCGCTTCTTCACCAAGGTTTTGCGCGACCTCGGCATGATCGACTGCGACGAGCCCTTCGAGAACCTGCTCTGCCAGGGCATGGTCAAGGACGCCAACGGCGACACCATGTCCAAGTCCAAGGGCAACGTCGTACCGCCGTCCTCGGTGATCGAGCCCTTCGGCGCGGACACCATGCGCCTGGCCATCCTCTTCATCGCCCCGCCCGAGAAGGACTTCAACTGGGACGAGGAGGCCGTCGCCGGCGCCAACCGCTTCATCAAGCGCGCCTGGCGCGTCGTGTGGCTGCTCTCCCAGGGCGCGGCGGCGGGCGCTGTCGACGCCGGTGCGCTCGACGCCGCGGGCAAGGAGCTCTGGCGCACGGTCAACGCCATGGGCCTCAAGTGCACGGCCGACTTCGACCGCTGCCAGTTCAACACCGCCATCTCCGCCGTCATGGAGATCACCAACGCCGCGTCCAAGTACGTGAACGACGTGGCTGCCGAGAAGCGCGATGCGGCCCTGTGCTTTGCCGCCGCCAATGCGATCGTGACCATGCTCGCCCCGATCTGCCCGCACTGGGCCGAGGAGCTCTGGCACGAGGCGCTGGGCCAGCAGGGCTCGGTCTACAACGCCGCGTGGCCCGCGTTCGACGAGGCCGCGGCCAAGGCCGACGAGGTCGAGATCGCGGTCCAGATCAAGGGCAAGGTCCGCGGGCGCGTGACCGTGGCCGCCGACGCCTCCGACGACCAGGTCGAGGCCGCCGCCAAGGCCGCCGTGGCCGACCAGCTCGCCGGCAAGCAGATCAAGAAGGTCATCGTGATCAAGGGCCGCCTGGTCAACATCGTCGCGGTGTAGACCCCGGCAGGCGCCCCGTCACCAGACGCGGCCCCGCGCGCGATCGTGAGTTCGCGCGCGGGGCCGCGTTCTTCTCGCCCGTTGTCGAGCATGCCATATATGCCGGTTTCCCTCTCTTCCGGGGCCTCTTCTGTCCTATATGGCATTCTCGACGAGAGGGGGCTCGTCGGCGGTGGGGCCCCGCTCGTGGCTCGGCCTGGTGCCCGGGAGCGCTTAAGGATCGCGACCCATCCGTGGAGAAGGACGGTCCGCGCTTAAAGATCGCGTCCCATCCGGGAATTCCGTTCCGCCGCGCTTAGAGATCGCGGCCTATCCGGCGAGAAGGGCGGTCCGCGCTTAAGGATCGCGCCCCGTCCGGGGGCCGCGGCGCTCGGGTCCGGGCCGCCCCGCCGGATGAGACGCGTTTCTTAAGCGCGGAGGCCCGTTCTTCTCGGATGGGAGGCATTTCTTAAGCGGCGCGGACCCACCCGCCCGGACGGGCCGCGATCCTTAAGCAGACGCCCGCCGAAATCCCGGACGGGGCGCAAGGCCTAAGCACGCCAGTGCCGCCACCCCGGGCGGGGCGCGGCTGCGAGCTACACGCAGAAGCCAAAGATCACGCCGGAGAGGTCCGTGGAGGCGGTGGCAAAGTGGAACGGGTCTCCGTTGGGGCCCGTGCGGTTGAAGTACGCCGTGCCCTCGCTCTCGGACACGTCCGGGCTCGCGGAGCGAAGCCACCAATAGGCGGCCTTGCCCGCGCGGCTGCGCACGAGCTCCTGCCGCGTCTCCAGCGGGTAGATCATCTGGTCGCGGAAGAGCTTGTACTGGCTGCCCTCGGCGTTGAGGATCTCGGCGAGATACTGGAAGCCGTCGCTGAAGCTGGAGCGCGCCCTCTCGCCCACGAGCTCCACGTAGGAGGGGAGCCAGAGGGCGTCCTCGGTGAGCGTCACGTCGTCGGCGGACCGCGCGGCGCCGACGTTGTTGCTGAGCTTGCCCGCGGCGACGACGTTGCGCGCGAGCTCCTCCGGGAGGTCGGCGAGAAGGACGTCGTTCAGCCAGGCGCGCAGGTCGGAGTCCTCCCAGCCGCCCATGTACGCCTCCTCGCTCATGCGCCGCTCCTCGGGGAGCGCCTCGGCGAGCAGGAAGCTGAGGCCGATGGGGGAGCCGTCGGCACGGGCGTCGTGCGCGATCCCCGCGAGCTGAGCCGTCGTCTCGTGGCCCGCGACCGTGATCGCCTTGGTCTGCGTAGGGTCGAGGGTCCCGTCGTCCGCGCACAGGCCGTAGCCGCGCGCCACCTCGATGGCGGTGTCCTCGCTCCCCGCCTCCGCGATCTCCGCGGAGACCGCGGAGAGGTCGTCCCAGCTGAGCGAGGCGAGGCCGCGCGGGCGACGCAGGACGCCAAAGCCGCCGGTCGCCCACGCCGCGGCGCCGAGCCCCGCCGCGGCGGCGACGCCCGCCGCGACCCCGATCACGAGGCCTCGCCGCGACACCGACCCCCGCCTGGGTCCCTCGTCCTTATCGGCCGGCTCGGCCTTGCGGGGCACGTAGGGGACGAGAAGGGCGGCGGGGTCCGGCATCCCCTCGAGCCAGGCCTGGAGCGCCGCGCGCAGGCTGGCGACCGTGGGCCTGGCCCCGGGTTCGGTGGCGAGTCCCGCCATGATGAGGCCGCAGAGCCCCTCGTCGCCCTTCTCGCGCGCGGGGAGCGGGGCGGGGGAGGAGTCCATCTTGAGCCGGTAGGGGGAGGCCTCGGGATGCCGGGAGACGCCGAAGGGCGTCTCGCCGGCGTAGAGCTCAAAGAGCACGCTGCAGAGGGCGTAGACGTCGATGGCGCTCGAGTGGCGCAGGGCGTCGATGCCGGGGACGTCGCGGGTGAGCATCTCGGGCGGGGCGTAGTCCGGCGTGGCGTTGCGCCAGACGTCGGCGAGCATCGTGAAGGAGCCGTCGGCGGGGGAGATGCTCACGGCGCTGCCCATGTCGACCAGGCAGACGTCGAACGACCCGTCCGCGAGCTGCCGCTCGACCGGCGTGACGGAGGACCTGAGCACGATGTTTCTGGAGGAGATGTCCCGGTGGACGAAGCCCTTCTCGAGCGCCGCGGTGCTGTCGAGGATCGTGAGGACGGCGAGGCCGAGCCAGGCCGTCAGGCGCCCCTGCCAGGGTGCCCTGCCGCCCGCCTCGAACGCGTCGTGGAGCGAGGTCCCCTCGATCCACTCCATGACGATCGCGGGACGCCCGTCCATCGTGCCGCACCCGTACACCTCGGGGAAGCCGCGGAGGCCGGAGACGGCGAGCTGGTTGAGGTACTCCTCGTGAAAGGCGCGCGCCCGTGCCGCGGCCAGCGCCTCCTCCGGCCGCGCGCCGCGCGTGGGACGCATGACCTTGACCGCGAGCGTCTCCCCGTCGGGGTTGGTCGCCCTGATCACCTCGCTCGTGGCGCCCCCGCCCGCGGCGTCCCCGGAGACTATGAGGCGGGCGTAGCGCCTGAGCGACTCCTCGGCGGACATCGTCGGCGCAGCGGCGACGAAGCCGTCGATCCTGACGAACCTTCCCCGGGCGAGTCCGCGCTCTGACATGTCCCCTCCAAATGTCGCTCGCTCAATCTCAGCTTAACGCGAAGGGGGGACTACGCTTTGCGCAAAAAAGTTCGAACCGTGGAGACGGTGCTAGGAAGCCACGCGAACGACCAGGAACCGCGTGGTCGACCCGAGGCACAGAAGGTCGCCCCGCTCGATGCGGCACGGCCGCGGGGCGCCGCCGCCGCGCTCGGCGCGCGGAGGCTCCACCACGACGGGGTCGTCCGAGCCCGGTCGCATGAGCACGGTTCCGTTGGTCGACCCGAGCCCCGTGGCGTACCAGGTGCCGCCCGAGCTCGTGATGAGCAGGTGGCGCGCCGAGACGTCGGGGTCCACGTCGGTGATCGAGCCCGCGTCGCAGCAGAGCGCGCCGATCACGGTGCCCTCGTCCCCGCCCCGCAGGGGGTAGACGACGCCCCTCACGGAGCTGTCCGCAAAGACGCGGATCAGGCCCATCCGCGCGGGCGCCTCGACGGGGCGCGCCCCCTCCGGCCGGGGGATGAACGCCGTCTCCTCGGTGCTGGTCCGCAGGATCAGGTTCTGCTCCATGAAGTCGTCTATGTAGGAGACGGCGGCGGCCGGGTCGGCGAGGCAGCCCATGATGAGGAAGAGCATGACGAGAAGGACGAGGCGCTGGCCCTGGCCGAGGTCGTCCCTGCCCATCACGCGCCTCACCAGGTTAACGTAGACGTTGGCGTCGATTCCGTAGAGGGCGAGCGCCTCCCGCATGCTCGCGCACGCGTCCCCCGCGTAGTGGCTCACCATCTCGTCCCGGCTTGCGGCGTCGCCCCCGCGCTGGGAGAGGAGCCTCGCCAGGATCGCCTGGGCGCTGTGGTAGAAGTCGCAGAAGAACGCGGGCGGAAGCTGCCCCGGCGCGGCGTTGACGATCTGTCGGGAGAGGTAGGTCCGGTCCTCGGCGCGGGAGCGCGGAGAGGGTCGCCCGCCCTCCGCCGCGTCGGAGAGGAGGATCCTCGCCGCGTCGTAGTGCGAGATGCGCCCAAAGCGCTTGAGGTCCGCAAACATGACGTAGCTCGGCGTCCTGTCCGGCATTCGTGCCCCCTCCCCTCATCGTGTGCTCTCAAGAGTATACGGTTTCGCGCGCGATGGTCGGGCGCCTCGCGCGGGATCTGCCGCCCCCGGGCCCGAGCATGCCATAGGGGACACTCTGGGCTCCGCTCGGGGCAGTTCTGTCCCATATGGCATGCTCGGGCTGCCCTCGCCCCGCCGTCCCGCCCGCCGCGCCGTCCGGTGGCGCCGCTTGTGGGAATATCGTGGAGCCGCATTTGACGCATGCGGCAAAACACCGTAGACTACCTGTGTATTCGAAGCTGTAATCGCAGGAAGTGGGGTGGATCTTCTCGCCCCGCTTCCTTTCTGTATGCAGGTGAGGAGGGTTCATGCCAAAGCTTGGCCTCGAGCAGCAGATCATCGACGCGCTGGAGCCCCTTGCCGCCGGACGCGGCATCGACGTCGTGGACGTCGAGGTCGTCGGCGCGAGCAAGGCGCCGTGCGTGCGCGTGCGCATCGACCACGCAAGCGAGGACGCGCCCACGATCTCGCTCGACGAGGTGACCGCGGAGACCGGCTGGATCTCCGACGCCCTCGACGAGCTCGACCCCATCCCCTCGAGCTTCACGCTCGAGGTCTCGTCCCCGGGCATGGCCCGACCGCTGCGCAAGCCGCGCGACTTCGCGCGCTTTGCCGGGCAGACCGTCCAGGTCTCGCTGGCCCCGGGGGAGGGCAGGCGCCGCTACACCGGCACCCTGCTCGGCATCGAGGGCGCCACGGTGGCCCTCGAGTGCGACGGCGAGCGCGTCGAGCTCGCCCTCGATGACATCAGGAAGTGCACGATCAAGCCCGACTTCTCCGCGTCGGGCGCGTCGAAGTAAGCGGGAAAGGATAACCATGGCCTCTGAGATGATGGAAGCCCTCGAGCTCCTCTGCCAGGAGAAGCACATCGACCAGCTCTACCTGATCGACCGCCTCGAGCAGTCGCTCGCCAAGAGCTACACCGACGTGCTCCACCTGCCCTTTGGCGCTCGCGTCACGATCGACCGCCAGACCGGCCGCGTCTACGTCTACGAGCTCGTCCCGCGCGGCGAGGAGGACCCGGAGACCGGCGAGTACGCCGAGTTCGACGAGGTCGACGTCACCCCGCCCGACACGAGCCGCATCGCCGCCCAGCACGCCAAGGCCGAGATCAAGGCCATCGTGCGCAACGCCGCCCGCGTCCAGATCTACGAGGAGTTCTCGCAGCGCGTGGGCGACATCATCACCGGCACGGTGCTGCAGTCCACGCCCGACTTCACGATCATCAAGATCCGCGAGGGCGTGGAGGCCGAGCTGCCCCACTTCGACCAGCGCCGCTACCCCGAGGAGCGCAACGAGCGCCCCGCGGGCGAGCGCTACAGCCACAACCAGCGCATCCGCGCCATCATCATCGACGTGCGCGACCCCAACGCCACCCAGCCCGCGGTCCGCGGCGAGCGCCAGCGCCCGCCGATCGTGGTCTCCCGCACCCACCCGGACCTCCTGCGCCGCCTCTTCGAGCTCGAGGTCCCCGAGGTCTACGACGGCATCGTCGAGGTTCGCAGCATCGCGCGCGAGCCGGGCGTGCGCTCCAAGGTCGCCGTCTCGTCCAACGACCCGCACCTCGACCCCGTGGGCGCCTGCGTCGGCCCCAAGGGAAGCCGCGTGCGCACCGTGGTCTCCGAGCTCCGCGGCGAGCGCGTCGACGTGGTCCTGTGGAGCGACGACCCCGCCCGCCGCGTCGCCGCCGCGCTCTCGCCGGCGCGCGTGAGCCGCGTCATCATCGACGAGGAGAACAGCTACGCCACGGTCATCGTTCCCGACGACCAGCTGTCGCTCGCCATCGGCAAGGAGGGCCAGAACGCCCGCCTCGCCGCCCGCCTCACGGGGCTGCACATCGACATCAAGAACGAGTCGCTCGCCGCGGGCGTCCTGCGCGACCTCTCCCACGTGGTCGCCGAGGACGACCTCGTGGACGACGGCGAGTCCCACCGCTGCGAGTACGTGGGCGAGAACGGCATCCAGTGCCGCAACATGGCCCGACCGGGCTCTCGCTTCTGCGGCGTCCACGAGCAGATGTCCGGCGTCGAGGTCTCCGACGACCCCGACTCGCTCATCTAGTCCGTCCGCCGCAGCGCAAACAGAGAAGAACCCGGGCGCCGCGCCCGGCACGGGAAGGTAGGTCACATGGCAAAGACGCGCGTACATGACCTCGCGAAGGAATACGGTATGTCGAGCAAGGAGATGCTCGACCACCTGAAGGACATGAAGATCCCGGCCAAGTCCGCGTCCTCGACGCTCGAGGACGCCTACGTCTCCATGGTCCGCAAGAAGCTCCAGCCCATCCTCGAGGCCCGCGCCGCCGAGATCGAGGCGGCAAAGGCGGCCGAGGAGGCGGCCAAGGCCGAGGAGGCCCGCATCGCCGCCGAGAAGGCCGAGGCCGAGCGCCTCGAGGCCGAGCAGCGCCGCGAGCGCGAGCGCGCCGAGGAGGAGCGCCGCCGCGCCGCCGCCGAGGAGGCTCGCAAGAAGGCGGAGGCGGAGAAGGCCGAGGCCGAGCGCAGGGCCAAGGAGGAGGCCGAGCGCAACCGCGTGCGCGACAACGCGCCCAAGTCCGTCCCGTCCTTCTCGTCCCTGCTCGACCAGATCGCGCAGCAGGAGGAGGTCCTCAAGCGCCAGGCCGATGAGGCCGCGCAGAAGAAGGCCGAGGGCCAGGGCGGCCGTCGTCGCTCCGAGGGCCCCGCGCGCCGCTCCTCCGCGCCCGCGCAGGCGGCCTCCGCGCCGGGCTCCGCGCCCGCCGGCGACGGCGAGGGCCGTCGTCGCGGCAAGAAGGGCCGCCGCGGCGCCGAGGGCGGCGAGGACCGCTACAGCCGCATGGCCCGCGAGGCCGAGGCCTACAACAGGAGCCGCGTCCTCGAGGAGGCGCGCGTCGCCGTCGAGGAGGCGTCCCGCGAGTCCACCGGCCGCCGCAAGAGGCGCAAGGAGCGCCGCCAGAAGCAGGCGGCCGAGGCGGCGATGGAGCATCGCATCGAGGAGGCCCTCGCCAACGACCAGGACCTCTCGCAGCTCGACACCGTGAAGGTCCCGCAGGGCTCCACGGTCCAGGACCTCGCCGAGCTTCTCGGCGTGCCCGCCAACGACATCATCAAGCGCCTGTTCTTGCTGGGCACCCCGCTCACGCTCACCGAGTCCATGTCCGACGACCTCATCGAGCTCGTCGCCGACGACCTCGGACGCGACGTCAAGGTCATGACCAAGGAGGAGGAGAACTCCTTCACCTTCTACGACGACCCGTCCACGCTCAAGGACCGCCCGCCCGTGGTCACCGTCATGGGCCACGTCGACCACGGCAAGACGTCGCTTCTGGACGCCATCCGCCACACCGGCGTGGCCGAGGGCGAGGCCGGCGGCATCACGCAGGCCATCGGCGCCTCGCAGGTCACCGTGGGCGGTCGCAAGATCACCTTCATCGACACCCCGGGCCACGAGACCTTCACGGCCATGCGCGCCCGCGGCGCCAAGGTGACCGACATCGTCATCCTGATCGTCGCCGCCGACGACGGCGTCATGCCGCAGACCGTCGAGTCGATCAACCACGCCAAGGCCGCCGGCGTGCCCATCATCGTGGCCGTCAACAAGATCGACAAGCCCGGCGCCAACCCGGACAAGGTCCGCCAGGAGCTCACCGAGTACGGCATCATCCCCGAGGAGTGGGGCGGGCAGAACATGTTCGTCAACATCTCCGCGCGCCAGAAGATCGGCATCGAGGAGCTGCTCGACACCATCCTGCTCCAGGCCGACGTCCTCGAGCTCAAGGCCAACCCGGACACCTTCGCCTCCGGCAACGTCCTCGAGGCCAAGCTCGACCGCGGCCGCGGCTCGGTGGCCACGGTGCTCGTGACCCGCGGCACCCTGCGCATCGGCGACGCCCTGGTGGCGGGCCTGGCCTACGGCCGCGTCCGCGCGATGCTCGACCCCAAGGGCAACTCCGTCACCGAGGCCGGCCCCTCCGACGCCGTCGAGATCCTGGGCCTGCAGAGCGTGCCGATGGCCGGCGACGAGTTCCGCGTCTTCCAGGACGACCGCGACGCCCGCGACCTGGCCGACCAGCGCGCCCTCAAGGCCCGCATCGAGGAGCAGAACCGCGTCAAGCACGTCACCCTGGAGAACCTCTTCGACACCATGGCCGACGCCGAGGTCAAGGAGCTCAACCTCATCATCAAGGCCGACGTCCAGGGCTCGATCGAGGCGCTGCAGGACTCGCTCGACAAGATGGACCAGTCCGAGGTGCGCATCAACACGATCCACTCCGCCGTCGGCGCGATCACCGAGACCGACGTCGTGCTCGCGGACGCCTCCAACGCCATCATCATCGGCTTCGGCGTGCGCCCGGAGGCCAAGGCCCGCGCCGCGGCCGAGCGCGACGGCGTCGAGATCCGCACCTACAGCGTCATCTACAAGGCGATCGAGGAGATCGACGCCGCCCGCATCGGCATGCTCAAGCCCACCGAGGTCGAGGTCCAGACGGGCACGGCCGAGGTCCGCGACACCTTCAAGGTGCCCAAGGTCGGCATCGCCGCGGGCTGCATGATCGTCGAGGGCGAGATCTCCCGCGACGACCAGGTGCGCCTCGTGCGCGACGGCATCGTCGTCTACGAGGGCAAGATCGCCTCGCTGCGCCGCTACAAGGACGACGTCAAGAGCGTCAAGGCCGGCTTCGAGTGCGGCATCGGCCTGGAGAACTTCCAGGACGTCAAGCCCGGCGACCAGATCGAGGGCTTCCGCATCGACCAGGTCGCGCGCACGGAGTAGTCCCAAAGAGGGACAGGACACTTTTGGGACATCGCGGGGCGGGCGTCTGGCCCGCCCCGATCTGCCAGGGGGCATAGCATGAAGCAGAACCAGCACTCGAGAAGGACCAACGAGCTCGCGCGCGAGAAGCTCGCGAGCATCCTGCTCTTCGAGGTCTCCGACCCCGACCTCGCGCTCGTGACCGTCACGGGCGTGGAGGTCTCGATCGACAAGTCCTACCTGCGCGCGTACGTGAGCTGCGACGCCGACCGCTACGACGAGGTCACCGCCGCCCTGGCCCGCGCCAAGGGCCGCATCCGCTCGCTTCTGGGCCGCTCGCTCAGCTGGCGCGTGACGCCCGAGCTGGACTTCCGCATCGACACCACCACCGACGAGGCGGAGCGCATCTCGCGCGCCCTCGAGGAGGTCCCGCCCACGCTCTCCGTGGAGAAGGACGAGTTCGGCTACCCGGTCGAGCAGGTCGAGCCGGCCGAGAAGGACGAGGAGTAGGGGGCGCTCATGGGGGGCAGCTGCGAACGCGCCGGCCAGGACGAGCAGTTCGACGCCATCTGCCGGCTGATCGAGGACGCGCGCACGATCGCCATCTGCGCGCACACCTCGCCGGACGGTGACGCGCTCGGCTCGTGCCTCGCCCTGGCCGAGGTCATCGAGCGCACCTGGCCGGGCCGCGAGGTCACGGTCCTTCTCGCCGACAACGACGTGGTTCCGAGGATCTACGAGTTCCTCCCCGGGGTCGAGCGGCACGTGCGCGCCTGCGAGTACGAGGGCTCGCCGGACCTCTTTGTCTGTGTGGACCTCTCCCAGCCCGGGCGGCTCGCCGACGCGCGCGCCGTCCTCGAGCGCTCCGCTCACGTGGCGGTCCTCGACCATCACCCCTGCGACGAGCCTTGCTGGGACGCCGGCGTGGTGCGCCCGGACGCCGCGGCGGCGGGCGTGATCGTCACCGAGTTCGCCCGCCACGCGGGCTGCGCGCTCACGCCCACCATGGCGCAGAACCTGCTCTGCGCCCTCATGACCGACACGGGCTGCTTCCAGTACCAGAACGCCGACGGCGAGGCCTTCTGCGTCGCGAGCGCGCTCGTGGAGGCGGGCGGCTCGCCCTCCGAGGTGTCGCTGCACGTCTACCAGAGCGACCGCCTCGCGTACCTGCACCTCTCCGCCACGGTGATGGGCCGCATCGTCACCTTCGAGCGCGGCAAGATCGCCTACAGCTACGCAACCTCGGCCGACTTCGCCGCCACGGGCGTGCCCGTTGCCGAGTGCGACGGCCTCGTCGACCTGGTGCGCCGCGTCGACGGCTGCGAGGTGGCGCTCTTCCTCAAGGAGGTGCCCGGCGGCAAGGTGCGCGGCAACCTGCGCGCCAAGTCCGACCGCGACATCTCCGCCATCGCGCGCGAGATGGGCGGCGGCGGCCACCCGGCGGCGGCCGGGTTCACCGTCGAGGGCGACATCGACCAGGCCCTCTCCACCGTGCTTCCCAAGCTGCGCGCCCTCTACGTCGAGCCCCCGGCGACCGCGGAGCTCTGACCTTGGCCCGCCGTCCGAGCGCCTTCTCCGCGCTCATCGCCGTAGACAAGCCCGCCGGCTGCACGAGCCACGACGTCGTCTCCCGCGTCCGTCGCGCGGTGGGCGAGAAGCGCGTGGGCCACGCCGGCACGCTCGACCCGGCTGCGACCGGCGTGCTCGTGGTGGGCATCGGCCAGGCCACCAAGCTGCTGGGCCTGCTCACGCTCGACCGCAAGGGCTACCGCGCCACCTTCCAGCTGGGCGCCGAGACCACGACCGACGACGCCGAGGGCGAGGTCACGCTCACCGCCGCGGTGCCGGACGAGCTGCTCGACCCCGAGCGCGCCGCGCGCGAGGTCGCCCGCCTCGTGGGCGAGCACGACCAGGTCCCGCCGTCCTTCTCGGCCGTCTCCGTGGGCGGGAGGCGCGCCTACGACGCCGCGCGCGCGGGCGAGGAGCTCGAGCTCGCCGCCCGGCGCGTCCGCATCTACGCCGCCGAGCTGCGCGGCGTCGATCGCGAGGCGCGGACCTGGGAGCTCGACCTCGACGTCTCCAAGGGGACCTACGTGCGCAGCGTCGCGCGCGACCTGGGCCGCGACCTCGGCTGCCGCGCCCACGTCCGCGCGCTGGAGCGCACCTTTGCCGGGCCCGTCACGCTGGCGGACTGCGTGAGCCTCGACGAGCTCGACGCGCGCGGCGCGGAGCTCGTGCACGAGCGCTGCCTCGACCCGGTGGCCACGCTCGGCCTCGCGCGGCGCGAGCTCGCGCTCGAGGAGGTCGCCGACGTCATGTGCGGACGGCGCATCGACGCCGGCGACGTCCCCCGCGGCCGGCGCGTGGCGCTCACCTTTGGCGGCGGGCTCGCCGGCATCTGGCGCTGCGACGGGCGCCACCTCGTGTGCGAGTCCAACTTCCCCCAGGCCATCGAGGGGGTCCGCTGATGTCTGTCAGTTGGGGACAGTCCCCAATTAACAGAACGGGCGAGAAGGACCTCGCGCCGCGCCTCATCGCGCTCTCGCCGGAGCGCCCGCTCGGCGACGACGCGGCCCGCGACCTCGTGCGCGCCTCGCTGTTTGCCTTTCCGCGCGACGTCTGCGAGTTGGGGACTGTCCCCAAATCACAGAGTCCCGGCGCGCGGGCGGTGTGTGCGATCGGGGCGTTCGACGGCGTGCACCGGGGCCACCGCGTCCTGATCTCCCGCGCGCGCGAGGAGGCGGACGCGCGCGGCGACGAGCTCGTGGTCGTCACGTTCTCGCCCGACCCGTCCGTCGTCCTCTCCCCGGGTCATCCCCAGCGCATGCTGCTGAGCGACGAGGCGCGCCTGCGCGCCCTGGGTGCGGCCCCGGGCGTCGACCGGCTCGTCGTCATCGACTTCACGCCTGAGCTCGCCGCCCTCCCGTACGACCGCTTCGTGCGCGAGGTCCTGGGCGGGCTCGCCGACCTCGACCGCATCGTCGTGGGCGCGGACTTTCGACTGGGCGCCGGCGGCGCGGGCGACGTCGATGCCCTCTCCGAGCTGGGACGCATTGACGGATTTGGCGTCGTCGGCATGGAGCTCGCCGACGAGGGCGGCGCGCCGATCACGGCCACGCGCATCCGCGGGCTGCTCGCCGAGGGCGCCGTCGAGGAGGCTGCCGGGCTGCTCGGCCGGTGCCACCACGTGAGCGGCGCGGTCGAGCACGGCCGCGGCGAGGGCACGGGCTTTGGCTTCCCCACGGCCAACGTGCGCGTGGGGGAGGGCGTCGCGCTCCCGGCGGAGGGCGTCTATGCGGGCTACGTGGCCTGCGGGGACCTTGCCTGGCCCGCCGCGATCAACGTGGGCAAGCCCCGGTCCTTCTCGCCCGGCGAGGAGGGCGCGCCCTTCCTGGAGGCAACGCTGCTGGGCTTTGCGGGGGACCTCTACGGCACGCGCGTGAGCGTGGTCTTTGTGCGCTGGCTGCGCGCGCCGCGGACCTTTGGCTCCGTGGGGGAGCTGGAGCGCGTGGTCCTGGGCAACGTCGACTGGGTGCGCAGGACGCTGGGCGAGAAGAACGTCGAGCTTGCAGGGGGAGGTGGCTCATGATCTCTGACGAGGACAAGGAGCGGGTCCGCCAGGCCACGGACTTCGTGCAGCTGGTCTCCGAGACCGTGGAGCTGCGCCAGAGGGGCCAGGAGTTCTGGGGCTGCTGCCCCTTCCACGGCGAGAAGACCCCGTCGTTCAAGGTGAACCCGGCGACGGGCCTCTGGCACTGCTTTGGCTGCGGGGAGGGCGGCGACGTCTTCTCCTACGTGCAGCGCCGCGAGAACCTGGAGTTCCCCGACGCCATCCGCTACCTCGCCGACCGCGCGGGCATCGAGCTCACCGAGGAGCGCGGCGGGCAGCGCGGCCCCCGCAAGACCCGCCTCATGGAGGCCCTCGGCGAGGCCGAGGCCTACTACCACCTGATGCTCATGCGCGGCCGCGGCGAGGGCCCGGACGCGGCGCGCCGCTACCTCGCGGGGCGCGGCTTCGGGTCGGACGTGTGCCGCCGCTGGGGCCTGGGCTTTGCGCCCGGGCACGGCCAGCTGGTGGCCCAGCTGCGCGGCAAGGGCTTCTCCGCCGCCGAGCTCGTCTCGGCCGACCTGGCCTACGAGCGCTCCGGGAGGCTCACCGACCGCTTCTTCGACCGCGTGATGTTTCCCATCCACGACGAGATGGGGCGCACGATCGCCTTCGGCGGGCGCATCCTGGGGGCAAAGCGCGACGGCGTGGCCAAGTACGTGAACACGCGCGACACGGCCGCCTTCAACAAGGGCAAGCACCTCTTCGCCTACGACCGCGCCAAGGAGTCGATGGCGGCGACCGGCGAGGCCATCGTCTGCGAGGGCTACACCGACGTCATCGCCATGCACGAGGCCGGCCTCACCAACGTGGTGGCCGCGCTCGGCACGGCCTTCAGGCTCGACCACGTGCGCCTCATGGAGCGCCAGCGGGTGAGCAAGATCATCTGCCTGTTCGACGGCGACGCCGCGGGCCAGCGGGCGGCCGAGCGGGCCGTGCGCTACATCGACAAGACCTCCGCGGCCCTCCTGTGCGTGGTGCTGCCGGGAGGCCAGGACCCGATGGAGTACCTCGCCGACCACGGTGTCGAGGCCCTGCGCCGCGAGCTCGCCGGCGCCCGCCCGCTCATGGACTTCGTCTTCGAGAAGCGCCTGGCGGGGCACGACCTCACCTCGCCGGGGCGGCGCGTGCGCGCGCTCGAGGACATGGCGTCGCTGCTCGCGCCCCTCAAGCGCTCCGTCCTTCTCGACGAGTACGCCACGCGCCTGGCCGACACCCTGGGCATGGACGTGGACGAGACCAAGCGCGCCATCCGCGAGGCAAAGGTCGTGGAGCCCGACGACGAGCGGCCCGTGCGCCGCCCGGTCGCGCAGGGGCAGGGGTTGGGTCCGGCCCGGCCGTCCCGCCGCGAGGCGGGTGCCGCGTCCTTCTCGCCCGCCGCCGAGGCGGAGCTCGGCGCGGTCCCGGACGACTACGTGCCCGCCGAGGCCTACGACGCGCCCGCCGCCGCGCCCGCGCCCTCGATGCGCGCCCTCTCCGCCGACGAGCGCATGCAGGTGGCCGCCGAGCGCGAGCTGCTGAGCGCCCTGGCGCAGCGCCCGGACGCGCTGCGCGCCTACGAGGACCGCATCGCCTCCCTCTCCTGGGCCGACGCCCGGCACGAGGCCATGGCGTGGGCGATGCTCTCCACGCCCGAGGGGTCGAGCCCCGCCGAGGTCGTCGCCGCCGCCGCAGCCGTCACGCCGGACGCGCCGGCGATCCTCTCCGGCGGCCGCGTGATGGGGGAGGGCGAGCTCACCGACGCCGAGAAGCTCGACCTCATCGTCGACAACGCCGAGCTGTGCTCGTGCCGCCGGCGCATCCGCCAGATCCGCGTGGAGCTCTCGGCCGCGGGCACGCCCGACGACCGCTCCGAGAGCCTCTTTGCGGAGGCGACGGAGCTCCAGCGCAGGGTCGGCGAGCTCTCGAGGAGAATCTCGTCGGTATCCACCGAGTAGTTTTGGGTATACTTCTGACCGTTCATGCGTCGAAGGGGACATACGTGGCTGCTACCAAGAAGACGAAGAAGGATGTCAAGCTGTCCGGCGACCTGGCCAAGGCCGTCGAGGAGCTGGCGCGCGCCGCTCGCGAGGGCAGCGTGACCGAGGAGGACGTGCAGGCCGCCCTGCACGACATCGACGTCGACGCGGAGGAGCTGTCGGACCTCATGGACGCCCTGCGCACCAAGGGCGTCGAGGTCGGCGGCGAGCCGTCCGCCGAGTTCCCCGTCGACGAGGAGGACGCCGCGGACGACGACTTCGACGACGACGTCGCCGACGACGATTTCTCCGACGACGAGGAGGGCGAGTCCGAGAGCGCCGCGGAGGCCAAGGCCGTGAAGGAGGCCCTGCGCTCCGTCCCCAAGGCCAAGGCCGCCAAGCCCAAGCGCTCCAGCCGCGCCCGCGCGCGCCGGCAGGACACCTCCACCGTCATGCTCACCGGCGACCCGGTGCGCATGTACCTCAAGGAGATCGGCAAGGTCGACCTGCTCACGGCCTCCGAGGAGGTCCACCTCGCCATGAAGATCGAGGCGGGCACCGACGCCACCGCCAAGCTCGAGGCCGCCGAGGCCGGCGAGCTCGAGCTCACGCGCGCCGAGCAGCGCCGCCTCATGCGCATCGAGCAGGTGGGCCTCGACGCCAAGCAGCAGCTCATCTCCGCCAACCTGCGCCTCGTGGTCTCCATCGCCAAGCGCTACGTGGGTCGCGGCATGCTGTTCCTCGACCTCATCCAGGAGGGCAACCTCGGCCTCATCCGCGCGGTCGAGAAGTTCGACTACACCAAGGGCTTCAAGTTCTCCACCTACGCCACGTGGTGGATCCGCCAGGCCATCACCCGCGCGATCGCCGACCAGGCGCGCACCATCCGCATCCCGGTGCACATGGTCGAGACCATCAACAAGCTCATCCGCGTCCAGCGCCAGCTGCTGCAGGACCTCGGGCGCGACCCCACCCCCGAGGAGATCGGCGCCGAGATGGGCATGAGCCCGGACCGCGTGCGCGAGATCCAGAAGATCTCCCAGGAGCCCGTGTCCCTGGAGACGCCGATCGGCGAGGAGGAGGACTCCCAGCTCGGCGACTTCATCGAGGACTCCAGCGCCGTCGCCCCGCCCGAGGCCGCGTCCGACTCGATGCTGCGCGAGCAGCTCGACCAGGTCCTCGACGGCCTGGCCGACCGCGAGCGCAAGGTCATCAAGTTCCGCTTTGGCCTCGAGGACGGCCACCCGCGCACCCTCGAGGAGGTGGGCCGCGAGTTTGGCGTCACGCGCGAGCGCATCCGCCAGATCGAGTCCAAGACGCTGGCCAAGCTGCGCCACCCGAGCCGCAGCGGCCGCCTGAAAGATTACATGGAGGACTGATGCTGAAGGCCCCGGCGCGCCCGGGGCCCTTTCGTGCCGCGCGGGGCTGCTACACTTGAGCCCTGACGGACGGCCGCTGGGCGAGGGGAGGCCCCGCAGATGGGCGAGAAGAACGGGCGGGCCCTCGAGCGCATCGTCGTGACGGGCGGCTGCGGCTTCATTGGCAGCAACTTCGTCCGCCACGTCGTCCGGGAGCACCCCGGGGTGCGCGTGACCGTCATCGACAAGCTCACCTATGCCGCCAACCCCGCCAGCATCGCGGACCTGCCGCCCGAGCGCGTGCGCCTCGTCGTGGGCGACGTCTGCGACGCCTCCCTTCTCGACCGCGTCCTGCCGGGTCACGACGCCGTCATCCACTTTGCCGCCGAGAGCCACAACGACAACTCCATCGCCGACCCGGGCGCCTTCGTGCGCAACAACGTCGACGGCACCTTCCGCCTGCTCGAGGCCTGCCGCGCGCACGACGTCTTCCTGCACCACGTCTCGACCGACGAGGTCTACGGCGACCTCGCGCTCGACGACCCCGCGCGCTTCTCCGAGGGCTCGCCGTACCGACCGAGCTCGCCCTACAGCGCGACCAAGGCCTCGTCCGACCTTCTCGTCCGCGCGTGGGCGCGCACCTTTGGCGTGAGGGCCACGATCTCGTGCTGCTCCAACAACTACGGTCCCTACCAGAACGTCGAGAAGTTCGTGCCGCGCCAGATCACCAACGTCCTCGTGGGCGCGCGGCCGCGGCTCTACGGGTCGGGGCGCAACGTGCGCGACTGGATCCACGTGGAGGACCACTGCCGCGCGGTCTGGGAGATCGCGACGCGCGGGCGGGTGGGGGAGACCTACCTCGTGGCGGCGCGCTCCGAGCGCTCCAACCTCGAGGTGCTGCGCCTCATCCTCGAGCGCATGGGGAGGGATGCGGACGACTTCGACGTGGTGCGCGACCGCCCCGGCCACGACCGGCGCTATGCCGTCGACCCCTCCAAGCTCGAGCGCGAGCTCGGGTGGCGGCCGCTCCACACCAACCTCGCGGAGGGCATCGACCAGACCATCGCCTGGTACCGCGCGCACCCGTCGTGGTGGCTTCCGACCAAGCGCGCGACCGAGGCACGCTACGCCGCCCGCGGCCAGTGACGCGAGGCGCGGCCGCCGGCGTTGTGCGCACTCCCCGGCGTCGTGAGCACTCCCCGGCGTTGTGTACGCCGGCCCGGGGACGGCGCTTCCGGGCCGGGCCCCTGAGCTGCGGTTCTTCTCGGCCTGCGCCCCCGTCTGATCCGGGGCAGTGCGCACAACGGGCCGGAGTGCGCACAACGCCGGGGAGTGCGCACACCGCCAAGCGCGGTCTGAGCCCCGCGGGCCATGAAAAAAGCCGCTCGGAGGCGGCTTGGAAAGGTCTGGCTCCCCGGGTAGGATTCGAACCTACGACACGCTGATTAACAGTCAGCTGCGCTACCACTGCGCCACCGGGGAATTGGTGGGGTGCGTTTGCACAAGAGAAGAGTATACAGATGCCGTGCGGAGATGCAAGCGGGAATTTGGATTTCTTCTCGGCCTCCTGCCGTTACTGGCGGTGTGCGCACTCCCCGGCGGTGTGCGCACTCCGGCCCGGTGTGCGCACTGCCCCGGGCCCGACGGGGGCGCAGGCCGAGAAGAACCGCAGCTCGGGGGCCCGGCCCGGAAGCGCCGTCCCCGGGCCGGCGTACACAACGCCGGGGAGTGCGCACACCGCCCAAGAGTGCGCACACCGCCGGCGGCCAGGCCTGCCCGGGCCGCACGCTCTTCTCGCCCGCCCCCGTCCCGGCCCCCCGTCTGCCTTTTCTATGACCTCATCGGCGCTGTGATAGGATTCCCACGTGAGAAGCAACCGCCGTAAGGCCGGGAGGAACCTTGAGCCAAGACAGCACCTCGAGCGCGACCGTCGCCCACGTCTCCGGCGTCAGCGCCAAGAACCGCTTCATCCTCGAGCAGCTCGTCAGCAAGGACTTCAAGCTGCGCTACCGCCGCTCCATCCTCGGCGTCGTGTGGAGCGTGCTCAACCCGCTGCTCATGATGATCATCATGAGCTTTGTGTTCTCGTACTTCCTGCGCGGGTCCAACGTGGAGAACTACCCGCTCTACCTCATCGTGGGCAACATCACCTTTGGCCTGATGAACGAGGCCACCACGACCGGCCTGAGCTCGATCATCGACGCCGCGCCGCTGCTCAAGAAGGTCAAGGTGGACCGCTGGGTCTTCCCGGTCCAGAAGGCCTTCACCGCCGTGGTCAACTTTGCCCTGTCGCTGATCGCCGTCGTGGTGGTCATGCTGTTCTTCCAGGTGACGCCCACGTGGCACCTCATCTGGATGCTGCCGGCGCTCGGGCTGCTCATGGTCTTCTGCGTGGGCGTCAGCCTGCTCATCTCCGCGCTGGCCGTCTTCTTCCGCGACATGATCCACCTCTGGAGCGTCCTCATCACCGCGTGGACCTACCTGACCCCGATCTTCTGGGACCTCTCTCTGCTCACGAACGCGGGCGCCCCGTGGTACGTCCTCGCCGTGGTCAAGGCCAACCCCATGTACAACTACATCGACATGATGCGCTGCGCGATCGTCTACCAGGCGAGCCCGGGGCGCACGGTCATCCTGCTCGCGATCTTCTGGGCGCTGCTCGCCCTCGTCGCCGGCATCCTCGTCTTCCGCAAGACCGAGCACAAGTTCATCCTCTACATCTAGGCAGGTACACGCCCATGGCCCACACCGAGGCTTCCGAGTACGCCATCGAGGTAAACGACGTCTCGATGATCTTCAACATCGCCAACGAGCAGCTCAACAACCTCAAAGAGTACTTCATCAAGATCATGAAGCACGAGCTGTTCTTCAAGGAGTTCCGCGCCCTCAACCACGTGAGCTTCAAGGTCAAGCGCGGCGAGGTCGTGGGCCTGGTGGGCACCAACGGCTCCGGCAAGTCCACGATGCTCAAGTGCATCGCCGGCGTGCTCGAGCCCTCCGAGGGCTCCATCACGGTGCGCGGCAACATCGCGCCTCTGATCGAGCTGGGCGCCGGCTTTGACTCCGAGCTCACCGCGCGCGAGAACATCTACCTCAACGGCGCCCTTCTCGGCTACACCAAGGAGTTCATCGACGAGCACCTCCAGGAGATCATCGACTTTGCCGAGCTCGAGAACTTCATGGACATGCCCCTCAAGAACTACTCGTCGGGCATGGTCGCGCGCATCGCCTTTGCCATCGCCACGGTGACCGAGCCCGACGTGCTCATCGTCGACGAGACCCTCTCGGTGGGCGACGTCTTCTTCCAGCAGAAGTGCGAGGACCGCATCAAGCGCTTCATCAAGTCCGGCGACGTCACCGTGCTGTTTGTCTCGCACTCGATGTCGCAGGTCGCCCGCATCTGCGAGCGCGTCATCTGGATCGAGAAGGGCGTGCAGCGCATGGACGGCCCCGCCAAGGAGGTCTGCGAGGCGTATCGCGCCCAGTACGACCCTGCGCCCGCACAGGCGCAGGAGAAGGTCGTGATCGACCGCCTGGTCGCCGACACCCCCGACGTCCTTCTCGGCGCCGACCGCGCGACCGGCCACATCCCCGAGACGCTCCCGGACGGGGAGAAGAACCGCTTCTACACCGTCTACACCGGCATGCCCCAGGGCGTGCCCGGCGTGAAGTACGAGGTCAGGAAGGGCGACACCTCCTTCTACGTCACGCTCGACCCGTCGCTGTACCAGGTCGTCTCGCTCAGGAACCAGGACGACAAGATCGTGCGCGAGGTCATCGAGGCGGGCACCTACACCGTGGAGATCGACCTCGCCGACCACGCGCGCGGCCGCTACGACCTCGCGTGCACCACGTACAGCTTCACGGTCAAGCGCTACGGCCACTTCGCCGACGTCAACTCCGCGGCGTGGTACTCGATGAGCGTCGAGCGCGCCTACAACCTCTACTACCTCGACGACACCCCGAGCAACCTCTTCTCGCCGGAGAGCCCGATCACGCCTGAGGATGCGGTCTGCCTGCTCAGCCGCATGGCGGGCGGCCCGGGCGAGAAGGACGCGGCGCTCGCGTGGGCGCGCCGCGAGGGCATCGTCGACGACGCGGCGCAGGGGGCGGCCTCCGGCTCCGGCACGGTGACGCGCGAGCAGTACGCTCACATGCTCGCCAACCTCGCCCGCGCGAAGGGGGAGTACGCCGAGGCCCCGCTCGACGTCCTCTCCGACATCTCCGACGCCGACGGCATCTCCGACTGGGCGCTTGCCGACGTGGCCTGGGCCGTGGCCAGCAAGGTCATGGGCAACGGCGGCTTCGTCAACAGCGCGGGCACGCTCACGCGCGCCGAGGCCGTGGCCCTGGCGGTGAACTACCAGCCGGCGTCGCTCGACGGCCACGACCGCGTGATCAACCCGCGTCCGTAGCGGCCCGTCCCACGCTGGCTTTTCGGGCCGGCGCGGTCAGTTTCCGGACGAGAGACGACCGCGACCGGCTCGCCCTTCTCGGCCCCGCCCCGCTGCGCCCGCCCATGGTGTACACTGGACTGGATTCTTTAAGCCGGTGCGAGACGCCAGCAAGGTCAGGCCTCCCGGGGCGCTTTCATATGCCTTTCTCGGTCGCTCGTGTCGGTCTTCGGTAGGGCGTCTTTTTTGTGAGAAGGGAGTCCCATGGAACAGCCTGCGCTCAAGGCCCAGATCATGGACGAGCAGGCCATGAGCCGCGCGCTCACCCGCATCGCCCATGAGATCATCGAGAGGAACGAGGGGGCCGGAAGCATCGCGCTCGTGGGCATCGTGCGCCGCGGCGCCGCGCTCGCCCCGCTGCTCGCCGACGAGATCGCCAAGATCGAGGGCACGCGCCCGCCCGTGGGCACCCTCGACGTGAGCTTCTACCGCGACGACGTGAGCCGCAAGATCGCGCCGGTGGAGTTTGGCACGGACATCCCCTTCGGCGTCGACGAGCGCGACATCGTGCTCGTGGACGACGTCCTCTACACCGGCCGCACCATCCGCGCCGCGCTCGACGCCCTCATCGACCTCGGGCGCCCCAAGACCGTGCAGCTCGCCGTCATGATCGACCGCGGGCACCGCGAGCTCCCCATCCGAGCCGACTACGTGGGCAAGAACGTCCCCTCCTCGCACGAGGAGGACGTCCGCGTGACCCTCGCGCCCTACGACGAGCGCAACGCGGTCGAGATCTGGACCAAGCCCACCGAGAAGAACGGAGGCGACCGCTAACATGCTGTCCGTCAAGCACCTCATCGACACGACGAGCCTGACCGCCGACGACATCACGCAGATCCTCGACACGGCGCGCTCGTTCTCCGAGGTCAACAAGCGCGCGATCAAGAAGGTCCCCGCGCTTCGCGGCCGCACGATCGTCAACCTCTTCCTCGAGCCGTCCACGCGCACCAAGAGCTCCTTCGAGCTCGCCGAGAAGCGCCTGTCGGCCGACAGCCTCTCCATGGGCGGCGCCACCTCGTCGGTCGTGAAGGGCGAGAGCCTCGCCGACACCATCGAGACCATCGACGCCATGAACGTCGACATGTTCATCTGCCGCGCCAAGCTCGCCGGCACGCCGCAGAAGATCACCGAGCACACCGACGCCATCGTCATCAACGCCGGCGACGGCAAGCACCAGCACCCCACCCAGGCGATGCTGGACCTCTACACCATCCGCGAGAACTTCGGCCACCTCGACGGCCTCAAGGTCGCCATCGTGGGCGACCTCTCCCACAGCCGCGTGTGCGGCTCGCTCGTGCCCGCGCTCAAGACCATGGGCGCCGACGTCACGCTCGTGGGACCGCCCACGTTCCAGGTGGACGACCCCGACTACTACGGCGTCCCCCAGACGGCCGACCTCGACGCCGTCATCCCCGAGATGGACGTCGTCTACATGCTGCGCGTCCAGCTCGAGCGCATGGAGGGCGCGGCCATCCCGTCCCGCCGCGAGTACAACCGCCTCTGGGGCCTGGACATGAGCCGCGTCAACAAGATGAAGCCCGAGGCCATCATCTGCCACCCGGGCCCCATGAACCGCGGCATGGAGATCAACGCGGACGTGGCCGACTGCGCGCGCTCGCGCATCCTCGACCAGGTCAACGCCGGCGTCCTCACGCGCATGGCCGAGATGTACCTGCTTCTGGGAGGAGAGAACAATGGCGTATCTGCTTAAGGGCGCCCACGTCGTCGACCCGCAGGTGGGCCTGGACGACGTCCGCGACGTCCTCATCGACGGCGACAAGATCGCGGCGGTGGGCGAGGGCCTCGAGGCGCCGGAGGGCGCGGAGGTCATCGACGCTGCCGGCAAGTACCTCGTGCCCGGCCTCGTGGACATGCACGTGCACTTCCGCGACCCCGGCTTCGAGTACAAGGAGACCATCGAGACCGGCGCCCGCGCGGCCACCCACGGCGGCTTCACCGACGTGGCCACGATGCCCAACACTGACCCGGTGACCGACAACGGCGCCGAGGTCCGCTACCAGATCGACCGCTCGCGCCACGCCGGTCTCTGCCACGTGCGCCCCATCGGCGCGCTCACGGTGGGCGAGAAGGGCGAGACGCTCGCGGAGATCGGCGACATGGTCATGGAGGGCGCGGTCGCCTTCTCCGACGACGGCCACGGCGTCCAGAGCGCGGGCATGATGCGCACCTGCATGGAGTACGTCTCCCAGTTCGACAAGGTCGTCTCCGCGCACTGCGAGGTCGAGTCGCTCACCACGCACGGCGTCATCAACGAGGGCCGCGCCTCCACGCGCCTGGGCATGTTCGGCTGGCCGGCGCTGGGCGAGGAGCTGGAGATCTATCGCGACATCGAGCTCTGCCGCATGACCGGCTGCGCCCTGCACATCGCCCACATCTCCACCGAGAAGGGCCTCGAGCTGGTGCGCGCCGCCAAGGCCGAGGGCCTGCCCGTCACCTGCGAGGTCACCCCGCATCACCTGTTCCTCTGCGAGGACGACATCACCGACGCCTATGACACCAACCTCAAGATGAACCCGCCCCTGCGCCGCGCCGCGGACGCCGCGGCCCTGCGCGCGGGCATCCTCGACGGCTCGATCGACTGCATCGTGACCGACCACGCGCCGCACGCCCCGCACGAGAAGGACTGCGAGTGGGAGATCGCCTTCTTCGGCATCGTGGGACTGGAGACGTCGCTGCCGCTCATGCTCACCAACCTCGTGCTCCCCGGCACGATGAGCTGGTCGCGCCTCGTCGAGGTCATGGCCGTCAACCCGCGCCGCTGCCTGCGCCTGCCCGAGGTCCGCGTGGAGGCCGGCTCCACCGCCGACCTCACGCTCATCGACCCGGCCGCCCAGGTCACGGTCACCGAGGACTGGCTCCAGAGCCGCTCCAAGAACTCCGCGTGGCTCGGCCAGACGCTCACCGGCGCCGCGTGCGACGTCTTCGTCGCCGGTCGTCACACGCTCACGGACGGCGAGGTCACCCCGGTCAAGCGAGTCCTTCGATGAGCGCCGGGCTTGACGTCCACGGATTCACCGTCGTCTCCAACGAGCCGGCGGCCGACGGCCTCATGCGCATCGTGCTCCGCGCTCCTGCGCTCGCCGCCGCGCTCGCCCCGGGCCAGTTCGTGAACATCCACGTCCCCGGAGACGCCAGCCAGATCCTGCGCATCCCGCTGTCCTTCAGCTGCGCGGACGCCGCCGCCGGCACCGTCGAGATCGTCTACGCCGTCGTGGGAGACGGGACGCGCCGCCTCTCCGAGATGGCGGCAGGGGAGACCTCGACCGCCGTCGGGCCCTGCGGCAACCCCTGGCCGGTGGTCGCCGGTGCCCGTCGCGCCTGCGTCGTGGCCGGCGGCGTGGGCATCACCCCGGTCGTGGCCTGCGCCCGCATGCTCGCCGCCTCCGGCGTGGCCTTCGACGCCGTGGTGGGCGCGCAGACCGCCGGCAAGCTCTGGGGCGCGGACGTGCTCGAGGGCCTCGGTGCCGGCACGGTCGCCGTCACCACCGACGACGGCACCGCCGGACGGCGCGGATTTACCACCGACGCCTTGGCCGACCTTCTCGCCCGGGGCTCCTACGACGTGGTCTACACCTGCGGCCCCGAGGTCATGATGGCCGGCGTGGCGCGCCTCTGCCGCGAGGCCGGAGTCGCCTGCCGCGTCTCCATGGAGCGCATGATGTGCTGCGGCTTTGGCGCGTGCGGCACGTGCAACGTGGCCATGGCCGACGGCACCTACAAGTCGTGCTGCAAGGACGGCCCCGTCTTCGACGCCGAGGAGGTGGCGTGGTAATGGCCGACAAGAGCATGGCCGAGAGCAGCGTGAGCATGGCCGTCGACCTCGGCGGCGTGCGCATGCAAAACCCCGTCAACACCGCCTCGGGCACCTTCGCCTTCGGCTCGGTCTTCGAGGACTTCTTCGACGTGGCGCGCCTCGGCGCGATCACGCTCAAGGGCTGCTCGGCCGAGCCGTGGCCCGGAAACCCCGCGCCGCGTATGTGCGAGGTGCCCTCCGGCATGATGAACACCGTGGGCCTTGCCAATCCCGGCGTGCGCGGCATGGTCGAGCAATACGGGGAGTACCTCGCCGGCCTCGAGCGCCGCGGCTGCCGCGTGATCGTGCAGGCGGCCGGCCACTCCGTGGAGGAGTACGTCGCCGCCGTCGAGCTCATCGAGGAGCTCTGCCCCTGGGCGAGCGGCGTGGAGATGAACATCTCCTGCCCCAACATCGCCCGCGGCGGCGCCCTCGTGGGCGGCACGCCCGAGAGCGCCTCCGAGGTCGTGCGGGCGGTGCGCCCGCGCGTTCACCGGCCGCTGCTCGTGAAGATGGCGCCCGTGCGCGTGCCCGAGATCGCGCGCGCCTGCGAGGCCGAGGGCGCCGACGCCCTCTCGCTGATCAACACGATCAACGGCATGTCCATCGACGTGCGCACGCGCAGAAGCCGCCTCTCCAAGCCCACGGGTGGCGTCTCCGGCCCCGCCATCCACGCCATCGCCGTGCGCATGGTCTGGGAGGCGGCGCAGGCCGTGAGCATCCCAATCAACGGCATGGGCGGCGTGGCGAGCTGGCAGGATGCCGCCGAGATGATCCTCGCCGGCGCCACCTCGGTCACGGTGGGCACCGCCAACTTCTATGACCCTACCTGTGCGGCAGACATCGTGGACGGCCTTGCCTCCTGGGCCGCCGAGCAGGGCGTCTCTGACATCAACGAGCTGATTGGAGCCTTCGAATGCTGACGTACGAACAGGCGAGCGACAAGGTCATCATCGCGCTGGACTGCTCCCGCGAGCGCGCCTTCGAGCTCGCCGACCTTCTCGCGGGCAAGGCCACGTGGGTCAAGGTCGGCATGACGCTCTTCTACGCCGAGGGGCCCTCGATCGTGGACGCCATGCGCGAGCGCGGGCTGCGCGTCTTTCTTGACCTCAAGGTCCACGACATCCCGTTCCAGGTGCAGGGCGCCGTCCGCGCCGCGTCGCTCACCGGCGCCGACATCCTCTCGATCCACGGCCTGGGCTCGTCTGCCATGATCGCCGCCGCCCGCAAGGGTGCCGAGGAGGCCGCCGAGAAGCGCGGCGGGGACCGTACCCGCCTCGTGGCCATCTCCGTCCTCACGAGCATGGACCAGGCGGCGCTTTCCGAGATCGGCGTGGAGTCGCCGGTCGCCGAGGAGGTCGCGCGCCTGGCGAGCCTCGCCTACGGCGCGGGCGCCGACGGCATCGTCTGCTCTCCGCAGGAGGCTGCGGAGATGCGCGCCCTTCTCGGCCCCGACGCTCTTATCGTGACCCCGGGCGTGCGCCCGGCTGGTGCCGAGGTGGGCGACCAGAAGCGCATCGCCACCCCCGCCGCCGCGGTGGCCGCCGGCGCGTCCAAGCTGGTCATCGGCCGCCCGATCACGGGAGCCGACGACCCGGTGGCCGCCTTCGACGCGATTCTCGCCGAGCTCATGGCCTAGGCCCGGCGGCCTACTCCGTTGAGGTGCGGCAGATGGACGGTTTGGACCCGTAAAACGTCGCGTCGCCGCACCTCAGCCGGCACGTTTTGTGAAGGATTGCCCCTGAGCTGCACCTTTGGTGAAGAGGGCTTGCAAAACCTCAGGTGAATGGGCAAACTTGATTGTTGCGAAGCCGCCGGTCCGGCTCGACGGCTTAAAGGAACGCGAATTGGAGGAACACATGGCTCTACCCCAGCTTACTGACGAGCAGCGCAAGGCCGCCCTCGAGAAGGCCGCCCAGGCCCGCCACGAGCGCGCCGAGCTGCGCGAGAAGATCAAGAGCGGCAAGGTCGCCCTCGAGGACGTCCTCGACTCCGACGACCCCATCGCCAGCCGCATGAAGGTCTCCGCCCTCATCGAGTCCCTCCCCGGCTACGGCAAGGCCAAGGCCGCCAAGATCATGGACGAGCTCGGCATCTCCGCCACCCGTCGCGTCAAGGGCCTCGGCGCTCGTCAGCGCGAGCAGCTGGTCGAGGCTCTCTCCAAGTAAGTTGGAGCAGAGAGCTCGGCTCTTTGTCGTCTCTGGGCCGTCAGGCGTGGGCAAGGGGACGCTCGTCGCACTGCTGCGAGAGCGCCTTCCTCGCCTGGGCCTGACGGTCTCTGCGACTACACGAGAGCCACGACCGGGCGAGAAGGACGGCGTCGCCTACTACTTCCTCACGGAGGACGAGTTCGACCGTCGCGTCGCGGCGGGCGACTTCCTCGAGTGGGCGTGGGTCCACGGGCACCGCTACGGCACGCTGCGCGACGAGGTCCGGCGCGTCACGGGGCAGGGTCGCTCCGTCGTGCTGGAGATCGACGTGCAGGGCGGCCTCAACGTGCGCGAGGCCCAGAGTGACGCCGTGCTCGTTTTCATCGAGCCGCCCAGCGCCGAGGAGCTCGAGCGGCGCCTGCGCGGGCGCGGCACCGAGGACGAGGCGTCCATCGAGCGCCGTCTCGCCGGCGCCCGCGAGGAGATGGCCTGCGCGCCCCGCTATGACGTGCGCATCGTAAACGACGACCTCGAGCGCGCCTGCGAAGAGCTCATGCGCGTGATCGAGAAGTACGAGAACAACGGAGGTCTCACGGAAGATGTCTGTGATCAAGCCCGAGATTGACACCCTGCTCAACAAGACCGAGCACAACCCCTTCCTGCTCTGCTCGATCGCGTCCAAGCGCGCCTGCGACATCAACAACATGGTCCGCGGCCAGCACCTGCGCGTGACGGCGATCCAGGACTTCGACGACATCACCACCGTGGCGTCCGGCAAGGACCCGGTGTCCATCGCCATGCAGGAGATCGAGGACGACACCCTGAGCTTCGTCAAGGAGGACTTTGACGAGGACATCCGGGGCGCCAACACGATCGTCCTGTAGGCGCGCATGACCGAGAGACTCTGCCTCGTCCACTACCACGAGATCGGCCTCAAGGGCAAGAACCGCTCGACCTTCGAGAACCAGCTCGTCACCAACCTCCACCGGGCGCTGCAGGCGTTCCCCGTCGCGAGCATCGGCCGCATCTCGGGGCACATCGCCGTGGAGACGAGCGACCGCCGCGCCAGCGAGGAGCTCGCGGCGGCCATCCGCCGGGTGCCCGGCGTCGCGCGCGTCAGCCTCGCCTACAAGTGCGGGCTCGACGAGGGCGAGTACTGCGCCGCCGCCATCCGCGCGCTCGGCGAGGCCGGGGACTTCGAGACGTTCAAGGTCCACGCGCGCCGCTCGTCGACCACCTACGAGCTGCACAGCCTCGACATGAACCGGCTCGTGGGCGCGGCGCTGTGCGAGGCCTTCCCCGACAAGAAGGTCGACGTGCACACCCCCGACGTTACCGTCGTCGTGCACGTGGTCCAGGGCAGCACCTTCGTCTACGCGGCCTCCGCGCCCGGCGTGGGCGGGCTTCCCGTGGGCACGGCCGGCAAGGTCGTGACGCTGCTCTCGAGCGGCTTCGACTCGCCGGTCTCCACCTGGATGGTGGGCCGCCGCGGCGCGATCTGCGTGCCCGTGCACTTCTCGGGGCGCCCCATGACCGCCGACACGAGCGAGTGGCTCTGCCAGGACATCGTCGAGGCGCTCGCGCCCTCGGGCGTGGTCGGCCGCCTCTACGTGGTGCCCTTCGGCGAGCGCCAGCGCGAGATCTCGCTCGCCGTGCCCCAGGGCCTGCGCATCATCATGTACCGACGCGTCATGCTGCAGGTGGCCGAGCGCATCGCCCAGCTCGAGGGCGCCAAGGCCCTCGTCACGGGCGAGTCGCTCGGTCAGGTTGCCTCGCAGACGCTGGAGAACATCGCCGCCGTCAACGAGGCCGTGACGATGCCGGTGCTGCGCCCGCTCATCGGCTCCGACAAGCAGGAGATCATCGCCCGCGCCCACCAGATCGGGACCTACGACATCTGCTGCGAGACGGCGCCGGACTGCTGCACCCTCTTCATGCCGCGCCGCCCCGAGACCCACGCGCGCCTGCGCGAGGTGCTCGGGGCCTGGGAGAGCTTCGACCACGAGGGCATGGTCGCGGACCTCGTGGAGCACGTCGAGTGGCGCGACTTCCCGCAGTGCCCGTCCTACCACGCCCCCAAGGGCCGGCTGCGCGAGCATCATCGCGAGCTCTGCGCGGCCTCGGGCTGCGAGCGGTAGGGCCCCGCGCCGCGAGCGGCGCGGACATAGTTCAGTTTTTATCATGCGCCGTCCCGGCTCACCTGGGGCGGCGCACGTTTTGTTGGGTCAATCCATAGCTCGGTTGCAGCTTCGCGCACGCGGTTTCTGCCCGGTCTGCGCCCGCTCGCGCCGCCCTCGCGCCATGCTGGGGCGAGGAGGTGGTCGCATGGCACAGGAGCGAGGGGGAGCGCGGCGACGGCTCGCGGGCCGCTACGGCCTGGCGTGCGGGGTCATGGCGGCGCTGGCGGCGTGCGCGCTGCTTGCGGGCGCGACGCTGGCGGGCGGGCTCGGCGTGGGCCCCGTGACGATCGAGCGGGCGGCGCGGGAGGAGCCGGCGCAGCCAGAGCCCGCGAAGGACGGGGATTACGAGAAGGACGAGGAGGGCGAGAAGGACGACGGGTCGCGGGCGGACGAGGGCGCCTCGCAGCGCGACACCGCGGACGAGCCCGCGACGGTCTGCGTGCACGTGGACGGCGCGGTCGCCGCGCCCGGGGTCTACGTGCTTCCCGAGGGGGCGCGCGCGAACGACGCGGTCGCGGCGGCGGGCGGGCTCGTCGAGGGGGCCGACACCTCGAGCGTCAACCTCGCCGCGCCGGTCGCGGACGGGGAGAAGGTCCACGTGCCCCGCGAGGGGGAGGCGTCCGCGCCGGCGGCGTCGGGCGACGGCGCGCAGGAGGGGACGGGCGGCCCGGTGAACATCAACACCGCGGGCGTCGAGGAGCTCGACGAGCTTCCGGGCGTGGGGGAGGCCACGGCGCGCGCCATCGTGGAGGACCGCGAGCAGAACGGGCCCTTCTCGACGCCCGAGGACCTCATGCGGGTCTCCGGCATCGGCGAGAAGAAGTTCGAGCGGCTCCAGGGGCTCATCTGTGTCTGAGGAAGTCGCGCGGCCCGACCGCCCGCTGCTTCCTCCCTTGCTGTGGGCGCTCGTCGCCGCGCTTGCCGTCGCGCGCGCGGGGCTGCGGTCGGCGCCGGACGCGGGCGCGCTCGCGGGCGGCTCCGTCGTCGCGGGACTTGCCGGCTGCGCCGCCCTTCTCTGCCTGCTGCGCACGCGGGCGCGCCCGGCCGCCGCCGCGGCGCTCGTTGTCGTGGCCGCCGCGAGCTGCGCGGGGCTCTCCTGCGCCCGCGAGCTCGCGGGACAGGCGGCGCTCGTCGGCGCGCTCTCGGAAAGCCCCGTGTCCTCCTGGGAGCTCGTCCTCGAGGGTGACATGTCCGAGGGCGCCTCGGGCTGGCGCGGCAGGGCGCGCGTGAACGGGACGGCCGGGAGCGTGTGGCTGGTCGCCGACGAGCGGCTCGGGATGGGGGAGACGCTGCGCTGCGTGGGGCGCTTCTCGGCAAACGAGGGGGACGACTGGGGGGCCTCGTCGCGCGCCCAGGGGCTCGCCGGGACCGTGCGCGTCGTG
This sequence comes from uncultured Atopobiaceae bacterium, assembly GCA_944320385.1. Taxonomy (GTDB): domain Bacteria; phylum Actinomycetota; class Coriobacteriia; order Coriobacteriales; family Atopobiaceae; genus Thermophilibacter. The sequence continues at coordinate 70,794 of CALUHH010000003.1, read as the reverse complement.
CGCGTTCTCGAGCGGCGGGCGGCGGCCGGGCCGTACGGTGCCGTGGTGGCGCTGCGCTCCGCCGTGCTCGCCAGCCTCGACGCGGGCTCCTCCGACGCCCGCGCGCTGCTCGCGGGTACCATCTGCGGCTCCACGGCGGCGATGGCCGAGCGCGGGCTCGACGACGTCTTCGCCGCCTGCGGGGTGTCGCACCTCGTGGCCGTTTCCGGCGGCCACCTCGTCCTCGTGGCCGCGCTCGGCGCGCGGCTGCTCGCGCGGACGCGCCTGCCCGCCGGGGCCCGCGCGGCGGCGCTGCTGCTCGCGACGGGCGGGTTCGTCCTGTTCTGCGGAGCGCCGGCCTCGGCGGTGCGCGCCTGGGCGATGTCGGTCGTCGCGGCGCTCGCGGGCCTCGTCGGGCGCCGGTCCCACCCGCTCAGCGCCGCGTGCGCGGCCGCGCTCGCGATGGCGCTCGCCGATCCGGGGGTGACCGGTCAGCTGGGCTACCTCCTGTCGGTGATCTGCGTCTGCGGCATCTGCGCCCTCGGTGGATATGCGCGCTACCTCGTGCGCGTGGTCGCGCCCCGCTCGGCTTCCGCGCGGACCCGGGCACGGGCCGCGCTCGCGCGCCTGAGGGCGGACGCCGAGGAGGCGCTCGCCCTCACCCTCGTGTCCCAGCTCGTGACGGCGCCGCTCACCTGCGCCACGTTCGCCCAGCTCTCGCTCGTGGCCCCGCTCGCCAACGTGGTGCTCGCGCCGCTCTTCTCGGCCCTGCTCGTCTTTGGCCTGGCTGCCGCGGCGCTGGTCTGGGTACCGCCGCTCCAGGCCGCGGCGCTGCTCGCGTGCGACGTCGTGGGCGGGGCGCTCATGGCGCTTCTGCGGCTTTTGGCCGAGCTCCCTCTTGCGTGCGTCCCGGTGAGCGTCGAGGAGGGCCCGGCGCTGCTCGTCCTCGCCGCGCTTCTCGGTCTGGTGCTGCTGTGGTGGCCGCGGGTCTCGCGCCGGGCGGTCGCCGGCGCCGTCGCGGCCCTGACCTGCGCCGCGCTCCTGTGGGTGGGGAGGTGGCGCCTCCTTGCGCCGGCGCGCGTCGTGGTGCTGGACGTGGGCCAGGGCGACGCGATCCTGGTAACGGACGGCGCCGCGGCGGTCCTGGTGGACACGGGGCCGGGCGACGCCGTGGTCCGCGCCCTTGCGCGCGCGAGCGTCTTTCACCTCGACGCCGTGGTCCTCACGCACCTTCACGCCGACCATGCCGGCGGCCTCGCCGACGTGCTCGCCGCGGTGCCCGTGGGGCGCGTCGTCGTCCCGGAGGACACGGACGTCTCCGAGCTCCCGGACGGGTGCTCGGTCGAGGAGGTCGGCTACGGTGACGCCCTGGGCGTAGGGCGCTTCTCGCTCACCGTGGTGTCGCCGGTCGAGCCCGCGGGCGGCGAGGGCAACGAGGGGTCGCTCGAGCTGCTGCTGTCCTTCGACGACGGTGGGCGCGCGCTCACGGGGCTCCTCGCCGCCGACGCCGAGGTCGAGGAGACCTCCGCCGCGGTTGCGCGCGGCGACGTGGGCGACGTCGACTTCCTCAAGGTGGGCCACCACGGCTCCGCCGTCTCGCTCGACGCGCAGACGGCTGCGGCGCTGGCCCCGGAGGTGAGCGTCGCGAGCGCGGGGGAGGGCAACTCCTACGGGCACCCCGACCCCGCGTGCGTGGAGGTCCTGGAGGGCGCCGGCTCGGTCTTTCTCTGCACGATCTGGGCCGGCGACGTCACGGTTGAGCCCGGGGCGCTGGGCCCCGTGGTGAGCTGTCAGAAATGAGGGGAGCCATGAGCGCCGCATCTGCTACACTGGGGGCCATGATTATGGCCCAAAGGGGGTGTGAAATGCCCAGATGCATACCCATCAAGGAGATCAAGAACACGACTGAGTTCGCGCGGATCGTCGAGGAGTCGCCCGAGCCCGTCATCGTGACGCGCAACGGCCGCGAGGCCTTCGCCGCGATGTCGATCGAGCTGCTCGACTCGCTGCGCATGGAGCGCGCCCGCGCCGAGCTCTACCGGCTCATCGAGGAGGCGGAGGAGGACTCCCGTGCGGGGCGCGTGGTCGATGCCCGCGAGTCCAACAGAAGGACGCGTGAGCGCTATGGCCTATGACGTCATCTACACCAGGACAGCCGAACGAGACAAGGAGCGGATAGTCGCCTACCTGCTTTACGAGCGGGAGAACCCGCGCGGCGCGCAGCGCATCCTCGCAGGCCTCGACCACCTCGTCGAGAACCTCTCCCGCATGCCGGAGATGTACCCGAACGCGGCGGACGGGCGCGCGGCGGAGGCCGGCTACCGCAGGGCCGGATTTGCGAGCTACGTCGCGCTCTACCGCATCGCGGGTGACATGGTGGAGATCGACCGCATCTTCCACGCCAAGCAGGACTACGCGCGGCTGCTCTAGCCGCAGAAGGGATCTCACATGGCAGACAAGCCCGCGCTGCTGCCGGCATACCTCATCGTGGGGCCGGACGAGCTCAAGCGCAAGCAGGCCCTCGTGCGCCTGCGCGCCCGCGTGGACGGGCCCTTCTCGGCCTTCAACCTCGAGGAGATCGTCGCGGGCGGAGACACCGACGTGGTGTCGGTGCTCGCCTCGCTCAACACGCTGCCCATGGGCGGCGACCGGCGCGTCGTGGTCATCGAGAGCGCCGAGAAGCTCCCCAAGGCGGTCTCGGAGGCCATCATCGAGTACCTCGGCAACCCCAACGAGAGCTGCACGCTGGCGCTCGTGGCCGCAACGCTGGCCAAGACCACGCGCCTCTACAAGGCCGTCGCCAAGGTCGGCCCGCGCAGCGTCATCGAGTGCGCGGCCAAGAAGGGCCGCGACCTGCCGCCCTACGTGCAGAAGCTCGCCGCGGCGCACGGCGTCTCGATCGCGGCGGACGCGGCCCGCGAGCTCGTGGCGCGCGTCGGCGAGTCCACGACGATGCTCGACACCCAGATCGCAACGCTCGCCGCGCTGATGGGCGGGGCGGGCACGATCACGACGCCCTTCGTCGAGGCCAACGTCGCGCGCGTGGCCGAGGTCAAGCCCTGGGAGTTCCTCGACCGGCTCTCCGAGCGCGACGCGCACCGGGCGCTCGCGCTGTACCGCCTGCTCGACGGGTCGGCGCTGGGACTGCTGTCGCTCGTGACGGGACGGGTCCGCGAGCTGCTGTGCGCGCGGTCGCTCGACGCCCGCGGGCAGGCGCATGCCGTCGCCGCCGAGCTCAAGAAGCAGGACTGGCAGGTGAGAAACTACGTGCGCTGGGCGCGCGCCTTCGCCGACGGCGAGCTCGAGGCCCTGCTCGGGGAGTGCGCCCGCGCCGAGCGCGCCCTCAAGAGCGGCGCCGACGAGGCCACCGAGATTGTCCGGCTGATCGCCCGCGTGTGCGGCGTTGCGTGAGACCCGGGGTTCTTCTCGGTTGCTGCGTTTGCCCTGGTGCCTGATTTCCGCCATATGCGTGTTTTGGTGCCGGAATCCGGCCATATGCGTGTCCGTCGTACGCATATGACGGAAATCAGGCACCGATTCACACATTTGACGGAAATCAGGCACCAGGGGTTTGTTGCGGGCCGAGAAGAGCGTCGGGCCGAGAAGAACGCGCGCCCGGAACCCCGCCACAAAAAACGGACCCGGGCAGCACCCCGGGTCCGCTCACGTGCGCTCTGAGGGAGAAGCTACTTGATGGTGTTCACGAGCTTCTGGACGCCGCTCTTGCGCTGAGCGGCCTGGTTCTTGTGGATGATGCCCTTGGAAGCGGCCTTGTCGAGCAGGCGGTTGGCCTTGTTGGCGGCGTCCTGGGCGGCGTCGACGTCCTTGGCCTCGACGGCGAGGCGGACCTTCTTGACGGCGGTCTTGAGCTCGGAGCGGACCGCGCGGTTGCGCTGACGCGCCTTCTCAGCGGTGATGATGCGCTTCTTCTGAGACTTGATGTTAGCCACGTGCAGTTCCTTTCGGTTCCCAATACATGTGAGGCCTCTGTGCTGAGACACGGCGAGGTCAACCCGACGAATATAGCATATCGACCGCGAGTTCGCTATCATTCACCACATGGCTACCAACGATACCTCACATATTCGCAACTTCTCGATCGTTGCGCACATCGACCACGGCAAGTCGACCATCTCGGACCGCATCCTCGAGCTCACCCACACGGTGGAGGAGCGCGACATGGAGGCGCAGCTGCTCGACACGATGGACATCGAGCGCGAGCGCGGCATCACGATCAAGTCCAACGCCGTCCGCGTGATGTACGACGCCGACGACGGGCAGACCTACCAGTTCAACCTCATCGACACGCCGGGCCACGTCGACTTCACCTACGAGGTCAGCCGCAGCCTCGCGGCGTGCGAGGGCGCGGTGCTCGTGGTCGACGCCACCCAGGGCGTGGAGGCCCAGACCGTCTCCAACGCCAGCCTGGCCATGAACGCCAACCTCGACATCGTTCCGGCGATCAACAAGATCGACCTGCCGAGCGCCCACCCCGACGAGGTCAAGGAGGAGATCGAGGAGGACCTGGCCATCCCGGCCGAGGACGCGGTCTGCGTCTCCGGCAAGACGGGCGAGGGCATCCACGACCTGCTCGAGGCCATCGTGTTTCTCGTCTCGCCGCCCGCGGGCGACGCCGAGGCCCCGCTCAAGGCGCTCATCCTGGACTCCTACTTCGACGAGTACCGCGGCGTCATCGCCACGGTGCGCGTCTTTGACGGCCGCGTCCGCAAGGGCGACCAGCTCACGATGATGCGCTCCGGCGTGGACTTCCTCGCCGACGGCGTGGGCGTCAAGCGCCCGGCCGAGCAGCTCGTCGACGAGCTGGGCGTGGGCGAGGTCGGCTTCGTTGTCACGGGCCTCAAGGACCCCGAGGCCGTGCGCGTGGGCGACACCCTCACCGGGCGCGACCGCCGCTGCGCGGAGGCCCTGCCGGGCTACCGCGAGGCCAAGCCGATGGTCTACACCGGCATCTTCCCCGTGGACAACAAGGACTACGAGAACCTGCGCGACGCCCTGGAGAAGCTGCGCGTGAACGACCCCTCGCTCACGTGGACGCCCGAGACCTCCGTGGCGCTGGGCTTTGGCTTCCGCGTGGGCTTTCTGGGCCTGCTCCACATGGAGGTCGTCAAGGAGCGCCTGGAGCGCGAGTTCTCGCTGTCGCTCATCGCGACCAGCCCTTCGGTGGACTACCACGTCTACAAGACCGACGGCGAGATGCTCGAGGTGCGCAGCCCCCAGGACCTGCCCGACGTCACCCGCATCGACCACATCGAGGAGCCCTTCCTCAAGGCCAAGGTCATCGTGCCGCCCGAGTACACGGGCGCGGTGATGCAGCTCGCCATCGAGCACCGCGGCATCACCCAGGACATGATCTACCTCACCGAGAAGTCCGTGGAGATGCACTTCGACATCCCGCTGGCCGAGCTCATCCTCGACTTCTTCGACCAGCTCAAGAGCCGCACCAAGGGCTACGCGAGCCTGGACTACGAGTTCTCCGACTACCGCACGAGCGACCTCGTGAAGCTCGACATCCTGCTCTCCGGCGACGACGTGGACGCCCTCTCCTTCATCGTGCACCGCGACAAGGCCTACGCGCTTGCGCGCGGCCTCTGCGACAAGCTCAAGGAGATCATCCCGCGCCAGCAGTTCGAGGTGCCCATCCAGGGCGCCATCGGCAACAAGATCATCGCGAGAAGCACCGTCAAGGCCGTGCGCAAGGACGTGTTGGCCAAGTGCTACGGCGGCGACATCTCGCGCAAGCGCAAGCTCCTGGAGAAGCAGAAGGAGGGCAAGAAGCGCATGAAGCAGATCGGATCGGTGGAGGTGCCGCAGGAGGCGTTTCTCGCCGTCCTCAAGGTGGACGACCAGTGACGGCCGCCGAGGTGCTGGCGGCCTTTGCGCCGCCGGCCGGCCTGGCGCCGACCTGCCCCGCGTGGGACGGCGAGCTTGCGGGCAAGCTGCTCATGGCGCCGATGGCCGGCGTCTCCGACGCGGCGTACCGCCTCATGGCGCGCGCGGGCGGCGCGGCACTGGCCTATTCCGAGATGGTCTCCTGCGCCGGCCTCCACTACGGCGAGAAGAGCTGGGAGCTCGTGGACCCCGACCCGGCCGAGCCTAAGATCGCCGTGCAGCTCTTTGGCTCCAAGCCCGAGCTCTTCCGCGAGTCCGCCGAGCGCGTGGCGGAGCGCCTGGGGGAGCGCCTCGCGCTTCTCGACATAAACATGGCCTGCCCCGTGCCCAAGGTCACGAAGAAGGGCGAGGGCTCGGCGCTGCTGGAGGACCCCGCGCTCGCCGCCCGGATCGTGGCAGCGTGCCGCGCGGGCGCGCCGGGCGTCCCCGTGACGGTGAAGATCCGCCGCGGTCGCTACGCGGGGCAGGAGGTCGCGCCGGAGTTCGCGCGCGCGATGGAGGCCGCCGGCGCCGCTGCGGTGGCCGTTCACGGGCGCTTTGCCACGCAGATGTACCACGGCGAGGCCGACTGGGGCGTCATCGACCGCGTGGCCGATGCGGTGGGCGTGCCCGTGATCGCCTCCGGCGACATGTTCTCTCACGAGGCGGCGACCCGGGCGCTCGCCGAGACGGGCGCCTCTGCCGTGATGGTCGCGCGCGGGACCTACGGCAACCCGTGGGTCTTCTCGGGCCGCGTCCCCACGACGGGCGAGAAGATCGCGGCCTTCGAGTGCCACGTGCGCCTGCTCGAGGCCACCGGCGCCCACCTCAAGCGGGCGCGCAGCCTCGCGGGCTGGTACTTCAAGGGCATGCCGGACGCCGCGCGCTGGAGAAACGCGGCCATGAGCTGCGTGGCGGCCGAGGAGTTCCTCGCGGTTGCGTCCGAGGTCCGCGCGGTGCTGGGGGAGTGAGGGGCGCGCGTCCTTCTCGCCTGGGCGGGGCCGCGCGGGTGTGCACACTCCCTTCGGTTGTGTACGGTCCCGCCGGTTGTGTACACCGACCGATTTGAGACAAACAGCGTTTCCGCAGGTAAACGCCTTGACGAGAAGGACGGGCGGGTCGGGCGCGTGTACACACCCCAAAGGAGTGCGCACACCCCGGAGAAGTGCGCACACCTCCGGACGCCGGGCGCGCTATGCTCTGATGTAGCCTGACTTCCTACGGAGGTGCGATGATCTCCGCGCTCTACCTGCACATACCGTTCTGCCACGCAAAGTGCGCCTACTGCGACTTTGACTCGCGTGCCCTGTGCGGCGCGGCGCTCGAGGACGCGGCGGCGCGCTACCTCGATGGCCTGCTCGCCCGGATCGACGCCTTTGGCGCGGCCGGCGCGCTCGCGGGCGTGCGCACGGCCTACGTGGGCGGCGGCACGCCCACGGTGCTGGGGCCGCGCCTGGCGGGTCTCGTGCGCCGCGTGCGGTCGTGGTGCGACCCCTTGGAGCTCACGTGCGAGGCCAACCCGGAGTCCTTCGACGACGCCATGGCGGCAGCGCTGGCGGAGGCCGGCGCCACGCGCGTCTCGCTCGGGGTGCAGACGCTCGAGCCGGCGGAGCTCGCCGCCATCGGGCGCATCCACAGCGCGGAGCAGGCGCTCGCGGCCGTTGCCCGCGGGCGCGCCGCGGGGCTCGACGTCTCCTGCGACCTCATGTGCGGCCTGCCCGGCCAGACGAGGGGGAGCTGGCAGCGCACGCTGGGCGGCATCGCGGCCGCGGTGCCGGACCACGTCTCGGTCTACCCGCTCACGCTCGAGGAGGGCACGCCGCTCGCGCGCCGCGCCGCGGACGTGCCCGCGCTCGAGCCGGACGCCGACTTCCAGGCCTGGTGCATGGAGGAGGCGCGCCGCGCGCTCGGGGCGGCGGGCTATCGTCCCTACGAGGTCGCGAGCTACGCGCGGCCCGGCCACGCGTGCGCCCACAACATCGCGTACTGGACGGGCGAGAGCTACCTCGGACTGGGCCGCTCGGCGGCGGGCATGCTCGCGGCGGGGGAGTGGGACGGGCTCGCGGCGCTTCTCGGCGGCGAGCCGTCCGGCGCGGGCACGGCGCGCGTGCGCTATGTGCAGGTCGACGACGCGGGCACGCGCTTCGACGTGGAGCGCCTGACCGTGCGCGAGGCCGTGGCGGAGGACCTGATGCTCGGCATGCGCATGACGCGCGGCGTGGGCCCGGAGCTGCTCGGGCGCGCGCGGGCGGCGGCGGGCGAGAAGAACGTGGACGCCGCGGTGGACGGGGCGCTCTCGCGCGGACTCGCAGCCTGGGACGCGGACGGCCGCCTCGTGCCGACGGAGCGGGGGTGGCTCCTCGGCAACGAGCTCTACGGCCTCATGTGGGACCTCGCGGCAGACGACTAGCCACGGCCGCCGCACACAAAAGCCGATTTGTGTAGTCGGCGCACACAAAAGGCGATTTGTGTGCGCGGCCGAGGAGGGCCGTGGAGCCGCATGTTCTTGTCGATAAAGACATTAACCTTAGGGCTTAGTCTCTGCTCAAGCCCGCTTCTGCTGGCTACACAAATCCTCATTTGTGTACACCACTTACACAAAAGGCGATTTGTGTCGCGGGCCGTGCGCACTTCTCGTCCGAGCCCTCGATCGGGTGCTATTCGGTTCCCCAGAGCGACCGTTCGGTTGCAGGGGGTTGTGGGCCGACATGCGCTTGGATAGAGTTTCTCTGAATGACGGCGGACATCCGTCCGCGCGGGACGACCAAGAAGGAGGCCCTCATGCCGCAGTCGAGAAGAACCATCGGGGGGTGTGTACACTCATGCGACCCGCCCGTCCTTCTCGACACCTCGTCTACCGGCGGAAACGCAAACCGTCCGGATCCGGGCAGTGTACACACCCTCCAAGGGGCGCTTCCAAGCCGTCTTACCTGCGAGCTTGAGGCTTGCTAGAGGGTCTGTCGCCTCAGAGTCTCAGGCTCAACCAGAGCGTTCTTCTCGCTCGCGCGGCGAGAAGAACGGGCGTCCCTCCGACCTCTCCTGCGTGCGCGCCCCCGCATGCCCTACGCTGGCGGGGACCGCATCGCCGATGGAGAGGAACCCTCATGGCAACGTCCAAGCTGCTCGAGCCGATCAAGGTCGGCAACCTCACGCTCAAGAACCGCATCATGTTCCCGCCGCTCACCACCGGCTACGAGGAGCGCGACGGTTCCATCGGCCCGCGCAGCCTCGCCTTCTACGAGCGCCTCGCCAAGGGCGGGGTCTCCTACATCGTCATCGGCGACGTCGCGCCCGTGAACACCGCGAGCCCCACGCCCAAGCTCTGCGACGACTCCCAGATCCCGAGCTTCGCCGCGCTCGCCGACGCCGTCCACGCCCACGGCGCCAAGCTCGCCCTGCAGCTCTTCCACCCCGAGTACGACGTCCCCGGCGTGGGCAGGCTCATCATGACCTCGCGCATGGCGGCGATGGAGGGGCAGAAGGCGCAGGCCGCCGGCGACATGGAGACCTTCCAGGCCAAGATGGCCGAGTCCAAGGAGATCGCCAACCAGGCCTACGCCAAGCTCCACCACGACATGCAGCACTTTGTCTCCGAGGCCACCGTCGAGCAGCTCGCCCAGATCAGGGACGCCATCGCCGCCTGCGCCGCCCGTGCCGAGAAGGCCGGCGTCGACGCCATCGAGGTCCACGGCGACCGCCTGGTGGGGTCGCTGTGCTCCACCGCGCTCAACCACCGCACCGACGACTACGGCGGCCCCTTCGAGAACCGCGTCCGCTACGCGCTCGAGGTCGTCGCCGCGATCAAGGAGGCCGCGCCCGGCCTCATGGTGGAGTACAAGCTCCCCGTCATCATGACCAACCCGGACGGCTCCAAGCGCGGCAAGGGCGGCCTGGAGCCCGACGAGGCCTGCGAGCTCGCCGTGCTGCTGGAGAAGGCGGGCGTGGACATGATCCAGGTGGCTCAGGCCAACCACACCGGCAACATGGGCGACACCATCCCGCCCATGGGCACGATGCCCTACAACTGGACGCTCCCGGTGGCCGAGCGCGTGAAGGGCCTCGTGGGCATCCCCGTGGCCACGGTCGGCCGCGTCGTCACCCCCGAGGCGGGCGAGAAGATCCTCGAGGACGGCCAGGCAGACGTCATCGGCTACGGCCGCTCGCTGCTCGCCGACCCCGACATCGCCCTCAAGGTGGCCTCCGGCGAGCCGGTGCGCCTGTGCCTCAACTGCAACAAGGGTTGCGTCGACGCCATCCAGGGCCGCCGCTGCATCTCCTGCGTGCTCAACGCCGAGAACGGCGACGAGGCCACGATCTTCATCCGCCCGGGCGAGGGCGAGAAGCGCGTGGCCGTGGTCGGCGGCGGCATCGCCGGCTGCGAGGCCGCGCGCGTGGCCGCCAAGCGTGGCTACGCCGTGACCCTCTTCGAGCGTGCCGAGCGCCTCGGCGGCCAGATCGAGCTCGCCGCCGCGCCGCCGCGCAAGTCCGAGATCATGCGCGCCGTGGAGTACTACGAGCGCGAGCTGCCCGCGCTGGGCGTCGACGTGCGCCTGGGCCGCGAGGTCGCGGCCGCCGACCTCGCCGGCTTCGACGCCGTCGTCGTCGCGGTGGGCGCCGAGAACGTGTGCCTGCCCGTGCCGGGCGCCGACCGTGCCAACGTGGTCTCCGCGTGGGACGTGCTCGCCGGCGCGGCCGCGCCCGAGGGCCGCGTGGCCGTCATCGGCGGAGGCCTCGTGGGCACCGAGACCGCCGAGTACCTGCTCGCGCGCGGCTGCCAGGTGGCCATCGTGGAGATGCTCGAGCAGATCGCGACGGGGGAGTCCGGGACCATCCTGCCCACGATCATGGCGGAGTTCGCCGAGAAGGGCGTGGAGCAGCACGTCAACACGCGCGTGACCGCGATCACCGACGCCGGCGTCGAGGCGGTCTGCGGCGACGAGGGCGTGACCATCCCGTGCGACTGGGTCGTCATGGCGGTGGGCTCGCGCGCCGTGCCCTTCGACGCGAGCGGCCTCGACGTGCCGGTGACGCTGGTGGGCGACTGCTCCGGCGAGCGCACCGCCGACATCGCGAGCGCCATCCGCACCGCCTACGCCGCCGCCAACCAGCTGTAAATTGGGGACAGTCCCCAATTGACAGACTGCCCAAGCGGCTGGGCCGCGGTCGGCGGCGCGCTTAGAGATCGCGGCCCGTCCGGGCGGCGGGCGGATTCGCGCTTAAGGATCGCGGCCCATTCGGGCGGCGGGCCGGTTCGTGCTTAAGAAATCGTCTCCGTCCGGAGGGGCGTCCCGCCATTTGTCCGGATGGGGGCGATTTCTTAAGCACGGCATGCCCTTCTCGCCGGACGGGAGCGATTCTTTAAGCGCGGCGCCGCCCCAGCGCCAGACGGGGGCGATTCTTTAAGCACAACATGCCCTTCTCGCCGGACGGGCCGCATTCCCTAAGCGCGGCGCCGCCCCGGCGCCGGACGGGGCGCAAACCCCAGGCGAGAAGCGCCCGCAGCCCGCCCGTCCTTCTCGCCCCTTGCGCACGTGGCGCAAATGCGCCATGCTAGCAGCGGAAACACGAGAGGGAGGCAGCCATGCCGGGCAAGCGCACCGACGTCATCAGCTGGGACGAGTTCTTCATGAGGGCCGCCGTCGCGGCGAGCCTGCGCAGCAAGGACCCCAACACGCAGGTCGGCGCCTGCATCGCGGACACCAACCACCGCATCCTCTCGGTGGGCTACAACGGCACCCCGCGCGGCCTCAACGACGACGAGTTCCCCTGGGGTATCGCCGACGACCCGCTCTACGACAAGCACAACTACGTCATCCACGCGGAGGCCAACGCCATCCTCAACTACCGCGGGTCGCTCAAGGACATGACGGGCGCCACGGTCTACGTCACGCTCTTCCCCTGCCACGAGTGCGCCAAGACCCTGGTGCAGGCCGGCATCGGCGAGGTCGTCTACCTGGACGACAAGTACGACGGCACGGAGGACAACCGCATCTCCAAGAACATCCTCGACCGCTGCGGCGTGACCTACCGGCAGGTGCGCCTCTCGGAGTAGGCGCCGCGCCTCGCCGCCGCCCCGCCGCCCCGCCGCGAACTGCGCGGATACCGTGGCGTTTCCCTAAAGCCCCTGAATGCCGGGTATACTTCACCCATCTGTGACGTATCGCCAGCAGGGAGACATGCCACATGGCATCGATGAACGACAAGGACTACTACGCCATCCTCGAGGTCGAGAAGGACGCGTCCACCGAGGAGATCCGCAAGGCGTTCCAGACCAAGGCGCGCAAGCTCCACCCCGACGTCAACAAGGCGCCGGACGCCGAGGAGCGCTTCAAGGAGGTCTCCGAGGCCTACGCCGTGCTCTCGGACCCCGACAAGCGCAAGCGCTACGACGCCATGCGCTCCGGCAACCCCTTCGCGGGGGCGGGCGCCGGCTACGGCACCCCCGCCGGCACCGGCGGCTACGGCGACCCCTTCGGCGGCAGCCCCTTCGGCTGGGGCCCGTTCGGCGGCGGCTTCGGCGGCTTCGGCGGCGCGTCGCGCCAGCGCCGCTCGCGGGCGTACAGGCCCCGCGCCGGCGCCGACGTGGTCTACGAGCTCACCGTCGACGCCGAGCAGGCCAAGGAGGGCGTGCGCCGCGGCGTGACCTACCAGCGCTATGCGACCTGCGACGTCTGCCACGGCTCCGGCTCGGTCGAGGCCGAGCGCCCGGAGACCTGCCCCACCTGCGGCGGCGCCGGCCACATCACCGTGGACACGGGCCTCTTCGGCGTCATGATGATGACCTGCCCGGAGTGCGAGGGCACCGGCAAGGTCGTCGCGGACCCCTGCGCGGCCTGCGGCGGCTCGGGCCGCACGCTCACGGCGAGCGAGGTCGTGGTCGACGTGCCGGCCGGCGCGCACGACGGCGACGAGGTGCGCGTGGCCGGAATGGGCAACGCGGGCACCAACGGCTCGTCCACCGGCGACTTCGTCTGCCGCGTCTGCGTCCCCGAGGAGCGGCTCACGCGCTCCCAGGCCAACGGCTTCAACTTCATCGGCTTCGCGATCCCGTTTCTGGTGCTGGGGCTCGCCACGTCGACCCTCGCCTCGCTCTCGCTCATGGTGATCATCCCCGTGGTCGTGGGCGTGGTGCTCGTGGTGCGCGACGGCATCCGCCTCGCGCCCCGCTGGTGGAGAAACGCCGGCGTGGCCGTGGCCAACGGCATCTCCAACGGCTTCATGATCGCGCTCGTCTTCGCGCTGATGTTCTCCTGCACGGCCGGTCTCGGCCGGGGCGGCTACGTGGGGCGTTACTACTGGTAGCTTCAGGTAGCTTCAGAAAAGTGATAGCTTTGTGAACGGCGGGGGCGTGCCCCCGCCTTTTCCGGGGTATAAGGCACTCGGGAAACGTTTGGGACAAGTCACTGGAGTATGCACGTGGAACCGAAGAAGGACTACTACGAGGTGCTCGAGGTGCCTCGTGACGCCGACGCCAAGACGATCAAGCGCGCCTTCCTCAAGAAGGCCCGCACCCTGCACCCCGACGTCAACAAGGCGCCGGACGCCGAGGAGCGCTTCAAGGAGGTCAACGAGGCCTACGCCGTGCTCTCGGACGACCAGAAGCGCGCCAACTACGACCGCTACGGCGACCCGTCCGGCCCCGGCGGCTTCGGGTCCGACTACGTGGACGTCTCCGACATCTTCGGCGGGGGCGGCTTTGGCTTCGGCGACATCTTCGATACCTTCTTCGGCGGCGCCTCCGGGCGCGCCGGCGCGCAGGCCCGCACCCGCGGTCGCGACATGGGCATCCGCCTCACGGTGACCCTCGAGGAGGCGGCCGCCGGCTGCAAGAAGACCGTCGCCTACACGCGCCTCGCCCCCTGCGAGGACTGCGGCGGCACCGGCGCCGCCGAGGGCGGCAAGATGCACACCTGCGAGCGCTGCCACGGCACGGGCCGCGTCGTCGAGGTCCAGCGCACGATCTTCGGGCAGATGCAGACGCAGGCCACCTGCCCGGCCTGCCACGGCCAGGGCCAGGTCATCGACCACCCCTGCGAGACCTGCGAGGGCCAGGGCCGCACGCCGTCGCGCGAGAAGGTCGAGGTCCAGGTGCCCGCGGGCGTCCACTCCGGGCAGACCCTCACCGTCCCGGGCAAGGGCGAGGCCGGCGTGCGCGGCGACGCCACGGGCGACCTCGTGGTGAGCGTCGAGGTGGCCGAGAGCGACCGCTTCGAGCGCCGCGGCGACGACCTGTTCTGCACGGTCAAGGTCGACGCGCTGGAGGCCATCGTGGGCACCACGGTCACGATCGACGGCATCTTGGAGGGCGAGCGCGTCACCGTGGAGGTGCCGGCGGGCTGCCAGTTTGGCCAGCAGGTCGTCGTGGAGCGCAAGGGCATGCCGCGCATGGGCATGATCGCCCGCGGCAACCTCGTGGCCGTCGTGCAGGTTGAGACCCCGCGCGACCTCACCAAGAAGCAGCTGCTCGACGTCGCCGCCATCGTCGCGGAGCGCGCGCTCGGCGACGAGCCGGCGGGCGAGAAGGACCAGAAGGGCCGGAAGGCCGAGAAGGACCCCGAGGCCGAGGGCTTCTCCGCGGCCGCCGAGAACGCGGCCGAGCACTTTGCCAAGGAGCACTGGCACGCCCCCAGAAACCCGTTCAGGAGCCGCAAGTGACGACGCCGGCCGCGCCCGCGGTCGCCCTCGTCAACCTGGGATGCCGCGTCAACCGCGTGGAGCTCGACCTCATGGCCTCCGAGCTCGAGCGTGCCGGCGCGCGCCTCGCCGACGAGTGCGAGGCGGACGCGATCGTGGTGAACACCTGCGCCGTCACCGGCGAGGCCGAGGCCAAGGCGCGCAAGGCCGTGCGCCGCGCGGCGTCGCAGCCGGGGGAGCCGCTCGTGGTGGCCACCGGCTGCGTGGCGAGCCTGTTTGCTGACGAGCTCGCCGCGCTCGCGCCCAACGTGGTGGTCGAGCGCGACAAGGCGCGCGTGGCCGGCCTCGTGATCGAGCGCCTGGGCCTCGCGTCCTTCTCACCCGAGGGTGCCGGTGCGCCGAGCATGCCGCACAGGACAGATTCCGCCCCGGCGGGCGACGATTCCGTCCGCACCGGCATGCTCGAGGGCTGCGCGGCCGCCGCCACGCCCACGCCCACCGGCCGCACCCGCCCCGGCATCAAGGTCCAGGACGGCTGCGACAACCGCTGCACCTACTGCATCGTCTGGAAGGCGCGCGGCAAGGCGCGCTCGGTCGCCGCCGACGAGGTCCTTCTCGCCGTGCGCCAGGCCCAGGGGCGCGGCGCGCGCGAGGTCGTGCTCACGGGCATCAACCTGGGGTGCTACCGCGCCGCCGGCCCGGACGGCCGCGAGCTCGGGCTGCCGGGCCTTCTCGACCTGCTGCTCGAGCGCACGGACGTGGAGCGCGTCCGCCTCTCCTCGATCGAGCCGCCCGACGTCACGCCCGAGCTCTGCGCCACGATGGCCGCTGCCGGCGAGCGCGTGGCGCCGTTCCTTCACGTCTGCCTGCAGTCCGGCTGCGACGAGACCCTGCGCCGCATGGCGCGCGTCTACCGCACCGACCTCTTCCGCCGCGTGGTCGAGACCGCGCGCGAGCACGTGCCGGGCGTCGCCCTGGGCACGGACCTCATCGTGGGCTTTCCCGGCGAGACGGACGCGGACTTTGACCAGAGCCTCGCCTTCTGCCGCGAGATGCGCTTCGCCAAGATGCACGTCTTCCGCTACTCGCGCCGCCCCGGCACCCCCGCCGCGACGATGCCCGGCCAGGTGGACCCGCACGTGATGGCCGAGCGCGGAGCCCGGGCCCGCGCGCTTGCCGACGAGCTGCGCCTGGCCGAGGCGCGCCGCCTGGTGGGCGAGAAGGACCTCGTGGTGGTGCAGTACCCCGGCCGCGGCGTGACCGGCGGCCTCTTCGACGTGACGCTCGACCCCTCGGTGCCGGTGGACTCGCTCGTCCCGGTGCGCCTCGTCGGTGTCTCGCCCGACGCCACCCTCGCCGCCGAGCTGCTCTAGGGGCACTCACCCCAGTGGGACACTCACCCCGGAGGTTTCTGTCCCACCTTTGTGGGACAGAAACCTCCGGGGTGAGTGTCCCACCACCAGCGCCCGCGCCTCTCCCCGGCGTTGTGCGCACAACGCCGCCGCCAAGGCCCCGGCGCCGGGCCGCCCGCCGCGCCGCCGTTCGGGTATCATCAGGGTAGCAACCGCCGTCACAGGAGGAGCATGGAGCCCACCCAGGTCAGACTCACCATACCCGACTCGGTCGACCCGACCACGCTGATGGGGCCGGCCGACTCCCTGCTGCGCCGCATCGAGGACGCCTTCGACGCCATGATCTCGGTGCGCGGCAACCAGGTCGCGCTCTCGGGCCCCGTCGAGGTCGTCGACCAGCTGACCTCGGTCTTCTCGCGCCTGATCCGCCTGGTCGAGGCGGGGGAGGCGCCCACGCCCGACGACGTGGACCTCGTGGTCGACCAGGTCCGCCACGGGGCGCAGCGCCTGGACCTCGCCGGCGACGACATCCTGCTCACCTATCACGGCCGGGCGATCCGCCCCAAGACGGCGGGCCAGAAGCGCTACGTCGAGTCCATCCGCACCAACACGGTCACCTTTGGCATCGGACCGGCGGGCACGGGCAAGACCTACCTCGCCATGGCCATGGCGGTGGCCGCCCTCAAGCGCCGCGAGGTGGGCCGGATCGTGCTCACGCGCCCGGTCGTGGAGGCGGGGGAGTCGCTCGGCTACCTGCCCGGCACCCTCGAGGAGAAGCTCGACCCCTACGTGCGCCCGCTCTACGACGCGCTCTTCGACATGACGGACATGGGCAAGGGCAACGCCCTCATCGAGCAGGGCGTCATCGAGATCGCCCCGCTCGCGTTCATGCGCGGCCGCACCTTCAACAACGCCTTCGTCATCCTCGACGAGGCGCAGAACACCACGCCCGAGCAGATGAAGATGTTCCTCACGCGCCTGGGCTTCTCGTCCAAGTTCGTGGTCACGGGCGACGCCTCGCAGCGCGACGTCTCCGGCGTGGGCGGGCTCGAGAGCGCGCGCCGCGTGCTCGACGGCATCGACGACATCGCCTTCGTGGACCTCGACCGCAACGACATCGTCCGCCACACCCTCGTGGCGCGCATCGTGGACGCCTACGCGGCCCAGGCGGCGGCAAAGGAGGCAGGCCATGGAAAATGAGTACGACCTCTCGTGCGAGGAGGGCGTTCGCGCCCCCATCAGCGACGAGGAGATCTGCGCGGACTGCGACGTCGTCCTTTCCCAGGAGGGCGCGGGGCGGCCCTGCATGGTCTCGATCTCGGTGGTGAGCGAGGAGCGCATCCGCGCGCTCAACGACGCCTGGCGCGACGTCGACCGCGCCACCGACGTGATCAGCCTCGAGTGCGAGCGCCCCGACGACCCCGACCTCGCGCCGGGCGAGCCCTGCGAGCTCGGCGACATCGTGCTCGCGCCGGCCTACATCGCGCGCCAGGCGGCCGCGTTCGGCACCACCGAGGCTGACGAGTTCCGGCTGCTGCTCACCCACGGCCTGCTGCACCTGCTCGGCTACGACCACCTCGACGACGAGGAGGCGTCCGCCATGGAGGCGCGCGAGGAGGCGCTCCTGGCCCTCATGCCGTGCGACCGGCCGATCGACCACGTCACGCTCACCCGCCACCGCGAGGACGGCGACGCATGATACCCGGCTCCAAGAGCGACCACCCGGGCTTCCGCAAGAGCTTCCTCTTTGCGATCCAGGGCTTCAGGACCGCCGTCGTCACCGAGCGCAACATCAAGGTCATGCTCGCCGTGGGCGCGCTCGCGGTCGTGGCCGGCATCGTGCTGCAGATCGACCTCTTGAGCTGGGCGATCATCTTGCTGTGCTGCGCCGTGGTCATCATGGCGGAGCTCTTCAACACGGCGATCGAGACCGTCGTGGACCTCGTCTCGCCGGAGTTCCACCCCCTCGCCGGGCGCGCCAAGGACATCGCGGCCGCGGCGGTGTGGTTCCTGTCGTTTGTCGTCGCGATCGTGGGCGTGCTCGTCTACGCCAACGCCCTTTTCAGCTAGGGGCGCGGCCCCGGGGAGGTTTCATGGCACATAAGAACGCAGGCGAGAAGGACGCGGAGTTCCGCAGCGGATTCGTCGCCCTGGTGGGCCGGCCCAACGCCGGCAAGTCCACGCTGCTCAACGCCTGCATGGGCGAGAAGGTCGCCATCACGAGCCCCGTGGCCCAGACCACGCGCCGCCGCACGCGCGCGGTCATCAACACGCCGGGGTCCCAGCTCGTGATCATCGACACGCCGGGCCTGCACAAGCCCAAGGACGCCCTGGGCTCCGAGCTCAACAAGGCGGCGCTCGCCGAGCTCGCCGACGCCGACGTCGTGGCCTTCCTCGTGGACGCCACCAAGCCCGTGGGCCGCGGCGACGAGTGGGTGGCGCGCCACGTCGACTCGGCCGAGGCTGACTACAAGCTGCTCGTGCTCACCAAGGCCGACATCGCCGGCCCCGAGCAGGTCTCCGCGCAGCTCGAGGCCGCCCGGGCCCTGTGCCGCTTCGACGACGAGCTTGTGGTCTCCGCGACCGAGGGCTTCAACGTCGACGCGTTTCTCGCCCTGGTCTCCGAGCACCTGCCCGAGGGTCCGCGGTGGTTCCCGGAGGGGATGGACGTGGACGCCACGCCCGAGGACCTCGTGGCCGAGTTCGTGCGCGAGAAGCTCTTCTTGCACCTTCGCCAGGAGCTTCCGCACTCGGTGGGGGTGCTCTGCGACGAGATCGACTACGCCGACGACGGCCACGCCTCGATCGCGGCCACGATCCTCGTGGAGCGCGACGGCCAGAAGGGCATCGTGCTCGGCCGCGGCGGCCAGATGATCAAGCGCGTGGGCATCGAGGCGCGCCGCGACATCGAGCGGCTGCTCGGCTGCAAGGTCTTCCTCGACCTCACGGTGCGCGTGGCCCCGCAGTGGCGCCGCGACGAGCGCGAGATCCGGCGCCTCGGCTACGGCCTGGAGGAGTAGCGTGGCCGGCAGGCGCACCTATCGGACGCGCGCCGTCGTGCTCGACCGCACCAAGCTCGGCGAGACGGACCTCATCCTGACGCTGCTCGCCGAGGACGGCTCCCAGCGCCGCGCCGTCGCGAAGGGCGCGCGCAAGCCGGGCGGGCGCCTGGCCGCGCGCGTGGAGCTCTTCTGCGAGTGCGACCTGCTGCTCGCCGAGGGGCGCAGCCTCGACGTGGTGAGCGAGGCCGCGCTCGTAAACGCCCACCCGCGCCTGCGCGGCGACTTCGACCGCGTGGCCGCCGCGAGCGCCGTGGCCGAGGTCGCGCGCCTCACCTGCTTCGAGGACGCGCCGGACGGCTTTCTGCACCCCATCTGCTCGCGCGCGCTCACCGCCTGCGAGCAGGCGGCGGACCGCGCGCACCTCGACCTCGTGGTGGCCGCGCACGCGTGGAAGGTGCTCGCCCACGGGGGCTGGCGCCCCGAGCTCGACGCGTGCTGCGCCTGCGGGGACGCGGACGTGACGTTCTTCTCGCCCGCTGCGGGAGGGGCGCTCTGCGAGAGCTGCGCCCGGGAGGTGGCCGGGGCCCAGAGCGTCTCGTCGGCTGGGCTCGCGTGGCTGCGGGCCCTGCTGCGCCTCACCTTCGACGAGCTGCTCGCCGCCCAGGTCGACGCCGAGACGGCCCTCTTCCTGCTGGGCGTCGTCCACTCCTGGGCCGCCACTCACCTCGACGCGCGCCTGCGCGCCTGGGAGTTCTACCTCGGCGCCCTGTGAGTGCGGCGGGGCCGCGGGCCGCGGGCCGAGCGCCTCGCGCGCCCCGCACCCCAAGGGGAGAAATGTACGACCGTTTCCCTTGACAGTAAACCATTGAGCTATGGAGTTAAATTAACGGAATGGCCTCACTGAGAATGGTCGTACATTTCTCGGGGATTAATGCCGGGGCCTGCGCGGTCCGGCGCGGCCCCGCGCGCGATGCGGCATAATGGGCGGCCGTGCCCTGACACCCGCGAGAGGGGAGTGCGCCCCATGCCAGATAAGCCTCTGATCGGCTGCGTGCCGCTCGTCGACTACGCCCGCGAGAGCCTGTGGATGCTCCCGGGCTACTTCGACGCCGTCGCCGAGGCGGGCGGCGTGCCCGTGATGCTGCCGCTCACCTCCGACCCCGCGGCCGTGGCGCGCCTGCTCGACGCCCTCGACGGGCTCGTCGTGACCGGCGGCCAGGATGTCGACCCGGCCCGCTATGGTGCGGACGACCCCGGACAGGTCGCTCTCTGCGGCGAGCTTTGCCGCGAGCGCGACGCGATGGAGGCGCTGCTCGTCCCGGCGGCGCTCGAGCGCGACCTGCCGCTGCTCGGCATCTGCCGCGGACTGCAGGCCCTCAACGTCGTCCTGGGCGGCACGCTCTGGCAGGACCTGCCTGCGCAGCTGCCCTCCAACGTTGAGCACCACGGGAAGGCGCCCTACGAGAACCCGGTCCACGAGGTCGACGTGCTCCCCGGCACGCCGCTCGCCGCCTGCGTGGGCGCCGGCGCGCTGCCGGTCAACAGCTTCCACCACCAGGCGCTGCGCGACGTGGCGCCGGGCCTGGAGGTCATGGCGACGGCCCCGGACGGCGTGGTCGAGGCCGTGTGGCGCCCGGCGTCGCGCTTCTGCTGGGCGGTCCAGTGGCACCCCGAGTTTGCGCACGTCGTCGACGAGCCCAGCCGCAAGATCTTCTCGGCCCTGGTGGAGGCGGCCTCCCTCTCGTGAGGGTGTGTACACCGCCCCTCAGGGTATGTACAGTCATCCGACCCGCCCGTTCTTCTCGCCAGCGCTCTGACCTGCGCTTTTGCGAGAAGTGCCGTGAGGCCTGGTGTACATACCCTACAGGGGCGGTGTACACACCCTCATAAGGGGGCCGCCTCCTCCCCGCAAGCGCCGTCGCACACGCGCGTCTCGTGGATTTTCTGCCGAGAAGGACCGGCGCCCGCGCTTGTGCTACACTGCCACAGGTCAGTACCCCGTACCTGGCGGCCCGCCCACACCTGACGGCCATCCCGGTTCGGGGCGAATCTATGTGAAAGGTGGTTTTGACAATGGCAGTTACCAAGGAGCGCAAGGCCGAGCTCGTCGCCCAGTACGGCAAGGACGAGAAGGACTCCGGTTCCGCGGCCGTGCAGGTCGCCCTGCTCACCGAGCGCATCAAGGGCCTGACCGAGCACATGAAGACCCACAAGAAGGACTTCCACACCCGTCGCGGCCTCCTGATGCTCGTCGGCAAGCGTCGTCGCCTGCTCTCCTACATCAAGAGCAACGACATCGAGGCCTACCGTACCCTCATCAAGAGCCTCGGCATCCGCGACAACATCCAGTAAGCGGCTTTACGAGGGGGCGCCCGCGGGTGCCCCCTCTTTTGGTTTAGCCCGCGCAGCGGGCGGCGGTCGCAAGCGCGGCCGCCACGACGGCCCGCCTGCAATGGGGCAGGCGGAGATAAGGGAAAAGATATGGCAAAGGTTACGCACGAGTTCGACCTCTACGGCAAGCACTACGTCCTCGAGACCGGCGAGCTTGCCAAGCAGGCCACCGGCGCCTGCCTCGTCAAGGCGGGCGACTCCACGGTCCTTCTCACCGCGGTGGTCTCCAAGGAGCGCAAGGACTACGACTTCTTCCCGCTCACGGTCGACTTCATCGAGAAGATGTACGCCGTGGGCCGCATCCCCGGCGGCTACCTCAAGCGCGAGGCGCGCCCGTCCGAGAAGGCCACCCTCACGGCCCGCATGATCGACCGCCCGCTGCGCCCGAGCTTCCCGGCCGGCTTCCGCAACGAGGTCCAGGTCGTGGCCACCACCCTCGTGGCCGACCAGGTCAACCCCGTCGACACCATCTGCGTGATGGCCGCCTCCGCCGCCCTCACCGTCGGCGGCGTGCCCTTCGAGGGCCCGCTCGCCTGCGTGCGCATCGGCCGCGACCGCGACACCCACGAGTTCATCGTGAACCCGACCTACGAGGAGCGCGACAACTCCGACCTCGACCTCGAGCTCGGCGGCTCCTGCGACTTCATCTCCATGCTCGAGGCCGGCGCCGAGGAGATCTCCGAGGAGGACATGCTCGCCGCCATGGCCTTTGGCCAGGAGGCCATCGCCGCCTTCTGCGAGGAGCAGAAGAAGTTCTTCGCCAAGGTCGAGGAGGTCAACGGCCCCATCCAGCCTCGCGAGTACATCCTCGACGAGCCCATCCCCGAGGTCCACGACCGCGTCTTCGCCCACTACGACGAGATGGAGGCCGCCCTCAAGGACGCCGACAAGCTCTCCCGCATCGGCAAGGTCGAGGCCCTCAAGGAGTCCATCAAGGCCGAGTTCACCGACGAGGAGCGTGCCGAGTGGAGCCGCGCCATCCCCGTGGAGCTCAAGGCCCTCGAGAAGCACGCGATGCGCCTGATGGTCGTCGAGACCGGCGAGCGCGTCGACGGCCGCACGCCCACCGAGGTGCGCCCGCTCATGGTCAAGGGCGACTACCTGCCCCGCGTCCACGGCTCCGGCCTCTTCCAGCGCGGTCAGACCCAGGTGCTCTCCGTCTGCACCCTCGGCATGCTCAACGAGTGGCAGCGCCTCGACACCATCGAGCCCGTCGACGGCAAGCGCTACATGCACCACTACAACTTCCCGCCGTTCTGCACCGGCGAGACCGGCCGCATGGGCAGCCCCAAGCGCCGCGAGATCGGCCACGGCAACCTCGCCGAGCGCGCGCTGCTCCCGGTGATCCCCTCCGAGGAGGAGTTCCCCTACACCATCCGCGTGGTCTCCGAGGTCATGGAGTCCAACGGCTCGTCCTCGATGGGCTCCACCTGCGGCTCCACGCTCGCGCTCATGGACGCCGGCGTGCCCATCAAGCGCCCGGTCTCCGGCGTGGCCATGGGACTGATCCAGGAGGAGGGCAAGACCGTCGTCCTCACCGACATCCAGGGCCTCGAGGACTTCCTCGGCGACATGGACTTCAAGGTGACCGGCACCACCAAGGGCATCACCGCCATGCAGATGGACAACAAGGCCACCGGCCTCACGCCCGAGATCCTGCGCTCCGCGCTCATGCAGGCGCACGAGGGCCGCATGTTCATCCTCGACGCCATGCTCGACGCGGTGCCCGGCGTGCGCGAGAAGACCAAGGAGTCCGCGCCCCAGATCATCAGCCTCACCATCCCCACGGACAAGATCCGCGACGTCATCGGCTCCGGCGGCAAGGTCATCCGCGGCATCCAGGAGGACACCGGCGCCACCATCGACATCCAGGAGGACGGCACCGTCTTCATCGCGGGTGTGGGCGGCGCGGGCGACGCGGCGGCCGAGCGCATCAAGGCCATCGTCAAGGTCCCCGAGGTCGGCGAGGAGTACACCGGCCGCGTCGTGGGCATCCAGCCCTTCGGCGCCTTCGTCGAGCTGCTGCCCGGCAAGGACGGCCTGCTCCACATCTCCCGCGTGGCGCAGGGCCGCGTGGACAAGGTCGAGGACGTCCTCAACATCGGCGACGAGGTGCGCGTGCGCGTCCTCGAGGTCGACGAGAAGGGCAAGATCAGCCTCGACCGCATCGACAAGCCCGAGGCGCCGGCCGGCTCCGGCCGTCCGCACGGCGAGAAGGACGGCGATGCCGGGCGTCCGCGCCGCGAGCACCGCGGCCCGCGCCGCCGTCCCGGCGACAAGGGCGAGGGCGGCGACGACCGTCCGCGTCCGCGCCGCCACCACGGGGCGTAAGGCGTAGACTCCATACTCTGAGGTAGTGGCCGCCCGGCACACAAATGAGGATTTGTGTGCCGGGCGGCCCGCACTTCTCGCTCTTGACGAGCCCTGGTGGTCTGAGGCTAAATCTTTAGCATAATTTCTTTATCGACAAGAACAAGCGGCTCCACGGCTCTCCTCAGCCGCGCGCACAAATCGCCTTTTGTGTAAGCCGACTACATGATTCGTGAGATTGCGGCGCGCTCGCTGCCCGCCCCGGAGTTAAGGGTCACGGTGGACTCGTTTACGGTCATCCTGCGCCGAGAGATGCCGGGAGCCGTGGCCGCACAGGCGTCTGAGCCCGTTGCGCCCTCGTTGGACACCTACTTCCTCGAGGAGAGAATCCTGATGGAGCGGGACGCCCAGCGTCCCACCAGCTCCCGAGAGCTTGCCGAGAGGATCGGCGTCGGCGTCGCCCGCATTCGCTACCTGCTCCCCAAGCTCATAGAGCGGGGGAAGGTCGCTCCCACGGCGGGGGAGACCAGCCGCAATCACAGGTACGTCCTCGTGAGCTGACGGCAGGAGGGTATGTACGCCATCTCTTGAGGGTATGTACACCATCCGAACTCTGATGAATGACGTTTTCGCAGGTAAAAGGGCTGCCGAGAAGAACGGGCTTGCCGGTGGGGTGTACACACCCTCAGTCCCTCACCCGTTGTCCCCGCAAGCGCGTCTCTTTGCCGGCGACCCATCTGCGCAAATGATAGGAACCGCAGGCAGGTGGCCATATTCACGCGCTTGGGAAATGTTCCTCATGCGTAGGGCCGCCCGCGCCCGGCGGGGTGGCGGCCGACCATTCGGACGCAGAGGCGACCATTCGGTCCCCGGGTGTTGCGCTCCCGCGACCCGCTCCCCGATAATCAAGGGAAGACCGAGAAGAGCGGGCGCTGCAGGCGCCCTTGACGAGGAGGTCAGCGCATGGGTGCGATACAGAAGATCATCAGGGGGCGGGGGTCGCTCTAGCGCTGGGTGCCCTGCTCGCCGTTAGCGCCGCGCCCGCCGTCGCGCGGGCGGCCACGGCCGGCGCCTTCGAGGTGACCGGCGACAGCGAGGGCTACTCCTACTCCGACGGCGTCCTCACCGTCAACGACGGCGCGGACATCGCCGTCTCCATGGCCGACGGGGCGACGGGGCTGACTAGCGACCGCATTGTGGTTGCGGAAGGCGCAACGACGACCATCACGCTGGATGGAGTCAACATTACCGGTCCTGGCCCCGATATTTCCAGCGGCGCGCTAGCCTAGAGCGCAATTGATGTGGGAGAAAACGCTCGCCTTGTGCTGAATTTGGCAAATGATACAAGCAATGCTTTGACCGGCGGAAATGGAGGTCTTGATCTAGGGGCACCCGGTATCCACGTACCAGCGTCTTCCTCACTTGTTATCCAGGGCAGTGGTGGACTATCTGTTACGGGCGGCAGTTCATATGGCACATGCGGTGGTAGCGGAATAGGCGGTAAACCGGCTTCAGGGGAAGCCGGAGAAGCCTGTGGGACGGTTATCATCCTTGCCACGGGAAATGTAACGGTCACTGGAGGAGATGGCCAGGGTACAACCGCTGACGGATTAGACATCGGTGGCGGTCTAGGAACGACTGACGGCGATAACGGCCAAGGCATCCGCCCCGTGTCCGGCCAGGAGAATACCTATCGGTTTGGGGTAACCTGACCCTGCCCTGCAACATCACCATCCCGGACGGGGCCACGGTGACCATCCCCGAGGGGGCCAGCATAACCGTCCCCAGTGGAACCACCCTCACCAACAACGGCACGATCGCCGGGCAGGGTTCCCTGGCGGGCAAGGGTACCCTCGTCAACAACGGGGATATTTCCGTCGCAGACAACGACTTCATGGCAGCCGTCGAAGTGAGCGCGTCTCCCAGTCCCGCCACCTACGGCGGGTCCGTCACCCTGACGGCAACCGTCAAAGAGGACGGCACTCCCGTCAACGGCGGTAGCGTCACGTTCTATCAGGGCGGCGACGCTCTGAACGGCACCGGGACGAGCGTAGGCAACGGCATCGCCGCCCACACGATCGACGAGCTTGGCTGGACCCCCGGCGACTACGCCGTCACCGCCGTCTACACGCCCGCCGACGGCAGCGACCTCATAGAGAGCTCCGGCTCTACCACGCTGACGGTCAGCAAGGCGCAGCAGTCCGCCCCGGGCGCTCCCACCGCGAGCACCACGACGCCGCCCACGGCCTACAGCGTCACCCTGGACGCCGTCACCACCGTCGGCCAGGGCGCCGTTCAGTACGGCTACGCCACGGGCGGTGAGACCGCCGTGCCCGAGGAGCGCTGGCAGTCCGGGACCACCTTCGATGGTCTTACCCCCGGCACGACCTACATGTTCCACGCCCGCTATGCCGGGACCAGCCTCTACGAGCCGTCGCCGGCCAGCGCTGGCACGCCAGTCACCACCGAGCGCGCCGACAGCACCCTGACGGTCGTGCCGGCTGAGGGCATCCTGACCTACGGCGAAACTCTGAAAATCACCGTCACGCCCGAACAGACCGCTGCCTACGGCATCAACGCCCTGACCACGGCACAGGACGTCGTGGAGCTGAAGACAGGCGACGCCGTACTTGCCAGCGCCACCACAGCCAATGCTGACGGCTCCTACACGCTGACCTACGACACTCGGGGCAAGGGACTGGCCATCGGCAATAATGCCCTTACCGTCAGCTACGGCGGAAGCGGCAGTCTGAACCCCAGCACCGGCGGGGTCACGGTGACGCTGGAAAAGGCGTACGTAGACGCCGCGCTGGACGGCACGACCTCAAAGACCTATGACGGCACCACCGCGGCGCCCGACGGGCTGGTCATTGCGCTGACCGGCGTCCTGGAAGGCGACGAGGTGGCCGCGTCCAGCGCCTCGATTGCCTACGACAGCGCGGACGCCGGGAACAACAGGACGATTACCGCCACCGGCATAACCCTGACAGGCGAGCACGCGGCGTACTACTCCCTCATGAGCGAGACGGCATCTGTGCAGACGGCCTCGATCAGCAAGGTGACGCCCGCCCTGGCCCTGACCGCCGACCCCGCCGCCCTCTCCGGGGGCGGCCGCGTGACGCTGACCCTCGCCGGCGTGCCCGACGGTGGAAGCGCCACGGTGACCTGCGACGGCGACGTCGACGTGACGGAGGGCAGCGACGGCACCTGGGTGGCCGAGCTGCCCAACCAGACGGCTGACTACACCTTCACCGCGTCCTACGCCGGTGACGGCAACCACAGCGCCGCGCAGGCCGCCTGCGTCGTGACGACCAGCTATGCCCCGCCCTACGTTCCGCCCGCCAAGACCCCCAGCCAGCAGGCCATCGACAAGATCAGGGGCGCCAAGGACGGCGACACCGTGAAGATCTCCCTGAGCTCCGGCGACACCAAGCTCGACAAGGAGGTCTTCCAGGCGCTCGCAGGCCGCGACGTGACGCTCGTGCTGGAGATGGGCGAGGGCGTCTCGTGGGAGATCCGCGGCGGCGACGTGCCGGAGGGGACGCCCCTCTCGGACGTCGACATGGGCGTTGAGGTGGGCACCGACGGCATCCCCGTCGAGGTGGTGGACCTCGTGACGGCGGAGGCCGGCGTCGTGCAGGCCACGCTCGCGCACGACGGCGAGTTCGGCTTCGAGCTGACCTTGGTCGCCCCTCTCGGCGAGAAGAGCGACGGCCTGTTCGCCAACCTGTATCGCTACGACGAGGCGCGGGAACGCTGCGCTACGAGTGCTCGGGCGTCGTCGACGATGGCGTGGCGAGGCTCAGGCTGGGCCACGCCTCCCGGTGGGCGGTCGCGCTCCACAACGCCGCGGGCGGGCCCGAGGTCGAGCTCTCGGGGCTCCCGTCCGACTGCGACCCCTCCGCCTGGTACGCGGGGGCCGTGGCCCGGGCCCTCCAGGAGGGGATCTTCCACGGCTGCGGCGACGGGTCGGCCTTCGGCCCCGACGACCCGCTCACCCGCGAGCAGGCCGCGGCGGTCCTCTGCAGCGCCGCCGGCGGGCCCGGGGCGGCCGCCGACCTCTCGCCCTTCTCGGACGCCCCCGAGGTCTCCGAGTGGGCCATCGGCGCCGTGTCCTGGGCCGTGGCCGAGGGCGTCCTCCACGGCCGCGACGGCCTTCTGGAGCCCTGCCGCGCCCTCGCCCGCGCCGAGGCGGCCGCCCTCGTGGCGAACCTCGCCGCCCGCGGCTGACGCCCCGCGCCGAGCATGCCATGTGGGGCGGAACCGGGCCCCGGCCCGGCGAAACCGTCCCCCATGGCATGCTCGCGTCCGCCCGCGCTGGGCGCCCGCACTCGTGAGTGCGCGCATCGAGTGCGGGCGGATTTGGGCCCGCGGCGCGTCGAGTGCGCGGTCCTTCTCGACGTCTGGCGCCGAGTGCTCGGATCCAGTGCGCTCCGGCCCGCACTTGATGAGACGCGCCGAGAAGTGCGGGCCGCCCCCGCCCCGCCCCGCGCCCTCCGCGCGTCCCGTGAAGCCATCGTGGAACATGCCAGCGGCTCGTTCTTCTCGTTTACAATTAACCGGTATGCGAATTGGCACGGCCCTGTGGCCGGCTTAGATAGCCCTGACCGACACCCACGAAAGGAACCATTCGGGAATGCCAAAGAAGGACATAGCGCTCAAGATCATCCCCCTCGGGGGCCTTGACGGCATCGGCAAGAACATGACCGCCTTCGAGTACGGGGACGACATGGTCCTCGTCGACGCCGGCCTGATGTTCCCCGACGAGGGCCAGCCCGGCATCGACCTCATCCTTCCCGACTACACCTACGTCCTGGAGAACGAGGAGAAGCTCCGCGGCATCATCATCACCCACGGCCACGAGGACCACACCGGCGCCCTGCCGTACCTGCTGGCCGACCTCACCCGCAAGGTGCCCATCTACTCGAGCAAGCTCACCCTCGGCTTCATCCAGGGCAAGCTCGCCGAGCACAACATCCGCTCGCCCAAGTTCCGCGAGGTGAGCGACGGCTCCACGATCACGCTCGGCGCCTTCACCATCACGTTCTTCTCGATGACGCACTCGATCCCCGCGGCCTTTGGCGTCTTCATGTCCACGCCGGCGGGCACCGTCATGCACACCGGCGACTTCAAGTTCGACCAGACGCCCATCGACGGCCGGCGGCCCAACTTCCAGGCCATCAACAAGTTCGGCGCCTCGGGCGTGGACCTTCTGCTCTCGGACTCCACCAACGCCACGCGCCCGGGCTTCACGCCGTCGGAGGCCGCCGTGGGCCGCGACATCCGTCACGTCATCAAGAACGCCCCGGGCCGCGTCTTCGTGGCGGCGTTCTCGAGCCACATCCACCGTCTCCAGCAGATCTGCGACGCCTCCGTGGCCGTGGGACGCAAGGTCGTCGTGACCGGGCGCTCCATGGTCACCAACACCAAGGTGGCGCGCGACCTGGGCTACCTCAAGATCGACGAGGAGAACATCATCGACGCCTACGACGTCGACCGCATCCCGGACGAGAAGATCGTGGTGCTGTGCACCGGCAGCCAGGGCGAGCCGCTCTCGGCGCTCGCGCGCATGGCCAACGGCGAGCACAAGTCGCTCTCCATCCACGAGACGGACACGGTGATCATCTCCGCCACGCCCATCCCGGGCAACGAGAAGAGCGTCCAGGCGATCGTCAACTCGCTCTCCAAGGTGGGCTGCGAGATCTACGACAAGAGCAAGGGCCTCGTGCACGTCTCCGGCCACGCGAGCGCCGAGGAGCTCAAGCTCATGCTCGCCATGGCCAAGCCCCGCTACTTCATGCCCGTCCACGGCGAGGCCCAGCACCTGCGCGCCCACGCCGAGCTCGGCAAGCAGATGGGCGTCCCGGCGAGCCACGTCTTCGTGCTCGACAACGGCGACTCGCTCGAGATGGTCAAGCACAAGGTCCGCCGCGGCCGCGCCGTCGAGTCCGGCGTCGTCTACGTGGACGGCGGCACCGTCACCGAGGCCAACCCCGTGGTCCTGCGCGACCGCCAGAAGCTCGCCCAGGACGGCGTGGTGACCTGCACCGTCATCATCTCCAAGCGCCGCGGCGCCGTCGAGGCCGTGGAGGTCTCCTCGCGCGGCGTGGCCACCTCGACCGACGACCTGCTGCTCGGCGAGGCGCAGGAGATCGTCCGCGCGCACGTGGCCAAGCTCACCGGCTCGGGGAGCGTCAACATCGACGCGCTGCGCCGCGGCGTGCGCAACGTGCTCTCCAACCAGCTCTGGAACAGGACGCACACGCGGCCGATGATCATCCCGGTCGTGATGGAGGTCTAGGCAGATGCCCGCAAAACGCAGCACAAACGCAGCAAAGGGGCGCGCCTCGGGCAAGGGGGCGGCGCGCGGGCAGGCCAAGGCCGCGCCCGGCGCGCTCGCGCTCGGCACGGCCCAGTCCGACATCCTCGGCGTGGTCCTCGCGGTCGCGGCGGTGGCGATGCTCGTCGCCGTGGTCGTGCCGTCCTCGGCCGTCGTGACCAGCGCCGTCCACGACTTCCTGGCGCTCTCCTTCGGGGCGGGCGCCCCTCTCGTGCCCATCGCCCTGTTCGCCTTCGCGATGACCTTCTTCTTCGACGGCGACGGCCCGGTCTCCGGCCGCATCGCGGCGGGCCTGGCCCTCGTCCTTCTCGCCGTCCTGGCCATGCTCTCGCTCAACCTCCCGGGTGCCGCAGAGGCCCCGGGCACGGTCCTCGAGCCCGCCTCCGCCGAGCAGGCGGGCGGCTACGTGGGCGGCGCGATCGCCTTTGCCCTGCTCACCCTGCTCGGAGGCATCGTCGGCAACGTCGTGCTCGTCGGGTGCGTCCTGGCGGGCGTCGTCGTGTGCGGCTTCTCGATCTCGGGCGTGGTCACCTCCGCCCGCGAGCGCGCCCGCGACCTCGCCGACGGCCACCGCGCCCGCGTGGAGGAGCGCCGCGCCCAGGCCATCATCGACGCCGCCGCGGACGAGTCCTACGGTGCGCCCGCCGCCGAGAGGGGCGCGCAGGCGTCGCTGTTTGACGAGACGGGCGAGCGCGCCACGACCTTCATCGGCGACCGCAAGACCACCGTCCTCAAGCGCAGCCGCGCCAAGCTGCTCGACGACGACGCGCCCGCGACCACGGTCCTCGACCGCGACGCGCAGCCGGCCGCGGCGCTCTTCCGCGACGACGACCCCGCCGCGGCGGGGGAGAAGGACCACGGCGACGTCCCGTCGTTCCTGCGCCCCGAGAAGCGCGCCGTCAAGCGCGCCAAGGCCGAGAAGGACGCGGGGGCCCAGAAGACCGCCAAGTCCCCGGGGGCGGCCAAGGGCGCCCCCGCCAAGGCCGCCCCGGCGCCCGAGACCATCACGCGCCCCGGCGACGGCGACGAGTCCTACCAGCTCCCGCCGCTCTCCATCCTGCGCAAGAACGACCAGTTCGACGGCACCTTCGCCAACGACGAGGAGCTCGCCGCCACCGCCGCCAAGCTCCAGGGCACCCTCGAGGAGTTTGGCCTGAGCTCGCGCGTCGAGGGCTGGATCGCCGGCCCCTCGGTCACCACCTTCAAGATCTCGATGGGGGAGGGCGAGCGCGTCAACAAGATCGTCAACCTCGAGGACGACATCGCGCTGTCGCTCGCCGCCAAGTCGGTGCGCATCTTCGCCCCCATCCCCGGCACCTCGCTCGTGGGCATCGAGATTCCCAACGAGAAGCCCCAGCCGGTCTTCCTCTCCGACGTCCTTCCCTTCGCCAAGGGCGGCCCGCTCGACTGCGCCTTCGGCCGCGACTCCGAGGGCAAGCCGATCGTCGTGGACCTCGCGGGCTTGCCGCACCTGCTCGTGGCCGGCACCACGGGCTCGGGCAAGTCGGTCCTGCTCAACGCCATCATCATGTCCATGCTCATGCGCGCCACGCCCGAGCAGGTGCGCCTGATCATGGTGGACCCCAAGCGCGTCGAGTTCACGGGCTACGCGGGCCTGCCGCACCTCTACGTGCCCGTGGTCACCGAGCCGCGCCAGGCGGCGAGCGCCCTGCAGTGGGGCGTGACCGAGATGGAGCGGCGCCTCAAGGTCTTCGAGCACTACAAGGTGCGCGACATCAAGACCTACAACGGCAACGTCGACGGGGGCAAGTACGACGAGATGGAGAACCCCCCGAAGCACATGCCCTACTTCGTCATCGTGATCGACGAGCTCGCCGACCTCATGATGGTCGCGGGCAAGGACGTGGAGTCCTCGATCGTGCGCATCGCGCAGCTGGGCCGCGCGGCCGGCATCCACCTGATCGTGGCCACGCAGCGCCCCTCGGCCGACGTCGTCACGGGTCTGATCCGCGCCAACATCGACAACCGCGTGGCGCTCTCGGTCGACAACTCCATCAACTCCCGCATCATCCTCGACCAGAAGGGCGCCGAGCAGCTCCTGGGCAAGGGCGACATGCTCGTCAAGCTCCGCGGCAAGAAGCCGCGCCGCGCGCAGGGCTGCTGGGTCTCCGACGAGGAGATCGAGCAGACCGTCGAGTTCGTGCGCACCCAGGTCACGGCCGACTACCACGAGGACATCCTCACCGCCGTGGTGCCCAACGCCCCCGGCGGCCCCGGGGACCCCGGCGCCGCCAAGGACGACGACCCGCTCGTCTGGGAGGCCGCCCGCATCGTGGTGGAGTCGCAGCTGGGCTCCACCTCGAGCCTGCAGCGCGCCCTCTCGGTGGGCTACGCGCGCGCGGGCAGGATCATGGACATGCTCGAGGCCAAGGGCGTCGTGGGGCCGGCCAACGGCTCCAAGCCGCGCGAGGTCCTGCTCGACAAGGACGCCCTCGAGGACCTGAGGGTGCAGGAAGCTGCATACAGGGAGGTAGAGTAACGTGTCCCGTCCGCGATTCAGCGAGGCGCTCGTCACGCGCCGCCACGAGCTGGGGCTCTCCGTCTCGCAGGCCTCCAAGATCTTGAAGCTCCGCGAGGACGTGCTCATCGCCTTTGAGGAGGGCGACTACGACCACCTGCCCCAGAGCGGCTACGCCCAGGGCATGCTCTCGAGCTACGCCCGCTACCTCGGGCTCAACGCGCGCGAGATCGTGGACCTCTTCCAGGAGGACCTCTACGTCCATCAGACCGGCACCGCCTCGCACGAGCTGAGGCGCCGCACGCGCGACACGCAGGCGGGCCGCGGCATCTCGGGCTACGACCTCGTCAACGAGGCCGGCTCACGGCCCAAGGCCTACGTCGAGTACCGCCCGCTGCTGCCCACCTCGGGCGGCCCCGCGGGCGACATGGGCTACTTCGCCACCACCGCCCCGGCGCGCTCGCGCTCCTCGGTGCCCCTCGTGGGCTCGGGCGCCGCCGCCCCCGGCACGCGCTCCTCCTACGCGTCCCCCGCGCGCGAGGTCGTGCCGGCCTACCCGCGCTACGACGAGCGCCGCCGCCCCTACAACAGCGCCCCCGAGCGAGAGCGCCCCGCGCGCGAGGCCCCGCGCCGCCGCGCCGCCGACCGGCGCCGCCGCCCGGACGACCAGGCCGGGCGCCTGATCAGCGAGGGGCAGCGCGCCCCCGAGCGCGCCTACGACGCGCGCGGCCAGCTGCGCACCGGGCGCCTGTACCGCCGCGACGACGTGAGCACGCGTCGCGTGCGCCCGAGCGAGTACACCGACGACATGCGCTACGACGACCGCGCCAACCCCTATGCCCCCGCCTCGACCATCTCCGGCCGGCGCTCCTCGAGAAACATCGCGTCGGTCGAGCGCCCCAACGTCCGGCGCAGGCCCTCGTCGCAGGGCGGGCGCGGCGGCCGCCGTCCCCCGGCGCGCGGCGGGGTGCTGGGCGCCGTCGAGGGGTTCTTCTCGGACCCGCGCCGCACGCTCTTCGCGGTGATCGTCGTTGCCACGGCGATCATCACGGCCATCTTGATCTTCTCGGTGGGCTCGTGCGTACGCGGCGCCAACCAGCAGCAGCCTCAGGAGACCGTCGAGGTCAACAACGCCACCCAGGACGAGAAGAACGACGACGCCGCGACGACCCCGCCCGAAGAGGGCGACGCGGACGCCGACGCCGAGGACCCCTCGGCCGCGGACGACGCGAACGCCGACGACGCCGAGGGCGACCCCGCGGCCGGCGACGCCGAGGGCGACCCTGCGGCCGACGACGAGCCCGAGGAGTATGTGGAGACCGTCGTCACCGTTGAGGTGGCGAGCGGCGGCTACTCGTGGCTCGAGATCGTCTGCGACGGGAAGAGCGTCATCGCCGAGGGCACGACCGGCCCCTGGTCGCAGGAGTTCACGGTCTACGACTCGATTACCGTGCAGGTGGGCGACTCGTCCGTGGTCACGGTCACCGAGAACGGCGAGCCGGTCGAGTTCACCTCCTCGGCGGGCGGCGTCGAGAGCGTGACGATCAAGGGAACCCCGCGCCCCGAGGGCGCGGAGGACGAGGAGGGCGCCGAGGCCGGCGCGGAGGGCGACGCCGCGGGCGACGAGTCCTACGTCGACGTCAACGGCGGCTACTAGCGCCCTCTCGGGAAAGGAGAACAACCATGGCAAAGGAATCCAGCTTCGACGTGGTGTCCGTCGTGGACATGCAGGAGGTCGACAACGCCTACCAGCAGGCCGCGCGCGAGCTCACCCAGCGCTACGACCTCAAGGGCACCGGCGCCACCCTCGAGCTCTCCAAGAAGGACGGCGTCCTCAAGGTCGAGGCGCCCTCCGAGTTCGTGGCGAGCCAGGTCCGCGACGTCCTCGCGACCAAGCTCACGCGCCGCGGCATCGACCTGACCGCCGTGCGCTGGTCCGACCCCCAGGCCGCGAGCGGCATGACCGTGCGCCAGACCGGCACGATCGTCCAGGGCATCGACCAGGACACCGCCAAGAAGATCGCCAAGGACGTCCGCGACCTCAAGGTCAAGGCCAAGGCCACCGTCGAGGGCGACAAGCTCCGCGTGAGCTCCGCCTCCAAGGACGTCCTGCAGTCCGTCATCTCCGCACTCAGGGAGCGCGACTACGGTCAGCCCCTGCAGTTCGTCAACTACCGCTAACGAGGAGGACCCGTGCGCTTTCTGCTCGTCACGCTCGGCTGCGCCAAGAACGAGGTCGACTCCGACCGCATGCGCGCCCTGCTGCTCTCCGCGGGCTTCGAGGAGGTCGACGACGCCGCCGAGGCTGACGTCGCGCTCGTCAACACCTGCTCGTTTCTCGCCTCCGCGACGGAGGAGTCCGTCGAGGCCACGCTCCAGATCGCCGAGGAGCGCAGCGCCGGCGTCCGCGCCTGCCCGATCGTGATGTGCGGGTGCGTGCCGTCGCGCTACGGCGACGAGCTCGCGCCGGAGCTCCCCGAGGTCGCCGCCTTCGTGCGGGCCGAGGACGAGGACGGCATCGTGGGCGTGGTCTGCGACGTCCTGGGCGTCCCCGCGCCCGCCTCTTCGGCGGAGGGGACGCTGCGCACGATCGAGGGTGCGAGCGCCTTCGTCAAGATCTCCGAGGGCTGCGACCGCTTCTGCACCTTCTGCGCGATCCCCTACATCCGCGGCCGCTACCACTCGCGCACCGCCGAGGAGGTCTGCGCGGAGGTCGCCGCGCTCATGGCCGGCGGCGTCCGCGAGGTCGTGCTCATCGGCCAGGACACCGGCGTGTGGGGGCAGGACCTGGGCGAGAGGGACACGCTCGCCTCGCTGCTGCGCCGCGTCGCCGAGGTCGTGCGCCCCTTCGGCGGCTGGGTGCGCGTGCTCTACCTCCAGCCCGAGGGCATGACCGACGAGCTCATCGCCACGATCCGCGACGTGCCCGAGGTGCTTCCCTACATCGACATCCCCATCCAGCACTGCTCCGCGCGCGTGCTCAAGGCCATGGGCCGTCCCGGCTCGGCCGAGGAGCTCGCGGCCCTCTTCGCGCGCCTGCGCGCCGAGATCCCGGGGATGGTGCTGCGCACGACGGGCATGGCGGGCTTTCCCGGCGAGACGGACGAGGAGGCCGACGAGCTCTACGACTTCATCGCCTCCCAGGAGTTCGACTACTGCTCGGTCTTCGCCTACTCGCAGGAGGACGGCACCGCAGCCGCCCGCATGGAGGGCCAGGTGCCCGAGGAGGTCAAGCTCGAGCGCACGCAGCGCCTCATCGACCTCACCGAGCAGCTCGGCTTTGCCGCCACGGCGGCGCACGTCGGCGAGCGCGTCCGCGTGATCGTGGACGGCGTGGAGGAGGGGCCGGACGGCCCCGAGCTCATCGGGCACGCCTGGTTCCAGGCCCCCGACTCCGACGGTGCCGTCCACATCGCCGAGGGCGAGGCCTCGGTGGGAGACATCGTGACCGTCGACCTCGTGGACTCGTTCTGCTACGAGATGACCGGCGAGATCGTGAAGGAGGACGACTGACATGGCGGGCGAGAAGAGCGTCTGGACCCCTGCAAACATCGTGACCTGCGTGAGAATCGCGTTCATCCCGGTCTTCATGGTCGTGGCGGCGCTCGCCGACGGGCCTGTGAGCGCGCCGCTTTCCGTGGCGGCCTTCGTCATCTACGTGACCCTCTCCCTCACGGACAAGGTCGACGGCTACCTCGCCCGCTCCCGAAACGAGATCACCGACTTCGGCAAGTTCCTCGACCCCATCGCCGACAAGCTCCTGGTCTTCTCGGCCCTGCTCATGCTGCTCGACCGCGGCGAGGTCGCCGTGTGGGTCGTCTTCGTGATCCTCGTGCGCGAGTTCCTCGTGAGCGCGCTGCGCATGGTCGCGGCCTCGTCCGGCGAGGTCATCGCCGCCGACAGCCTCGGCAAGGCCAAGACCGCGGTCACGATGGTGTCGCTGTGCGGCTACTACCTCGCCTTCGCGCTGCGCGCGGTCGGCCTCGTCGACTTTGGGACCCAGATAGGATTCGTCTCCTGGGCGCTCATGATCGCCGCCGTGGTGCTCACCGTGGTCTCCGGCGTGCAGTACTTCTGGAACGCCCGCCACGTCGTCTTTGGGAGGTAGCCGTGGCACAGAGCGAGATCTTCTCGGGTGGGTCCGAGCTCTATGACGCCTGCGCCGAGCTGCTCGAGGCGGCCCGTGTGCGGGGCCTCACGCTCGGCACC
The DNA here is from genome assembly GCA_944320385.1 of uncultured Atopobiaceae bacterium. Taxonomy (GTDB): domain Bacteria; phylum Actinomycetota; class Coriobacteriia; order Coriobacteriales; family Atopobiaceae; genus Thermophilibacter. The sequence continues at coordinate 34,209 of CALUHH010000003.1, read as the reverse complement.
GCCGAGTCCTGCACCGGCGGCCTGGTGAGCGCCTGCCTCACGGCCGTGCCCGGCTCGTCCGACGTGGTGCGCGGCGGCGTGGTGAGCTATGCGATCGACGTCAAGCGCGCGGTGCTGGGCGTGGCCGACGCCGTGTTCGACGACGCCTCCCTCGGCGCGGTCTCGGCGGAGTGCGCCGAGCAGATGGCGCGCGGCGCCCGCTTTGTCCTGGGCTGCGACGTGGCGGTCTCGGTGACCGGCATCGCCGGCCCGGGAGGGGAGGAGCCCGGCAAGCCCGTGGGGACGGTGTGGCTGGGCCTCTCCACCCCGGCGGGGGAGCGCAGCGTGCTTCTGGCCCTCGACGGGGACCGCGCGGCGGTGCGCCGCGCCGCCGCAGAGCGCGCCGTGGCCCTCCTTCGTGAAGGTGTTGTGGAGAGTTCTGCCATCGCCGACCGCTGACGCTTTGTCGGTCGCTTCGCGCGCCCGCGGCTGACGTGGGGGCGGAGCCGTCACCTGAAGCTTCCGCGCAGCTCCGTGCGAGCCGCGCGAACGCCAATCGGCAGCTCCCCGAAAGGCGCCCCTGCTACCCTCGTGTCGTGACGCTTGACTCAGAACGAGTGTTCGGGGTACCATCACGGCGAAGGAACGCTGGCAAGGGAGAGAGCATGGCCAAGACCAAGGGCACCATCAAGGAGATTCACCCGCGCACCACCGGCGAGGAGCGCGACAAGGTCCTCGCCGCCACCACCGAGGAGATCGAGAAGAAGTTTGGCAAGGGGGCCATCATGCGCTTCGGCGACGACGGCCCGAGCCTCGAGGTGGAGGCCATTCCCACCGGCTCGATCGCCCTGGACGCGGCACTGGGCATCGGCGGCGTCCCGCGCGGCCGCATCGTGGAGATCTACGGCCCCGAGTCCTCGGGCAAGACCACGCTCTCGCTTGAGATCTTGGCCGAGGCGCAGGCCATGGGCGGCGTCGTCGCCTTCATCGACGCCGAGCACGCCCTCGACCCGGGCTATGCGGCCCGCATCGGCGTGGACATCGACGAGGTCCTCATCTCCCAGCCGGACACCGGCGAGCAGGCGCTCGAGATCTGCGACATGCTCGTGCGCTCCGGCGCCATCGACGTCGTCGTGGTTGACTCGGTGGCCGCGCTCACCCCGCGCGCCGAGATCGAGGGTGAGATCGGCGACTCCACCGTCGGCCTGCAGGCGCGCCTCATGAGCCAGGCCCTGCGCAAGCTCGCCGGCTCGCTCTCCAAGTCCAACACCACCTGCATCTTTATCAACCAGCTGCGCGAGAAGATCGGCGTCATGTTCGGCAATCCCGAGACCACGCCGGGCGGCCGCGCCCTCAAGTTCTTCTCGTCCGTGCGCATGGACATCCGTCGCATCGACTCCATCAAGGTCGGCGGCGACGTCGTGGGCAACCGCGTCCGCGTCAAGGTGGTCAAGAACAAGGTGGCCCCGCCCTTCAAGCAGGCCGAGTTCGACATCATGTACGGGCAGGGCATCTCCAAGGAGGGCTCGATCCTCGACATGGCGGTCGACTACGGCATCGTGAGCAAGTCCGGCGCGTGGTTCACCTACGAGAAGGAGCGCCTCGGCCAGGGCCGCGAGGCCGCCAAGGAGTTCCTCTCCTCCAACCCCGACCTCATGGACGAGATCGACCACCGCGTGCGCGTCGCGTGCGGCCTCGAGCTGGGCGACGAGCGCGTCGGCGAGGTCGTCGACGTGGCTGACGTCGACCTGCCCTCCCTCGACCAGTGAGCGAGGAGATCGCGGCCTGGGAGGTCCGGCTCCCCGAGCGTGCCTCCGGGCACGCGCGTACGCGCCGGGCGACCCTGCGCCGCCCCCTGGCCTCGGGCGGGGAGGAGGCCGTGAGCGTCCCCGTCGCGGTGGGCAAGAGGCTCGCCGCCCGGGGCGACGGCCTCCCGCTCACGCGCCCCGAGCTCCTCGCCCTCGTTGACGAGACGGCGCTTGCGTGCGCGCGTGCGCGCATAGCCGAGCTGCTGGGGCGGCGCGACTACACCGCGCTCGAGGTCTCGGCCAAGCTCGCTGACGAGGGCTACGGGGCGGGCGCCGCCGAGCGCGCGGTTTCGTGGGCGCGCTCGTGCGGGCTGGTCGACGACGCGCGCTACGGGGCCGCGTTCGCGCGCGCCAAGGCGCTCGCGGGATGGGGCAGGCTCAAGGTCGAGCGCGAGCTCGCCCGCCGCGGCGTGAGCGTCGATGAGCTCGAGGGCTGGCCCGAGGAGTTCTTCGACCCCGGCGACGAGCTCGAGCGTGCCCGCGCGCTCGCCGCCCGCCGGCGCCTCACGGGTAGAAACGACTACGAGAAGATCGCCCGCTTCCTCTACGGCAGGGGCTTCTCGCGGTCGGTCGCCCTCGACGTGGCGCGCGAGGTCGCGCAGGACCGCTCCTAGACGGTCTACCTCAGGCGCATTTGACATAAGGCGCCCCCACAGACTACGATATGAGGGCTATTGGAGCGCATTCTCACGCTGGTTGGCCAGCTGATGACCATATTGTCGGAATCGTCACGCTAGCTGTTGCATAGGAACGTTTTCTACGAAGGCGCCAGGACTGCACCTCCGATGGCGGGTTCCATGGCGCCTACGCCATGGTCTCCAGAACCACGCTGAACACGCACGAAACACTTAGAGGAGCAGCCATGGAATTTGTCATCGCAGGGGTGGTCGGCCTCTTGGTCGGCGCCGCCATCGTCTACTTCGTCCTAGCCGGGCAGAGCGACTCCAAGCTCAAGGACGCCGAGGCCCAGCTCGCCGCCGCCAGTGGCGAGGCGCAGCGCATCACCTCCGAGGCCGCCCGCCAGGCGGAGAACGCCAAGAAGGAGGCCGTCCTCGAGGCCAAGGAGGAGATCCTCGCCCTCAAGCAGGCCTCCGAGGCCGAGGAGAAGAAGCGCAAGGGCGAGCTCCAGACCCTCGAGAACCGCATCATGCAGCGCGAGGAGTCCCTCGACCACAGAAACGACGCCCTCGACCGTCGCGAGCATCAGCTCTCCAGCCTCCAGGGCCAGCTCGACCGTCGCAAGGCCGACCTCGAAGAGATGGTCGCGCGCCAGTCGACCGAGCTCGAGCGCATCGCCGGGCTCTCGGCGGACGAGGCCCACGACGAGCTGCTCGCCCGCGTGCGCGCCGAGTCCGTCCGCGAGGAGGCCCAGATCCTGCGCGAGGCCGAGCAGTCCGTCCGCGCCCAGGCCGACAAGACCGCCCGCGAGATCATCTCCACCGCCATCCAGCGCTGCGCCGCCGACCAGGCCGGCGAGATCACCGTCACCTCCGTCCACATCCCCTCCGACGACCTCAAGGGTCGCATCATCGGCCGCGAGGGCCGCAACATCCGCACCTTCGAGCAGGTGTCCGGCGTCTCCCTCGTCATCGACGACACCCCCGAGACCGTCGTGCTCTCGAGCTTCGACCCCGTCCGCCGCGAGACCGCGCGCGTCGCGCTCGAGAACCTGATCGCCGACGGCCGCATCCACCCCGCTCGCATCGAGGAGCTCTACAAGAAGGCGGAGGCCCTCGTCGCCGAGCGCGTCCGCGAGGCCGGCGAGCAGGCGGCCTTCGATGCCGGCATCCACGACCTGCACCCCGAGCTCGTCAAGACCCTCGGTGCCCTGCGCTATCGCACCTCCTTCGGTCAGAACGTGCTCTCGCACTCCGTCCAGGTGTCCGCGCTCTGCGGCATCATGGCCTCCGAGCTGGGCCTCGACGAGGCCCCGGCCAAGCGCGCCGGCCTCCTTCACGACATCGGCAAGGCCATCGACCACGAGGTCGAGGGACCGCACGCCGTGATCGGCGCCGACCTCGCCCGCCGCTACGGCGAGCGCCCCGAGATCGTCCACGCGATCGAGGCGCACCACGCCGACGTCGACCCCGACACCGTCCTCGACGTTCTGGTCCAGGCCGCCGACGCCATCTCGGCCGCGCGTCCCGGTGCCCGTCGCGAGTCCGCAGAGAACTACATCAAGCGCCTCGAGAAGCTCGAGGAGATCTCCAACGCCCACGACGGCGTCGAGCGCACCTACGCCATGCAGGCGGGCCGCGAGCTCCACGTCATGGTCGAGCCCGAGAAGATCTCCGACGCTCAGGCCACGGTCCTCGCGCACGACATCGCCAAGCAGATCGAGGACGAGATGGAGTACCCCGGCCAGGTGCGCGTCGTCGTCATCCGCGAGTCCCGCGCCGTCGACGTGGCGAAGTAGCGGGAGCGCGCATGGCTGGCTCCGCTGAGGATCTTCTCGGCTTCGTCGCCTCGATGGGGGGCGAGCGCGCGCTGCGCGTCGAGGAGAGCCTCGGCGGGGGCTACGTCCGCCTCCGCGTCGCCGAGGCGGAGCGCCGCCAGGCCAAGCACGACGTCCGCTGCGTCGAGGACGCCGTCATCGAGATGCTCCGCAACGCGCGCGACGCCGGGGCGCGCCACATCTACGTGGCCACGAGCCGCGAGGGGAGCCTGCGCACCACCACGGTGCTCGACGACGGATCCGGCATCCCCGCCAGCATGCACGACCTCGTCTTCGAGGCGCGCGTGACCTCCAAGCTCGACAGCGTCCACATGGACCGCTGGGGCGTCCACGGGCGCGGCATGGCGCTCTTCTCCATCCGCGAGAACGCCGTGAGCGCCGAGGTCGTCTCCTCCGCCCCGGGCGCGGGCGCGGCCATCCGCGTCGTCACCGACGCGACGAGGCTTCCCGAGCGCGCCGACCAGTCGAGCTGGCCGGTCGCCGAGGCGGGGGAGGACGGCGTGCTCGCCTGCGTGCGCGGGCCCCACAACATCGTGCGCACCTGCTGCGAGTTCGCTCTCGAGGAACGCTCCTCGTGCGAGGTCTTCGTGGGGTCCCCGGCCGAGATCGCCGCCACCGCCCGCGCTCGCGCGGCGGTGACCGTTGACTCCGCGGACCTGCTCTTCCTCGACTCTCTCGACTCCCTTCCCGTGCTCGAGCGCCTGCGCGCGGCCGCCGACGCGGCCGAGCTGCGCTCCCAGGCGTGCGCGCTCGGGCTCGAGATGTCCGAGCGCACGGCGCATCGCATCGTCTCGGGCCAGATTCGCCCGCTCAGGAGCGTCGTCGCGCGCCTCACGCACGGCGCCGCCCCGCGCCGCGAGCCCCGCGAGGTCGACCTCGCGCGCGACCGACGCGGCCTCAGGGTGGCCCCCGGTGACCTCGAGGAGTTCTCGCGCGCGCTCGAGCGCGACTTCGACCTTCTCGCCGAGCGCTACTACCTCACGCTCTCGTCCGATCCCAAGGTCAGGGTCGGGCGGGGGAGGATTACCGTCACCTTTGACCTCGAGGAGCGGGACTAGCGCGGTCGCCGCGCTTCTCTTTGTCGCCCCCAACCAGTAGAATCTTCAGGAAAACGAACCACAGACACAGCAGCTCGCACGAGCCACGCAGCAGGAGAACGATGACATGGACTATCTGAAGGTGTCGAGCAAGTCGTCGCCGGCCTCGGTCGCCGGCGCCATCGCGGGACTCGTCAAGGACGAGGTTCCCGTCAACATCCAGTGCGTCGGCGCGGGCGCCGTCAACCAGGCCATCAAGGCCATCGCGATCGCGCGCGGGTTCTTGATCCCCACGGGCGTGGACATCTCCTGCGCGCCCACCTTCTCCGACATAGAGATCGGCGGGGAGAGCCGCACGGCCATCCGCATCGCCGTCTACGTCCACCGCCTCACCGCCCCCACCGCCGTCGACTCCCCGGAGCTGATGCCCTCATGAGCACCCCCGCCTCCCTCGTGGGAAAGACCTACTGCGTCAAGACCTTCGGCTGCCAGATGAACCTGCACGACTCCGAGCGCGTCGCCGGCCTGCTCGACTCCTGCGGCTGCATCTGCGTGCCCGAGCCTGACGACGCGGACATCGTCGTCTTCATGACCTGCTGCGTGCGCGAGAACGCCGACCAGCGCCTCTACGGCCAGGCGTCGGCGATGGTCTCGGCGCCCACGCCGCCCTCCGGCCGCAGGGTCGTGGCCATCGGCGGCTGCATCGCCCAGCGCGACGGCGAGCGCATCCGCGAGCACATCCCCTGCGCCGACGTCGTCTTCGGCACGAGCGCGCTGGCGAGCCTTCCCGACCTCCTCGACGAGGCGTTCGCCGACGACCGCCACACCGTCGAGGTCGACACGGTCGAGGAGGGCAGGTCCTTCTCGACCGACCTCCCAAGTCGCCGTGCGAGCGCGTACCACGCCTGGGTCCCCATCATGACCGGCTGCAACAACTTCTGCACCTACTGCATCGTGCCCTACGTCCGCGGACGCGAGAAGAGCCGCACGATGGAGAGCGTGGTCGCCGAGGTCGAGGCCCTCGTCGCCGACGGCGTCCGCGAGGTCACGCTGCTCGGCCAGAACGTCAACTCCTACGGGCGCAACATCTACGGCGAGCCCCGCTTCGCCGAGCTGCTGCGCCGCGTCGCCGCCACGGGCGTGGAGCGCATCCGCTTCACCTCGTCCAACCCCAAGGACCTCTCGGACGAGACCATCGCCGCTATGGCCGAGCTGCCCGCGGTCATGCCGCACCTGCATCTCGCCGTCCAGAGCGGCTCCACCCGCGTCCTCAAGGCCATGAACCGCAGCTACACGCGCGAGGAGTATCTCGAGCTCGTGGGACGCCTGCGCGCGGCCATGCCAGGCCTTGCCCTCTCCACCGACATCATCGTGGGCTTTCCGGGGGAGACCGAGGAGGACTTCCTCGACACGCTCTCGCTCGTGCGCGAGGCCGGCTTCTCCTCGGCCTTCACGTTCATCTACTCGCGCCGCCCCGGCACCCCCGCGGCCAAGATGCCCGACGACACGCCCCACGAGGTCATCCAGGGACGCTTCGACCGCCTCGCCGAGCTCGTGGCCCAGCAGGCGCACGACGCCAACCAGGCAGACCTCGGCACGCTGGCGAGCGTGCTGGTGGAGGGCCCGTCCAAGCGCGACGAGTCCGTCATGGTCGGCCACAGCGAGAAGAAACAGACCGTGCACTTCTCGCTGCCGGAGGGCGCCTCTGCGGACGACCTCGTCGGCAAGATCGTCGACGTGCGCGTCGAGGAGGCGCTCACGTGGTACCTGCGCGGCACCGTCGAGGGCGAGCCTCGATGAGCCTGCCGCGCGTCGTCTGCGTCGTCGGGCCCACGGCCTCGGGCAAGAGCGCCGTCTCGGAGCTCGTGGCGCTCGAGCTCGGCTCGTCGGTGGTCTCGGTCGATGCGATGCAGGTGTATCGCGGCATGGACGTGGGCACCGCCAAGACGCCCGTCGCCGAGCGGCGCGCGCCGCTGCTCATGGTCGACGTGGCCGATCCGCTCGAGAGCTACTCCGTCCAGCTCTTCCAGAACCAGGCGCGCGCCTGCTGCGACGCGCTGCTCGCCGAGGGCCGGGTGCCGGTCCTTGCCGGCGGGACGGGCCTCTACCTCAACGCCGTCATCGACGAGATGTCCTTCCCGTCGGGAGAGAAGGACGACGAGCGCCGGAGGTCCTACGAGGCGCTGGCCGCCGAGCGCGGGGCCGAGGGGCTCCACGCCCTTCTCGCCTCCCGCGACCCCGAGAGCGCGGGGCTCATCCACCCCAACAACGTCCGGCGCGTCGTGCGCGCCCTTGAGATGCTTGACGAGGGCGTGTCCTACGCCCGCCACCACGAGGGCCTCCACGAGCGTCGTCCGCACTACGACGCGCGCATCTGGGGGCTCACGATGGCGCGCGAGCGCCTGTACGCCCGCATCGACGAGCGCGTGGACCAGATGGTCGCGGCGGGGCTCGTCGAGGAGGTCTCCGGGCTCGCGGCGCGCGGGCTCACGACCGAGCGCACGGCCGGCCAGGCCATCGGCTACAAGGAGGTCCTCGAGGCGCTCGCGGGCTTCTGCACGATGGACGAGGCGATCGAACAGGTCAAGCTCCGCTCGCGGCGCTACGCCAAGCGGCAGCTCTCGTGGTTTCGCCATGACGGGCGCGTGAGGTGGATCGACCTCGACGCCTGCGACGCCGCGGGCGCCGCGCGGCAGATCGTGTCCGAGCTGCGGGGGGAGGCTGCCGATGGGGAGGTTTAAGCCGCACTCCACCGCGCCGGTCCCCGAGCGCGCCATCCTCGTGGGCGTGGACCTGGGCCGCTCCGAGTGGTCGTGCGAGGAGTCGCTCGCCGAGCTCGCGCGCCTGGCCGAGACCGACGGCGCCGAGGTCGTGATGACGCTCACGCAGCGGCTCGACGCGCCCGTGCCCAAGACCTTCATCGGCAAGGGCAAGGTCGAGGAGCTGTGCTCCTACGTTCGCAGCCTCGAGGCCGACGTCGTGATCTTCGATGACGAGCTCACCCCTTCCCAGCAGGCCAACCTCGAGAAGATCATGGGCGAGCCGGTCAAGATCATCGACCGCACGGCGCTCATCCTCGACATCTTCGGCGTGCACGCGCGCACCCACGAGGGGCGCCTCCAGGTGCAGCTCGCCCAGCTCCAGTACGTGCTCCCGCGCCTGCGCGGCATGTGGAGCCACCTGGTGGGCGAGCAGACGCGCGGCGGCATCGGCAGCCGCTTCGGCCAGGGCGAGAGCCAGCTCGAGGTGGACCGCCGCCTCGTGCGGGCGCGCATCTCGACGCTGCGGCGCGAGCTCGAGCGCCTCGAGCGGCGGCGCGGGGTGCAGAGTAAGGCGCGCTGGGACTCGGGCGTGTACCGCGTGGCCCTCGTGGGCTACACCAACGCGGGCAAGTCCACCCTGCTCAACCGCCTGACCGGCGCTGACGTCTATGTGCGCGACGAGCTCTTTGCGACGCTCGACCCCACGACGCGCGCGCTCGACCTCGACGAGGGCCGCAAGATCACGGTGACCGACACGGTCGGCTTCATCCAGAAGCTCCCGACCATGCTCGTCGAGTCCTTCAAGTCCACGCTCGCGGAGGTGCGCGCCGCCGACCTCATCCTGCTGGTGGTCGACGTCTCCGACCCGCACCGCGAGCTCGAGATCGAGGCGGTTCGCTCCGTGCTGGCCGACATCGGGGCCGACGGCATCCGCTGCGTGACCGTGCTCAACAAGTGCGACCTTGTCGACGCCGACGAGCTGCGCGAGGCCGTGCTCGCGCACCCCGACGCGCAGGTCATCTCCGCTCGCGAGGGCACCGGCGTCCGGGGCCTGCTCTACCGCATCGCCAAGGAGGCCGCGAGCGGGAGCGTCACGATGAGCGTGCTGGTGCCCTACGAGAAGGGCCTGCTCATGAAGATGGTCCACGAGCGCTGCCAGGTCATGCGCGAGACCTACGTGCAGGAGGGTCTGCTCGCTACCGTCAAGGCCGACGCGCGCATGGCCTCGACCCTCGAGCCCTACCGCGTCGACGATCCCGATGCCTAGACCCATCACGCGCCACACAAATCGCCTTTTGTGTACGCCACATACACAAAAGGCGATTTGTGTACGCGGCCGAGGAGGGCAGTGGAGCCGCATGTTCTTGTCGATAAAGACATTAACCTTAGGGCTTAGTCTTTGCTCAAGCGCGCTTCTGCCTGCTACACAAATCCTCATTTGTGTACGCCGCATACACAAAAGGCGATTTGTGTAGCAGGCGGCTGGAACGTCTGGCCTGCGGTCAGCTGCGCGCGAGTGCAAAGGTGATCAGCAGGAGCACGGGCTGGTGGGCCACGTAGATGGCGAGCGCATGGCGACCCACCCAGGAGAGCGGCGCGCAGCGAGCCGCGCGCGCCCAGCGCGGATACCCCCGTGATGCCCACCAGGACCCCATTGCCGCGCCGGCGAGGTAGATGAGGAGATAGGGGAGCAGGGGATAGTAGTCGCCGGACGTGAAGCCCGGTCCGGGAAATCCCAGCCAGGAGAGCCAGGGGGTAGCGTAGAGCGCGTCGGGCAGCTCGACCACGAGGGGGCCGAAGCCCACCAAGCCTATTCGTAGGTCGAGAAGAACGAGGAAAGTCGCAAACAGAAGGGCGGCAGCGACGGGGCCCGACGGGAGCGCGCCAACGCGTCCCAGCGCCCAGGCGACGAGCGTGCAGGCGGCCATGCAGTAGATGATCCCGAAGGAGATGGCGGCGTCGACCGAGGCGATTGACGTGACGATCCAAATGAGCAGCGCGACGCCACCGTACTGAAGCGCTCTCCTGAGGTTTGAGCGGGAGAGGGGGCACATGCAGCCCGCGACGAAGAGAAACGTCCAGGATATGCTCGAGCGCCACACGTCCAGCAGGGGAGAGGTAAACCAGCTCAGGTCAACGCCGCCTATGAACGCGAGGTCATAGCAGAGGTGAAAGAGAACCATCGAGATGACGGCGGCGCCGCGGGCGACGTCGAAGACGCCTATGCGCCCCGGCGACTCGCCGGCATGCTCCTGCTCGGCCGATGGCGTCATGCTCAGCTGATCGAGCGGATGAGCGCCGTGACGCGACCGAGGATGACGGGGTTGTCGACGTAGATGGGCTCCATGGCGTCGTTCTCGGGCTGCAGGCGGATGCGGTCGTGCTCGCGATAGAAGGTCTTGACCGTGGCCGAGTCGTCGATGAGGGCGACGACGATCTCCCCGTCGTGGGCGTCCTGCTGCTCCTTGACGACGATGTAGTCCCCGTCGAAGATGCCGGCGTTGATCATCGACTCCCCGCGGACGCGGAGTATGAATGAGCTCGCGTCGCTCACGATGGAGGTGGGCAGGCTGAGCGTGTCCTCGATGTTCTGCTCCGCAAGGATGGGCGTGCCGGCGGCGACGCGACCCACGAGCGGCAGGCGAATGACATTGTTGTCGACATCCTGGGTGACGCTTGCCAGGGGCTGGTCGTCACCCTCGCGCTTCTCCATGACCTCGATCGTGCGCGGCTTCTTGGAGTCCCTCTTGATCAGACCCTGCTCCTCGAGGACCTTGAGGTGCATGTGAACGGTCGAGGGAGAGGCGAGGCCGACGGCGGCTCCGATCTCGCGCACCGAAGGCGGGTATCCGTGCTCGTCTGAGTATGACTTGATGAAGTCGTAGATGGCGAGCTGGCGCTTGCCGAGTTTGCCTCGTGCCATGGGAGCCTCCTTCGTCCGTGTCCGCATCATAGCCCATAGGGCGCCAAATTGCAAACAATTGTTCGTTTCTTCTTGACACGAACAATTGTACCACCATAATAGGGTACAGATGTTCTCATTGCGCGTTGAATTTCTGTCCGGTCGGCACGCTATAACCGTCTCAGCAAAGAGACGAAAGGGGATAACGATGAGCTACACCACCTCTGCGACACTTCCGGCAATAGACGGCACCTCCGCCCTGAGCGTGAATCCGCGCGGGCTCGTGCTCATCGAAGGGGGCCGCGGGCACCGTGTGGCGCAGCCCTGCGTCCGCGCGGATGCGCGCGTGGTCCCAGACCCTTCGGATGCCGTCCAGGGGATGCGCTTTGTGCTCGGTGGCGCCGTCGTCATCCTCGCCATCCTGCTGGCGTGCCTCGTCGTCGACCCGCTGCGCGCCGCGCATGCCCGCGAGGCCCTTGACGCGCTCCCCACCGCCTCCGTCGTCGTCTCCCAGGGGGACTCGCTCTGGAGCATCGCGGAGAGCTGCGGGTCGGATATTCCCACGTCTGAGCTTGTGTCCTGGATCCAGGATCGCAACGGCATCGAAGGAGGTCTCATCACCGCGGGGCAGACGCTCGTGGTGCCCTCCGCCGCGCTCGACTGACGCCGTCCCTTTCCGTCACGTTTCGGGACAGGCGCTCAGTTTCGAGTTTTGAACGTTTTGTGATACCTTCTCATGGTGCATTTTCACGAGGAGGTCAGATGCGCTGTCCCAAATGCGGGTGCGAGGAGTCCAAAGTCGTTGACTCGCGTCCCTCTGAAGGCAATGACGCCATCAGGCGCCGCCGCGAGTGCGCCTCGTGCGGTTTCCGGTTCACGACATACGAGCGGTGCGAGGAGCTGCCGCTCGTCGTGGTCAAGCGCGACGGCCGCAAGGAGACGTTCGACCGACAGAAGCTCATGAGGGGCCTCGTGACCGCAACGGTCAAGCGCGACGTCCCCCTCTCCACGCTCTCGTCGCTCATCGACGACATCGAGTCGGAGCTTCGCGACGGCGGCATCACCGAGGTCTCGTCGGTCGACCTCGGCGGCATGGTGCTCAAGAGGCTCGTCTCCATCGACAAGGTTGCCTACGTGCGCTTTGCCTCCGTCTACCGCGACTTCAAGGACGTTGACGAGTTCAGCGAGGAGCTGAGGAGCCTTAATGACTGACGATCGCATCGACCTTCCCATCAAGCGGCTCGACCCCACCGTCGAGCTCCCCACCTACGCCTACGAGGGAGACGCCGGCCTCGACCTTCGCTCCAACGAGGACGTGACCCTGGCCCCCCATGAGCGCAGGCTCGTTTCCACCGGCCTCGCCATCGCCATCCCGGAGGGGTACGCCGGCTTCGTCCAGCCTCGGAGCGGCCTTGCGCTGCGTGAGGGCCTCTCCATGGCCAACACACCCGGCCTCATCGACTCCCACTATCGCGGCGAGCTCAAGGTCTGCGCCGTGAACCTCGATGCCGAGCGGCCCATTCGCATCGAGCGCGGGGAGCGCATCGCCCAGCTCGTCATCCAGAGGGTCCCCGTCGTGAGCCTTGTCGAGGTCGACGAGCTCGACGAGACCGACCGCGGCGCCGGCGGCTTTGGCTCAAGCGGCGTCTAGATGGTCTTTCCGCCCACGGGCGTGACTGACATAGCTCGTTCTGTACGTGGCAAAAGAAAGGGATGTTCGTTAATGGAGAAGTTCTTCAAGATGCAGGAGAGGGGATCGAATCCCGGCCAGGAGCTGCGAGCCGGTCTGACGACCTTCCTTGCGATGGCGTACATCATCATCGTCAACCCCTCGATCCTCAGCGCCGCGATGCCCGACGTTCCCACGAGCGCCATCGTCACCGGCACCTGCCTCGGCGCGGCCATCATGACCGTCTGCATGGGCGTCTTTGCCAACAGGCCGCTTGCCTGCGCCTCGGGTCTCGGCGTCAACTCGATGATCGCCGCCGCTGCCACCGGCGTGTGCGGCGGTGACTGGCACGCGGCGATGGCCATCATCTTCGTCGAGGGCATCGCCATCCTCCTGCTCGTCCTCTGCGGCCTGCGCGAGGCGATCATGGACGCCATCCCCGTGTCCCTGCGCCACGCCATCTCGGTCGGTCTCGGCCTCTTCATCGCGATGATCGGCCTCTCCAACGCCGGCATCATCGTCAACGACAAGGGCACCCTGCTCGCCCTCGGCACCATCACCGAGCCGATGTTCATCGTGGGCATCATCTCCATCGTCGCCACCGTCATTCTCGAGGCCTTCAAGGTCAAGGGCTCGATCCTTCTCGGCATCGTCATCGCCGTCATCTGCGGCATCCCCCTCGGCGTGACCACCGCTCCCGCCGGCATCGTCTCCACGCTCGACTTTGCCACCTTCGGTGCGCCCTTCCAGACCGACGCGGACGGCGTCATGGGCATCGCCAAGGTCGTCACCAACCCGACCCTGCTCATCCTCGCCTTCTCGCTCATGATGTCAGACTTCTTCGACACCATGGGCACCGCCATGGCCGTCGCCAAGCAGGGCGAGTTCCTCACCGAGGACGGCAACGTCAAGGACATCAAGCCGATCCTGATCGTCGACTCCGCCGCCGCCGCGGTCGGCGGCCTCGTGGGTGCCTCCTCCGTCACCACCTTCGTCGAGTCCGCCTCCGGCGCCGCTGACGGCGGCCGCACCGGCCTCACCTCCATTACCACCGGCGTCCTGTTCCTGCTCGCCGCGTTCCTCTCGCCGCTCATCGCGTGCGTCAACTCTGCGGCCACCTGTGGCGCCCTCGTGTACGTGGGCTACCTCATGATGAGCGAGGTCTCCGGCATCGATTGGTCCGACGTTCTCGACGGCTTCCCCGCCTTCATGATCGTCGCGGGCATCTGCATGACCTACTCCATCTCCGCCGGCATCGGCCTGGGCTTCATCGCCTACGTCCTGGTCGCCGTCGTCACGGGTCAGGTCGCAAAGGTCAAGCCGCTCATGTGGGTCGCGGCCCTAGCCTTCCTCGTGTACTTCCTCGCAGCCTAGACTGCCAAGGCCCGGGCGCGCCCGGGCCTTTTTCTTATCGGCCAATCAAGAAAGGAGCGTGACCCGTGAGCTCGCATGAGCGTGAGATCATCGGGGTCGACGACCGCGTTTCGGTCGGTCGCGCCATCCCTCTGGGCATTCAGCACATGATGTCGATGTTTGGCTCTACGGTGCTCGTCCCGGTTCTCACCGGGCTCGACCCCAACGTCGCCATCATGTGCTCGGGCATCGGCACCATCTGCTACCTGCTCGTCACCGGCAACAAGATTCCCAGCTACCTGGGCAGCTCGTTTGCCTTCATCAGTCCCATCCTCGCGGTGGGCGCGACCAAGGGGCTCGACGCCGCCATGTCCGGCGTCATCGTGGCCGGCCTCGTCTTCCTCGCCGTCGCCGGCGTCATCCGGCTCGTGGGGACCGGCTGGCTCGACCGCCTTCTTCCGCCGGTCCTGGTGGCCTCCGTCATGGTCGTCATTGGCGTGGGACTGGCCGCCACGGCTGCCGACATGGCCTTCATGACCGACGCTGCTGACGGCTCGAGCGTCTTCTTCGGCACGGGGGCCATCGTCGCTGCCGTCACCCTCGCCGCCGCGGTCATCTTCTCCGGCATGAGCGGCATCGTCGGGACCGTCCCGGTCCTTCTCGCCATAATCGTGGGCTATCTGCTCTCGCTCGCACTTGACCTCGTGGACTTTGCGCCCGTGGCCGAGGCGTCCTGGATCGGCCTGCCCCACGTCTCTATGCCGCGCTTCGACCTCGGGGCAATCGCGCTGGTGGCACCCGTGGCCGTCGTCGTGGTCATCGAGCACATCGGCCACCTGCTCGCCGTCGGGGAGATCGTGGGCAAGGACTATCGCGAGATGCTCCCTCGCTCCCTCGCCGGCGACGGCATCTCCACGATGATCTCGGGCTTCCTCGGCGGCCCCCCGACGACCACCTACGCAGAGAACATCGGCGTCATGAGCGTCACGCACGTCTACTCGACGCAGATCTTCTGGTACGCCGCCGGCTTCGCGCTGGTCGTCGGTGGCTTCTGCCCCAAGCTCGCCGCGCTCATCCAGTCCATCCCGAGCCCGGTCATGGGCGGCGTGAGCCTCCTGCTCTTTGGTCTCATCGCCTCCAACGGCCTGCGCATGCTCGTCTCCAACCGCGTTGACTTTGACGTCAACCGCAACCTCATGATCGCCTCCGTCGTCATCATCCTCGGCGTGGGCATGGAGACCTCGGGCATCTCGATTCCCATCGGCGACTACACGCTGCCCGGCATGGCCACCTCCACGCTGGTCGGCATTCTGATGAACCTCGTGCTCCCAAGACCCAAGGAGGCCTCCGAGGCCTAGCACGTCCATCGCGGACCTCTCGCGGCGGCGGCCAAAATGTTGGTCGCCGCCTCTCATTTTGAATAGGATGGGGGAGAGCGGGGTATCCCTTTACCAGGAACCTTACGAGAGGGGAGAGACATGCCCGACGCCACACCCAAGGACCTCGTCATCGTCGGAGGCGGCCCGGCCGGCCTCTCCGCCGCCATCTACGCCCAGCGCTCGCTGCTCGATGCGGTCACGCTCGAGCGCGAGGCCCTCGGCGGCCAGGTCATCCTCACGAGCGAGATCGACAACTACCCAGGGCTGCCGCACACCGACGGCTTCACGCTCTCTGACGCGATGCGCGCGCAGGCGGAGGACCTCGGTGCGCAGATCGTCATGGACCCGGTGTCTGCGATAGATCATGACCCCGAGACGGGTCGGTTCTGCGTGGTCGCCTCGAGCGCGAGCTACGACGCCGCCGCGGTCATCCTCGCCGCCGGGGCGCGCCCGCGCCGCGCCGGCTTTGAGGGCGAGGAGCGCTTTGCGGGGCGCGGCGTCTCGTACTGCGCCACCTGTGACGGGATGTTCTACAGAGGAAAACACGTGTTCGTAGTTGGGGGAGGCAACTCCGCCGCCGAGGAGGCGCTGTTCCTGGCGCGCCTGGCCAGCAAGGTCACGGTCATCGTTCGCAAGGACCATCTGAGGGCCCAGACGGCCATAGTGCGCGAGCTCGAGAATAACGAGAAGGTCGAGCTGCGCCTGCTCACGAGCATCGTCGCAATCGACGGCGACGACCTTCCGAGCTCGCTGACGCTGCGCGACAACGCGACGGGGGCCACGCATGTGGAGACCTATGAAGAGGGCTCGTTCGGCGTCTTCGTCCTCGTGGGGCGCGACCCCGAGACGGAGCTCGTGCGCGGGCTCGTGGACGTGGACGATGCGGGATACGTGGTGACCGACGAGCGCATGGCCACGCGGACCCCGGGGCTCTTTGTTGCGGGCGATGCGCGCGCCAAGCCGTTGCGCCAGATCGTGACGGCCGCTGCAGACGGCGCCGTGGCGGCCACGAGTGCCGCCGCATACCTCGGGCGCCCGGTGGAGGGCTGAGAGGGCATCACCGCTTAAGGAATCGCGCCCGTCCGGAGAATCCGGGTTTCGGCGCTTAAGAAATCGCGCTCGTCCGGTGCACGGGGCCCCAAGCGCTTAAGGAATCGCGCCCGCCCGAAGATCGTGGAAGGGCGAGCCTTGGACGGGCACGATTTTCTAAGCACAAGCGCGCCGCAGCGTCGGATGGGCGCGATTCCTTAAGCGCTCGGGAGCGCGCCTCCCGGATGAGGGCGGATTTCTAAGCAACAAGGGGCTCGATTCCCGGATGAGAGCGATTTCTTAAGCCGGCGGAGGCCAGCTAGACGTCCTTCTCGATTTAAAACCGTGATAATATATCTTATGTAAAGTAGAGAAATCGCAGAAAAAAGAGGGGTCTCTCCCATCGATGCCCTTCCTCTTCTGAGAATGCCATATGGGACAGTTCTAGGCCTCGTGAGGGGCAAAACCGTCCCATATGGCATTCTCGCCAAACTCCGGTGGTCAATCACTCCCGCACGCGCTGCTCCGCCATGAGCCGGAGCTTGAGGAGCGCGTCATCGGCCGCGCCGCCGTCCACGATCACGAGCAGCTCGTCGAGCGCCTCAATGCGGGTCTCTCCGGTCGGCACGATCTCGCCGCCGGCACGCTCGATGGTCACGACGCGCATGCCGTCCGGCCAGGGCACCTCGCGCAGCGAACGTCCCTCGAGCGCGCTGCCGGCGCCCACGCGCACCGTGCGGAGGGCCTTGGACTCCCCCAGGCCGCTCACGGCCGGGTCGTCGGTCGTGGTTCCCAGCAGCGCTGCGAGCAGGTGCTCGTAGAACGCGTCGGTGCGCGTGACGCTCGAGGTCACGTACGCCACGATGGAGACGATGGAGACCGAGAGCAGCGCGTCGAGCGAGCCCGTGAGCTCAAAGACCAGGATGACGGCCGTCACCGGAGCCCGCACCACGCCCGAGAAGAGCCCCGCCACGCCCAGCGCCACGAAGTTCGAGAAGAACCACGGGCTCAGGCCAAAAGCGTTGCTGCAGACGGAGGCAAAGGCGCCGCCCACGAGCGCCCCGAGTACGACGAGCGGAAAGAGCGTGCCCCCGGGCGCCCCCGAGCCAAAGCAGACCGTGGTGAAGACGTACTTGCCGACCAGCAGGGCCAGAAGCGTCCCGAGGCCGGGCGCGGCAGGCCCGAGGACCTCCTCGATGATCGCGTCTCCCCCGCACATGAGCTCGGGCCACGCAAAGGCCGCGACGCCCGCGAGCGCAAAGGGCACGGCGAGCCGCGCCGCGACGGGCGCCCCGGAGGCAACCTTCGCAAAGAGGTCCTGACAGGCGAACATGCCGCGGTTGTGCAGGGCCCCCAGCAGCCCGCAGACGATGCCGAGAAGGACCACGAGCGCGTAGTCCGGGTGCGGGAGCTCCTGCGCAAACGCGAGCGTCATGACCGGCTCGATGCCCAGGACCTGGGAGACGAGAAGATCGGAGACGATCGCCGAGCACATGACCGAGATGATCAGCGGCGCGGTGAACTCCTTGTGGATCTCCTCGAGGGCAAAGAGGACGCCGGTGAAGGGGGCGTGGAAGGCGGCCGACATGCCCGCGGCGGCGCCGCAGGTCACCAGGAGCCGCTCCTCTCCCCTGCCGCGCCTCAGCGCGCGGGAGACGGCCTTGCCGGACATGCCGCCGAGCTGGACGGACGGTCCTTCTCGTCCCATCGAGAGGCCGGAGAGCGCGAGCAGCGTTCCCTCGGCGAACTTTGCCGGGATGACGCGGTGCCAGGGAGCGTCCATGCGGTCGACGACCTCGGAATCGATCTGAGGGATGCCCGACCCCGACGTGGAGGGCTCCCAGCGGATGAGGCGCGCCACCACGAGCAGCATCGCGGCAAGCGCGCAAAACCAGGCCGCCACGAGGGGCGGGTTGCCCGTCGCGGCGGCCGTGAGGGAGCGGAGAAGGTCCTCCGCCCCCGAGAGTGACATGCGGTAGAGCGTGACGACGGCGCCGCCGGCGAGGCCGACGAGCGCGCCCTCGCCCACCAGCGCGATCTGCAGGCGTCGGGAGAGGCGCCGTCCAACCTCCCGGCCGGAAGACTCCCCGCCCACGCTAGTAGTACGAGCCGCCGCCGATGAAGCCGGAGAGCTGGCTGATGATGACGCCGGTGCTCGGGTTGGAGGCGTGCAGGTAGGTGTTGTTGCCCAGGTAGATGCCCACGTGACCGGAGTGCGGGAACACGAGGTCGCCCACGTTGAGCTGGCTGATGTCGGTCTTCCAGTCTCCCGTGGCCTGCAGCGACGCGATCATGGCGTAGGTGGTGCGCCCGCGCGCGTAGCCGTAGGAGTAGCAGATGAGGCCGGAGCAGTCGAAGGCGTTGGGGCCCACCGCGCCGTAGACGTAGGGCTTGCCGAGCTGCGCGTACGCGGTCGAGAGGCCGCCGCCGGAGGGGACGGAGGGCTCGGGCTCGGGCTCCGGGGTGGGCTCGGGCGTGGGCTCCGGCTCGGGCGTGGGCTCGGGCGTGGGCTCGGGGTCGGGCGTCGGCGTGGTCTCGCCGACGTTGCCGCTGTCCTGGCCGCCCTGGCTCCCCTGGTCGCCCGCGCCGCCGGTCTGGCCGCCCTGATCGCCCGTGGAGCCGGTGTTGCCGCCCTGCTGGGCCTGGTTGTTCTCGATGGCGTCGATGACGGTGGAGACGTTGGAGTTCTCCTCGCGCTCGGCCGCGAGCTGCGCCTGCACCTCGGCGTCGAGCGAGTTGTAGAGGCTCGTGGCCTCGGCGACCTGCCCCTGGTAGGCGCTTGCCTGGCTCTCGAGCTCGTCGACCATCTGCTGCTGGGTCGCCTGCTTCTCCTCGAGCTCGCCCATCTCGGCCTCGAGCTGCTGCGTGAGCTGGCGGACCTCCTCGATGGCGCCGGCCTGCTGCTCGGAGACCTTGTCGAGGTAGTAGACGCGGTTCGCGAGGTCCTCGGCGCTCGTGGAGCCGAGGATGAAGTCGAGAAGCGAGGCGGGGCCGGACTTGTAGGTGCTCTTCATGCCCTCGCCGAGCGCCGCCTGCTTCTCTGCGAGCGTGGCGCGCTTCTCGTCGATGTCGGCCTGCTTCTCGCTGATCTCGTAGTCGGTGGTCTCGAGCTGGGTGGTTGCCTCGGCGAGCTGCGCCTGGGTGTCGGAGAGCTGCGAGCCGAGGATGTCGAGCTGCTCCGCCGCGGCGGCGAGCTCGGAGGCGGGGTCGGCGTAGGCGACCCCCGCGGGGACGGCCGCAAAGGCGACGGTGCCGGCGAGAGCCAGCGCGATGCCCGCGGTGACGGCCTTATGTCTGATCGTCATAAACGATGTCCTTTCGAAGGCGTGCTGCTTCATTTTAGGCTGTGTTTTCCTTCGTGGCGCCACGTTCCATACGATGGTCACGATTCCAAGCGGCGGTCGGCCCCCTCCTAGCTGACCTTGACGAGCGTGAACACCTCCTGCGGGCAGTCCTTTGCGATGACGTCGCGCGGGTTCAGGAACGCGAGCTCGAGGATGAACCCAAACCCCTCGACGGTCGCGCCCGCCTGCTCGACGAGCTTGGCCACGGCGACGGCCGTGCCGCCCGTGGCGATGAGGTCGTCCACGATGAGCACGCGGTCGTCGCCCGTGAGGGCGTCCCGGTGCATCTGCAGCTCGTCGGTGCCGTACTCCAGGTCGTAGGTCTGCGAGAAGACCGCGCGCGGGAGCTTGCCGGGCTTGCGGGCGGGCACGAAGCCGCAGCCCAGCTTGTACGCCAGCGGCGCGCCCACGAGAAAGCCGCGCGCCTCGGCGCCCACGACCTTGGTGACGCCGCGGCCGGCGAAGTGCTCGGCGAAGGCGTCGATGACGGCCGCGAGGCCCTCCGCGTCGTCGAAGAGCGGCGTGATGTCCTTGAAGACCACCCCCGGCTCGGGGTAGTCCGGGATGTCGATGATGCGGCTCTCGAAGTCAAAACCCTGCTCAGACATGTGAGATCCCTCTTCCACGGTTCTTGTCGCCCGGGTCGGCGCGCCCGGTGTCGCTGTTCTTGAACGGCTCCGCCACGCGGCGCCTGATGAGCTCGTCGCGCACCTTGTTGGTGAGGCCGAGCATGCGGGAGAACGCCCGGTCAAAGCGCTGGCGCGTCTCCTCGGTGGGCTCCATCTCCACGCCGCCGCCCTTGCGCGCGTAGACGACGAGCGCCTGCTCGAACATCGCCGACTCGCGGTTGGCGGCGATGACGTACTGGCGCAGGTTCTTGGGGCCGATGCCAAAGTGCCTGAGCTCGTCGCACACGCGGATGAGCGGGAAGTCGCGTCCGTCCACGAGGTCGCGCCCGTGGGGCGAGCGCGTGAGCGTGATGACGCCGGCCTCCGAGAGCTGCCTCACGAAGCTCACCGAGGCGCCCACGAGCTCGGGCATGCGGTCGATGGGATGCAGCTTGCTCGCCGTCTCCTCGTCGTCCAGGGGCAGCGAGACGTCCTCGGCGAGCGCCGGGGCGTCGAGGGGCGCCTGGCCGCTGTCGAGCCGCTCGAGCTCCTCCCTGATGACGGAGAGCGGCAGGAAGCGGTTCTTCTGGAGGTAGAGGATCGTCTCGAGGCGATGGACGTCGCGCTGCGAGTAGAGGCGGTAGCCGCTCGGCGTGCGCGAGGGGTTGAGCAGCCCCTCGTCCTGGAGGTAGCGAACCTTTGAGACCGAGAGGTCGGGGTAGCGCTGCTGCAGCTTCTTGACGACCTTGCCGATGGTCAGGTATCCGGCGTCGGCCATGGCTGCCTCAGGCCTCGGTGTCGATCCTGCGCTGGCGGGCGGTCGTGTGGAAGACCATCCGGAACGTGCCGATCTGGATGGTCGAGCCGTCCTTGAGGCTCGCCTTGCTCACGATGGCGCCGTCGACCCAGGTGCCGTTGAGCGAGCCGAGGTCCTCGATCGAGGCCAGGCCGAGCGCGATGTTGGCGAGGTCCATGCGCGCGTGGTGGCGCGACACGGTCATGTCGTTGAGAAAGACGCTGTTCTTGGGGTCGCGGCCGAGCGTGATCTCGGGGGTGTCAAGCTCGAAGGTCTGCCCGATCTGGGGCCCCTTGACGATGGTGAGCGTGGGATGGGAGGGCTTGGCGCCGCCCATCAGGTCGGGAACGGTCGAGTCTGCGGCGGGCATCCGGAAGATCTCGGTGGCGCCGGGATTGGTGTTGGGCATGTCTCTCCCCTCTTTGGTCTCACCAAACATGATAGCGCGCTTATCTGCACGCGACGCAGTCCATCTCGACGAGCGAGCCGAGCGGCAGCTCCGAGACGCCCACGACGGCCCGTGCGGGGGCCGGGGTGCCAAAGCGCCGCGCGTAGACCTCGTTCATCGCGTCGAGGTCGTCGAGGGTGGCGAGGTAGACCGTGGTCTGCGCCACGTCGGCGAGCGTGCAGCCGACTTCGCCCAGGATGGACTCGATGATGTCTATGACGCGCTCGGTCTGCTCGGTCACGCCGCCCTCAACGAGCGCATGAGAGTCGTCGGGCGAGATGGGGAGCTGACCGGACGCAAAGACGAGCCTGCCGGCGGTCGTGCCCTGCGAGTAGGGGCCGATGGCCTCCGGCGCGCCCTGTGCGTTGATCGAGTACTTCATTGCGCTCCCCTCCTGCGTCTTTCCTGCGGCGTCGGGCGCCCTATCCCTCGAGCGCGCGAGCGCCCACGTAGTCGGCCTCGTCGCGCAGAAGCCCCCAACGGCGAAGCTCGTCCGGGGCCACCGGGCAGCGGCCCTCCCGCGCGAGCGCCGAACCCCACGGGGCGCGCTCGGCGAGCGCGCGCAGCGCCTCGTGTCCGACGGGCGTGACCTCGTTGAACGAGAGGAGGCTCCTCCAGAGCACGCGCGCCGACGCCGGCGGCACAAAGACCACGAAGCCCGGGACGCCGGCATCCTCGGGAAGGCGCGCCACGAGGGCGCCGATGGCGTCGAGGTGCGTGGGCGCGACCGTGCCGGCGGGAGGCAGGGGCTCGGTGCGGGCATAGTCGCAGAGCACCGCCTCGGCGGCGTCTCCGGCGAGCAGCAGCGCGACGAGCATCTCGCTCGCGTCGGTGACCTCGGCGTCGGGGAAGGCGCGTCCGCCCTGCCCCTCGAGGCCCGCGAGGAACCCGAGCCAGCCGGCGAGCACCGCCCCGCGCGGCGAGGGGTCGAGAAGGACGGTCTCGCCGTCGCCCGTGCGCAGGGCGAGCGGCACGGAGACGAGCGCGCCGTCGCCGGCGAGGCAGGCCTCGAAGGCGGCCTCCCCCACCGCGAGCGCGCGGCCCGCAAGCGCGGCGCGGGAGAGCGCGGGGCTTCCCGGGCCGCTCACGAGCAGGTACGCCGAGCCGGAGAGGTCGGCGAGCAGCGCGCCCTCGAGCGCGGAGCCGAGGTCCTTCTCGCCCGCGTAGGAGGCCACCGCGAGCCCGCCGAGGTCGGAGTCGGCGAGGTGCGCCCCGAGCAGCAGGTGCTCGTCGTGGAGGATCCCGGCGCGCCCCGCGCTCATCGCTCCCCCTCGCGCTCGCGGATAGCGGCGCGGCGCAGCTTGGCGCCCTCCTTGGTGTAGATGATCGCGGCGGCGGTGGAGAGGAGCACGCCGGCGTACACGAAGAAGATGCCCAGGGCGGCCGGCTGGTCGTTGAGCCCGGGCAGCCACGGGACGTCCACGAGGCCCAGTCCGCCCACCTGGGGCAGGCCGAGCAAAAGGTCGCAGAAGCCAAACATGAGCAGCGCGGTGGCCGTCTTGCCGACGTAGGAGACGTCGACGGGGCGCCTGCGGTAGCGCTGCAGGACCATGCTGCCCACGGCGAGGTAGGCGTCGCGCCCGATGACGAAGACCGGCACCCACAGCGGCAGGTCGCCGACGATCAGCAGTCCGATGACGCCGGTGAACAGCAGGACGCGGTCCATGATCGGGTCCATGATCTTGCCGAGCCAGCTCACCGTCTGCGTGCGACGGGCCACCTGGCCGTCGAGGAAGTCGGTCGTGGCGGCGACGACGTAGCACACGAGCGCGAGCGCCCGGTGCTCCCCGCCCGAGAACAGGACGAGAAAGACGATGGTCAGCGCCAGGCGGCAGAAGGTGATGACGTTGGCGAGGGTGAAGATCTGGGTCGAGGGGTTGCCCGAGGTCCCGACGGGCACGTCGGCGCGGCCGGCGCGCTGACGCTCCGCGGCGTCGGCGTCCGCGATGACCTTTATCTCGGACTTGATGTAGTCAGTTCTCTCCGACATCGCTGCCTCTCGGGTTCGAGGTGCCTTCACTCCCTCAGGGTACCCATCTTAGCGTAAAACGATTCCCGTCCCTCTTTGCCCTGCGGGAGAGGCGCACCCCGTGGTCCTTCTCGGCCGTTCTTGGCCTCGGCGGAGGGCAAGAACCGGGCCCGCGGCGTCGGAATCGACCCCTCGGGCCCGGTCGTGGTCCTCTTGGGAGGACAGGAACGCGGAGCTCGCTACGCGCGCTCGATGATGCGGACGCGCCGGGTCCCCGGGATGGCGCAGAGCTGCGCGCCGAGGTCGTCCGCGACGTCGCCGGAGACCTCGATGAGGGTGTAGGCGTTGGCGCCGCGGCTCTTGTTGGTCATGTTCTCGATGTTGAGCCCGGAGGAGGCGATCGCGGCCGAGACCAGGCCGAT
The DNA here is from genome assembly GCA_944320385.1 of uncultured Atopobiaceae bacterium. Classification (GTDB taxonomy): domain Bacteria; phylum Actinomycetota; class Coriobacteriia; order Coriobacteriales; family Atopobiaceae; genus Thermophilibacter. Next base: position 10,249 of record CALUHH010000003.1, on the reverse strand, counting down.
GATGCCCTGGACGTTCTCGTGGAAGATCGCCACGCGCTCGTTGCCCGGGGCGAGCGCCCCGAGGTCGACCTGCCCGTAGTTGACCGAGTTCTTGATGTTGCCGTTCTCGAGGTAGTCCTTGAGCTCGTTGGCCGCCATCACGGCGCAGTTGTCCTCCGCCTCGCCCGTGGAGGCGCCGAGGTGCGGCAGGACGATGGCGTTTTTCATGTTGGCGCTCGCGGGGTTGGCGAAGTCGGTGACGTAGCGGCCAACGCGGCCGTCGTCGAGGGCCTCGGCGAGCGCCTGCTCGTCCACGAGCGCGTCGCGGGCGAAGTTGAGAAGGACCGCGCCGCGCGGCATGCGGGCGATGGCCTCGGCCGAGATCATGCCGCGGGTGGAGTCGGTGGCCGGCACGTGCAGCGTCACGAAGTCGCAGCGCGAGAGAAGCTCCCCGAGGTCGGTGACGTGCTCGATGCGCCGGTCGAGGCTCCAGGCGGCGTTGATGGAGAGGTAGGGGTCGTACCCCATGACCTCGCAGCCGAGGTCGATCAGGGCGTTTGCCACGGCCGCGCCGATCGCGCCGAGGCCCACCACGCCCACGCGCTTGCCCGCGAGCTCGCAGCCGCCGAACTGCTTCTTGGCCTTCTCGGCGCGCTTGGCGATCTCCGGGTCGTCGCTGTTCTCGGCAACCCACGCGGCGCCGCCGATGACGTCGCGGCAGGCGAGCAGCATGCCGCAGACCACGAGCTCCTTCACGGCGTTGGAGTTGGCGCCGGGCGTGTTGAAGACGACGATGCCGGCCTCCGCGCAGCGCTCCACGGGGATGTTGTTGACGCCCGCGCCGGCGCGCGCGATGGCGAGCAGGCCGTCGCCGAGCTCCAGCTCGTGGAGGTTGGCGCTGCGGACGAGCAGAGCGTCGGCTCCCTCGGGCTCGGACACGAACTCGTATCCCGCGCCGAGGTGGTCGGTCCCGACCTTGGCGATGTTGTTGAGGCAGCAGATCTTGTACATGGTCTCCCCCTACGCGCGGTGCGCGAGCTCGAAGTCCTTCATGAAGGCGACGAGCGCCTCCACGCCGGCGCGCGGCATGGCATTGTAGATCGAGGCGCGCATGCCGCCCACGGAGCGGTGCCCCTTGAGGCTCACGAGGCCCGCCTCGGCGGCCTCGGCGACGAACGCGGCGTCGAGGTCCTTGTCGCCCGTGACGAAGGGCACGTTCATCAGCGAGCGGTCGCGCCGCTCGACCGGGGACGAGAAGAGCTCGGACTCGTCGAGGAAGTCGTAGAGCAGGGCCGCCTTCTCGGCGTTGCGCTCCCCCATCGCCGCCAGGCCGCCGCTCTTCTCGATCCACTTGAAGACCTTGCCGCAGACGTAGATGCCCCAGCAGTTGGGCGTGTTGTAGAGCGAGCCGGCGTCGGCCTGGGTCCTGAGGCGCAGCATCGTGGGCACGCCGGGGAGGTCCTCGGGGATGAGGTCCTCGCGCACGATCACGATCTGAACGCCCGCGGGGCCGACGTTTTTCTGCACGCCGGCGTGGATGAGGCCGTAGCGGCTGACGTCGACGGGCTCGGAGAGGAACATAGAGCTCTGGTCGGCCACCAGGACGTGGCCCTTGGTGTTGGGCAGCTCCGGGAACTTGGTGCCGTAGATGGTGTTGTTCTCGCAGATGTAGAGGTAGCTCGCGTCATCGCGGATGGGCAGGTCGGAGCAGTCCGGGATGTAGGAGAAGTTCTTGTCGGCCGAGCTCGCCACGGCCTGGGCGTCGCCGAGGATCTGCGCCTCCTGGAAGGCCTTCTTGGCCCAGTTGCCGGTGATGACGTAGTCGGCCTTGCCGTTGGTCGCGAGGTTCATGAAGACCGTGGAGAAGAGCAGCGAGTCGCCGCCCTGCGTGAAGATGACCTTGTAGTTCTCCGGGATGCCCATGAGCGAGCGCAGCGTGGCCTCGGCGTCGTCGAGGATCTTCTGGAAGACGGAAGATCGATGGCTCATCTCCATGACGCTCATGCCGCAGCCGGCGTAGTCGAGCATCTCGTCCGCGCACTCCCTGAGGACCTCCTCGGGGAGCACGGCGGGACCTGCGGAGAAGTTGTACACGCGTGCCATGTCGCCCTCCTGTGTCTGGGTGTAGGTGCGAGTCCATCTTATGCCGGCCGCGCGCGGCGCCGCGCGCCCGGCCACACGGCGTTTGCCGTGCCGAAACGCGCCCGACACACGAAAAGAGGCCGGGGACGCGGCGTAACCGCATGGTGGCCTTGCGGAAAATGACGCTTGCCACCCGGTATGAAGGGTGCTATAGTTCTTCCTCGCACAACGGGTGGTGGCGCAGTTTGGTAGCGCACTTGACTGGGGGTCAAGGGGTCGCTGGTTCGAATCCAGTCCACCCGACCATGTGAGCTCAGGGGCCTGGGACGTTATCCCAGGCCCCTTTCATGTGTTCAGGCGATTATGTGCAACAGCTTTGATGCTGGTGCGGGCGCGGGGCCTCTTTGCATCAAAGATTTTGCCCACAATCGGCGTATGGACGTCCTTCTCGCCTCATGTGGCGAGAAGGACGAGCCGTCGGGGCTTTTGACATCAAACCTTTTGCACACAAACGCCTTTTGGGGCCCGTTTTGGAGGTCTTGGCGCGCACGGCAGGCTGGAAAACTCACAACTGAGGTTTTGCGCCGGGCGCGCCGCACGCCACCGTCAGCTGTGGCAATTATGTGTGCGCGGGGGCACGATCGGCAAAAGCGTTTCGAATAATCATCATCTATCAAACCAAGTACCCATCGTCACACGCGATGGAGAACACATGCTTATCCTTTACGGCTACGAGCTCTGCGGGTACTTCGCACGCACCTCGCAGGACCCCGGCTTCGTCAACTGCCCGGCGCTGACGTCGACCCAGGGGATAGGCGAGTACCTCAACAGGCTCGAGGCTCTGAGGCGAGGGCGCGCAGAGGGCATGCCGTGGGGGCTCGGGCCAGCAAGGCGGGCACTTCGTCACGTCAGCGACCACGCGGCCTCCCCAGAGGAGGCTGTCGTCTCGACAACGCTCACGCTCCCCTGCCGCCTAGGAGGCTACGGGCTCCCTCCGGCAGCGCTCAACGAGCGGGTTCGTCTGAGCGCGGAGGCGGCGCGGCTCTTTGGAATCGATTCCTTTGTCTGCGATCTGAGCTGGGATGATGGCACGCGCGTGCTCGAATATCAGGGTTCGCAGCACAAGCTGCGCAGCCGGAGGGCATACGACATGCGAAAGGGCAACGTGCTTGTGGCGGACGGCCGGGCCGTCGTCGAGATGGATAGGTCCATGCTCTCGCAGCAGGGCACCATGGACGAGGTGGCCAAGTCGGTCACGAGGCTGCTGGGCCTCGCGTGGCAGGCGCCGGGAACGAAGCTGGCGACGCGCAGGGCCAGGCTCAGGAACAAGCTCATTGCGCACATCGATGAGCGCTCGTAGCATCACCAGCGTTGATGCAAAAGGGAGCAGAGCGTGATGCAAAAGCTCGATTGTGGGTTTTCGACCGCGACGCGTCCCGACGAGGGCCTTGTTTGCCCCTTCGAAGGCGGTTGTGTGCAACATCTTTGATATTGAATGAGGGCCGACGCGCACTTTCGCTCGTTCTTCTCGGTTTTTGCCGAGAAGAACGAGTGATCTTGAAGTCTTGGACCCGGTTGTGTGCACAATAAACTATGCGACGAGGGTGGGTCCATCAAAGGTTTTGCACACAACCGGGGCCGCCGCCGCGCCTTCAATCTCGACCACGCCCGTGGCTCCGTCGATGTCGCGGATGACCTCGCCGACGGCGGGCAGCGTGATGCGGCTCCCCTCGAGCGGGTTCTTGACGCTGTCCACCGGCGTCGTGAGCTCGGCCTGGACGTGCGACCGCTCGAAGGCGAGGTCGCAGTCGACCATCTGGCAGTTAACGAGACGCAGGTCCTTGCAGTAGCAGAGTGGCTGCGTGCCCTGGATGAGGCAGTTCTCGAAGGTGAGGTCCTCGCTGTACCAGCCGAGGTACTCGCCGCGCACGAGCGAGTTGCGCACCACGACGTTCTTTGCGTGCCAGAAGGCGTCCTTGGTGTCGAGTTCGCTGTCCTCGATCACCGCGTCCTCTATGTACTGGAAGGAGTACTTGCCCTGGAAGTGCACGTCGCGAAGGGTAAGGCCGGTGGCGCGCATCAGGAAGTACTCGCTCTCCGCCGTGCACGACTCCATCTCAAGCCCGCGCGTCGACCAGCCGAACTCCGGAGACACGACGTCGCAGCCGCGCATCCGCACCTTGTCGCACTCGCGCAGCGCCTTGATGCCGTGAAGGCGGCTGTCATCGATGGTCACGCCCTCGCTGTACCAGAGCGCGGCGCGGCAGAGCTCGGTCATCTCGACATTGCGCAGCGTGAGCCCGTGGTCGTGCCAGAACGGGTAGCGCAGGTTCATGAAGGTCCCGTCAACGGTGACGTCCTCGCACTCCTTGAAAGCGCTCTCGCCGTCGGCGGGTCCGTCGAAGCGGCAGTTGCGCACGGTCACGTTGCACACGCCGTAAAGCGCGCGCTCCTCGTCGAAGGTCTGGTTCTCGATGATCTTCTCGCTCATGGCTTCCTCTCCATGCGGGCAGATGTCCCGCCTCGTTTGAGGAAATAATATCACTTGACATGAATTTTGGTGACGCTGCGTCAACAACAAAGAACAACATCGACACAGACTCGCGCCGAGTAAGAGATATTTGCGAGAAGTACCGTGATTTCGAGTCACTTTCTGCAAATAACTCTTACTCGGCGAGCGGGGCACATTCGCGTGCGGCTACGCCAGCGCGGCCTCCAGCTCTGCCACGGTCACGAGCGCAGATCCGTAGCACTTCTCGCAGTGCTCGAGCGCACCGGCCTGGGTGCCGCAGAGGAAGGTCATCGTTGCGTCGGTCACCACCACGGAGGCGTATCCGTTGAAGTAGGCGTCGGCCAGGGTGTGCAGCACGCAGATGTTGGTGTCGGCGCCCACGGCGATGACGGTGGCGGCGCCCAGCTCGCGCAGGGTGAGGTCCAGGTCGGTCTGGAAGAAGCCCGAGTAGCGGCGCTTGGGGATCACGCGGTCGCCGGGCGCGACCTCGATCTCCGGGAAGATGCGGGTCTCGCCGGCGATGCCGTGCTCGCCCCAGAGCTCGAGCTCGCGGTCTAGGCCGCGGACGTGCGCGTCGTTGCAGAAGATCACGGGGACGCCGGCGGCGTGGCAGGCGGCAACGGAGCGCGCGACGGCCGCGCGGTAGGCGGCGGTGGCGGCGTCGGGGTCGTAGAGCGAGTCGTCGCCCACGGCCTCGATGGCGTCGATGACGAGCAGGGCGGTCGCGTTCTTCTCGATGTTCATGGGTCCCTCCCGGTTGGGTGTGCAGAAACCTTACCACGACGGCGGGGGCGCGGTCGCGGCGCTCGTGCCGCAAGGCAGCAAACGGCAGGTGCTGTGTCACAATTAGGGAGGTCTGGGTGACGGGGGGCGGGGATTCTCGCTCGAATGTCGCGACCTGTCGCGAATCCGCAGCCGGTGACAAGCCCTTCGCGCCGAAAGGCCTCCCTCTCCGTGGGATGGTAACCCAGACAGGGCAAAAAGTGACACAGGTCGCGGGCGATTCCGCCTTGGGCCATCTGGACGAAGGGAGGGGCGACGTGACGGAGGGAGAGGGCTTCTTCTCGCGCGCCCACGACGTCGTGCGCCAGATCCCGGCGGGGCGCGTGGCGAGCTACGGGCAGGTCGCTCGCCTCATGGGGGCGCCGCGGTGCGCCCGGCAGGTGGGCTTTGCCATGCACGCGAGCCCCGGCGTCGCGGGCGGCGTGCCGTGCCACCGCGTGGTCTTTGCCGACGGGTCGCTCGCGCCGGGCTTCGCCTTTGGCGGCCCGGGCGAGCAGCGGCGCATGCTGGAGGCCGAGGGCGTGGGCTTTCTTCCCGACGGTCGCGTCGACATGAAGAACTTCGCCTGGGAGGTTTAGGCGCGTTGCCGTGGTTCCGCGGCGCCAGGGCCTTATCGCCTCAAACGTCACAGGTAGTGGTACGTACCACAAGTTCTACGTTACAAAATAGAGCGATAGGGACAGATAGTTTTTTCGCGTGAGACTACCTGTGATGTTTGGCGCCGGCGGTCCCTGGAGCGCAGACTAATCCGAGAAAAGCGGGTATAAGGTGGGCGTGACCATCGAAGGGAGAGCAATGTCGTACGCAGTGATCGTGAGATCCAAGACCGGCAACACACTAAGGCTCGCGGAACGCGCCCGCGCTGAGCTGGGCGAGAAGAACGAGGTGGCCGACGTCGCGGCCGCCGACCTGGTGCTGCTGGGCTCGTGGACCGACAAGGGCGGGCTGGACCCCGCGCTGGAGCCGGAGCTGCCGGCGCTGGCGGGCAAGCGCGTCTTCATCTTTGGGACCTGCGGCTTTGGCGGCAGTCAGGCCTACTACGACCGCGTGCTCGACCGCTTTGCGGCGGCGCTGCCCGTGGATGCGCAGGTGGTGGGCCGCTTCATGTGCCAAGGCCAGATGCCGCCCGCCGTCCGCGAGCGCTACGTCAAGATGGCCGAGAAGGACCCGGCGCGCTTCGAGCCGATGATCGAGAACTTCGACCGCGCGGTCGGCCACCCGGACGAGAAGGACCTCGAGGCCCTGGTGGACGCCCTGCGCGCCTGCTAAAAGGGGACAGGTACAGAAGCGCAGGTAAAACCTGTCAAAAGTATGGATGACTTTTGACAGGTTTTACCTGCGCTTCTGTACCTGTCCCCTTTTAGCAGGCGCGGCTCGTGGCGATGACGTCGACGCCGGTGCCGGCGACGTCGCGCGCGACCACGTCGCCTATCTCGACCGGCGCCATCGCGCGAACGTCGGCGAGCGCGCGCACCACGTCGAGCACGGCGCCCTTGGGCACCTCGCGCGCGGTCTTCACGGCAACGCGGGCCACGTCGCGCGCCCCGTCCACCGGCACCGTCGTCGTGACCATGCGCACCGGCGCCGCGACCTCGGCACGGGCGTACGCGTCGCCGCGGGGGCACGCGTTGCCGGACAGTGCCTCGACCTCCCCGCCCGCGCCCAGGGCCACGTGGATCCGACACCCTCGCGGGCAGCGGATGCACGTCAGGACCTTGTCGCTCTTCTCGCCCGCTCCGCCTGCGCCCATCATGCCTCCAGCCCTATGGTGATCGCGTCGACGCCGCCCAGGCCGAGAAGGGCCTCGCGCCGCAGCGTCACCTGCTCCATCTCCCCCGGCACGAGGATGTCGCGTCGACGCCGCGCCACGACCTCCCCGCCCGCCCGCGCGACCAGCGCCCGCCGCTCGTAGACGCCGTTCACGCGCAGGCGGACCACCAGCTCGTCGGGCATGCGCGCCACGTCGACGCGTTGCGGCACCACGGAGCGCACGCCCGCGCCGGCCGTCACCGGGACCGTCCGGCCGGAGCCGCGCGCCCCGTCCGCCCACGCCCCGGCGCACTCCCCGGCACGGGCGGCCTCCTGGCTCACGTAGTCCACGAGGTCGTGCACGTGAAGGACGTTTCCGCAGGCAAAGATGCCCGGGACGCTCGTCATGAGGGAGTCGTCCACCACGGGGCCGCGCGTCGCCGGGGAAAGCTCCACGCCCGCCGCGCGCGAGAGCTCGTTCTCCGGCAGCAGGCCCACCGAGAGCAGCAGCGTGTCGCAGGGGTAGCGCACGCCGGTCCCGGGGACGGGCCGCCCGGCGCCGTCCACGCGCGAGACCTCGACGGCCTCCACGCGCCACCGCCCCTCCACGCGCGTCACGGTGTGCGAGAGCAGAAGCGGGATCCCAAAGTCGTCGAGGCACTGGACCACGTTGCGCTTGAGGCCGCTGGAGTACGGCATGAGCTCGGCCACGCACGCCACGTGCGCGCCCTCCAGGGTGAGGCGCCGCGCCATGATGAGCCCGATGTCGCCCGAGCCCAAGATCACGACCTCGCGGCCGGGCAGCAGCCCCTCGCAGTTGACCATGCGCTGGGCGCAGCCGGCGGTGTAGACCCCCGCGGGGCGAAAGCCCGGTACCCCCAGCGCCCCGGCGGGCCGCTCGCGGCACCCCGTGGCCAGCACCACCGCGCCGGCCGCGAGCCGCTCGACCCCGCGCTCGGCGCTCACGCACGTGACGCCCGGGCCCTCCGGTCCGGCGGACACGTCCAGGACCATGCTGCCGAGAAGGACCTCCACCCCGGCCTCGCGCGCGGCGTCCGCAAAGCGCGCCGCGTACTCCGGCCCCGTGAGCTCCTCGCCAAAGGTGACGAGGCCAAAGCCGTTGTGCACGCACTGGTTGAGGATGCCGCCGAGCGCGTCGTCGCGCTCGACGACGGCCACGGAGCGCCGCCCGCCGGCCCGCGCCGCCACCGCGGCCGCGAGGCCCGCCGGGCCGCCGCCCACCACCACGACGTCGTAGCGCCTCATCGCGCGGCCCCCTCTCCGGCGGGTGCCGTGGGCGCGGCGGGCGCCGGCGCCCCGGCCCAAGCGTCCTTGTCCGTGCCGACGGCGAGCTCGCTGCCCGGCCCGGCCAGCGTGACGGCGGCGAGGTCGCAGCCCAGTTCGCGCGCGAGGATCTGCGCCACGCGCGGCGAGCAGAACCCGCCCTGGCACCGGCCCATGCCGGCCTCAACGCGCCGCTTCACGCCGTCGAGCGAGCGCGCGCCCAGCGGGCGCCGGATGGCGTCGACGACCTGGCCCTCCGTGACCGTGCGGCAGCGGCAGACCACGCGGCCGTACTCCGGGCGCGCCGCCGCGAGCGCCGACCACGCCTCGGGCGAGAGGCGCGCGACGTCCGGAATCGGCGCGGGCCGCGGGGGCAGCTCGTCCTTCTCGGCAGGCTCTCCCAGCAGCTCGCAAACGATGCCGGCCACCATGCGCCCGATCGCGGGCGCGGCCGAGAGCCCCGGGGACTCGATGGCCGCGCAGTCCACGAAGCCCGGCGCGCCCGGGACCTCGCCGATGACGAAGTCGTGCCCCGGCTGGTGGGCGCGCAGCCCCGCGAAGGTGCGGATGCGCTCGGAGAACGGGACGTCGCGCACCGTGAGCGCGGCCTTGCGCATGACCTCGGCGAGGCCGTCTGCCGTGGTGTCGACGCCGTCCTTGCTGTCGACGTCCTCGGCCGTGGGGCCCACGAGCAGGTTGCCGCCCGTGGTGGGCGTCACGAGCACGCCCTTGCCCAGGCGCGTGGGCAGCGCAAAGACCGTGTGCCGCACGTGCGCGCCGGCGGTGACGTCGAGCACGTGGTACTGCCCGCGCCGGGGCGCGATCTCCAGGCGGTCAGCGGGCGCGCAGACGAGGTTGTGCAGCTCGTCGGCGTGGACGCCGGCGGCGTTGACCACCACGCGGGCCGCGAGCGTGCCGGCGGGCGTGGTCACGTCCCACCGGCCGTCCACGCGCCGCGCCACGCCGGTCACGGGCGACAAGAACCTGAACGCGACGCCGGTCACGGCCGCCGTCTCCGCAAGCGCCGCGGTGAGCTGGAAGGGGTTCACGATCGCGCCCGTTGGCGCCCAGAGCGCGGCCACGGCGGCGTCCGCGACGTTGGGCTCCAGGGCGCGCAGCTCTTCTCGCTCAATGATGCGCAGGTCGGGGACGCCGTTTGCTCTTCCGCGGGCGAGAAGGGCGTCGAGCCCGCCGCGCTCCGCCTCGTCGACGCACACCACGATCGACCCGATGCGCTCAAAGTCCACGCCGAGCTCCTCGCAGAGCGGCCCCATGAGGCGCGATCCCTCCACGTTGAGGCGTGCCATCAGGGTGCCCGTGGCTGCGTCGAAGCCCGCGTGCACGATCGCGGAGTTTGCCTTCGAGGTGCCGCAGCAGACGTCCTCCTCGGCCTCGAGCACGCACGCGCTGAGCCGGCGGCGCGAGAGCTCGCGGGCGATCGCGCACCCGCAGACCCCCGCCCCGATGACGATGACGTCGTAGCAGCTATCGCCCATGGCTCCCCTTTCGCCGTTAGGGTCATCGTTCCCGGCTGGCGGCGCGCTCAGACACGCGGCGCGGCGAGTGGTCGGGGCCGCGGGTTCTTTTCGGGCGCGGGCCCACATGAGGATTTGGGCTGAAGCCCGGGTATCACCCGGCCGCTTGGTCGCCGCGGCCCGATGAGCGCCCGCACCCCCCTGCTACAAAACCCCGATTGTGAGTAAACGCGCCCCCGTCGTTCTCCTCACCCCGAAATCGGCCCCGCTTTCGCCGATTGTGTGCAGCATCTTTTATGTGGGGCGCCCTCGGGACCCCGGACAAAATCTCGGACCGAGCTTGGTCCAGGAGGGAGTCCGATGTACACCAGGGAGGAGCGCGAGG
>CALUHH010000002.1 GCA_944320385.1 uncultured Atopobiaceae bacterium | reverse complement strand
GACGCTGCTGGAGGGGTAGCCACACCGGAGGGCGGGCCTATGGGGCTGTCGGAAAGTGCGCAAGAATCTTGACAGTACCCCAACTCTCCATCGGAGATCACTGCACGGACCGAAAAAGAACGACTGGTGGCACTCCTGGCCCATGCTGAGCGGAACGAAAGGAAATAATGGAGGCAATCTTATGAAAAAACGGTTATTCGCATTCTGTTTGACCCTGTGCCTGCTTGTGGGACTGCTGCCCACGACAGTGCTGGCCGTACCGGAGGCCAATGGAACAGGACAAACAGCGGAGGATCCCATGTTGGTAACGGCAGACGCCATGGTGATCAAAAATAACACCTATTATGGTGTTTCCAAAACCTGGTTTACCGAGGTAAATCCCGACAAGGCGACCTTGTATGTTGCCCTGCAAATCCCGAACACGGTAACGACCATTGCAAACGATGCGTTTCGGGATAACTATACCTATGATAAAGCCAGATATGGGGCTGTCACTACCTATGACAAGCTGGGACAGTGCAAGGTAGCCGCAATCGATTTCTCCCAGGCTACCGGTTTGACTGCTATCAAATACCAGGCGGCCATGAGCTGCAGTGATATCTCCGGTGTGCTGGATCTTTCCCATACCAATGTGAATACCATTGAAAAGAGCGCCTTCAACGGCTGTACCGGTTTGACTGGCGTGATTCTGCCTGACACGCTTGAAGTGCTGGGTACAGCGGATGGAACATCCGGTTCTGTCTTTAAAGACTGCACCGGCCTGGAATTTTTGCGGACGGCTTCCAGCGGCAGCGATGTGATCTTCGAACTGCCCGCCAACCTGAAAGTGATCGGCAAGGATACCTTCAAGGATAATTTCCGGGCAGGAACCGAATTGAAGGTCCACATTCCTGAATCTGTGGAAATCATCGGCTCCCAGGCTTTTTACAATAAGAAATTTGCGCAGATCTATATTGATAGACAGAGCGGCTACGATGGGTACGATTCCGATGCGTTTAAGAATGTTGGCCTGCTGATCCTGCCCAATAATGAAGCCTATAAGGGTACGGGCAGCTTCACCCGCACCACAAAAACCTATCCTGTAACACTGAAATTTATGAATGGTTCTGACCTTGTGGACACGCAGCTCAAGCTCTATGGTCAGAGTATCCAGTATACCCGGGATGAAGACGGGATCTGGTATCAGGATGACACCTATACGCTGCCTGATCCGGGCAGTGTGGGCAACACACCGGGATATGATGCCGGCTGGAAGATCTACGATGACACAAAAATTCTCACCAATACCTCCAAGGTCAGCGGCCGGCAGGATGTCGAGCTTGAGGTTTCCGTTGTAAATGATGTTGTGGTTTCCAAACCCACGGTTGAATATATGGTAAATGGTAGTGTGGTTCAGGACGCCGGTTCCGGCGTGCCGGAGCTCACCGTCACTGTGGACCGGGAGAACGCCGGTTCTGTTGGCGTTCAGGTTACCCATCCCCTGGCCACTGAGGAAGCCAAGGAAAGCGGAACCTATGTCTATTTTAAATACTGCTGGTGGGATGAGAAGGACAACAGCGTGAACGGTCCCCGGAGTGAAACGGAACCTGAGCTCTTCTCCACGGCGATAACGTCCGGCAATTACAACAGAGTCTTTACAGATCAGAATGTGATCCCCATCCGCAATGTCTCCGATGCCCGGACGGATGACGATTACTATCTGGTAGAGATCTATGGCTACTATGTCGAAAACAACAGGCCAGCCATACGGTATTATAAATCCGGGCATAACTTCATTGCCGGCGACTATGCGACCGACAGAAGCTATGTCATGAATGCAGATGTGGTCGATACGACCCCCATCACCATCACGCCTGCCGACATCACAATTTATACCGGTGGCGAGGGGTACACCGGTGTGGTGGATAGCGCGGGAAGCCAGACCGCCGCGACTAACGGCCTGCCCGAGCCCGGGTACTACATCACCCTTCCGGATTGGATCAACGATCAGCTGGGAGGCGACTCTAGCGCGGAGAACCTGGCGGGGCGCCTCGTATTCAAATACAACGATAATGAGGGCGTAACAAGAGAATGGAAGCTGGAGCTCTACGGCACCGAAGCTCACAGCAGCGATGTGGAGGGCACCGATCGGCAGCGCTACATCTACCGCATGCTGCCCGGCACGGATGGGGACGGACAGGAGATCCCGGTTCGCCTGCAGCTCACCGATTCCGAGGGACACGTTATCGCCAGCGATGAGTTCAGCCCCGACATGGAGAATCAGTATCAGGAATACTCCATGAGGATCTATTCCGGAGAACTGGACCCCAGCAAGATCACCGCCGTTTTGACTCTGCCTAACGACCAGACGGTGACCTGCGGCGTGAACAGCGCCGATGGCAAGCTGGTAGTCCGCGGTCTGACGGGTGAGGACATCACGACAGAAATTATCAGCAACACGGACGAACTCTCCGGCTACGGGATCACTGCGCTGGCCACAAACAACGTCACCTACTACATCAATGGCAGCAATGTGGAACTGAAAGACACCGAGGGCGTGCGGCTGTTGGTAGACGATGTTCTGGATGACGGGGTGCTGGCTGAGTACATCCAGGACAACATGGAGGACATCCCTGCTGGAGACTATGCCTACGAGCAGCGCTATCTTGACCTCGTGGACACCAAGAACGGCAACGCATACCTGACCATGGGCAAGGACGACAAGCTCACGATCTACTGGAAGGTTCCCGAGGGCTTTGACGACAGCAAGCCCTTCTACGTAATCCACTTTGACGCCCTGGATCGAAACTACGACAATTTGGACGTCGAACTCTCCGGGAATCAGCCAGACGTTATTGAGCCCGAACTCGTCACGGTGAACGGAGCTCAGTACGTTAAGTTTGATACCAGCTCCTTCTCCCCCTTCGTCCTCGTGTGGGATAGGCCGTCCGGCGGTACCGTGATCCCGCCCGCGGCGACCCACACCATCACCGCGACCGCCGGGTCGGGCGGCTCGATCAGCCCCTCCGGCGAGGTGGCCGTGACCGAGGGCACCGACCAGGCCTTCACCATCACGCCCGACAAGGGCAACAAGGTGCGCGACGTCGCGATCGACGGCAAGAGCGTGGGCGCCCTCGGCTCCTACACCTTCGAGGACGTGCGGGGCGACCACACCATCTCCGTCACGTTCACCCGCGGCAACGCCCCCGCCGACCCCGACGACACGGGCGTCTCCGACTGGTTCGAGACGGGCGACCACGACGCGTTCATGCACGGCTACGACGACGGGACCGGCCGCTTCGGCCCGGACGACAACATGACCCGCGGCGAGGCCGCGCAGATGTTCTACAACATGCTCAAGGACAAGTCCCGCGGCGACGTCCAGTTCGACTTCGAGGACCTCTCCGAGGGCGCCTGGTACTACGAGGCCGTCGCGACCATGGCGTCCCACGGCATCCTGCTGGGCACGAGCCCCACGACGGTCGAGCCCGAGCGGCCCATCACGCGCGCCGAGTTCACCGCGATGGCGATGCGCTTCTCCAAGGGCGACCTGTCGGGCGAGAACATCTTCACCGACGTCTCCGAGGGCGACTGGTACTACGGCGTCATCGTCGGGTCGATCAAGTACGGGTGGATCAGCGGGTACGACGACGGGACGGGACGCTTTGGCCCCAACGACAACATCACCCGCGCGCAGGCGACCACCATCGCCAACCGCATGCTCGGGCGCGTGGCCGACGGCGTCTTCGTGAGCGCCCACCTGGACGAGATCAGGCGCTTCCCCGACGTCGACGAGGGGTTCTACGCGTTCCTCGACATCGCCGAGGCGACGAACTCCCACGACTACGCCAAGGACGGCGGGTTCGAGCACTGGAGCGCGCTGCGCTAGGGCGCACGACAGCACCGCCGGACCGGGCGCGGCCCCTCGCCGGGGCCGCGCCCCCTTTGTGCCGGGAGAACACCGGAGGACGAGACTTCGAAAGCGCGGGCCGATTTCACCACCATACGTGGTAAATTTGTGAGCTGATTTGCCTTTCGCTCGACCTTGGGAGCCAACATGCTTGAGCTGTTCGGAATGTTCGTCCTCGCACTCGCCCCCATCATCTGGCTGGTCATCGCCCTCTGCGGCCTGCACATGGAGGCCTGGCTCGCCAGCGCCGGCGCCTTCGTCGTCGCGGCCGTCTGCGCCATGCTCGGCTGGCAGATGACGCCCCTCAACATGGCAACCGCCGCGCTCGAGGGGTTTGCCATGGCGCTCTGGCCCATCGTCATCGTCATCATCGCCGCGGTGTTCACCTACAACGTCACCGTCCACACGAGCGGCATGGAGACCATCAAGGCCATGCTCTGCTCGGTCTCCGACGACAAGCGCATCCTCACGCTGCTCATCGCCTGGTGCTTCGGCGGGTTCCTCGAGGGCATGGCCGGCTTCGGAACCGCCGTCGCCATCCCCGCGAGCATGCTCGTGGCGCTCGGCGTCTCGCCGGTGACCTCCATCCTCGCCTGCCTGATCGCCAACGGCGTCCCCACCATGTTTGGCTCCATCGGCATCCCCACCACCACGCTCGCCTCCATCACCGGCATCGACGCCTTCGAGCTCGCAACGGTCCAGGCCATCCAGGTGCTCCCGTTCGTGATCGTCTGCCCGATCCTCATGGTCATGCTCGTGGGCGGCGGCGCGCGGGCGCTCAAGGGCGCGCTGCCCGCGGCGCTCGTCTCCGGCCTCTCCTTTGGCCTGCCCATGATCGCGGCGGCGCAGTTCGTGGGCCCGACGCTCGCCGACGTGGTCGCCGCCACCTGCGCGCTGGTCGCCACCTTCCTCTTTGCGCTCACCAGGCGCGGGCGAGAAGTGCCCGCGGAGTGCCGTCTCACGGGCGTCCACCACTACGAGGGCTTTGGCGGGCCCGCGCTGCAGATCCTTCTCGCATGGTCGCCCTTCATCCTCATCCTCGTGGCCCTGCTGATCACCAGTCAGCTCGTCCCGGCCATCTACGAGCCGCTCTCCGCCGTCGCCACCACGGTCAACATCTACGCGGGCGACCCCACGGCAACCCTCACGTTCACGTGGATCGACACCCCTGGCGTGATCATCATCGTCTGCGGCATCATCGGCGGCCTCATCCAGGGCTGCAGCGTCCGCGAGCTCGTCCAGGTTCTTCTTGGCACCTGCAAGCAGATGAGCAAGACCATCGTGACCATGCTCGGCGTGCTCGCCTGCGCCAAGATCATGGGCTACTCGGGCATGATCGCGAGCATCGCCGCCTTCTTCGTGAGCACCCTCGGCGGCTTCTACCCGCTCGTCGCCCCGCTGCTGGGCGCCCTCGGCACCTTCGTGACCGGCTCCGGCACATCCAGCGAGGTCCTCTTTGGCAACGTCCAGCTCCAGGCCGCCCAGTCCATCGGTGCCGACGAGACGTGGCTCGTGGCCGCCAACTCGCTCGGCGTCTCCGCCGGCAAGATGCTCAGCCCGCAGAACATCGCCATCGGCTGCGCGGCATGCGGCCTCGTGGGCAAGGACGGCGAGATCCTCGGCAAGATCGCCGCATACGCGTTTGGCTTCGCCGTTGTGATGGCCGCACTCGTGTACGTGGGGTCGCTCGTCCTGTAGGGACGACTCCCGTGAGGGTATGTACACTGCTCCGTGAGGGTATGTACACTCGGCGATTTTGAGAGCGCAGCAAACACGCAGGTAGACTGATTGGCGAGAAGGACGGGCGGATCGGCGGGGTGTACACACCCTAAAGGCGGGGTGCACATACCCTATAATCCGCGCGGAGCCAGGCGAGAAGGACCCGCCCCCTCACTTGCGGCGCCGCGCGCGGAAGAACGTGCGCAGCAGCTCGGCGGCCTCGTCGGCGAGCACGCCGGAGGTCACCGCGAACTCGTGGTTGAGCCGCGGGTCGTGGCTCACGTCGTAGAGCGTGCCGAGCGCCCCGCCCTTGGGGTCGGCCGCGCCGTACACGCAGCGGTCGACGCGCGCGTTGACCATGAGGCCCGCGCACATGAGGCACGGCTCGAGCGTCACGTAGACCGTGCATCCCGTGAGCCTCCAGCGCCCGAGCGCGCGCGAGGCGGCCACCATCGCCGCAAACTCCGCGTGGGCGGAGGGGTCGGCGTCGGTCTCGCGCCGGTTGTGGGCGCGCGCCACGACCGCGCCGTCGCACACCACGACCGCGCCGATGGGAACCTCGCCCTCCTCCGCCGCGGCGGCAGCCTCGTCGAGCGCCATACGCATGAAGTGCTCGTCTTCTGCCCCCGCACTCTTCTCGCCTGCCGTCACCGCGCCTCCTCGAGCTCGAATGTCCGCTTATAGGGTAGGATAAGGTCTGCACGGAGGAGTGGCAGAGCGGTTGATTGCAGCGGTCTTGAAAACCGTCGAGCGGGCAACCCCCGTTCCGAGGGTTCGAATCCCTCCTCCTCCGCCCGTTGCCTCATGCGAGCCCCCGGCCAGACCGTTTGGCCAGGGGCTCTTTGCGTCGCCGCCGCAGCGCGCAGTGGACCCACACGGCCGCGCCCGTGAACGCGGCAGCGTCCGCAAGCGCGAGCGCGGTCCCCAGGTAGTTGAAGCCCGGCCGCTTGACGGGCCGCTCGAGCGTCTCGCCGCCCGCCGCCTCGGCCGCCTCGTTGTAGGAGAGGTTGGTCGCACGCGCCTCGACCGCCAGATAGAGCACGTCCTTGGCCGCGCGCCGCAGGCTGGCGACGTAGCCGCGCCGGCCCTCCCCCGCCTCCGGGACGTACGCGTACTCCCCGTTGCGAAAGACCCCGTCCATATAGAGGTCCCCGCCGGCGAGAAGGGCCTGGTCGGCGCTCATGTACTGCTGGTGGTCGGCGTAGTCGGTGATCACGGCGCCTGCAAAGCCCCACTCGCCGCGCAGCACGTCCGAAAGCAGCGCCGAGCTGCCGCCGGCCCAGACCGCGCCGATGCGGTTGTACGAGGTCATGAGTCCCGTGGCGCCGCTCTCGACGGCTATCTGGAACGGCCGCAGGTAGAGCTCGCGCAGGGCCTGCTCGGTAAGCCACGTGTAGAGCGAGTCGCGGTACGAGTCCTGGTTGTTGACCGCAAAGTGCTTGAGGAGGCAGTACGTCCCCGCCTCGCGCGCGCCCGTCACCACCTCGGCCGCCGTGGTTCCGCACACGAGCGGGTCCTCCGCGTAGTACTCGTAGTTGCGGCCGCCGAGCGGCGTGCGGTGGAGGTTGGCGCAGGGCGCATAGAGCCCGTCGACGCCGAGCACCGCCGCCTCCAGGCCCAGCTGGCGGCCATAGTCGCGCGCAAGACCCTTGTTCCATGTCTGCGCGAGCACGCAGGGACTGGGGTATCCCACGCCGTACGTGAGCTGGTTGAACGACCCCACCTGCGCCGGCCCGTCGACCTCCTTGGTGAGCGGCTTGCCCACCGCGTCTATCGCCCCGGTCGCAAGGTAGCCGTGCAGCGTGAGACGCTCCAGGTCGCTCACCGAGATGCGGTCGAGCACGATCTCCCAGAAGGGGCTCGCGTAGTCCTCCCCCAGCTCGCGGCCCAGCTCCGTGAGCTCGCCGTCCTTGAAGAGCTGCCAGGACGAGCTCCCGGTGGAGACCAGGGGCTGGTAGGTTCCCACCCCGGCGCCCTGCGCGGCGAGAAGGGCGTCCTCCCGCGCCTGCTCCTCGTCGTAGAGGTTGAGTGCGGCCACGCCCTCGGCCATGGCCCGGTCCGCGCTGCGCGCCCGAGGGAAGGTGCCCGCGAAGTCGGCCCGCGTGAGGTAGGTGATGCCCGCCCCGGAGTCCGACCCGTCCACGGACACGCCGTCGACGGCGGACTCCCCCGTAAAGCGGTTGGTCACCGCGGCGCCCGTCTCGAGGCTCGTCTCGCACAGGACGTCTTCCGGGAGCCACAGCACCGTGCGAGCCGCGGGACAGTCCGCAACCTCATGCGCGTTGCGCTTGAGCTCGACGACGTACTCTCCGCGCTCCAGCTCGTAGCCGGCAAAGCCGTTGGCATTGGCGTCCGCGTGGTCATACGAGGCCACGTCGTCGAGCTCAAACGAGAGCGCCACCTCCTGGCTCTCTCCGGGCTGCAGCAAGCCGGTCTTCTCGTAGGCCACGAGCGCGGTCGAGGCCTTCTCGATCCCGCCTGGCTCATAGGGCGTGGTGCAATAGAGCTGTAGGACGTCGCGGCCGGCCACGTCGCCGACATTGGTCACGCGCACGCGCAGCGAGAAGGGCGTCTCGCGCCCCACGCGCGTGCCCTGCGAGGGCGAGCGCCCGATGACCTCCCAGGTAAACTCCGTGTAGCTCAGGCCGTACCCAAAGGGGTACTGGACCACGCCGTCGTAGCCCCTCCCGTGCTCGTTTGCGACGTCGTCCCAGAAGCCCTCCGCGTCGGCGGTCTCGTACCAGCGGTAGCCCACGTAGATGCCCTCGGCATAGTCCACAAAGCGCACCGTGTCGTAGGTCTCGTGCGTGCCCACGTTGACGTTGGCGGTTCCGTCGGCGGGATAGAGCCCCTGGGACCCGAGATAGGAGCCCTCGCCCTTCTCGCCCGCGTTTGCCCAGCTCGCGGCCGTTGAGAAGTCGTAGGCGTAGGTGTCCGCCGTGCGGCCGGAGGGGTTGACGTCGCCCCAGAGCACGGACGCCACCGCCCGCGCGCCGACCTCCCCGGTGGGCCCCGCGATCAGCGCCGCGTCGACGCCCGGGATGGTCTCGAGCTGGCCGAGCTCCATCGTGTTGGTTGCGTTGACGACCACGACCACGTGCTCGTAGGTGGCGCCCACGTAGCGCAGCAGCGCCTCCTCCTCCGAGGAGAGCTCGAGGTAGGTGCGGGTGGCGTCGACCGTGACCGCGCCGTCGCGGGAGCGCACCTTGTGCTGCCAGGTCGGGCAGTCGATCGACTCGCCCGAGACGCGGCCGATGACGACGATCGCCGTGTCGGAGAACGCCCGCGCGTTGGCGAGAAGGTCCTCGGTGTAGCAGGTCTCGTCGTCCAGGCACGGCTCGTACAGGCGGCAGTATTCGTCATCGTGGCTGTTGAGCGCGCCGGCGCCGCGATAGTCCCGCTCGCCGTGGAAGTCCCGGTACATGTCCGAGAGCTCCCGGTTGTAGGACACGCCGCGCTCCTCCAGCGCCTCGAGCAGCCCCATGACCGACCCCGTTACCTGGCCGGAGCCGGAGCCGGAGCCCACCCACTGGGTGGAGGCCCACCCAAAGACGTTCACGCGGTCAGTCGCGGCGGGCAGCGGCAGCGTGTCGTCCTCGTTGCGCACGAGCACGACGCCCTCGGCCTCGACGCGCTCGGCGAGCGCGCGCCCGGACGCCATCACGGCCTCGCGCTCCTCGGCCGTCACGTCCACGACGTCGGTCCCCAGGTACGACTTCACCGTGTCGCCGAGAAGCGCCAGGGCCACCGTGCCCGCCGCAAGCGCCATGACGACCGCCGCGGCGGCGACACCTGCCGCGACGCGCCCAATGCGGCGCAGGATGTGACGGCTCTTCTCTGCCCGGGGCATGGCGCCTCCTATCTTTAAGTCGTTGCATCTGAGAGCCGGATACCGGATGCTTTGGTGCAATGCAGACTCTGGCGGGCAGGGACGCCCACATGGCGCCTGGGGCGCGATGCGACCCCGCAGAGGAGAGTGGCGTCCTGCCCCACCCGGGCATTTCCGCGGATTAGCTGGATGAGGGGCCATGCGCCACCTCGGATCTCTTCTGGGAGGTTGCGGCCCCGGGTGACGCGGCAGGCGGCCCGCCGCCCTGCAGCGGAGAGGAGGGGCGGACATGGTGTACGCCGGTGTGGACGTCGCCAAGGCGGACCACGTGATAGGGGCCGTCGACGAGCGCGGCTCCGAGGTCTCGAGGCCCATGGGCTTCAAGAACAGCGCCGCGGGCTTCGAGCGGTGCGAGGCGTGGCTCGAGGGGGTGGCCGGGGGGCCCTCGGACGTGCTCGTCGGCATGGAGGCCACCGGGCACTACTGGATGGCGCTCTACGCCTTCCTGGTCTCCAGGGGCTACTCGGTCGCGGTGATCGACCCCGTGCAGGTGCGCGCCGTGCGCAGGCTGAAGGGACTCGACAGGGTGAAGAACGACCGCGTGGACGCGGGCCTCATCGCCGAGACGCTGCGCATCGGCCGGTACGACCCGACGAGGCTCGCCACCGACGAGGTCCAGTCGCTGCGCTCGCTCACGCGATACCGGCAGTCGCTCAAGGCCGAGCTCGCCGAGGTGAAGACGCAGTGCCTGTGCCTGCTGGACTCCTACTTCCCGGAGCTCCCCGGGGCGTTCTCCGACGTGTTCGGGGCCGCCGGGCGCGCCGTGCTCTCCAGGAGCCCGCTGCCCTCCGAGCTCGCGCGCAGGCGCGCGGACTCGCTGCAGCGCGACATCTCCGAGGCCGCGCGCGGCAGCCGCCGCATGGACGGCAAGGCGGCCGAGCTCAAGGCGCTCGCGAAGGGCTCCGTCGGCATCAGGCTCGGCGAGGCGGCCGCCTCGATGCAGGTCCGCTCGCTCGTGCGCCAGATGGACTTCCTCGACGCGGAGTGCGCCAAGTTCGACGCCCTCATCAGGGAGCTGCTGGAGAGGGTCGAGCCGCTCGTGCTCACCATCCCCGGCGTCTCCTACGCCACCGGCGCCCAGATCGTCGCCGAGATAGGCGACGTCTCGCGCTTCCGCAACGCCCCCGCGCTCGTGAGCTACGCCGGGCTGAACTCCGGGGTGAACCAGTCCGGGAAGTTCGACAGCGGGGGCGGGCCCATCACCAAGCACGGGTCGCCCTACCTCAGGAGGGCCCTCTGGCTCGCGGCCAGCAGGGCCTGGCAGTACGACCCGTCCCTGCGCGCCTTCTACGAGAGGAAGCGCGCCGAGGGCAAGTGCCACCGGGTGGCGGTGACCGCCGTGGCGCGCAAGCTGTGCCACATCGTGTTCGCGGTGATGCGGGACGGGGTCCCGTACGACCCGGCGAGGCCGGGAAGGGACCCCTCAAAGCATTCGGTATCCGGTTCTCAAGGTGCTGGTTCCGAAAAAACCGAGAACGAGAAAAGCTAGCCCTCGGGTCTTGACTTCATATAGCTGGTCTCCTCTCCGCTCCATCATACGACGCGCACCGGACACAAACGCTCGCGGGCGACGGCACGGGTGCTGCTTAAAGATCGCGACCTATCCGGCGGATCGGCGCCATCACGCTTAATGATCGCCTTGCGTCCGGCGAATCGGCGCCGCCATGCTTAAAGATTGCCTTGCGTCTGGCGAGAAGAGCCCTCACGGCTTAAGAATCGCCGCCCATCCGGACGGGCCGCGCGCCTCCCCTTTGGACGCGGGGCGATCTTTAAGCGCCACTCGTCCTTCTCGCCGGACGCGGGGCGATCTTTAAGCACGCCGGTTCCGATTCGCCGGACGCGGCGCGATCCTTAAGCACGCGACCGTCGCGCATCCGGATAGACCGTGATTGTTAAGCGCACGCGCCAAGACGCCTCGCCGCCCGGCCCGCATGGGCTACAATGACCAGTGGAAAATCCGCCGAAGAGAAGGGTCCGCATGAAACCTCGACCTCACAGTCGATGACTCTGCGGCGCGCCCCGCGAGCGCGTCGCCCGACGCAAGACGCAACTAAGGAGCGCGCATGATCTACCTGTCCCAGCTCTTGGGCAACCCCGTTCTGGACGCCGACGGCGAGAAGGTCGGCACGGTCTCCGACCTCGGCATCGCCACGGGCGAGGTCTTTCCCCGCATCACGAGCCTGGCCTTCATGGGCCCCGGCCGCACCCCCATCATGATCTCGTGGCGCAAGTTCGTGGACACCTATGACGAGCACGAGGTCCACCTCAAGGTCATAGCCACCGACCTGCGCTTCTCGTACCTGCAGCCGGACGAGGTCCTTCTCGCCCGCGACATCTTGAACAAGCAGATCGTGGACACCCACGGCATGCGCGTCGTGCGCGTGAACGACCTCAAGCTCTCGGACACCAGCTCCACCCAGCTGCGTCTGCTGGGCGCCGAGGTGGGCGCGCGCGGCCTGCTGCGCAGCCTGCACCCCGCCCTGGAGCGCGTGGCCCTGCGCCTGGCGCGCGCCTTCGGCCACCCGATGCCCGAGAAGATCATCGCGTGGAGCTACATGGACCTCGTGGAGCGCGACCTCTCCAACGTCAAGCTCTCCGTCTCCCACAAGACCCTCGACGACATGCACCCCGCCGACATCGCCGACATCATCGAGCGGCTGGACCCGCGCCTGCGCGGCCAGGTCTTCGCCCAGCTCGACGACGAGCAGCGCGCCGGCGCCATGGCCGAGTTCGACGACGACGCGATGGCCGCCGAGCTCATGGGCAACCTCACCGAGACCGACGCCTCGCGCATGCTGTCCGAGATGGACCCGGACGACGCCGCCGAGCTCGTCTCCGAGCTCGACTACGACAAGGCCGAGAAGCTCCTGCGCCTGATGGGCGTCCAGGAGCAGCGCGCCATCCGCCAGCTTCTGGGCTACCGCGAGAACACCGCCGGCCGCATCATGACCTCCGAGGTCGCCTCCATCGACGAGGGAGCCACCGTGGCCGACGCCGTGGAGCTGCTGCGCGGCCTGGACGAGGACTTCGAGTCCGTCCGCTACGTCTACCTCACCAACGAGGAGGGCCGCCTCTCCGGCGTGGTGACCCTCAACGCGCTCATCGTCGCCGCTCCCGAGACGCGCCTCTCCGAGCTCGCCACCGAGGACCTCGTGACCGCCAGCCCCGAGGATGACCAGGAGGACGTGGCCGAGGACATCGCCAAGTACAACCTGCTCGCCATGCCCGTCGTCAACGACGAGGGGCGCCTGCTGGGCATCGTCACCGTCGACGACGCGCTCGACGTCCTGGAGGAGGAGCACGCCGAGGACCTGCGCGTGGCCGGCGGCTCGGCGGACGGCGAGGACTCCGGGCACGCGAGCACCCTCATCTGGCTCGTGCGCCGCAACGTCTGGGTCGCCCTCTGGGCGCTCGGCGTGCTCGCGCTGGCGTTTGTGGTGGGCGGCAGCCTCGGCCTCGGCGAGACGCTCGCCGCCGCCATCCCGCTCGCCGTGGCCCTCGTGCTCGCAGACGACTCCGTGAGCTACGTCACCAACTTCTTCCTGGAGAACGACCCCGACGACGAGGACTCGCCCTCGATGATCGGCTTCACGTTCAAGGGCCTGGGCCTGGGCGTCTCGCTCGGCGCCCTCGTCGCGCTGATCGTCATCGCGCTCGAGAGCGTCATCGCCTCGCCGGCCGTGCCGTCGGTCCCGTCCGCGCTCGGCGGGCTCGGGAGCGCCCTGTCCACGGGCGGCGTCGCCGCGGCGGTCTCCACGTTCTTCTCGTTTGCCACGTCCCCGCTCTACCTGGGCCTGCTGCGCAGCCGCGACGAGCGCAACAAGGAGACCTCGGGCTTTACGCTCTCCCTGGTCTCCATGCTCGTGGCGGTGGCGGTGTTCCTGGCGGCCGTGGCCGTGCTCGCCGCGCCGATGGGGCTGGTGGGGTAGGCGTGCCGGCGCTCAGGAAAGGCGAGAAGGACGCCGAGGCGCCGCGCACGCGCCTACAGCCGCGCCTCATCCTCGCGGCCATGGGGCCCGGCATGGTGGCGGCGCTCGCCGGCGCGGACGCGGGCGGCGTGGCCACCTACTCCAACGCCGGCGCGCTCTTTGGCTTTCACCAGCTCTGGACCGTTCCGGTCATGTGCTTTCTGCTCATCGTCGCACAGGAGACCGCGGCGCGCATGGGCTGCGTCACCGGCAAGGGCCTGGCGTCGCTGATCCGCGAGCAGTTTGGCGTGCGCCTCTCCGCCCTGGCCATGCTCGCGCTGCTGGTCTCAAACACCACGGTCACGCTCTCCGAGTTCGCGGGCATCGCCTCGGCGCTCGCCCTCTTCGACGTGCCGCCCGTCGTCTCGGTGCCCGTTGCGGCGCTCGCGATCTGGCTCCTCACGATGAGCGGGTCGTACCGACGCATCGAGAAGGTCCTTCTCGCCATCGCCTGCGTCTTTGTGACCTACATCGTGGCGGGCGTCATGGTGGGCCCGGACTGGGGCGAGGCGCTGCTCGACACCGTGGTCCCCCACGTCCACGCGACGCCCCAGTACCTGTCGCTGCTCGTGGCGAGCGTGGGCACCGCGATCGCGCCGTGGATGCTCTTCCTGGCGCAGAGCAACGTGGTCGAGAAGAACGCGCAGGCAGATGACCTCCCCTACCAGCGCATCGACACCGTCACCGGGGCCGTCGCCGCGAGCGTCATCTCCTGGTTCATCATCCTCACCACCGGCGCCGTGCTCAACCCCGCCGGCATCCAGGTGAGCAGCGCCGAGGACGCCGCCGCTGCGCTGGCCCCGCTCGTGGGCGACTACGCCGAGGCGCTCTTTGGCGCCGGCCTCACCGGGGCGTCGTTTCTCGCCGCGTGCGTGCTGCCCGGCATCACCTCGAGCGCCGTGTGCGAGGCCTTTGGCTGGGAGCGCGGCGCCGACCGCAGCTGGGCCGAGGCGCCGGCGTACCGCGGCATCATCACCGCCGTCATTGCCATCTCCGCCGTCGTGGTCCTTCTCCCCAACGTCAATCTCTTTGGCATCATGATGATCGCCCAGGTCATCAACGGCGTGCTGCTGCCGGTGCTTTTGGTCTTCATGGTCCTCATCGCGAGCGACAAGCACGTGATGGGCCGCCACGTCAACGGTCGCGTCTGGAACGCGCTCACCTGGCTCACCATCGTTGCCGTGGTGGTACTCACCGTTATCATGTTTGTCATGGGAGTGTGACCGAGGTCCCTGCACCGCCGAGGAGCGGCAATGAACGTCGACAAGGCGCTGATACGGCTCGAGAGCAAGCGCGACAAGCTCGTGGACACGCTGCCCACGATCTTGTTCTTCATCGCGCTGCTCTGGATCGTCACGCTGGCCTTTGGATCCGACTACCTGCTCGTCGTCTCCCCCTACACCACGCTCTTCGAGACGCGGCTGCACAAGTACAACCCGCCCACGCAGTACGCGCGCTTCTTCCTCGTGAGCGCCTTCGCGCTGCTGGCGGCGCGCCTGGCCGTCTCCAACGTGGTCCTGAGCGTGGCGGTAAACCTCTGCGTGCCGTTCTTCCTGGTCTTCATGCGCTCCTCGCAGCTCAACCCCCGGCGCTACTTCCCCTACACCATGCTCTTCTGCTGGCTGGAGCTGCGCCCCTACGCCATCGTTGAGACCTTCTGGACGCAGGCAGGGGTCCTCCTGGCGTCCTGCAGCCTGCTCTCGCTGTGCCTGCTCGTGGCCGGCATCGCGCGACATCGGGCGGACGAGCCGCGCGAGCAGCTCCACGACTACGTCCGCCGCCTCGCCGACGACCTGCGCTCCGCGGCGCGGTCGGGTACGGACGGGCCCCTGCGCGGCGAGCTCCTTCGGCTGCGGAGCGACTTCGCGCGCCTCGCCTACACGGCGCGCGAGGACTCCTGCGCCCCGCCGCGCGTGGCGGACCTCCTGGACATGTTCGCCACGCTCGCGCAGCGCACGGCTTACCTCACGGGGAGCTCCGACTGGACGGGGGATCACGTCGAGGAGCACGGCAGCGCGCTCGTGGCGCTGGCCGACCTCACCGACGAGCTCAACGTCGCCCTGCGGCTCGAGTCCGCCGAGGCGTGCGAGGCGCTGCTCCCCAAGGCCCGCGCCCTTCTCGCCCGGACGCAGGTGCGCGAGGACCGCTTCCGCATCTTCTTCCAGGGGTATCTCAACCTGGTCATCCTCATCCTGCGCACCGCCGCCGACCCCCGCCAGCGGCCCTGGCGCCTCACGCCGCGCGGCCTCGCCCGCGTGGCCGTCTTCCGCAAGCGGCCGAGCCTCGACTCCTTTGAGATGCGCTTCGCCGTGCGCTGCGGTGCCGTGCTGGCCGTGAGCTGCACCACCAACCTGCTCTTTCCCGTGGAGAAGCTCTACTGGTTCGCCCTTCACGCGTTCCTGCTGCTGCAGCCCTTCCCGGGAGAGTCCGTGCGGCGCATGCGCACGCGCATGGTCGGAACCGTCATCGGATGCCTCTTCGTGCACGCCGTGGCGCTGCTCAACCTCGACTACGTGGGCGTCACCATTTTGGGCATGGTGCTCGTGGCGCCGCTCTACGCCTCGACGCCAGGCTCGGTGACGTCGGCGTTCTTTGCCACGGCCTACGCCGTGACCATGGCGAGCGTCTCCATCGACGACTCCTACGCCACCGGCATGCGCCTCGCGAGCCTGGCGCTGGCGATCGCCACCGTGGCGCTGGTCAACCGCCTCGTGTGCCCCACCTCCGACCGGCGCCTCTTCGTGGCCAACGTCCGCCAGATGTTTGGCATGATCGAGCACTACTGGGACCTGGTGCGCGCCACCCTCGTGGGGCGCGTGGACACCGTGGTCTCGTCGGAGACCCTGCTGCACTTCCAGATGGTCCACACGCAGGCGAGCCGCTTCGTCGAGGGACTGGGCAAAGACGGCGAGAAGGACCGTGAGGTCGCGGAGCTCGCGCGCTACCGCAACGCCGCGGAGCGGGCGGTCTTCTGCCTGTGGGAGATCATGTGCGAGCTTGAGCAGCTGGAGCTCATGGTGCGCCTGCGCGAGGTTCACCCGGGCGAGCGCGCGACGTTCGAGAAGATCGTCGAGCTCGCACAGTCAAACTGCGACCCGCGCCGCTTTGGCACGGGCGTTGCCGACGCGCGCGGGCTCGTGGCGCGGCTCTCCGAGCCCGACCTGCGCTACGTCCTGGGACAGTACATCGAGCGGGCGGGCGAGCTGCGCCGCGCCATCGACGACGCGGAGGGCGCGCTCGTGGAGAAGCCCCGCTACCTCGACGAGGTGCGCAAGTAGCATGCAAAAGGGGACAGGTACAGAACCGCAGGAAAAACCTGTCAAAAGTTACTCACTTTTGACAGGTTTTTCCTGCGGTTCTGTACCTGTCCCCTTTTGCATGACCCTTTTGAAGGCCTACTTGCTTGCCTTGTCGAACTCGTCCTTGAAGGAGCCGAACATCTTGCCAAAGGAGCCGAGCTGCTTGCCCGCCGCGCGGGCGACCTTGTCACCGGCGGTTGCGGGCTTCTTCTTGGGAGCAGCCTTCTTCGCTGCGGGGGCGTAGGTCTTGGGCCGCGGCTTTTGGGAGGCGGACGCGGGGCCCACGCCCTTCTCGGCGATGCGCTGAACCGGCTTCTCCACGCGGACGTCGGCCGCGGGAACTTCCGGAACGGCGGGCGGCTCGTCCTCGGGGGCTGCTGCCTCGGAGATGGCGCGCTTGGCCTTTCCGAGCGCGCGGCCGAGCGCAAACGAGCCCTTGTCCACGGCCTCGCCGGCGGCGGCGCCGACCTTCTTTCCCACCTCGGCGCCCTTGGCCTTGGCGCGGGCATAGCCCTCGCCAGCGGCGCCGGCGAGGCCGCCGTCGAGCGCGACCTGGGCGTCGCCGGGATCTATGACCATGCAGCCGCGGCTGTAGCCCCGCACCATCTCGGGGGTAATCACGAAGGAGCCGATGAGTGCCTGCGCAATGCCGCCGTCGGAGGTGAGAAAGCGCGTCACCGCGCCGCTCCTCTCGTCAAACTCCGCGTCGGAGACGTAGCCGAGCGACTTGCCCTCCACCGTCTTGGCATCCATGCCGGACCAGATGAGGCAGGCGTCCCAGTCGAGGTTGAGTCGGCGGCGCGCGGCGACGTCCATGCCGTCCTCGGCGCGCGTCACCAGCAGGTCCTTCTCGCCCAGGCGCTTGAAGGCGTCAAGCGCGAGGAAGCTGTCCTCGCGCTTGATCATGCCAACGGCATCCGGGCGCTTGACCATGAAGCCAACCACCCGCTTGCCGTCGGGCGAAAAGACCGCGTTGTGAACCTTGCCGAGCTTCTGGTA
Organism: uncultured Atopobiaceae bacterium; assembly: GCA_944320385.1. Classification (GTDB taxonomy): domain Bacteria; phylum Actinomycetota; class Coriobacteriia; order Coriobacteriales; family Atopobiaceae; genus Thermophilibacter. The sequence goes on along the minus strand of CALUHH010000002.1, from coordinate 168,560 downwards.
CTTGTCGGTGACGGTTCCGTCCTTGGCGGTCTTCGTCTTCTTGTGAACGAGAACGCGCAGGCCGGTGAGATCGCTGACCTTGGTCACGCGCTACGCCTCGGGAGTCTCGTCGTCAACGTCGACGACCTCGACGTGCACGGCGTCGGCGGGCTTCTCGTCGGCGACAGGCGCGTCCGTCATGGCGGAGACGCGGTCGGCGACGGAGGTCACGGCGTCCTGAACCTGGGCGGAGGCGTCGGCGACGGCGTCGGAGAGAGACTCGCGGAGCTGATCCATGCGCTCGCGGGCGAGGTCGACCTTGGCGCGGAGCTCGTCGGTCTTGGCGTCGACGACGGGGCGGACGGAGCTGAACTTGTCGGTGACGACGCCGGCGCCGCGCTCATAGGTGTCGACGGCGCTGTCCCAAGCGTCGTTCATGGCGTCGGCGGCCATGGCGCGGCTCTCGGCGCCCGAGCGCGGGGCGAGCATGACGCCCGCGACGACGCCAGCAGCTGCGCCGACGATGCTGCCAAAAATGAAGCCGACGGTCTTCTTGTTCATGAGATCCTCCTGTCAGTGCTGGCTACGATACGGGCGCGTGGGCGCCTGCCTAACGTACGAGATGGGGGCGCGGGACGTCGCCGAGGTCCCAGGCGTCATGAGCGGTGGGGGCGTCCTCGAGGGCGGGCTCGGGGTCGGGGTCGTCATCGGCCTCGGGCTCGGGGGCCACCTCGGGAGCCGCCTCGGACTCGGCGGGGGGCTCGGGCTCCTCCGCGACATCGGAAACGGGCTCAGGTTCGGGCACGGGCGCAATCTCGGGCTCGGGCTCGGGCTCGGGTGCGACGTCGGACTCGCCCTCCCCCGCAACGGGCCCGAGGCTGTCGATCAGCGCCACGAGGCCGCTCGCGATGGCATCGACGTCGGGGCGCGGATCGCCGCCCCCAGCATAGGCCCATTGCAGAATCCATGCGGCGCTGGAGAGCGCTCCGGCAACGAGCACGTCGTCCGGGCACGCGAGGGTGATCTTGTAGAGGCGCTCACCGAGGCCGGCAGTCTGGCCGGAGGAGACGTCGCCGGCGCGGTCGGTGCGCGCCAGCAGCTCGACCGTCACGTGCTCGAGCAGGTGGGCGAGCTCGGTGTCGGCCACGACCTCGCCAAAGCTTGCCGAGGAGTCACCCAGGCAGAGGTGATTCTCAAGCTCGGGCAAGAGCTCGAGCACCAGCAGAGTGCCGTCGGGATCGTCGCTGGTCATGAGGGGGGCGCTCGGCGCGAGCTCGACCTCGGCCTCGAAGTTCCTCGGACCGACCGCAACCCTCTTGATGTCGAAAAGCTGAGCCATCGCCCGGCTCCCCTTCGCTCGGGCCCGCCGGAAGCGGCGGGCGACGTACCTCAGAACATTGTAATGAAAGTTGCAGGCGCGGGCCTACTCCTTCTCCGAGTCAGCTGTCTTATCGCCGTCAGCGTCATCGTCCGAATCCTCGGCGGCAAGCTCAGGCGCAACGACGCGCAGCATGGAGAGGCGGCGACCGCGCATGGACTGCACACGGAACTGGTAGCCGTCCTTCTCGATGATGTCACCGGGATGGGGCAGCTTGTCGGCGAGGTCGGTCACGAATCCGGCAATGGTCTCGTACTCCTCGCTGTCCTCGACGGGCCAGCCCAGGTCGATGGCGTCATCGAGGGAGAAGCGCCCGTCGACGAGCCACTCGCGGTCAGAGAGCTTGGTGAGGTACTTGTTGTCGGGGTCGAACTCGTCCTCGATCTCGCCCACGACCTCCTCGACGATGTCCTCGATGGTGATCACGCCCGCGGTTCCGCCGTACTCGTCCACGACGATGACCATCTGGTCGTGGCTCGACTGCATCTCGGAGAGCAGCGGGATGATGTCCTTGGTGTCGGGCACGAAGTCGGCCGAGCGGACGTGCCCGGCAACGGGGTCGGACGCGCGGCCCTCGTCAAGAATCGGGCTGATGATGTCCTTGATGTGCGCGATGCCCACGATGCGGTCCACGGACTCGTGATAGATGGGGATGCGCGAGTAGCCGGTGCGGCGCATGACGGCGAGGACCTCGGTGAGCGTGGAGGTGTCCTCCATGGCGGTCATGTCGACGCGCGGCACCATGACCTCGCGGGCGATGGTGTCGCCCATGTCGATGACCTCGTGGATCATCGACTTCTCCTGGTCGGTGAGCTCGTCGGCATCGGTGACCATGTACTTGATCTCCTCCTCCGAGACGCTGTCGCGCTCGTCGGCGGACTTGACGCCCAACAGGGCAGAGAGGCCGTTGGCGGACTTGGCCGTGAGCCACACAAGCGGACGAGCGATGTGCATGAAGCCGCGGATGGGGCCCGAGACGGACTTGGCGACCGCTTCGGCGTTGGAGAGCGCCATGCGCTTGGGCACGAGCTCGCCGGCCACGATGGAGAGATAGGAGACCGCAAGGGTGATGAGGACGGGGGCGAGCGGCTGGGCGATGCCCGCAGGCATGCCGAGGCTCATGAACCACGACCCGAGCGGGTCGGACAGGCTCGTGCTCGCAAAGGCGGACGACGCAAAGCCCACCAAGGTGATGGCCACCTGAATGGTGGCGAGGAACTGCTCGGAGTTCGAGGCGAGGTCCAAGGCGCTGCGCGCTCTTCGGTCACCCTCCTCCGCCTCGGGCTCGAGAACCGCTCTCTTGGCGCTCACCACGGCCAGCTCGGACATCGAGAAATAGCCGTTTGCCAGGGTGAGCAGGAAGGTGACCACAATGCTTATCGCTACGTCCATGCGCCTGTGCGCAACCTCCTCGGTCGGGGATCAGATACATGCCGAAGGTCGGGACGATGGGACCGTCGACACAATGGGTTGATTTTAGCAGGTCGCCGACGTGTGCGTGTACGACGTTGCTCACGTATGGGAATGCCGAGCACGACTCTGGCCCGGCTCCGTGCAAAACGGGCGCTCGTGATGAATGTGGGCCCCCCGCTGCGCAGAATCGCCGCTCGTGATGAATGTGTTTTGGCCTTCGAGCAGAAGTCGGCGGTACCGAAAGATGGCCCAACTGGGCGTTCTCCTGCCGCGGCCTGGGTCAAGTCACTAAACCGGCAAGAATCATTCATCACGAGCGGCGATTCTGCACACGCAACACCCTCGCGTTCATCACGAGCGCCCGTTTTGCACAAGAGGTCCCTCGGGCGACGGCCTCACCCCCTCTTTGAGAGCGCCTCAAGCGCGGCCGCCTCCCTCTCCGGGCCAAACAACCGCTCGCGAAGGTCCCTGCGCCTCTGGATCCCCTTCTCCGAGAGGGCGCGGCGGCGCAGCCCCAGGCTCGCCTCCAAGTCGGCTGCGAATTCCTCGTAGAGCGCGTTGCTGCCCAGGATGCCGTTTGTGAGCGTAAGGCAGTCCCTCCCCACCGAGCGGTATGCCCGTCGCTTGCGCTCGTCTTTTGCCCGCGCCTCGGGGGCGAGGTGCTCCTGCTCGCTGTCGTACTCGACGACCGTTCCGTTTGGCCAGGAAAAGTCAGGTTTGACGACGCTCTGCCCGAGCTTGTCTGCAAGAGCCTTGGGCAGCTTGATCTCTTCGTTCATCCTAAACCCGGGAAGCAGCAGGCCTCCCCTTGTCCGCGGCAGCAAAAACGCAATGGCCACATCGGTCTCGCGCGGAGAGTTTGACCCCGGAACAATGCTTGCCAGCGAGTCGCACGCCCTCGCGGCGCCCCTCACCTTGAGGGCACGCGCCGAGGCGGCAAAGCTCCTCAGTTCTGCGGGGTCAACAAGCGGTCTCAGGTCCTGCACCGTTCCCTTTTCCGTCCAGGGCGCAATGCCGTATGTTCCCGTCATCTCGAGGGCGATGCGCATCAGCTCAATTTCATCGAGTCCCTGCCCGAGCTGGGAAAATGCCGCGGGCATGCGGCAGACCGATATGCCGCGCCCAAGCTCGACGCGATGGTCGCTGGTGAGCGGCCCCGCCCACACGTGGTCGACGATCCCCTCATGCGCGTGGCGCCTCCTTGCGTCCCTCACCACCACGTGAAGGGGCGGTTCGGTGGAGCAGAGGCTGAGCGCCATGCTCACGCGCTCGGACAGCGTGAGCTCGCGACCCCCATAGATCTTCCCCTCGCTTTCCAAAAGGTCCTGCGCCGCGGCGGCGGCGCGAACGGCGCGCCAGTAGTCCAAGGCCGTCTGATACCCAAGGACCATCTCGTCCACGTCGCCCTCCTTTAGCAGTAAACAACTAATCTCATAGTATATTACATTAACTATTATGTAAAGAAAACCGCCTGGCGGATCTGCTCCGCCAGGCGGTCGCTCTTCGGCCTGTTCTGCGCCCTACGCGACGAGTCCCTTCGCCACGTCCTTGGCCTCCGCGAGCTGCTCCTCGCTGGGGATCCAGTTGACGGCCAGCGTCTTGACCGGCATCTGGAACCCGGCGGCCTCGAGCTCCTTGCCCACGTTGTTGGGGCCGAGAGGCGCCCAGCCGTAGGAGCCAAAGGCCAGCCCCACGCGGTTGTCGTTCTTGGGCGAGAGTCCCTTCATGTACGTGAGGAAGCTCGCCACGGTGGGCAGCATCTGGCTGTTGAGGGTCGGCGAGCCGACGCACACGTACTTGCAGTCCAGGAAGACGTCCATGACGTTGGAGATGTGGTTCTCCTTGAGGTCCATGAGCTGGGCCGGCACCCCGGCGGCGAGGAAGCCGTCCACCAGTGCCCGGGCAATCTTCTCGGTGGAGTGCCACATGGAGTCGTAGACCACGAGGGCGCGCTCGCGCACCGCGCCGGACACGAAGTCCTCCTCGTAGGCGCGCAGGATGTCCTCGACGTGGCTGCGCCAGATGACGCCGTGCGCCGGGCAGATCATGTCGAGCGCGTCCGGCCCGAGCGAGCGCACCGCCTTCACCGCCGCGGTAGCCTGGGCGCGGTACGGCTGCACGATGTTGGCATAGTACTTGCGCGCCTGGTGCATGACCTCGCAGAGATCGTTCTCGTCGTCAAAGCGCGCCGAGCTGGCAAAGTGCTGGCCAAAGGCGTCGTTGGAGAAGAGGATCTTGTCGTGGGCGTCGTAGGTGACCATGTTGTCCGGCCAGTGGACCATGGGCGTCTGCACAAAGGCCAGCGTGCGCTTGCCGATGCAGAGGGTGTCGCCGGTCTTGACGCCGTTGTAGCCGAGGTCGCCGTAGTGGGCGGTCATGTTCTTGACGCCCTGGGGCGCAGAGCAGTAGATCTGGGCGCCGGGGGCGAGCTCGTGGATGAGCGGCGTGGAGCCAGAGTGGTCCATCTCCACGTGGTTGGCAATGAGGACGTCGATCTTGGACGGGTCGATCACCGAGGAGATGCGCTCGATGAGCTCGTCTTTGAAGGTCACCTTGGCGGTGTCGATGAGAGTGACCTTCTCGTCAAGGATGAGGTAGGCGTTGTAGGTGATGCCCGCCTCGGTGGTGTAGCCGTGGAACTCGCGCGCGTTCCAGTCGAGCGCGCCGACCCAGTAGACGTCGGGCTTGATCTGAACAGCGGAAAGCATGTGACCTCCTGTGATGTGACGGCCATATCTGTTAGCCGGCTAGGGGCATTTTACCCAACTGCGGGCGGCCGGACGCTCAGGACCGACCGCCCGCGTGGGGGTTCTGTTAATTGGGGACTGTCCCCAATTTACAGGCTACTTCTCGCCGGCGGCGCGGCGGGCGGCGTACTCCGCCGCGAGCTTCTGCTGGATGTCGTGCGGGACCTGCTCGTAGCCGGAGACCTCGAGCTCGAACTCGCCGGTGCCGCGGGAGAGCGAGCGCAGGCGGGTGGCGTAGTCGGTGACCTCGGCGTACGGGATGGTCGCGACGACGGTGGTCTCGCCGGCGGTGGCGCCGGTGCCGGCCTCCATGCCCTCGACGCGGCCGCGGGAGGCGGAGACGTCGCCCATCACGGAGCCGGCGTAGCTCTCGGGCACGGTGATGCGCAGGTGCGCCATCGGCTCAAGAAGCACGGGCTCGGCCTGGTCGACGGCCTTCTGGAAGCCGATGCGCGCGGCGGTCTTGAACGCCATCTCGTTGGAGTCGACGGGGTGGTAGGAGCCCTCGTAGACGGCGACCTTGACGTCGATCATCGGGTAGCCGGCGAGCACGCCCTCGCGCATGGTCTCCTGGACGCCCTTGTCGATGGCGGGGATGAAGCCGCGCGGGATGTGGCCGCCCACGACCTCGTCGGCAAACTCGTAGCCGCCGCCGGGGTTGGGCTCGATGCGCAGCCAGCAGTCGCCATACTGGCCGGCGCCGCCGGTCTGCTTCTTGTGACGGCCCTGGGCGGAGGCGACGCGACGGATGGTCTCGCGATACGGAATCTTCAGCGCCACGGTGTGGGCGGTGATGCCCGCGCGGTCCTCGAGGCGGTCGAGCAGCACGCTGACCTGCGCCTCGCCGATGGCGGAGATGACGGTCTGGCCGGTGTCCTCGTCGCGCTCGACCTTGAGGGTGGGGTCGGCGTCCGCACTCTTCTCGAGGAAGGCGTAGAGCTTGCCCTCGGTGCCGCGGGCGTCGGGCTCGATGGCGATGCGATAGAGCGAGTTGGGGAAGCGGAACTCGGCGGCCTCGACCTTGCCGGTCACGGAGAGCGTATCGCCCGTCATGGCCTCGAGCTTGGGGACCACGACGATGTCGCCAGCGGCTGCGGACTGGACGTCGGTGGTCTCCTTGCCGCACATCTGATAGAGGTGGCCCAGGCGCTCGGTCTTGCGCGTGCGGGCGTTGGTGAGCTCGATGCCCGGCGTGATGGTGCCGGCGAGGACCTTGAGGAAGGAGAGGCGTCCGTTCTGCGGGTCGTTGAGGGACTTGAAGGCAAAGACCACGGGGCGCTCGTCGTCCTCGGAGATGTCGAGCTGCTCACCGTTGACCAGCGGGATGCGGCCGAAGTCGGCCATCGTGGGGAACCACGCCACGGCAGCGTCCATGAAGGAGATGACGCCCTCCTCGCGCACGCAGCTACCCGAGAACACGGGGACAAAGACGCGCTCGCGGATGGCCTTAGCGAGCAGGCCCTCGAGCTCGTCCTGCGTGACCTCCTCGCCCTCCAGGTACTTCATCATGATCTCGTCGTCGGCCTCGACCACGAGCTCGGTGAGCTGGGCGCGGGCCGCGTCGGCGGCGTCGGCAAACTCGGCGGGGACGTCCTCGACGACCGGCTTGCCGTTCTCGAGGTGGCGCGCCTTCATGTGCACGACGTCGATGATGCCCTTGAAGGCCTCGCCGGAGCCCATGGGGATGGTCACGGCGCCGAGGTTGGTGCCAAAGCGCTCCTGGAGCGCAGAGAAGGCCACGTCAAAGTCCGCGTCGGGGCGGTCGAGACGGTTGATGAACAGCGCGCGGGAGAGGCTGAGTTCCTCGGCCGCGTACCACAGGCGGGTGGTGATGGTGCCCGGGCCCGAGGCGGCATCGACCACGAAGGTCGCCGTCTCGCAGGCGCTCATGGCCGCGTAGGCGTCGCCGACAAAGTCGGGGTAGCACGGGGCATCGAGCACGTTCAGGCGCGTACCCTCCCAGATGACGGGCGCGATCGAGGTGGAGATGGAGAATCCGCGCTCGCCCTCCTCGCCGTCGTAGTCAAGCGTGGGCTTGGTGCCGGCGTGACCGCCTAGACGAGTGGTACGCCCCGTCAGGTGGAGCATGGCCTCGGCCAGCATGGTCTTGCCCACGCCGCCTTGGCCCACAAGGACCACGTTCTTGACCTTCTCGGTTCCCTTAGCAGCCATGATGCCTCCCTTGAACGGGGTGTGTGCACGATGTGACTCACCTTACCCATTGGGGAGGGCTTTGTTGCGCACGTATCGGGCAGCGGGCAAGAAGAGCGGTGGGGGCGGAACGTCGCCGCCCCGCCCCGACCGTCACCTCTTGGAATCGTCGCCCGCCTCGCCCCTCTTGGGCAGACGGCCCGCGCGGCGCAGGGCGTCGCGCAAGATCCACTCCACCTGGCCGTTTGCGCTGCGCATCTCATCCGCTGCCCAGCGCTCGACCGCAGCCCAGACCTCGGGGTCTATGCGAAGAGGATATTGCTTGCGCGCGACCACGTCGTCAGCGCCCTACTGGTAGAGGGAGCCGGTGTTGAGGACGGGCTGTGCCTCGGACTCACCGCAGAGGACGACCATCAGGTTGGACGCCATCACTGCCTTGCGGTCGTCGTCAAACTCGACCACGCCGCCGTCGGAGAGCTCCTTGAGCGCCATGTCCACCATGGAGACCGCGCCCTCGACGATCTTCTTGCGCGCGGCGATGATGGCCTCGGCCTGCTGACGGCGCAGCATCGCCTGGGCGATCTCCGGAGCGTAGGCCAGGTGAGTGAGGCGCGCGTCGTCCACCGAGACGCCGGCAGGGGCCAGACGGCGGTCGAGCTCCTCCTTGAGGGACTCGGAGACCTCCTCAATGTTGGAGCGTAGCGTGATGGAGCTGTTGGAGGCGTCGTCGTCCTCCATGTGGTCGTAGGCGTAGACGCTCGCCACGTGACGCAGCGCCGTCTCGGTCTGCATAGCCACGTAGCTGGGATAGTTGTCCACGTCGAAGAGGGCCTTGGCGGTGTCGGCCACGTGCCAGACCACGACGGTCGCGATCTCGATGGGGTTTCCCATCTTGTCGTTGACCTTGAGGCGCTCGCCGTTGAGCGTGCGGGCGCGCAGGGAGACCTTTGTGGAGAGGCCCTTGGCGAGGGCGGCGGCGCGGACGCCCTTGGCCGAGTCCTCGAGCGCGTCGTCGATCGGGATGGCCCCGGCGTCGGGGTTGCCCAGGCTGTGGGAGTAGAACGGGTTAGCCCAGTAGAAGCCGGACTCTCGGACGGTGCCCACGTAGTTGCCAAAGAGCACGAGCACGCGGGCCTGGCCCGGCTGCAGAGAGAAGAACCCACTGCTGATGACAATGTCCACGATGAGCAAGACGATGCCGCCGACGAGCAGCGCGGGGCCGGCCACGGGCACGGGCGCCCCGGCGTCCTCAGCCGCTGCGAGGAGGATGATGCCCTGGACCATGCCCCAGATGGCGGCGGCGTACGCGACGAGGTTGACGAAGAGCATGGGCCAGCCGGACGCGGCGCGGGCCTGCTTCTCTACGGTCATTGCGGTTCCTTTCAACGGCGCTGCGACCCCCTATGGGTCGCGGTGCGATGATGCCATTCTGATATCAGGTTGGTCTCTTTGCAAGAGAGCCCTCCGAAAGAGCTGCCTTTCCCGGCAAGCGGTAGGGCGCGCCGTGCGCAAAAGGGCCGCTCGTGATGAAAGCGCGGGGGCACGCTGTGCAGAATTGCCGCTCGTGATGAACAAAACTGGGAACTCGGGGCCGCACGGCGAAGCTCCGGATGGAAAAAGCCCAGTTGACGCTCGGCCGCACGACCACCAAAGCCGGCACAGAGCGCCACATCATTCATCACGAGCGGCGATTCTGCACAGCGAGGGTACCCAGATTCATCACGAACGGCGATTCTGCACACGAAGTGACGTGTCCTCGATGCAGGTATACTGGACGCATGGGATACAAGACCTACACCTGCCCGATTGCGCGCGACTGCGGCGGCTGCGAGTGGCTCGCGGTCCCCTACCCCATACAGCTGCGCCGCAAGCAGGGTCAGGTCGAGGAGCTGCTCGGCACCATGGCCAGGAAGGACGGCGCCGCCCTCGAGCCCATCTGCGGAATGGACGAGCCGCTGCGCTACCGCCACAAGGCCGCCACGCCCTTTGCGCACGGGCCGCGCGGGAGCGTCCGCTGCGGCTTCTATGCCGCCGGCACGCACCGGATCGTGCCGTGCCGGGACTGCCTCGTCGAGGACGAGCGCGCGCGGCGCATCCTGGGCGCCGTGGCACGCGTGGCCGAGCGCCTGCACATCCCGCCCTATGACGAGGACCGCGGCGTGGGCGTGCTGCGCCATGCCGTGGTGCGCTGCGGCTGGCAGACCGACGACGTGCTGCTCACGCTGGTCACGCGCGTGGACGAGCTGCGCGGGACGAGCCGGCTGGTCTCCGAGCTGCGCGCGGCTTGCCCCGAGGTCACGAGCATCGTGCAGAACGTGAACGACCGTCGCACCAACGCCATTCTGGGCAGGCGCTGCAAGACGCTCTTTGGCCCGGGCCACATGCACGACAGGCTGCTGGGATGCACCTTCGAGATTGGCCCCACGAGCTTCTATCAGACCAACCCGCCCCAGACCGAGGTGCTCTATCGACTGGCGCTCGAGGGCGCGGCGGGTGCCGAGCACCTGCTCGACGCCTACTGCGGCACGGGCACGATCGGCATCTGCGCGGCCGTCGCAGGCCAGGCCGCACGCGTCACCGGCGTTGAGCAGGTGGCGGGCGCCGTCGCCTGCGCGCGGCGCAACGCCGAGGCCAACGGGGTCGCCGACCGATGCGACTTTGTCGCCGCCGACGCAACCGCATGGATGGCCGGGCCGGGGCGGGACGAGCGCTTCGACGTCGTGGTCATGGACCCGCCGCGCGCGGGGAGCACGCCGGAGTTCCTCGCCGGGGTCGCGGCGCTCGCGCCCGAGCGTGTGGTCTACGTGAGCTGCAACGTCGTGACGCAGGCGCGCGACCTCGAGCTGCTGCGCGAGCACGGGTATCGCCTCGCGCACGTGGCCCCGGTGGACATGTTCCCGCACACCAAGCACGTGGAGAGCGTGGCCACGCTCGAGCGCCGATAGGCGGCAGGCGGCAGGGGGCAGAGAGCAAGCGACGGCCCGCGCTCGGAAGGCGCGGGCCGTCGTCGTTGAGTCCCGTGAAGCGCGTGGCCTATGCCGGGTCGATGGCCACGGTGAGGTCGGGCCGCACGTGGACGCGACCGGCGGAGAGAAGCCCCACGACCTCGGGGTAGAGCTCGTGCTCGATGGCGTGGATGTGCTCCTCGAGCTCGTCGACCGTCCAGCCCTCCTCCACCGGCAGCGCGCGCTGTGCGATGATGGGGCCGGCGTCGTAGTCGGCATTGGCAAAGTGCACCGTCACGCCCGTCACCTTGACGCCGCGGTCGTACGCGTCCTGGATGGCGTGGGCGCCCGGGAAGCTCGGCAGCAGCGCCGGATGCAGGTTGACCACGCGGTTGGGAAACGCCGCGAGGATGGGGTCGTGCACCTTGCGCATGTACCCTGCCATGATGACGTAGTCGACGCCGCGGCGCTCAAGCTCGGAGGCGATGATCTCGTCGGCGGCCTCGGGGTCGGCGTAGACCTCCTTGGAGAGCGTGAGGGTCTGCAGGCCGGCCGCCTCGGCGCGCTTGAGGCCAAAGGCGCTCGGACGCGAGCTCACCACGAGCTCGATCGACGCGTCGAGCGTGCCGTCGGCAATGCGGTCGATGATGGCCTGCAGGTTGGTGCCGCTTCCGGAGATGAGGACGCCCAGCTTGATGGCCCTATCGCTCATCGTCGTACACCACCTTCCCCTTGGCGCCCGCCTCGCCGGCAACCACGCGGCCAAGCTCAAACGGCTCGAGGCCCTGGGCCACGAGCGCCCCGCGCACCGCGGCCTCGTCCTCGGGCGCGCACACGATGGCCATGCCCACGCCCATGTTGAAGGTGCGGTAGGCCTCCTCGAGCGTGAGGCCCGCGGCGTCGATCATGTAGGTGATGACCGGCGGGATGTCCCAGGCGGGACCCGCCTCGCCGCCGCGATACACCAGGGCGTCGAGCCCCTCGGGCATCGCACGGTCGAGGTTCTCGGTGATGCCGCCGCCGGTGATGTGCGCCATCGCGTGAATCGGCGCGCCGGCGCGCAGGGCCGCCAGCAGCTGGCCCGCGTAGATCGTCGTGGGGCGCATCACGGCGTCGGCGAGCGACTCGCCGCCCAGCTCGGGCAGCGGGGTCTCCAGCTCCTCGACCGTGCGGCCCTCGATGGCGACCTTGCGCACGAGCGAGTAGCCGTTGGAGTGGATGCCCGAGCTCGGCAGACCGAGGATGACGTCACCCTCGCGCACGTGGTCCGGGCCGATCATCTTGGGCCGGTCCACCACGCCCACGACAAAGCCAGCGAGGTCGTAGTCGCCCTCGGCCATGACGCCGGGGTGCTCCGCCATCTCACCACCCACCAGGGCGCAGCCGGACTTGCGGCAGCCCTCGGCGATGCCGCCCACGATCTTGGCCACATGCTCGGCGCGCAGCTTGCCGATGGCCACGTAGTCCAGGAAGAACAGCGGCTCGGCGCCCATCGGGACGATGTCGTCAACGCACATGGCCACGAGGTCCTCGCCCACGGTCTCGTGGCGGTCGAGCAGCTGGGCGATGGCCAGCTTGGTGCCCACGCCGTCGGTGCCGGAGACGAGGATGGGCTCCTCCATGTCCTTGAGGGCGGCGGCGGAGAAGCACGAGCCAAAGCCGCCGAGCCCGCCGATGACCTCGGGCCTGTTGGTAGCCGCGACGGCGGCCTTGATCGCGTCGACGGCGCGGGCTCCCTCCGCGGTGTCGACGCCGGCGTCCGCGTAGCTCACGTGCTTGGTGTTCTCGGCCATCATGGTCCTTTCTGTTGTTGGTGCGAGGGACGCCCCCTGTCACCTGTCCTTGGCAAGAATGGTCTGCGCCTCGTCAAGCGACATCCGCGAGGTCGCGGAGGCCGCTTCCAGGTTGTTGGGCTCGAACCCCGGCAAGAACCGGTCCTCCCAGAACGAGCGCGGTATCTCGACGGGGTACTCCCCCGTGAAGCACGCCTTGCAGTAGCCGTGCGCACCTCCGCCGGGCACGCAGGCGAGAAGACCCTCGATGGAGAGAAACCCCACGGAGTCCGCCTCGATGTGCGCCCTGATCTGGTCGAGCGTCATCTGTGCGGCGATGAGCTGGTCCTGGCTGCCCGTGTCGATCCCGTAGAAGCACGGCCACGCGACCATCGGCGAGGCGGAGCGCACGTGCACCTCGGTCGCGCCCGCCTCCTTGAGCATGCGCACGATCTGGCGCGAGGTGGTGCCGCGGACGATGGAGTCGTCCACCATCACGAGCCGCTTGCCGCGCACCACATCGGGCAGCGCGTTGAGCTTCAGGCGCACGCCCATCTGGCGCAGCTCCTGGGTGGGCTGGATGAAGGTGCGCGCCACGTAGCGGTTCTTGATGAGGCCCGTGCCAAAGGGAATCCCCAGCTCCTGGGCAAAGCCCTCGGCCGCCGGCGTGCCCGAGTCCGGCACGGAGATCACGAGGTCGGCGTCGACGGGGGTCTCCTGCGCCAGGCGACGGCCCATGTTGTTGCGCATGAGGTAGAAGCTCGAGCCGTCCTTCACCGAGTCGGGACGCGAGAAGTACACGTGCTCGAAGATGCACTCCGCGCGGCAGCCGGGCGCGCAGCCGCGCTCCGAGCGCAGGCCGTCCTCGGAGACGCGCACGATCTCCCCGGGCTCGATCTCGCGCACAAACTTGGCGCCGGCTATGTCAAGCGCGCAGGTCTCGCTCGCCACGACCCAGCCATCGTCGCCGAGGCGGCCCAGCACCAGCGGGCGAATGCCGTGCGGGTCGCGGAAGGCGTAGAGCGCGTTCTCGCGCACGAGCACCATCGCGTAGCCGCCCTCGAGCATGCGCATGGTGTGCGCGATGCCCGTCCTCAGCCGCCCCGCGCGCTGCGTAAAGTAGCCGATGAGCTTTGCCGCGACCTCGGAGTCGGTGTTGGAGCGGAAGGGGATCCCCATCTCGATGAGCTCGCGGCGCAGCGCGTCAAAGTTGACGAGCGTGCCGTTGTGCGCGAGCGCGATGATCACGTCGTTGATCGTGGAGAGGTGAGGCTGCGCGGACTCCCAGCCGCGCGCGCCGGCGGTGCCGTAGCGGCAGTGACCGCACGCGACCCTGCCCGACATGGCGGTGAGGTCGGCGTCCGAGAAGACCTGGGTCACCAGGCCCAGATCCTTGCGCACGAGCACGGAGCGCCCGTCGCCCACCGCGATGCCCGCGGACTCCTGGCCGCGGTGCTGCAGCGCGCGCAGGGCAAAGTAGGTGATGCGCGCCACGTCGCGCCCCGGCGCCCACACGCCAAAGACGCCGCACTCCTCGTGCAACTCCGTCACAGAAGCCCCCTCCCTGTCCGGAGCCCTCATTGGGCGTCCGCCACCTTGGGGACGCACACCAAGATCGTGCGCCCCGACTCGCCGCCGTCGTCGTAGTTGCAGGTGCACAGCGACAGCACCTGGTTGGCGCCCGCGATGCGCTCCGCCGCGTCCGCGCGGCTCGCCACCGCCTTGCCGAGAAGACCCTGGAGGTGGGCGGTCAGCTCCTCCTGGGAGGCAAAGTTGAACTGCCGGACGCCGGTGTCGTTGGCGTCGGTGCGATAGATCAGGAGCGGCTCGAGCTCGTAGGTCGCCGCCTCGGTCACGTACCAGACCGTGGAGACGCTGTCGAACATCTCCTGGTTCTCCATGTCCGAGATGGGCTTGAACATGGCGCCGTTGCGCAGGTGGTGGCCGTAGACGATGGTCTGCGCGTCGACCATGCCGGGCGCGGTGTTCTCGTAGTCCATGAAGACCTGGCCGCCGAGCGCGTACTCTCCCTCGGCGCTGGTGTGCAGGTACTTCTCGTTGTCGGAGGCCTGGTAGACGGGGAAGTTCACCGCCGTGCCGGGAATCTGCAGCCAGCCCACGACCTCACTGTTCACGGCCTTGAGGCCCTCCCAGTCGACCTGGGGCGAGGTCGCGGCGTTGGTGGAGACATCGGCGTAGGTGGCCAGCTCCTCGTTGATGCGGTCCTGCTCGGCATACTGCATCTGGTTCTTGATCCACATGCCCGCCGCCGCCACGATGAGGCCGATGCCAACGACAAAGAGCAGCGCCGAGATCACGCGCGCGACGCGCTTTTTTGGGTCGCGGCTCCTGCGACCGGAGAGGTCGTACGGGTCGGTCTCCCGGAAGCGCGGCTCGTCGATGCGGCGGTCATGGCCACGGACCCTGCCCGCGGGCTCGCTGACCACCGAGACAAAGCCCTCGGCGCCGTGAGGCGTGCCCGCGGCGTGCGGGTTGCCCTCCGGGGCGTGGTAGGACTCGTCGCCGCCGCGGCGGGTGTGCAGCGCCTTGCGGGGGTTGCCCGAGAGCGCCGGGCCCTTCCTGGCGTGGGCGCCGCCCGCAGACCCATCCTGTCTGAAGTGCGAGGCCATCCGCGTCCTTCCCTACGCCTCCGCCATCTGGCGCTTGAACGCGACGATCTTCTCGCGGTACTCGGGCATGGTGGCGCCGAGAATCTGCGTGGCGTAGATGGCGGCGTTCTTGGCGCCGTTGATGGCGACACAGGCCACCGGCACGCCGGAGGGCATCTGGACCATGGAGAGCAGCGAGTCCATGCCGCCGAGGTCGGAGGTCTTCATGGGGACGCCGATGATGGGCAGCGGGGTGAACGCCGCCACGACGCCGCCGAGGTGCGCGGCCTTGCCGGCCGCCGCGATGATGACCTTGAGGCCGCGGTCGGCCGCGGAGCCCGCCCACTCGTGGACCTTGTCGGGGTTGCGGTGCGCGCTGGCGATGACCAGCTCATACGGGACGCCGAGCTCCTCGAGCTGCTGGGTGCAGGCCTCCATCGTCGGCATGTCCGACTTGGAGCCCATGATGATTCCCACGAGCGGCTGCTCTGCCATGATGATCCCCTCTCGTCGCTGCATATGTCGTTCCAGTATATCGTGTCGCGGCGAAGGGGCGTGGCGGGCGTGAGACAGTGGGGACAGCCACGTTTGTCACACCCAAGTGCTATGCTGTGCCCCTGTACGCTGGTCCATCAGTCCGCGGACAAAGGAGAATCCCATGAACAGCGCCAGCAATCTGTACCTCTACCAGCGCGAGGGCGGCTACCTGCCGCGCGTCGCAGCCGTTCACGACCTGTGCGGCTACGGCAAGTGCTCGCTCGGGATCGCCATCCCGGTGCTCTCGGCCGCCGGCATCGACGTGTGCCCCGTGCCCACGTCGCTCTTCTCGGCCCACACGCGCTTCCCCAAGTTCTACATGCACGACACCACGCCCATGCTGGGCGACTACCTCGACGCCTGGCGCGAGGAGGGCATCGAGCTCGACGGCATCTACTCCGGCTTCCTGGGCTCGGCCGAGCAGGTCGATGCCATCCTGCGCCTCTATCGCGAGTACCCGGGGGCGCTGCGCATCGTGGACCCGGTGATGGGCGACGGCGGCGCAAAGTACCCCACCTACACCGACGAGATGTGCGAGGCCATGAAGGGCCTGGTGGACGGCGCGGACCTGCTCACGCCCAACCTCACCGAGGCCTCGATCCTCACGGGCATCCACTACGAGGGCCAGGACGTCGACGAGGCGTA
The DNA here is from genome assembly GCA_944320385.1 of uncultured Atopobiaceae bacterium. Lineage (GTDB taxonomy): Bacteria > Actinomycetota > Coriobacteriia > Coriobacteriales > Atopobiaceae > Thermophilibacter. Next base: position 152,384 of record CALUHH010000002.1, on the reverse strand, counting down.
CGTGCGCCGCGTGATGGACGCCCTCTTTGACATGGGCGCCAAGTCCGTGGTCATCAAGGGCATCGTCCACGAGGGCGAGCAGGTCATCCGCAACTACGTGGCCGTGCGCGGCGCGGACATGGAGGAGGTCTCCGGCGAGCTGCTCCCCTACATGCTGCACGGCACCGGCGACCTGTTTGCCTCGGGCCTCACCGCGGCGATCTACGCCGGCGAGAGCCTCGCCGCGAGCGTCGAGTTTGCGTGCGCGCTCGTGCGCCACGCCATGCAGATCACGCCCGACCAGCCCGACTACCAGGTGCGCGGCGTGAGCTTTGAGAGCGTTCTGGGCGACGTGACCGCCCTGCTCGCGTAGGCGACGCGAAACCAGAGCCGCAGACAGACCGCGCCCCGCCCCGATGAGGCGTCCAGCGAGAAGGACGTGCTCTCGGAGCGGGGCGCTCTTGTGCGGAGCGTGGGCGCGGCTACAGGCAGAAGCCGATGACCACGGCGTTGGCCGTGGCGGGACGGTGGCCAAAGCTCGTCTCACCCGCGGGAGAGACGCACATGAACCACGCGGAGTTGTTGGGCGAGGGGCTGCGCTCCCACCAGTACTCGCCGGAGGGCAGCGCGACCTGCGCGAAGCTCTCGCCCCAGGTCACGCCGAGGTCCGAGAAGATCTTGTACTGAGCGCCCTCGGACTGGTACGCGCCGTAGAGCCAGCTGCCCTCGCCGAGCTCGCCCACGATCTCGGAGTACGCGAGCAGCCAGACGCGGTCGGAGGTGACGGTCTGGCCGCCGCCCGAGCCGGGCACGGGGTTGTTGGTCTTGTCCACGGCAACGAGAAGGTCCGCGAGCTCGGCGGGGAGCTGGGCGAGAAGACCCTCGTTGACCCAGGCGCGCAGCGTCGAGGCCTCCCAGCCGCCGGCGGTCTGCGCGAGGGCGTTCATGGGCTGGGAGCCCACCGATCCGCGCGCGACGAAGCTGATGCCGGCGAGGCCGGAGCCGTCGGAGCGCGTGTCGTGGCGGAAGCCGGCGACGGCGATGGGCACGCTCGTGCCGTCGGCGAGGTCCAGGCTCTTGGTGCTCTCGGCGTCGATCGTGCCCGCCTCGTCGCAGAGGTTGTAGTGGGCGGCGATCTCGACGCCGGCCTCGTCGCTCTCCGCGGCGCAGATCAGCGCGGAGATCTGGGAGAGCTCGGTCCAGGAGTAGTCCGCCAGCGCGGAGCGGACCTCAGGGCCGCCCTCGATGGCGAGCGGGGCCTCCTCCTCTTGGTCATCGGCCTCGAGCGGGGCGATGCTGCCGTCCGACGGGGGCTGCACCTCGGGCGCAACGTAGCTGCGGTCCGCAAACGGGCTGAACCAGCCCACGGACACATAGACGAGAAACGCGATGGCGGCCACGGCCGCGAGCGCGACGACGCCCACAAGGGCGCGCTGCTCGGTGCTCTGCGGGAGAAGGGCGCGGACGCGATCAGCCACGGAGCCGAGCGCGCCGCGGGCGCGGTCGCCGAGGGCGGGCTCGGGCTCGGAGGGCTCGTCGGCAGGCGCGGGCGCGGCGGAATCCGTCCCGGGCTCGTCAGCAGGCTCGGCCTCGGGCTCGGAGGGCTGCTCGGGCTCGACGACCATGGCCTGGGTGGCCTCGAGGGCGGGCTCGGGCTCGGGCTCCTCGACGACCTCCGGCTCCGGCTCGGCGACGGGCGCCTCGTCCTTCTCGGCCTCCGGCGCCTCCTCGACGACGGCCTCAGGCTCGTCGTCCTTCTCTGCCTGGGGCTCCGGCTCGGCGACCGGCGTCTCGACGACCTCGGGCTCGCGCACCTCGCGCACCTCGGGCTCGACGGCCTCGGGCTCCGGCGTCGGCTTGGGCTCGGGCGCGGGCTCCGGCGTCTCGCTCTTGAAGGTGGGGTATGCGGAGAGCGGGATGCGCGTGGACGCGTGCCCCGCGCGGGCGGCGCCGTAGGGGCGCGGGACGCGCGGCGTGATGCGCGTGGCGCGGGGCGGCGGCGCGATGGGCACCAGCGGAACCGCGCCAAAGCCCATGGGCTCGAGCGGCTTCTCAAGCTTCTTGGGGGCGGGGACCTCCTCGACAGGAGTTCCGCACGCGGGGCAGAATCGCGCCCGCTCCGGCAGTTCCTCGCCGCACTTCTTGCACTTCACGTGGCCCCCTCTCGTCTTGCCGTGCCCCTAAAGGTAGCACGCCGGGCGAGACAATCCCATGCCAACCGCCCCTGACCTCGATGGATGGACGGCAGGTTGAGGCCGGAGGCCCCTAGTCCTCGCTGCTGAGGATCTGGACGGGCGTGAACGACGTGGTCACCTGGTCGCGCAGCTCCTCCTGGACCACGTCGTCGATGCCGGTGATGCGGCAGGAGAAGTTGACGCCGCTCTCGGACTGGGTCTTGGTCCAGACGAAGGTCATGAACGACTTGACGTCGCCGGTGGGCTTGAGGAAGCCAAAGAGCGTCGAGCGCTGCATCTTGCCGTCCGCGCCCACGTGGACGTTCACGTGGTAGACCACGGTGTCGATGTTGGGGTTGAGCAGCGCGTTGACGGCAAACGCCGTGGCCTGGACCTGCGAGCCCGCAAAGCAGTCGAGGGCGTTCTCGGAGTCCGTGTCGATGACGGTGACCTCGATTCGGCCGGTGTTCTCGTCGGCCTCCTGGACGGAGAAGTCCTCCGGGAACTGCGTGAAGCCGTCGCCCCACTCGACGCCGCCGCGCAGGGCCGACGCCACGGTGCGCACGTTGGCGTCCTCGGCGAGGCTCGCGGTGTTGGAGCGGCGCACGACGCCAAAGGCCACCTGGCCCGCCACCACGAGCACGAGGAAGATGGCCACAAAGGAGACGGCGGTCTTGGTGATGACCTTGCCGACGTTGGAGCCCGAGGGGTCCTCCTCGGAGAGCGGGTCGATGTCGAGGGAGACGCCCTTCTCCTTGCGGTGCGCGCGCTGGCGGCGGGCGCGCTCCTCGTCGGAGTGACCGGTGTGATCGACCGTCGAGAACAGGGCCTCGGCCTCGTCGGCCGTAAGGGCGCCCTTCTGAATGCGCGCGACCTCGCTGTTCCTAGCCATCTCTCTCTTTTCGCCACCCGCCCGCGGGCACGTCACGACGGGCGGGACACGTTCTCATGCAGTACAGGACAGTATACGCAATCGCCCTGGTGGCGTTGCCGCCAACGGGCGCCCGACAGGAGCCCCACACGTCCCCGGCAGGCGCCGCGCGGCCAAGAAGAGCGCCCCTACGCGCCGAGGCCGCCGTCCGCGAACTGCATCTCGTAGTAGCGCGCGTAGGTGCCGCCACGGGCGAGGAGCTCGTCGTGCGTGCCGCGCTCGGAGACGCGCCCGTGCTCCATCGTGACGATTTCGTCAGCGTTCTTGATGGTGGAGAGCCTGTGTGCGATTACGAGGGTGGTGCGCCCGCGCGCGAGCTCGGCCAGGGACTCCTGGACGGCCTGCTCGGACTCGTTGTCCAGCGCCGAGGTGGCCTCGTCAAAGATCAGGATCGGCGGGTTCTTGAGGAAGACGCGTGCGATGGCCACGCGCTGCTTCTGGCCGCCGGAGAGGTGGCTGCCGCGCTCCCCCACCTCGGTCTCGTATCCCTCGGGGAGGCTCTCCACAAACTCCGCGATGTTGGCACGCCGGGCGGCGTCGCGAATCTGGTCCATCGTGGCGTCCGGGCTGCCGTAGGCGATGTTCTCCGCGATGGTGCCGTCAAAGAGGTAGACGTCCTGCTGCACCAGGCCGATGGCCTCGCGGAGGCTGCGCTGCGTGACCGAGCGCACGTCCTGGCCGTCGATGCTGATGGAGCCCGAGTCCACGTCGTAGAAGCGCGGGAGCAGCGAGCACGTGGTGGACTTGCCGCCGCCGGAGGGGCCCACCAGCGCGATGGTCTCGCCGGGCGTGATGTCCAGCGTGAGGCCGCCGATGACCTCGTCCTCGGCGGAGCCGTCCGCGCCCTTGTAGGCAAAGTGCACGTCGCGGTAGCTGATGCGGCCCTCGGTCACGCGCAGCGGGCGCGCGTCCGGCGCGTCCTGGATGTCCGGCAGCGTGTCCAGCACCTCGCAGAAGCGCCGGAAGCCCGCGATGGCCTTCTGGAAGGTCTCGGTGAAGTCCAGGATGGACGTGATGGGCGCCGTGAAGAGCGAGATGTAGAGCGCGTAGGTGGCCAGATCGATGGCCTGCATCTGGCCCTGCGCGATGAGCCAGCCGCCAAAGACCACCACGGCCGTGTTGAGCGCGCCCATCATGACGGCGATGGCGGCCTGGTAGCGTCCCATGGCACGGTACATGCGCGTCTTGGAGTCCAGGTAGGCGTTGTTGGAGCGGCGGAACTTCGCGCGCTCCACGTCCTCCGCGGCAAAGCTCTTGACCACGCGCACGCCGGCGAGCGAGTCCTCCAGGCGGCTGTTCACGCCGGAGATGCGCACGCGGTTCTCCGTGTAGACCTCGCGCATGCGCATGTTGGCGTAGACGTTGTAGGTGACGAGAAGAACCGCGATGAGCGCGAGCACGACCGTGAGCGGCAGGTTGATCGTGGAGAGGATGACAAACGAGCCCGTGACCTCCACGATGCCGATGAGGACGAACTCGGGCCCGTGGTGCGCCGCCTCGGAGATGTCAAAGAGGTCCGAGACCAGGCGGCTCATGAGGTCGCCGGACTTGTTGTGGTCAAAGAAGTTGAAGCTCATGCGCTCGTAGGCGTCAAAGAGGTCCTCGCGCATGCGGCTCTCCATGCGGGCGCCCATCACGTGGCCCCAGAAGATCACGAAGTAGCGGCAGACGAAGCGCAGCGCGTACATGCAGACCAGGCCCACGGCGAGGTAGGCCAGCGCGCCCATGATGGCGTCCGAGCCCTGGGTGAACAGGCCGCCCGCGAGCGAGCGCAGGATCTGCGGGAAGGCGAGGTCTATGCCGGCCACCGTGATGGCGGCGATGATGTCGATGACAAAGAGGTGCAGCTGGCCCTTGTAGTAGCCGAGGAAGCGGTGGAACATGTGGCGAAACTCCGTGGTTTGGCGCTGGTAGAGACATGCGGGCATTAGGGTAGCACCACGTGCGGCAACACGGGCGGCTGGCGAGAAGAACCACGACGCCCTACTCCCTGTCGCGCAGGTAATCTCTCAGGAACGGCACCGCAAACCTGACGTAGCCTCGAGAGGCGACCTCAATGACCCCGGCGTCGATCAGGCGGCGGCGATACTTCTGCGCGTAGTCGACGGTTGCGTCCATCCGATCCGCCACGTCCGCCGTGCGGCTCGGCCCGTCATCACGCGCCATGGCACAGAGAAACTCGACGTCTTTGCCCGAAAGCGACGAGAGCGTGGTCTCGCACACGTCGCGCTCGAAGTCCGCCTGTGACGCCGAGAGCGCGCGGGCGAGATCGTCGTCGGAGACCGCGCCGTCCGCAGCGGCCCGGACAACGATGTTGTGCCCAACCAGCTGCATCAGATAGGGCGAGCCCCGCGTAAACTCCACCGCCCGTGCCCGCCGCTCGTCTGTCACGCTTAGCCCGAGGTCATGAAACGCGCGAGAATAATAGGCATCAACATCGCCCAGGGACAGCGGCGCAAGCTCAAGACGGCTCGAGCGATTGAGGAACGTGAGCACCTTGTCGTTGAGCGTGGCGGACACTGCGCCGGGAAGCCCCGCCATCACAAGGGCGACGTTCAGGCGCTCGCCGACCATTTCCTGATACACAGTTACGAGCTGTCTGATCTCGGGCGAGTTGGCCTGCAGCTCATCTACAAGGATCAGAATGCCATGCCCGGCTTGAGTCAGCCTTCTCGCAAGCTGAGTGAGCTTAAACTGATTGCTCTTTGTCTCCTGAAGCTCCGGGCTAAACTCCAGCCCCACAGAGAACCCAAGCGCACCGACGCTTCCGCCCGTCAGCCTATTCTGAGGGTCACGCGCATACCGCGCGCCGCGTTCTTGAATCTTCTCAACCACGCGCGTGAGCAGGTCCTCGGATACGACAGTCGGACTGGCGACAACGAACCCGAGCCCCTCGGCGCGATCAGCGAGCTCCCACAGCAGCACGGTCTTTCCCGTGCCACGCTGACCGAGCATGATCGTCGACCTCTCGCGGCTGCCCGGGACGCTCTCCAGACCAGCGATCAAACGACCCAGCACGGCCTCGCGGCCCACAAGATAAGTTGGCCTATTCCCAAATGAGGGCGAGAAGATCGTGTCGCGCGCCATGTGTCCCCTAACTGCAGCTTTCCTTTTTTTCCTAATTTTTCCTTTTTTTCCTTTTCTGTCAATACCTGCGGGAATGTTGGCGATTGACAGGGCTGGGGATGCGGGCGAGCCGCCGCCTAAGGGCCACGCCTCGTCCAAGAAGCCGGCTCGGGCGCCTAAGGGTCCGCCGGCGCAGTATACCTTTGCTGCGACAGGGGCTGTGTTTTCCCAGTTGGTCATCTTTTCGCTTCAGCAAAGGCATACTAGGTCGGCGCTTCTCGGGGGAAGGGCGGATGGCGAGAAGAACGGCGACGCCCCGGCGGGGAGACAGACCGCCGGGGCGTCGGGCCAAACTATGGGGCGCACGGGTTGCCTCGAGCGGGCCCTAATGGCCGCCGTCCTCGCGCCCCAGACGATACGTGTTGGCGAGCTGGCCGCCGTCGGGGCCCCACGAAGGCTCGGACACGACGATCCCCCGGGTCCGCAGGTCGGTCATCAGGCGGTCGATGGTCTTCTGGTGGCGCCCCAGGGCGCGCGCGATGTCGGCCTTGGTGCAGCGCTTGCCCTCGTGCTCGGCAACGTAGGCGATGATCCTGCGCTCGGTCGGCGTGAAGCGCTTCTCCGCGGGCGACGGCGCGGCGACAATCTCGGTCATGTGGGGCCTTTCTGCTTTTGAGGCGTGTGGGCGGCGCCCGCACGGGGCGCCGCCCGGAACATGTCTATCGGTTCTGGCCGCGGCACCTGAGCACCAGGGCAGCGCTCGTCACGAGCACAACGCCCGAGAGCATCAGCGCAACGGGAAGGCCCACGTTGGTGTGGTCGCCCGCGTCCGGGACCTCCTCGCTGGGCTCGCCGGGCTTTCCGGGCTCGCTGGGCTCGCCGGGCTCGTCGGGCTCGTCAGGCTCGTCCGGATCGCCCGGATCCTCGGGATCGTCAGGCCCATCGGGATCGTCCGGGTCCTCGGGATCCGGGTCCTCGGGTTCGCCGGGGTCGCCGCCGCCCTGCTGGGGCGCGTCAACCGCAACGAGCACGAGCCCGTCCGCAGACAGGCGGTACCCCGCCGTCAGGTCGCCCGCGGCGGCGCTGCCCGTGGACGTGGCCTGCGCCTCGAAGACGCCCCCTTCGGTCACCGTGAACGTGAACTCGCCGAGCCGCTGGTAGCCCGCCGGAGCCGTCACCTTTTGGGGCGTGGAGCCCTCGGCCGCGCTCACGCGATAGAGGGTGAGGTTGATGTCCGGGCGCTGGCCCGCGCCCTCCCTGATGTAGGCGTCGTTCCACTCCTTGAAGAAGGTCACGTCGCGCGAGCCCACGAGGGAGTTTGTCGCGATGTAGGTGCAGGTGTCCTTGAAGTGCCACATGCCCGTGGTGTAGGTGGGCTCGGAGAGCGAGCTCGCGTAGCCGGCGTAATCGGAGCCGTCAGCCCACTCCTCGGTGACGGAGTAGCTCACCACCGTGCCGTTGCCGTCGTACTTGGGCAGGCCGCAGATGCTTGTGGTGACGGTGCTCTCGTCATCGGTGCCCTTGGGTACCTTGACCAGAAGGGTGGTGCGGCCGTTCTCGTCCTTCTCGACCGAGCCGGTCAGGCGCTTGGGGGCCTCTCCGGAGAGGTCCGGGTCCTCCCAGAAGAGCGGGAGGGTGTTGCCGTTGTTGAGCTTGACGGTGACCTGGCCCTCGGCGTTCACGTCGAAGACCGCCTCGGGGTCGTCGCAGGCAATGCGGTAGATGGCGTCCGGGCGGCCGGCGGCCTTGGTGGCGCCGTCCTTCCAGGTCTTCTCAATCGAGACGTTCACCAGGCCGATGCGGCGGTTGCTGACGTAGAACGTGGGGAGCTCGTAGGGGCTCTCCTCGGCAGTCGCGCTCTTGTAGCTCACCTCGTAGACGTGCTCGCCGGTGGAGACACGCTCGTAGCTATTGTTGTTGAAGCCGCCGCTATCAGCCCATCCGGTGTTGACCCAGGACTGATCCTTAAGTACGGGGTCTTCCTTAGCCTCCTGGAAGGTTATGACCTCGTACTTGGCTGCCTTGGAGTCGTCGCCCATTCCCGTGGCAACGAGGTAGGTCTCCCTGACCCCGACCTTACCCAGATCGGCGTCGGTGACGCCCATGATGGTGGCCGTCTTGAACCACGTGTCATCCTCGGTGATGGTCACCGAGCTGACCTGCTTGAGGTTGTCGTCCTCCCCGCGGATGAGGATGGGCAGGGTGGCGCCGTTCTCATAGACCAGCTCGCCGTCGCCGCGCCTGATGTCCTCCTTAGCGTAGAGCTCGATCCGGGCCGCGAGGCGGTGGGAGGCGTCGCCGGCGTCGACCCAGTCCTTCTCCAGGATGACGTTGGTGCCCTCGCCCGTTGCCGGCGTGTTGACGATTGTGGTCAGGTGGTTCTCGGCGTCGTAGGAGCTCTGAGCGCGCCAGTCGCTGAGCTTTGTGCCCTCCACGAAGCGGTAGTTGTAACGGGAGCCGTCGCTCTTGTAGCGCGGGAGGTTCTCAATCTCAAGGTGGTCGGGCTTGGTCTCCTGGTAGGTGGGGTTGGCCTGCTCGAAGTCCGCCTTGATGTCCTCGTCGACGCCACCCATAAGTGTGACGTGGATGGGGGCGGCGTCCACCGCGCCGTCCATAACGGCCTCGGCGATCTTGACGTCCCCGTCATAGATGGAGCTGGTGAGCGTGTGATCGGGGACCTCGTCGAGGTCGACGAGCGTGCCATCCGCGTTTGGCGCCGCCCAGCGCTTGGAGACCGTCTCGTCCACGGTGTCGTCGAAGGTGTTGCGCACGCGGGAAACGCCGTTCTCGTCGACCCACGTCTCGGAGGTGAAATCGACGGCCTCGTACTCATCTGCGTCCCCGAGGTCACTGCTGCCCTCATCGAGTGCGCGCAGGAACAGGGTGAAGGTCGAGAAGAGATGGCCGTCCTCGCCTTCCGTGGCGCCGTTAAGTTGGTGTCGCCGTGCGGGATGTTGCCGTACTTCTGCACGACGCCCGTCTCGATCCAGCGGTACTCGAGCTCGTTGCCGTTGAGGTCGTAGAGGTCGTAGGTACCGGAGAAGTCCTTGGTGAGGGTCTCGGCGGTGAAGTTCGTCAGGGTCTTGGTGACGGTGGTGTTCGTCCATTCGGCGTTCTCGTCGCCCTTCACGCGGGACTGCAGCGTGAAGGTGCAGCTCACGCCGTTGAGCTGGTCGGCAAAGGCGGCGACGTGCCATTCCTTCTCTCCCTCGACCGTCTTCTGGCCGCTCAGGCGGTTGCCGATGGTGCCGCCGTTGTAGATCAGGCGGTCGACGCTGGTGTCACGCGTCCAATCATCGTCGTACGCGGGGTCGTCCTGCCCCTTCTTGTCGTAGTTGGGAGAGGTGTCCGTGGTCGTCTGGCCGTCCTCGGACACGCTGCCGTAGACGGTCGTGTAGTTGGCAAAGCTGCTCTCCTCACGGATGCCGTAGTAGTAGGCGTAGCCGTCGTTGTCGTACTTCTCGAGCGTGAGCTTCGGGTACTGGGCGGTGAGAAGGGCGCCGAGGTCGATGGCGTTATCCTTCGTGACCTTCTCCACCTTGGCGGTAAGCGTCACGAAGTTGCCGGCGGCATCCGTGACCTGCGCGGCGTTGGCCGCGGTGTCACCGTTGCTGGAGTAGCGCCAGAGCGTGAAGGTAATCGTGTCGTCGCCGGAGGGGCGCTTGTGCTGCTTGTCGCTGGCGTCCAGCCACTGCTTGGTGGCGTCGAACGTGGTGGTGCCCACGCGCAGGATCGTTGCGGTGCCCCCGTCGTAGACGGCGGTCGTGCCGGAGCCGTGGTTGGTGGACGCGGCGTTGTCATAGGTGACGGTATAGGTGTCATCTGGCGTGGGGTTTTGCGTCTCGGGGGCATACGTGAGACCGTAGTCGATGGGAAGTCCGTCCTTCCCGTAGGCAGGGGCCTTGAGCGTATAGGTGCCGGACTCGGCGTCCCAGCTGCCTCCCAGCCGGGCCGCTTGTTCACATCGGCAAGCTTCACCTTGTTACCGCTGCCGTCGATGACCACAAAGTCGGAGGCCGGCGCGGAGCCCGTGCTGAGCTTCTCCTCGCCTACCTTGGCGACGATCGTATAGGTTGAGGTCCCCAGAAGCTGGAAGCAGAGGTTGCCGTCATCATCCTTTGACCCAAAGTAGTCGTTGTCGCTAAACGAATAGTCCCACGTCACCTGCTTGGTTTCGCCGTTCTCGTCAACGACCGCGCTATAGAGGTTTGAGAGCACGACGCTGTAGGTGCCCACGCCGGCCTGAGTGACCGAGACCATGCCGGCAAAGTCCTCCTTGGCAATGCCAAAGTACTTCTAGGCGGTCTCCTCGTTCAGGGCAATCTCTTCGTTGTCAATCGTAAACGTGACGACAAGGCCATTCTTTACGTCGTCTGTGGTGGGTCGGGTCTGGCCGCTGTCGTTGTTGTCGGCCCACGTGACGGTGAAGGTCTTCTGCGTAGGGTCACCTTCAGGCGTGTAGGCGCCATTGTCCTGAGGAATGACCTCGGTGCCCTCTTCGGCATTCTCCGCGTCGTCGTTCTTATCGGTCGTGGCGTTGAGACCCAGCTCGTCGATGAGCGTGCTCAGGCTCGGGAGGGTGAGGGTCGTCTCCTGCTTGCTGTTCTGATCGGTACCGTCTGTCTGGAGGGTCCAGACGAGCTCACCCTCGTCCTCGGAGAGCAGGCTGGTCTTGAGGCTCACCGGAAGCTCGATGCGAGAGCTCGCGGTCGTGAGCTGCCGTTCGTCGGTAGTGGTCGAATCTGTTTGGTCGGCAATTTGGTCGGTTTGGTCGGCAATGTCCTCAAGCTCGACCAAGGTCACCTTGAGCGAGGAGCCCTCGTCCTGGACCTCCGCCGTAGCGATGCGCACAGAAGTGGGCTCGTCGGCCGCGTCCAGCTGGAAGACGTCGATGGGGTCGGTCGCACGGAGCGTCATGCCCTCTGGCATGGTCACCGTGAAGGCATCGCCAGGGATGAGGTCGACGGGAGGCTCGGGGGTCTCTGCGTCGTCCTGAGTGGCGCTATCGTCCTGCGCGGCAGGATCAAGCGAGAAGGTCAGGTCGAGCGTGGCGGGAATCTCATCGGGAAGAAGCTCGGCGGGATCGACGGGGCTCTCTGCGGGCTCCTCAGCGTCCTGCGCGGGCTCGTCGTCCTTCTAAGCCCCCACAAGGAGGTCCTTTGTCGACTCATAGTCGATTGCAAAACCGCTGGATTCGAGCTTCAGGTGCACCGTGTCGCCAGTCCAGTCCCAAGGCTCGGTGCGTTCGGTCGCATCCATAACCTTCTGACCGTCGTCCTCGACCAGCTGAACGAGGTTCTGCTCGCCCGCGCCTTCCGCCAGAGGCTCCGCAAGCGCCGTGGAAAGGCCCGTCCCAAAGGCGGACTCAAAGGTCAGGACACCGGTGAGGAACAGCGCAAACGCACGTCGTCCAGATGTTGTCCCCCCCTCCCAATTCTTGACTCCTTGCGCGGAGAGCCTGCACTTCTTCACCGTCCAAAGCAACGCATAAACGACCTCTCGACCTGCCTAAACGCTCAGAACTTCAGAATAATCCAAGTATTCTATATAGCATGGGAGGGGGAGTGACACAGCGCTTCACCGTTGGTTGTCGTAGTTGTGTGTGAACGTTCACATCTTTGGCGAGCTGGGGGCATAGACACAAACGCCCGCCCACACGTCACAAGAGATGCGGGCAGGCGTTCGGACGGTTTGAATCGTACGGTCAGGCTACTCCGGCTCTACCTCGAGCTCCTGGGCGGCGTCGGAGAGGCGTCGCGAGATGGCGTCGCAGAGCAGCGCGCCGACCACGGTCTTGGCGTCCTCGATACGACCGTCCAGCACCGCGTCCACGAGCTCGGCCACCTCCACGAGGTCAACGTTGATGAACTCGTCCGCATCGGGGCTGGACTTCGAGAAGCTGAGGCCCGTGGCCATGTAGATGTGGATGAGCTCGTCACAGAAGCCGGCTGAGCTGGCGATGGTCGTCAAGTAGGCGATCTTCTCGGCCTCCATGCCGGTCTCCTCTAGGAGCTCGCGGCTGGCGCACTCGAGCGGATCCTCGCCGGGGGCAAGCTTTCCAGCTGGAATCTCTACGGTCACGCGGCCGAGCGCCGTGCGGTACTGGCGCACCAGGCAGATGCGGCCCTCGTCCGTGAGGGCGACCACGGCCACGGCACCGGGGTGACGGACGACGTCACGGATGGCGTTGCGACCGTCGGGGAGCTGAACGCGCAGGCGGTCGACATTGAAGATGCGGCCCGTCCAGGCCACGTCCTCGGTGAGGGGTCGCTCGGCGAGGGCTGCGTCACGCGGGTCGTCGTCCCCGAGCACGAGGTCGCGCTCCTCGGGCGCGCCCGAGAGGTGATCTTGGCTGGCGCGGTCGCCGTCATAGGTGAAGGCCGCCACGGAGTCGCGGATGTCGTCCACGGCGTAGTCGAGGTCGGTTCGCGTGGGCTCCACGACGTCGTGGGCGGTCAGCTGTTCGTCGGACATAGGTCCTCCTGGGTTGCAGGTTTGCGTGCCTGTCATTGTACCCGCGGGAGGAAACGACTGACTACAAGACGGTTCTTCTCGCTATATGAGCTCAGTTCTTGTTTTGGTCAGAGATCAAAGGCAACTAATTGCTGTCGGCCCGGGATGGTGAGGAGGTCTCCATATCGACCAAGAAGTCCGATGTTTAGTCGAACAAACTCAGACATATCTCATTTTTCATAGAGCACCCTCCCGTCACGTGCGATCTCATGGCGCAGATCCTCTGAAATGGGGGCGTCGAAATGATCACGTCCAGCCTTAACAAGGACAAACGCTCTGCCTGCAGGCGTTCTTCCAGCGCGGCAAAGTCAGGACAGCCCTCTATGGCAATGTCAATGTCACTCTTTGGCAGGTTTGTGCCACGGGCACGCGACCCAAAGAGCACGACCCTACGAGTGCCCGCCTCACGAGCGAACGTCTCAATCTGGTCGTACACCTTCTCGATTGGAACTGTACCCATCATGACCACCCTGTGCTTAACATCATAGAGCACGTGTGCTTGTTCGTGACAGCTTGGCAATGTGGTCGGCAACGTGTTCGTTTGGATTGCTCGGAACTGCAGCTGACAACACTCATGTTTGACTTGAGGGTTTCTTGTTCAAGGGCAATTGAATGCTGGTTGGTCCGTTGCTGGCCGCCTATATGGTCGGCAATATTGCAAAGGCGATGTCGACAACGCGGGTTGACGATCGAACAATACGAGCTTTATCCGTATAATCACACATGATCAGTCACACACGACAATGTTGGTACGGGAGAGAGCATGGCTGTCACCAAGCGCGAAGTTGCCGATCAGTTGGGCGTTGCCAAGCAGACAGTGGTCAACTACATCGACAAATTGGGCCTTGCCCCCGAGCACGTGACCCGCGTGGGGAAGACGGACGTGCTCGACGACTTTGCCGTCTCGGCCCTTGCGGACGCCCTGGGCAAGAACATCCCCCTGAGAACGTCCTCTGCGGTCCTGCAGGAGGAGCCCGCCGCCGACGTGAGTGCCCAGGATTCTGTGATCGCAGCGCTCAATGGCCGGATCGCCGACCTCAAGGAGCAGAACGACCGGCTGGTGTCCGAGCTCGCCGAGCTGCGCGCCTCGCGCGAGCGCGAGCTCAACGACCTGCGCAACCAGCTCGATGCCGCCAACGACCGGGCCGCGCGTCTGGCCGACCGAGTTGCCGGCATCGCGGAGCGCCAGCAGGCCATGGCGGCCCTGCCGTGGTGGAAGCGCGGCACCTTTGCCACGCGCCTTTTGGGCGCCGGCTCCGAGTAGCGTTTTGCCTGGTGCCTAATTTGTGTCATCTGCGTGTCGCCCGTACGCAGATGAGGCGATTCTGGCACCTTTCGCACGCATTTCTCGGTATTTTGGCACCTTGGACGCGCATTTGACCGGATTCTGGCACCGGGCCATTTTGGCACCCAATCGACATAGCCAAAAGAAAACCGCAGGCAGACTTTTCATGGTCTACCTGCGGTTATTCGTTAGTCGAACATCGACCAAACTTTAGCGCACGGCACGCAGGCCAATGTCGCTGCGATAGGTCTTGCCCTCGAAGCTAATGAGCTCGCAGGCCTTGTAGGCGCGCTCACGCGCCTCTTCGAAGGTCGGAGCCACGGCCGTGACGTCGAGCACGCGGCCGCCCGCGGTGACGAGCTCGCCGTCCGCGACGGCCGTGCCGGCGTGGTAGACCGTGACGCCCTCGAGCTCCTCGGCCTTCTCGATTCCCGTGATGACCTTGCCCTTCTCGTAGGCGCCGGGGTAGCCGGCAGAGGTCAGGACAACCGAGACCGCCCAGTCGTCGTCCCAGGAGACCATGTCGGGCGTGAGGGTGCCGTTGTCGCAGGCCATGAAGACGTCCACGAGGTCCGCCTTCATGCGCGGCAGGACGACCTGGGTCTCAGGGTCGCCAAAGCGGGCGTTGAACTCGAGGACCTTGGGGCCCTCGGCCGTGAGCATGAAGCCGCCGTACAGGCAGCCGGAGTAGGTGATGCCCTCGGAGGCGAGCTCCGCGACCACGCGCTGCTCGACCTCGACCATCGCGGCCAGGGCCTCGGCGGAGACCAGATGCTCGGGAACGGGGGAGTAGACGCCCATGCCGCCCGTGTTGGGGCCCTTGTCGCCGTCCAGGGCGCGCTTGTGGTCCTGCGCGGTGGCCAGCGGCACCACGGTCTTGCCGTCCGTGAGGGCCAGCAGCGAGCACTCGGGGCCCTCGAGCGTCTCCTCGACCACCACGGTGGCTCCCGCATCGCCAAAGACGCCCGAGAAGCACTCGCGCACGCCCTCGAGGGCCTCCTCCAGGGTCTTGGCCACGATGACGCCCTTGCCGGCGGCCAGGCCGTCGGCCTTGATCACGATGGGGGCGCCGACCTGGCGCACGTAGGCCTCGCAGGGCTCCTGCTCGGTGAAGCTGCGATATGCCGCGGTGGGAACGCCGGCACGGGCCATGACCTGCTTGGCGAACTTCTTGGAGCCCTCCATCTGGGCGGCGTCGCCGTTGGGGCCAAAGCAGGGGATACCGGCGGAGCGCACCGCGTCGGCGACGCCCGCCACCAGCGGCGCCTCGGGGCCAATGACCACGAGCCCGATGTTGTGCTCGCGCGCCCAGTTGGCAACGTCCACCGGGGACTCCACGTCAAGCCCCTCGACCTTCGTTGCCATGACGTCCATGCCGCCGTTGCCGGGAGCGACGTAGAGCTTGCCGGCGCGCGGGGACTCGGCCAGCTTCACGAGAAGCGCGTGCTCGCGCCCGCCCGAGCCAAGAAGAAGGATGTCGACCTTGGTGCTGCTCATGTTGAACCTCCTAGAACGGGCGGCTGGGCCGCGAGTTTACTGAGTGTCGGGCGCCGGCGAGCGCCAGTAGGCCTGGGACGGCGCAAAGGCCACGCCCACCGCCCCCGAGCCGACGATCTTCTCGACCTGCGGGCAGGCGGCTACGGTGCCGAGAGCCCGGGCCTCGAACTCGTTGGTGTCGAGCGGCTTCTCGAGCGCCCTGAGCGCCCGTGCGTCGCCGGTCTCGAGCGTCGCGTAGACGAGCGGGCCCTCGCTCGACGAGACCGCGCTCATGGCGTGGGCGAGGCGTCCCGTGAGGTCGGGGAGGTCGGCGGAGCGTGCGAGCTGGGTGATCTCGCCGCGCGAGATGAGGTAGAGTCCGCGCTCGCCGGAGAGGCGCACGCGCAGCGACGACGTGGCGCGGCCGAGCAGGCCGGCGCGCGGCTTGCGGGAGCGACGGCGCGCAAAGCGTGCGGACGCGGTGGGGATGACGAGCAGGCGGACGCTCCCTGCAAGCTGCTCGGCGGCGTCGACGGCCTGCTCGAAGGGCACGCCGTCCGCCCAGTGGCACGTGAGGCGGAAGAAGACCATGCCCGTGGCCACCGAGGCGGACCCGGAGTCGATCACGCGGACGTCGGCCACGCCGGAGCAGGCAGCGGCCGCCTCGCGCGCGCAGGTCACCGCGGGCGAGAAGGACGCGCAGGAGTGCACCGAGGCGATCTTGGTGTGCCCCTGGGCCGCCAGCGCGCGGTACAGGCGGATGAACTCCTGCTTCAGCGCGACCTCGTCGACATGTCCCAGCGCGTCATGCGGGACGCCCTCGAGAACCGTCGCCTGCGCCCTCTCGAGATAGACCGGGGGCAGGTCGCACCCCTGGTCGCATACGATTGTGAAGTCTCTCTCGAGCACGTGCGCGGGTCCTGCCTAGTGCCAGTAGCGATCGATGGTCTGCTCGCGGTCCGGGCCCACCGTGATGATGGACACGCGCACGCCCGCGAGCTGCTCGAGGAAGTCGATGTAGTCCTTGGCCTCGCGCGGGAGCTGGTAGAAGTTGCGGACGCCGGAGATGTCGCACTTCCAGCCGGGCAGGGTCTCGTAGACGGGCTTGGCGTGGTAGAAGACGCTCTGGTGCTCGGGGACGGTGCGGTACTCCACGCCGTCGCACTCGTAGGCCACGCAGACCTTGATCTCGTCCAGGCAGCCCAGGACGTCGAGCTTGGTGATGGCCAGGTCGGTGAGGCCGTTGACGCGTGCGGCGTAGTTGACGACCACGGCGTCGTACCAGCCGCAGCGGCGCTTGCGCCCGGTGGTCACGCCGTACTCGTGGCCGACCTCGCCGAGCTTCTCGCCGATCTCGTCGAAGAGCTCGGTGGGGAAGGGGCCGGAGCCCACGCGCGTGAGGTAGGCCTTGGCCACGCCCAGGACGCGGTCGATGTTGGTGGGGCCCACGCCCGAGCCGGTGACGGCGCCGCCGGCGGTGCAGTTGGAGCTGGTGACAAAGGGATAGGTGCCGTGGTCGATGTCGAGCATCGTGGCCTGGGCGCCCTCAAACAGCACGCTCTTGCCGCTCTCGAGCTGCTCGTTGAGGAACAGGCTGCTCTCGACGATGTAGGGGCGGATGCGCTCGGCGTAGGGCAGGTAGGTCTCGCAGATCTGCTCGACGGTGTAGGTGGGCAGCTCGTAGACCTTGCTCAGAATGGGGTTGGTGTAGGCCAGGGCGCTCTCGAGCTTCTGGCGGAAGATCTTCTCGTCCAGCATGTCCTGGATGCGCAGGCCCGTGCGGTTCATCTTGTCCATGTAGCAGGGGCCGACGCCGCGCTTGGTGGTGCCGATGAGGTTCTTGCCGAGCTTCTTCTCGTGCGCGCCGTCGAGGTCCTTGTGGTAGGGCATGACGATGTGAGCGTTGCCGGAGATCTTGAGACGCTCGGCGGAGATGCCCTGCTCGGCGAGCATGTCGATCTCCTGGAGCAGGACCTCGGGGTCAACGATGCAGCCGTTGCCGATTACGGGGTAGGCGCCCTCGTACATGACGCCGGAGGGGACCTGGTGAAGCGCCAGCTTCTTTCCGTTGGCGATGACGGTGTGACCGGCGTTGGCGCCGCCGGCGTAGCGGCAGACCACGTCAAAGTCGCCGGAGATGAGGTCAGTGACCTTGCCCTTGCCCTCGTCGCCCCACTGAGTACCCACGAGCACTGATGCCGACATGTGCGCCCTTTCGTCGCGTTTCACATACGGATTCATTATACGGCAGACGTGAGACGTCGGGGGCCGGTGTGCATTCAAAAGGGGACAGGTACAGAACCGCAGGTAAAACCTGTCAAAAGTAAGTAACTTTTGACAGGTTTTACCTGCGGTTCTGTACCTGTCCCCTTTTGAATGCCCCTACTCGTGGAAGCTGTCGACCTCGACGAACTTGGTGGAGCCCGGCAGGAAGGTCAGCGGGATGTCCGCGAGCGCGCCCGAGCGGTTCTTGGCGATGATGAAGGTGGTCTCGTTCATCGCGGGACGGTCCTCGCGCGCCGCCTCGTCCTCGTTCATGGAGCGGTCGAGCAGCGCGACGATGTCGGCGTCCTGCTCGATCGAGCCGGACTCGCGCAGGTCGGAGAGCTGCGGGCGCTTGCCGGTGCGGTTCTCGACGGTACGGTTGAGCTGCGAGAGCGCAACCACCGGCACCCCGAGGTCCTTGGCCATGATCTTGATGCCGCGGCTCATCTCGGAGACCTCCGTGGCGCGGCTGTCCGCGCGGCGCTGGCCGGCGGGCGGGGAGATGAGCTGCAGGTAGTCGATGATCACGAGGCCAAGCTTCTTGCCGTGCAGGATGCGGCGCGCCTTGGCGCGAATCTCGGTCACGGTGGTGCCCGGCGTGTCGTCGATCATGATGTCGAGCTGAGAGAGGTCGTTGGTGGCCTGCAGGATCTGCGGCCACTGCTCGTTTCTGATACGCGCGGAGCGGATCTCCTGCAGGCCCACGCGTGCGTTTGCGGCCAGCAGGCGCTGGGCGATCTCGACCTTGGACATCTCGAGCGAGAAAAACGCCACGCTGGTGCCCTCAAAGGCTGCGTTGGTCATGAGGTTGAGCGCGAAGGAAGTCTTGCCCACGCCCGGGCGGGCACCGATGACGACCATCTGGCCGGGGCGCAGGCCGAGCAGGCAGTCGTCGATCTTGGGAAATCCCGTGAGGACGCCGAGCGGGCGGTCGTGGTTGGCCGCGTTGGCGCCGAGCTCCTCGTAGAGGTCGGCCATGATCTCCTCGAGGGACTGCTCGCTGGCGTGAACGTCTCGGTTGGTGACGTCCAGCAGCATGCGCTCGGCGCGATCCACGACCTCCTTGGTGTCCTCGGGGGCGTCATAGGCGAGCGCGGTGATCTGCGCGGAGGCGTTGATCATCTTGCGCAGGGTGGTGTCGCGGTGCAGCATCTCGATGTGGCGCCGCCAGCCCACGAGCGCGAGCGAGTTGTTGCCCAGGCCCAGCAGGAAGCTGCGGCCGCCCACGCGCTCGAGCTCACCGGAGCTCTTGAGGTAGTCCGCCAGCGAGATGGTGTCGATCGGCATGTTCTTGTCGAACATCTCGCGCATGGCAGTGAAGACCGTGCGGTTGGAGGGGAAGTAGAAGTCGTCGGGCTCGAGGTCGATCAGGCACTCCTGGAGCGCCTCGGCCGAGACCATCATGGCAGAGAGGACGGAGGCCTCCGCCTCGGGGTCCTGGGGCATGACGGCGTTCTCGTTGGCGGTCATGCGGGTGGGGTTCACGTCATAGCTGCTCTGCGCCACGGTCTCTCCTCGGCTGCGGGTTCTTCTCGCCCAATTATGGCATGACAATCGGGATCTCAGCGGGTCTCCACGCGGGGCTTAGGAATGTCGCCTCATCCGGGCCGAGGGGGGAGTCGCCGCTTAAGATTTGGCGCCCATCCGGGAAAATCGCTCGCGGATGCTTAAAGTTTGCGCCTCGTCCAGAACGGACGTGCCGGGCTGCTTAAGGATTCGCGCCCATCCTGAAAGAACGGCAGGCGAGAAGGACGTGGCATCCAGGACGCGGGCGAATCCATAAGCAGCGACAGGCCCTCGGCCCGGACGGGACGCAATCCTTAAGCGCGGCCGCACCCCGTCGGCCCTTTGTCAAGGGGCCAATTTGGCCCGAGGCACTCTCAACCAGGGTATGTCGAGAAGAGCCCGTGCCTGAGCGGGTATTTCTTCCTTTTCGACGTTTTCAACAACTTTTTCTGCGGGGTCAACATATGGTTTTCGACATTTTTGAACGGCTTCTGGATCCACCAAACGCCCGTACGGATAACGCTCTTTACAATCAAATGAGACGTTAAAGATTTGCGTTTCCCGAGGTAGATAGCCTATTCACATGGAAGGTCATAGAAAAGGGCCCCAACAGCGCCTGGCTGATGGGACCCTAAGCTTACGCTTTCCTGACCTGCGGATAGTGTAGAAACACGCAGGTAGAACAGGGAGCGTCGAAAAGTGCCTCGCAGCTTACTCCTCGACCTCGGTGGTCTCGGCCTCGACGGTCTCCTCGACCTCGACGACCTCGGCCTCCTCCTCGACGGCCTCCTCCTCGGTCACGCCCACGAGGACGTTGACCGTAGCGGAGATCTCGCGGTAGAGGTTGACCTCGACGGCGTGCTTGCCGGAGGTCTTGATGTTGTTGCCGCGGCCGACGCGCTTGCGGTCGACCTCGACGCCGAGCTGGGCCTGGATGGCCTCGGCGATCTGGGCGGGGGTGACGGAGCCGAAGAGCTGGCCCTCCTCGCCGATCTTGGCGTCAACGGTCACAGACTTGCCGTCGAGAGCGGCCTTGGTGGCCTCGGCGGAGGCGATGCGCTCGGCCTCGCGCTTCTCGATGTTGTGACGGCGCTCCTCGAGCTGCTTGATGTTGCCCGGGGTGGCAGGCTGGGCGATCTTGTTGGGGAACAGGTAGTTCTCCGCAAAGCCCTGGGCGACGTCGACGATGTCGCCCTCGCCGCCCTTGCCCCGAAGCTCACCCAAGAGGATGACTTTCATGGGATACTCCTTCGGTCAGCCGGCCTAGGCCGGCTCCTTGTCCTGATTCGCAGGGTCCCCTGCGTCCGTGGCACCCCTGCCCAGATGGCGGAAGTTGGCCCAGACGTCGAAGACGCCCGCGACGGTCAAAACGACGAACTGCACTTCGAGATAGAGCGCGAGCGCCCCCAGAAGAACCTTGGGGAGCGGCCCGATGCCCTTGCTGCCCAGGTACCAGGCGAGAACCGCGAGGCCCTGAACCGCAAACGCAAACCTCAGCGTCATGGCCGCGTTGGCCGCGACTGCGAGCAGCGTCTGCGGCGCCGCCGGGACGGTGAGCGCCACGGCGAGCGCAGCGGCCGTCGCCACGAGCAGCGCGACGACCCAGAGGGGCACGTCGTAGGCGTCGAGGGACGGTACCTGCCGTCCCCGCTCCGAGAGGGGAGCCTTGGCGAGCCTCAGGCCCAAGTGCGCGCTCACGCCCTCGGCAAAGCCGACGGCGACGTACGTGGCGGGCCAGAAGAGCTCGATGAGCGACGCCACCGACTCGATCTGAGCGGACGCTGCGGGCGATGCCTCGAGAAACGCCTGCTTGTACGCGTCGATGAGGGATGCCATCGTCGCGCTGAGCGTGGTCCCGCTCAGGGCGGAGAGGACTGCGTCCGCCCCGAGGTGCGCGGCAGAGATCGCCGCCACCGCGAGGATGCTGCCACCGGTCGTGAGCCTTCCCGCCCAGAAGGCGCCCGCCACCGCGAGCCCGGCGAGGCTCGTTATGACGGCGCCCGCAAGCGCCGTGGCGCCCTGGGGCAGGCTCACCGCCGCCGCTGCCGCAACCGCGAGCGCCGCGCCGGGCGCGATGCCGCGCTTCCCGCCGCACGCCGCGGACAGAGCGAGTCCGTAGGCGACGAGCGCGGGGGCGAGGACGGAGGTCGACGTGGCGGACAGCGCTCCGCCGATCGCGCAGACGAAGAGGGCCTTGGGGAGCGCGCGGGCCAGACGCCCGTCGTCCCCGCCGTCCGCTGGCACCATGTCCCTGCGGTCGGCGTCCTCGAAGCGGCCTTCCTGCGCCCCGGAGGGCGTCGCGGGTCGACCGTTGTTGGACCATGCACCCATCATGCGCGCGCTCTTCTCACGTGCTCGATGCCCTAGCCGCGGTTGCGACCGCCGCGGCTGGAGACCACGGGGACGGTGTAGGGCAAAAGCGCCATCTCACGGGCGCGCTTGATGGCAAGCGCGATGTCGTGCTGGTGCTGCGTGCAGGCGCCAGTGACGCGGCGCGGCTTGATCTTGCCGCGGTCGGTCATGTACTTGCGGAGGAGCTGCACATCCTTGTAGTCGATGTACTCGGTCTCCTCCTTGCAGAACTGGCAGTACTTGCGACGCGGCTGGCGCTGAAAATCCTGCTTCTGCTGAGCCATGTCTTGTTGCCTTTCTGTGGGCGGCTCCAGGGCCGCCGGTGATTAGAACGGGATGTCCTCGTCGTAGACGTCGGTCGACGGCGGGGCCTGGACGGGCGCGGGCGCCGGAGCGGCGAAGCCGCCCTGGGGCGCAGCCGGCATCGGAGCCGCGGCGACGGGGGCGGAGTAGGCGGGAGCCTGCTGGAAGGCACCGGCGTCCTGCTGGAACGCGCCGCCTCCCTGCTGGCTCCTCGAGCTGAGGAACTCCACCTCGTCGACGACGACCTCGAGCTTGCTGCGACGCCCGCCGTCCTTGCTCTCCCAGGAGCTGTAGCGAAGCTTGCCCTCGAGGGCGACCTTCGCTCCCTTGGAAAGGAAGCGGGACAGGGGCTCCGCGCGGGCGCCAAACACCACGCAGTCGACGAAGTTGGGGTAGTCCTCCCACTCGCCCGACTGCGGGTTGCGACGGCGGTCGTTCACGGCAACGCCGAACGACAGAATCTGCGTTCCGCTGCCGGTGACCCTGAGCTCGGGGTCCCTCGTGAGGTTGCCCGAGATGTTGACCCTGTTGATGCTCATGACCTCACTCCCTCTCTTCCGCGGGCCGCGCGGCCCGCACGTCCATGCCTAGTCCTTGTCGACGCGGCGCACGACCATGTGGCGCTTGACGGCGTCGTTGATGCGCAGAACTCGGTCGAGCTCGGCGATCGTGGTGGGATCTGCATGGAAGTTGATGAGGGTGTAGTCGCCCTCCGTGAGGTCGTCGATCTCAAAGGCGAGCTTGCGCTTGCCCCAGTCCTCGACGCTGTCGACCGTACCGCTCTCGCCGAGAGCGACCTCGATGCGCTTCATGACAGCGGCGCGAGTCTCCTCGTTGCAGGTGGGGTCGACAAAGTACAGCAGTTCATAGGCCTTCATGTTGTCACCTCCTCTGGGCTAGTGGCCCCGAGTCGTGAAGGTCTGCGCCCGGGGCAGGAAAGGTTCGGCGAAGCATCATACCACAGAATTGCTCCTACCTGCGAAAATCTTCCATGAGCCCACAGCAAGCATAGCCCGCGCACGTTGCGCGAAGCTGCGCTGCGGCGTGCAGGTAGCTCTCACCTGCGGCAAGACGTCCTGGACGGCGACACAAAACGCAAGCTGAGAAGGACGGCGGGCCAAAGGGCCCTCACCGGACCTCCACATCAGGGACGCGGAACCACATCGTCTCTCCACGCTGGGCCCCGCGCGGGCGCCTAGCGGCTCTCGTCCGTCACCGGGCCGTCATCGTCCGTCGCGTCCGCATTGCCGGGGGCCTCGGGCCGCTCGTTCTTCTCGGCATCTTGGTCTTCAAAGGACGAGAAGGGCTCCGGCAGGGGAGCGGGCTGCGGCGCGCTCTCGTTGGCAGCAGAGCCTGCGGCGGTCTGGTCACGCGGGTCTGTGACCGGCGTGGGCAGCGGGTCCTCGTCGCGGCCCCACGAGGGGACGTCGAACTGGCGCATCCACAGGCCCACCGCAGTGTGGCCGAGCAGCGACAGCACGGTGGCAAGGAAGAAGTCGACCAGCAGGAGCACCACCAGCGCGGGCCCGAGCGAGGCCAGCAGGGACGCCACGAGCTGCAGGACGAGAAGCGCCCCCATCTCGCCGGTCGCGGCGGAGCCAAACTCGTAGAGGTAGCTCATGAACCAGAGGAGGTGCGGCACGGCGGAGGCCAGGCACACCATGCCCACGATCGTGGTAGCGACGCCCATGACCGCGCCGCCGGCGAGCATGAGGCCCGTAACGCGCAGCAGGCCCGTCGGGTCGTGCCGCACCATCTGCCAGATGGTGGGCACGCGCAGACCCGCGCCGAGCTTCTGGTAGATCGTGGCGCGCAGGGAGGCGACCATCATGACCACGCTGAAGACAAACGACGCGAAGAACCACGCGATCGAGACCAGCGGGCCGAGCAGGGGGATAGCCTCTGCAACAGCGATGACCACGGCGGCGACGATGCCCCACACGAGCATCACCACAAAGGCGCGCCAGCCGCTCTTGATGCAGGCGCCCACGTCGACCCCGCGCTGCTTGGGGGCGGCGTTGACGTTCCATGCCGTGAGGCGCGCCCACTCGAGGGCATACCCCAGCACGCCGAGCACGCCGACGATGGGCACGAGCAGGGCAACGGTCATGAGCAGCACGGGCTTGACCCAGCCGCGGTCGCGCGTGAGCAGCGCCCACGAGCGCGCGAGGTAGCGGTCGCGGCGGAATCCCTCGAGCTCGTCCTGTGAAACCATGAGAGTCCCTTCTCGCACGATAGGCGTGAAGCCACGATAACAAAAAAACCGGCCCATCGGACCGGTCTTGGATGCAATGGCGGAGGAGGAGGGATTCGAACCCTCGTACCCCCGAAGGGGTAAACGGTTTTCGAGACCGCCGCATTCAACCACTCTGCCACCCCTCCGTAAGGGTGACGTGGCGCCCGAAGGCGCCACGGAAGGTTCTGGCGGAGAGTCAGGGATTTGAACCCTGGAGACGCTTTAGGCGCCTACACGATTTCCAATCGTGCTCCTTCGGCCACTCGGACAACTCTCCATGTTTTGGTGCAGCGGTCAGTATAGCGTATTCCACCGCCGTGGGAAAGACTTTTTTCTCTGACACAATTCCCGTCCCCAAACTGGCACAATGAACGACGGTGCCTATAAGAACAACGAGGAGCCCGCGTGCTAGACATCTTTGCCACCTACAGCCCGGAGGTCGCCGCCGTCTCCCTGCCCACGTGGGTCGACCTCGCGTCGGTGGTCGTGGGCTCGGCGGGCGGCGTCATGGTGGCGCGCTCGCGGCACCTCGACGCCGTCGGGTTCGTGGGCCTGGCCCTTCTGTGCGGCCTCGGCGGGGGCCTCATCCGCGACGTGATGATGCAGGTGGGGCGCATCTACATGCTGACCTCGCCGTTCGCCATCCCGGTGAGCGTTGCCACGGGGCTCATCGCCTTCATGTTCCCGCAGCCGCTCGACCGCGCGAGCAACCTGCTCGAGTGGCTCGACATCATGGCGGTGGCCCTCTTTGCGCTGGTGGGCACCGACAAGGCCATCGTCCACGGCTTCTACCCCGCGTCGTGCGTGCTCATGGGCATCATGACCGGCGTGGGCGGCGGGATGCTGCGCGACGTCTTTCTCGGCGAGGTCCCTCGCATCTTCCAGAAGTCCAACCTCTACGCCGTGTGCGCGCTCGCCGGAGGCGTCGTGTACTACCTCGCGGTGGTGTGCTGCTCGGTGAACAAGCTCTGGGGCTCCATCCTGTGCCTCGCGGTCACCATCGGGCTGCGCCGCTGGTCGCTGCGCTACAACGTGCAGACCCCGGCCGACGTCGACCTGGGCCCGCGCGTGGTCGCCCCCGTGCGCCGCGCCGCGCGCCACGTCCGCGTGACCCGCTGGCGCGCCGGCAAGAAGTGTCCCGGACGGGGGCGGTGGCCCAAATAGGGACAAAAAGCGCGCCGAGAAGAGCGTTTCTCTCGGCGCGCTGCCCGTTCTCTATGCTGCGACTACTTCTTGACCTTGCCGTTGCGGACGGCCCACTTGCGGCGCTCGATCTCGGAGAGCAGACGCTTGCGCATGCGGATGGACTTGGGCGTGACCTCCACGAGCTCGTCGTCCATGATGTACTCGAGCGCCTCCTCCAGCGTGAAGGTGCGCGGCGGCGTGAGCTGCACGGCGATGTCGGCAGTGGAGGAGCGCTGGTTGCCCAGACTCTTGGTGCGGGCGATGTTGACGACCATGTCGCCGGGCTTGGAGCGCTCGCCCACGAGCATGCCCTCGTAGCACTCGTCGCCGGGGCCCACGAAGAGCGCGCCACGCTCCTGGAGGGTGCCGAGCGCGTAGGCAACGGCCTTCTCGGTGCTCATGGAGATCATGGCTCCGTTCTGACGCACGCCGATCTCGCCCGCGTAGGGGCCGTACTCGAGGAAGGTGTGGTAGAACACGGCCTCGCCGTGGGTGACGTTCAAGATGCGGTTCTTGAGGCCCATGATGCCGCGCGTGGGGATCTTGAACTCGAGGTGGGTCTGCGTGGTGCCCGCGTCCATGGAGGTCATGGTGCCGCCGGCGTTGCCAAAGACCTCGATGACCTTGCCGGAGTACTCGCCGGGGCACTCCACGACGGCCTGCTCGACCGGCTCGGTCATCGCGCCGTTGGCGTCCTTCTTGAACAGCACGCGCGGGCGGCCGACCTGGAACTCAAAGCCCTCGCGGCGCATGGACTCCATGAGGACGGAGAGGTGCAGGATGCCGCGGCCGGCGACCTCGACGCCGGTCTTGTCGGGGAGCTCCTCGATGCGCATGGTGACGTTGTTCTCGCGCTCCTGCATGAGGCGCTCCTTGAGCTGGCGGCCGCCCACGATGTCGCCCTCGCGGCCCACGAGCGGGGAGGTCGACGCCTCAAAGACGACGGAGAGCGTCGGCGGGTCGATCTCGATGGGCTCCAGCTCGACGGGGTTGTCGGGGTCGGTGTAGACGTCGCCGATGTCGGTGGAGTCCACGCCCACCACGGCGGCGATGTCGCCGGCCTGGGCCTCGGAGCACTCCTTGCGGCCGAGGTAGTCGAAGGTGAAGAGCTGCTTGACCTGGCTCATGGCGCGGCTGCCGTCGTTTTTGACCACGAGGATCTTGTCGCCGCTGTGGATGGTGCCGGAGTAGATGCGACCGATGCCGATGCGGCCCACGTACTCGGAGTGGTCGATGGTGACGCACTGCATGGCGAGCGGCCCCTCGATGTCCACGTCGGGCGCGGGCAGCTCGTCGACGATCATGTCGAGCATCGGGAACATGTCCATGTTGCCGTCATCGGGGTCCAGGCGCGCGAAGCCGTTGACCGCCGAGGCGTAGATGACGTGCTCCATGGCAAACTCGAGCTGGTCGTCCGTAGCGCCGAGGTCGGCCATGAGGTCGAGCGAGTCGTTGACCACGGCCTCGGGGCGGGCGCCGTCGCGGTCGATCTTGTTGACCACGATCATCACGGCGAGGCCGGCGTCGATGGCGTGGCGCAGGACGAAGCGCGTCTGGGGCATGGGGCCCTCGGCGGCGTCCACCAGAAGCAGCGCGCCGTCGGCCATGCGCAGCACGCGCTCGACCTCACCGCCAAAGTCGGCGTGGCCGGGGGTGTCGATGACGTTGATCTTCACGCCCTTGTACTCGATGGAGATGTTCTTGGCCAGGATGGTGATGCCTCGCTCGCGCTCCTGGTCGTTGGAGTCGAGCACGCGCTCCTGGACCTGCTGGTTCTCGCGGAACGCGTCCGTGGCCCTCAGCATCTGGTCGACCAGCGTGGTCTTGCCGTGGTCGACGTGCGCGATGATGGCGATGTTCCTGATGTTGTCCTGGCGCATTTGTCCCTCTCGCTCTCTCGTTACCGAACAATTCGGCGACCGGTGCATTATACAGCGCAGACGGAGGCAAAGGTCGAGCTTTCAGAAGGTGTCTGTTAATTGGGGACTGTCCCCAACTTACAGAAGGGGGTCCATCTCGCCGGCGGGGGCGGGGTCGGTCCACGTGAAGCCGTCGCCTGTGCCCTTGCCGCCGATGAGGGAGTAGGCGGAGTAGGCCCGGTACCCGCGCTCGCCAAACTCCAGGAGCAGGGCGTCGGCGTAGGTGCCGTCGTCGCCTGCGACGGCGCCCTCGTAGGCGATGGCGTAGCGCACGACGTCGCCCAGCTCGGCGACGCGGTTGCGCGCGCCCTCGAGGCAGGCCTCGGGCCCGTCGTCCTCGAACTCGTAGCTCGACACGGTGCCGTCGGCGCCCTCCACGACGAGAAGGACCTCGAACGGCTCGCCCGCGGCGAGAAGATCGAAGGCGCTGCCCATGAGCTCGCTCGCGAGCTCGTCGGTCTCGGGGGAGACCCCGTCACGCCGCATGTTCTTCTCTGTCATCCTGGGACCCTCCCGATCCGACGCCGTCCTAGTAGCATTGAAACACAAAAACCGGGGCCCTGACGGACCCCGGCGGCTAGTCGTGGTGGAGACGATGGGGCTCGAACCCACGGCCTCAGGCTTGCAAAGCCCGCGCTCTCCCAGCTGAGCTACGTCCCCGCACCTGAAAAATAATAATCGCCCCAGCGGCGACTCGGCAAACGCTGGGGCGACTATTGTCAGGAAGTGGTGGGCCTGACAAGGTTCGAACTTGTGACCTCCCGGTTATCAGCCGGACGCTCTGACCAACTGAGCTACAGGCCCAACGCAAGGAGATACTTTACACGGCGCTCGAGCGGCCGTCAACATCTTTTTCCGATTTCTCTCCAAATGCTGTGAAGGGCGTTGCTCATCCCCCTCGTTTGGGTAGGATATGCGTTCAGAGAACAGGAGGGAACGTGCCGCTGAGAGAGATGAGCATAGAGAGCATCGTCGTGGGCGGGGGGCCGGTGGCCTCCCTCGTCGTGCTGCGCACCAGCGACGGCGACGGGCCGGCGCTGCAGCTTCCCATCCGCATCGGGTCAGTGGAGGCGACGGCCATCTCGATGGGCGTGACGCCCCGCCCGGGCTCGCGCCCCATGACCCACGACCTGCTCGGTTCCGCGATCAAGGAGCTCGGCGGCAGGTGCGCGTCCGTGCGCGTGATGGCCGTCCAGGGCACCACCTTCTTCGCCCAGCTCGACCTCGAGCGCGCGGACGGCGAGCACGTCTTCGTGGACGCGCGCCCCTCGGACGCGCTGGCGGTCGCCGTGCGCCTGGGCGTGCCCATCTACGCCGACGAGCAGGTCCTCGAGACCGCCGCGCTGCCGGACTTCCGCGGGGTCGAGAAGGACGAGGAGGCCCACGAGCTCGAGGAGTTCCACAACTTCGTCGAGGGCCTCTCGCCCGAGGACTTCAACGTCGCCCCGGGCGAGAAGGACGCCGAGTAGCGGCTCCGCACCGCATTGCGCGCCGAGAAGAACGCTCTTCTCGGCGCGCTTTTTGTCTGCCGCGGGTCCGCAGTACGCACAGTTCGATTGAGTTTTGTATATTCGCAGGTCGAAATTACGAGTTTCTCGAACTGTGCGTACTAGCCCGGGCCTGCGTCAAAAACGGGGGACGCGCCGAAGCACGTCCCCCGCTCGCTTACTCCTCGTCGTCGATGAGGTCGTCCGAGAGCTCCTCGTCGCCTCCGATGTCGACGGTCTCGGGCTCGTCGGCGTCCTTGGCGCCCGCGGCCGCCAGGTCGAGCATGCCCTGGGCCTCGTCGTGCTTGGGCGCCTTCTTCTTGCGCGCCACCATGCGCGCCACGGCGCTCACGCGGTCGCCCTCGACCATGTTCATGACCTTGACGCCCTGCGTGGAGCGGCCGAGGCGGCTCACGTCGCCGGACTTCACGCGGATGACCACGCCCTCCTCGGAGACGAGCATAAGCTCGTGCTGCGGGCCCACGACGCGGCAGGCCACGAGGTTGCCCTTCTTGGCCGTCATCGCGATCGTGTAGACGCCCTGGCCGCCGCGCTTGTGCTCCGGGTACTCGGAGACGGGGGTGCGCTTGCCGTAGCCGTTCTCGGTGACGACGAACAGGTCGCCGTTGCCGTTGGTGATCTCCATGCCGAGCATGCGCGCCGAGCCCTTGAGCGTGATGCCGCGCACGCCGGAGGTGTTGCGGCCCATCGCGCGGACCTCGGACTCGTCGAACAGGATCGCCTTGCCGTCCGTGGAGACGAGGATGACCTTGTCGCCGGGGCGCACGCGGCGCACGTTGACGAGCTCGTCGCCGTCGCGCAGGTTGATGGCGATGATGCCGTCGCGGCGGCTCTTGTCGTACTCGCTCATGGCGGTCTTCTTGACCATGCCCGTGGCGGTCGCGAACATCAGGAACTCGTCCTCGTGGAACTCGCGGCAGGTGATGACCGCCGTGGGGTGCTCGCCCTCGGCGAGCGCCAGCACGTTCACGATGGCCGAGCCGCGCGCCTGGCGGCTGCCGATCGGCAGCTCGTGGACCTTGAGGCGATAGACCTTGCCAAAGTTGGTGAAGAACATCACGTAGTCGTGGGTGCTCGCCACGAAGAGGTCCTCGACGAAGTCGTTGTCCTTGAGCGAGAGGCCCTGGACGCCCTTGCCGCCGCGCTTCTGGGAGCGGTACGTGGCCACCGGGATGCGCTTGATGTATCCGGTGTGCGTGATGGTCACGACCATGTCCTCGTCGGCGATGAGGTCCTCGACGTCGAGGTCGCGCGCGGCATGGCTGATCTCGGTGCGGCGCTTGTCGCCGAACTTGCCGGCGATCTCGCGCATCTCCTCCTTGATCACGCCGAGGATCTTCTCCTCGTGGGCGAGAAGGTCCTCGTAGTAGGCGATGGCGCGGCGCAGGCCCGCGAGCTCCTCCTCGATCTTGTCGCGCTCGAGGCCGGTGAGGCGGCGCAGGCGCATCTCGAGGATCGCCTGGGTCTGCTCGGGAGAGAAGCCAAAGCGCTCGATGAGGCGCTGCGAGGCCTCGGTGTCGGTCTGGGAGGAGCGGATGATGTGGATGACCTCGTCGATGTTGTCGAGCGCGAGGAGGTAGCCCTCGAGGATGTGCGCGCGGGCCTGGGCCTTCTTGAGGTCGTAGCGCGTGCGGCGGGTGACGACGTCGACCTGGTGGTCGACGTAGTGGCGCAGGATCTCGCGCAGCGACAGGCACTTGGGCACGCCGTCCACCAGCGCGAGGTTGTTCACGCCGAAGGTGGTCTGTAGCGAGGTGAACTTGTAGAGGTTGTTGAGGACGACCTCGGGGACGACGCCCTTCTTGAGCTCGATGACCAGGCGGATGCCCTTGCTCGTGGACTCGTCGCGCATGTCAGAGATGCCCTCGATGCGCTTCTCGTTGACGAGCTGGGCGATCTTCTCCTGCAGGGTGCCCTTGTTAACCTGGTAGGGGATCTCGGTGAAGACGAGGCGGCTGCGGCCGGTCTTGGTGGACTCCACGTGCGCCTTGGCGCGGATGGTGATGGAGCCGCGGCCGGTCTCGTAGGCCTGGCGGATGCCGTCGGTGCCCATGATGAGTGCGCCCGTGGGGAAGTCGGGGCCGGGCATGACCTGCATGAGCTCGTCGACCGTGATGTCGGGGTTGTCGATGAAGGCGCAGGTTGCCTCGACCGTCTCGGCGAGGTTGTGCGGCGGGATGTTGGTGGCCATGCCCACGGCGATGCCCGAAGAGCCGTTCACCAGCAGGTTGGGGAAGCGCGCGGGCAGGACCTGGGGCTCGGCGAGGGACTCGTCGTAGTTGGGCTGCCAGTCGACGGTGTCCTTCTGCAGGTCGCGCAGCAGCTCCATCGCGGGCTTGGCGAGACGGCTCTCGGTGTATCGCATGGCCGCGGCGCCGTCGCCGTCGATGTTGCCGAAGTTGCCGTGCCCGTCGATCAGCGGGGTGCGCATCGAGAACCACTGGGCGAGACGAACCATGGTGTCGTAGACGGCCGCGTCTCCGTGCGGGTGGTACTTGCCGATGACCTCGCCGACCGTCCAGGCCGACTTCTTGTGCGGGCGGTTGGGGAAGATGCCGGACTCGTTCATCGCGTAGAGGATGCGGCGGTGAACGGGCTTGAGGCCGTCGCGCACGTCGGGCAGGGCGCGCGCCGTGATGACCGACATCGAGTACTCGATGAAGCTCTGCTTCATCTCGGCGCCGAACTCGCTGATCTGCAGCGCACCGCCGTTGATGTCGGTCTCGCCGGCGTCGGCGCCGCGCATGTTGGCGCCGAAGCTCTCCTCGAGCTCCTCGTCGTCGACCTCGGCGTCGTCTTCGTCGTCAGAGGGGTCCTCGACGTAGACGTCACCCTCCTCGGCGCGCTCGAGCAGGCGCCTCAGGTCCTCGGGCATCCCCTCGGTGGGGGTGTTGTTGTTCTCGTCTGCCACGTGTGGCCTTTCTCTCAGGGTGGGTCAATTGGGGACAGACCCCTTTTGACCCATTGGACGTAATGGGTCAAAAGGGGTCTGTCCCCAATTGACCCATCGCTGTGGTTACGCGTCGAGGAAGCGGGCGTCGTGCGCGTGCTTCTCGATGTAGTCGCGGCGGTACTCGACCTGATTGCCCATGAGCTCGCGGACGGCACGGTCGGCCATGGCCGCGTCCTCGATGCTCACGCGCTGCAGGATGCGCGTCTTGGGTTCCATCGTGGTCGACGCCAGCTGCTTGGGGTCCATCTCTCCGAGACCCTTGTAGCGCTGGACGGAGTAGCCCTTGCGCTTGCGCCCCGAGCCCTTGATGGCCGCCTGGGACTTGTCGGTGTCGTCCTCCTCGTCGGGGTCGAGGCCGAGGTCGCGGATGGTCTGGCGCAGCAGCTCGTCCTCGGGCGTCTTTCCGTCGGGGTAGACGTAGTGGATCTTGTTGCGCACCTTGACGCCAAAGATCGGCGGCGTGGCGATGTAGACGTAGCCGGCGTCGATCAGCGGGCGCATGTACTTGTAGAAGAAGGTCATCAGCAGGATGCGGATGTGCGCGCCGTCGACGTCGGCGTCGGTCATGATGATGATCTTGTGGTAGCGCGCCTTGGTGATGTCGAAGTCGCCGCCGTCGCCCGCGCCGGTGGTGACGCCGGTGCCGATGGCGGTGATCAGCGACTGGATGGTGTCGGAGGAGAACGCGCGGTGGTCGCCCACGCGCTCGACGTTCAAGATCTTGCCGCGCAGCGGAAGGATGGCCTGGATGTCGCGCCTGCGGCCGTCCTTTGCCGAGCCGCCTGCCGAGTCGCCCTCCACGATGAAGAGCTCCGTCATCTCGGCGTCGCGCACCGAGCAGTCGGCGAGCTTGCCGGGAAGCGCGGCGCTCTCGAGCAGGCTCTTGCGGCGGGTGGCCTGGCGCGCCTTCTGGGCGGCGAGGCGCCCCTTGGCGGCCTGGGAGGCCTTCTTCAGGATCTCGCGCGCCTGGTTGGGGTGCTCCTCGAGGTACTCGGCGAGGCCCGCGGACACGATGCGGTTGGTGAGCGTGCGCATGTAGGAGCTGCCGAGCTTGGCCTTGGTCTGACCCTCGAACTGCGGGTCGGGCAGCTTCACGGAGATGACCGCCGTGAGGCCCTCGCGGATGTCGCCGCCCTCGAGGTTGGAGTCCTTCTCCTTGATGATGTTCTGGCGGCGGCCGTAGTCGTTGATCACCTTGGTGAGGGCCGTGCGGAAGCCCTCGAGGTGCATGCCGCCCTCCTCGGTGTAGATGTCGTTGGCAAAGGAGAGCGTGTCCTCCGAGTAGCCGGTGTTCCACTGCATGGACACCTCGACCTCGCCCATCTGGCTCTCGGGCGCGTCGGGGTCGGAGCGGCCCTCGATGTAGATCGGGCGGGAGAGGCCCGGCAGCACGTCCTTGCCCTCGTTGCGGAACTTCACGAAGTCGATGATGCCGCCGGCGTAGCAGAACTCGTCCACGCGCGGCGTGAGCTCACGCTCGTCGGTGAGGACGATCTTGAGGTTCTTGTTGAGGAAGGCGGTCTCCTGCAGGTGGGTGTGCAGGACGTCGTAGCTGTACGTGGTGGTCTCGAAGATCTCCTCGTCGGGCCAGAAGGTGATCGTGGTGCCCGTGGCCTTGGAGGAGCCCACGACCTTCATCTTCTGCACGGTCTTGCCGCGCTCGAAGGCCATCTCGTAGACCTTGCCGTCGCGCTTGACCTGCGCCACGAGCCTCTTGGAGAGCGCGTTGACCACGGAGACGCCCACGCCGTGCAGGCCGCCCGACACCTTGTAGGCGTTGTTGTCGAACTTGCCGCCGGCGTGCAGGATGGTGAGGACGACCTCGAGGGTCGGGATCTTCTTGACCGGGTGCTTCTCCACGGGGATGCCGCGGCCGTTGTCCTCGACGGTGATGGAGTTGTCGGGGTGCACCGTCACCTTGATCTTGGTGCAGAAGCCCGCCATCGCCTCGTCGACGGAGTTGTCCACGATCTCCCACACCAGGTGGTGCAGGCCCGCGGAGCTCGTCGTGCCGATGTACATGCCCGGGCGCTTGCGCACCGCCTCGAGGCCCTCGAGGATCTTGATCTCTCCGGCGCCGTACTCGTTCTCGTTCTTCTTTGCCACGCGCTCTTCCTCCCTCGGCGCCCCGGCGGGCGCCCAACATGGCCGTTCATCATCGGGCCGAGACATAAATCGACCCAACTTGCATGATGATACCTGTTGTGAGCCGCTGAGAAGCCTTCTAAGAAGGGCTTCACGAATTTAGCTATTCCGTCCCGATGTGCGCTGCCACGACTCTCTCATGGCACGAGAGACGCTGTCTCTCAGCGACTCGGGAACCTCGGCGCAGAGCTCGTCTATCCGGGCGGCGTCCGCGTCCGAGAGCGGAGGCGCGTCGGGTGAGAAGGACCTCCTCTCGCGGGCCGGCGCGGGCCGGGCGGCCGGGCGCTTGGACTCGCGGAACTGAATCTCCTCGAAGCGCCAGCCCACGCGCTCGAGCCTCCCCAGGTAGATCTCGCGGTTGGCCGTGAAGTCGGTCGCCCGTGCGCGGGAGTCCACGTAGACTATCAGCGTGGGCAGCGTCTGGCGGCCGGAGGGCTCGCGCACGAACACGCCCGTCGTGTGGGCCCGCTCGATGTCGCCGTTCACGGCGTACCACGCGCGGCCGGCGCTCCACGTGGAACGCACAGAGCCCCGGGCGTCGAGGTCTCCCATCACCGCGGAGAACACGTCTCCCACGGCAACGGGGCTCTCCTCGCGCCTGAGGAGCCGCGCCTCGATCTCGCTTCTCGCCGCGCGCCCGGGCCTCTCAGCCGCCAAACCGGATCACCTCCGCCGCGTCGAGCAGCTCTGACGAGAAGTACCCGAGGTTGGTCGTCGTCACCACGGTCTGGATGCCCGCGCGCACGTAGGACATGACGGCGTCGCGGCGGGCCTCGTCGAGCTCGCTCATCACGTCGTCGAGCAGCAGCAGCGGCCGCGACCCCAGCAGCTCCTCGGCGAGGGCGACCTCGGCCATCTTGACGGCGAGCGCCACCGTGCGCTGCTGCCCCTGCGACCCGAAGGAGCGCGCGTCGCGGCCCTCGATGGAAAAGGCCACGTCGTCGCGGTGCGGGCCCACGCAGGTCTGGCGTCGCCGCAGGTCCTCGGCGCGGCCGGCGCGCAGGCGCTCGTAGAAGAGGTCGCGCAGCTCGTCGCGCGTGAGGGTCTCGACGCCCTCGCCGAGCGTGCAGACGTAGTCGCAGGTCAGCCGCTCCCCGCCCGACACGCGGCCGTACACCTCGCTCACGCGCGCGGCCAGGCGCGCAAAGAGGCGCAAGCGGGCGTGCAGCAGCGTGGCGCCGCCGAGCGAGACCGACGCGTCCCAGGCCTCGATCAGGCCCTCGTCGGGAGACTCGTCCTTGAGCAGGCGGTTTCTCTGCTCGACGGAGCGCAGGTACGCGGTCAGGACGTTGGCGTAGCCGCGGTTGGCCTGGCGCCCAAAGTCGTCGAGCTCGTCGCGGCGCACGGAGGCGCCGCGCTTCACCAGGGCCAGGTCGTCGGGCGTGAAGAGCACCGACAGCAGCTCCCCGGGCATGTCGGCCGCCTGGCAGCGCTTGCCGTTGCGCGAGAACTGCCTCCTTCCCGCCACCACGTCGAGGCGCGCGTCGAGCACCCGCCCGTCCCCCTCCAGGCGCGCGTCTATGCGCGCGCTCTCGGCGCCGTCGCGCACGAGCTGGGCGGGAGCCGGGTGGCGGAAGGACTGGCCGGAGGTGAGCAGCTGCAGCGCCTCGACGGTGTTGGTCTTGCCCGCGGCGTTGGGGCCGCAGAAGACGCTCACCCCCGGGGAGAGGCGCACGCTCAGGCGCTCGAAGCTGCGAAAGTCCGCGAGCGCGAGCTCTGTGACGAGAAGTCCCATCGGTCCCTACAGGCGCACCGGCATGAGGAGGTAGAGGTAGTTGACCTTCCCGTTGCACTTGAAGATGCCCGGCTGCACCGACCCCTGGAGCTCGAGGCGCAGGTCCTTGCTCTCGGAGACGGCGTTCACGCAGTCGAAGACGTAGTGGTAGTTGAGCGCGATCGAGAGGCTCTGCCCCTCGACCTCGCACGGGATGGTCTCCGAGGACTCTCCCTGCTCGGGCGAGCGCGCCGAGAGGCGCATGATCGACGCGTCGGCGTCGATGTCAAAGCGCACCGAGGCGTTCTGCAGCGCGATGACCGAGACGCGCTTGAGCGCGGCGGAGAACTCGGCCACGTCGAGGCCGACCGCCGTGGCGCAGCTCGGCGGGAGGAGCTGCTTGTAGTCGGGGAAGTTGCCCTCGATGCGGCGCGAGACGAAGGTGGTGTTGCCGAAGGAGAACACGATCTGGCTCTCGGTGGTGCCGATGGAGACCGCGTCGGTCATGGTGGGCATCGTCAGCACGTCGTGGAAGACCGTGCCGGGGACGATGGCGCGGAACGCCTCGCCGGCCGCGGCCTCGACCGACGAGTCGCACACCGCGAGGCGGAACGAGTCGGTGGCGACGAGGCGGATGGTGTTGTCCTCGACCGTCAGCAGGATGCCCTGGAGGATGGGCCTCGAGGTCTCCTTCGAGGTCACGCGATAGACCTTGTCGACCATCTTGGAGAGCAGGTCGCTCGGGAGCTCGATCGTGCGCTCGGGCTCGACCTCGGGAAAGCCCGCCCAGTCCGCGGGGTTCAGCGTGTTCAGGCGGAAGGTCGACTTCTCGCACGAGATCTGCAGGGTGCGGTCAGCACCCTCGAAGGTGACCGCGGCGTCGGAGAGGTTCTTCACGATGCTCGTGAGGACCTTTCCGGAGACGACCGCCTCTCCAGGCTCCTCCACGTTGGCGGGGACGAGGTGGCGGATGGAGATGGTGAGGTTGTTGGTCTGGAACTCGAGCGTTCCCTCGGCGGCGCGGACGTAGATGCCCGAGAGGATGGGCAGGGTGGAGTTGGCGCCCATGCCCTTGGAGACCACGGTGAGGGCCTTCATGAGGGAGGACTGGCTGACGGTGAACTTCATGGGCGACCCTTTCTCTTATCTTTAGATGAGTACATAAGAACAGTAGTAGTAATAGAGCGTGTCAAAAAGTTCAAAAACTCACAAACTCGCAGTTCATGACATATGAGAAGGGCTTTGGGAAAGTGTGTGCGCGTTCTTCTCGCTCAACACCGCGCACAGATGTAGAAAACCATTCAACATCTCTCGGCCTCTTTTCCGCCCCTCTCGACAGCATCTCTACAGACTCCTCTACATGTCCTAGAGGTTGCCCGTGATGGACTCGCGGATCGTCATGAGGCGGTCGTAGAAGGCCTTGTCGTCGCGCTTGGCCTCGTCGACGACGCCGATGCTGTGCATGACCGTGGCGTGGCTGCGCCCGCCGAAGTGCTTGCCGATGTCGGCGAGGGTGCGGTCGCAGAGCTCGCGCGAGAGCCAGATCGCAACGTGGCGCGCCTCCATGAGGCCCTTGTGGCGCTTGTTGCCGACGAGGCTCGTGTGGTCGATGTCGTAGTACTTCTCGACCGCCCGCTGCACGTCCTCGATCGAGACGGTGCGCATGGAGGAGGGCCAGCACTCCTTGGCTATGCCCTCGATCTCCTCGCGCGCGATCTCGGCGCCGCGCCCCTCGGCCGCCGTGGCCGCGAACAGGCAGCGCTGGCAGAAGCCCTCGATGACGCGGATGTTGGTCCCCGCGAGCTCGGCCATGTAGCTCATGGCCTCGCGCGGCACCGACCCGGAGAGCGCCGGCACGTTCTCGCGCTCGGCGTCCTCGCGCATGCGCTCGCAGAAGGTCTCGATGAGGCGGAGCTTGAGCTCGTAGCTCGGAACTTGGATGGGGGTCGTGAACCCGGAGCTCAGACGGCTCGTGACGCGCTCGTCGAACCCGTCCTTGCCCATGCCGAGCTGCGCCGGCGTGCGGTCGGCGGCGAGCACGATCTGCTTGCCGTTGCCCACGAGCTCGTTGAAGGTGTCGAAGAAGAAGCCCACGGTGCCCGCCTTGCCGGCCATCTTCTGGATGTCGTCGATGATGAGGACGTCGATGTCGGCGTAGTTCTGGCGCAGGACCGAGGCCGCCGAGCGCTCGGAGTGGCGCATCGCCTCGGTGTAGTCGGTGATGAAGCTCGACGCGTCGCGGTAGACGCACAGGCGCGAGGGGTCGTTGCGGGCGACGTAGTTCTGGATCGCGCGCAGCAGGTGGGTCTTGCCCAGGCCGCTCTTGCCGTAGATGAACAGCGGGTTGTAGGTGCTGTTCATGCCGTTGGCCACCTGGAGGGCAGCCTGGTAGGCGATGTCGTTCTCGTCGCCGCGGACAAATCGGTCAAAGGTGAGCTTGGAGGTCGCCTGCGAGATGTCCTCGACGAGGGGGTTGCGCGCGCGTCGGCGGCGGTTCTCCTCCTCGCGCGCCTCGGCGGCGCGCCGCTCGTCCCAGGTGTCCTCGACGATGCTGCGCGGCGTCGCGCGAACGTCCGCCGTGTCGGCGGCCCAGGCGTCAGCCTCGGCGCGCGACATGCTCGAGCGCGCGGGTGCGCCCTCCTGCGCGGGCGCGGCGGGGACAAAGGAGACCTCGAGGCGCATGGGCTCGAAGGCCGCCTGCGTCAGGCACTCCTCGACCACGCCGGCGTTCTTGGAGACGTTCTTCAGGACGAGCCTCATGGGCGTGGTGAGCTTGAGCACCCCGTCATCCATGCTGACGGGCGTGCAGTTGCGCAGCATGGCGAGCACCGACTCGGGGAGCCGCTGCTGCTGGGAGAGAAGGTCGAGGGTGTCCTGCCACAGGGCCTCGGCGTCGGATTCCAGGGAGAGTTCCATCGCGCTCGCAATCTCGAATGTTGAAAAAAGAGCGCTCTCCAGTATAGCGATTGTTGATAACCCGGCGACCAACTGCTCGGTCGGCGGATGCTCGGCGGCCGAGAAGGACGAGGGGCCGTCAGATCATCCCGCCGAGGGACTGGCCGAACTCCGTGGGCTGGTACTTCTGGCCCCGCTTGACGACGGCTCCCTGGGCGGCGAGAGCGGCGAGCGCGCGCGACCAGGTGGCCGCGGAGGAGCCGAAGGCCTGGACGAGGTCGGTCGGCCCCGCGGCGCCGCGCTCGAGGACGACGCGCAGCGCCTGCCTGCCGCGCTCGTCGAGCCGTGCGGCCGGCACAGCCGCCGCTGTCGGGGTCGGCGTCGCGGGAGCATACGTCTGCTGGTAGGGCTGCTGGTAGGGCTGGTATGCCGGTTGATAGGGGCTGGGCGCCGCGGCGGGCCAGGGCGTCTGCGCCTGCCAGCCCCAGCCCGGCTGCTGGGGCCATCCCGCAGCCGGCGCGGCCGCGGGAGCCGCCCATGCGCCGCCCTCCCCGACCGCCGGGTCCTCCTCGGCGCCGGTGAGCGCGCGGGCGTCGGGGGCCGGGTGCGTGGAGATGGTGACCACGGTGCCGCCCGCGATGTTGTCCTCGATCTCCAGGCTGCCGCCCTTGTCGACCATGTATTGCTGGGCGTAGGGCAGCCCCGACCCCACGCCGCGGATGTAGTGGCGCATCTCCTCCGTGGCCGAGGTCGTGCCGTACTCGAGCGCGCGGGACTTCTCCTTTATGCCCGGCCCCTGGTCGGAGAAGCGGATGGTGTTGCCGCCGTCCAAGATCGTGATCGTGGGCGCCTCGAAGTAGGCGTGTACGAAGTTCTCCACGATCTCGCGGATGACCATGAAAGGTATCGTGCCGCCCTGCTCGCGCGAGAGGCGGCTCACCTCGGAGGTGATCTCCTCGAGGTAGCCGCGGACGTCCCGGGGCTCCACGACGACCACGCGCGGGGCCGCGGCGGTGTCGTCGTAGACGGCGATGCGCGCGGGATGGGTGACCCTGAGCGCGGCGTCCGCGTCGTCACCCTCCACAAAGGGATAGAAGTCCCGTGCCATCGCGCCGCCCCACCTTTCGACATCCGTTCGACGTCTGTAGATAACTTTTCACTGAGAATTCGATGTGAATGAAAGTTTTCAACAGCGGATAAAAACATGTCGAAAACTGGGAATACTCAGACGAGAAGAACGTGAAAAGAATAACATTTGTGCGTCATATTTCGCGTATATGCAAAAATGAATCCACCTCGCATGGAAGCTTTCTGGCGCGAGCGTCACCTCCCGCGGGGGTCTCCGAAAAGATTCTTTTGAGGATAAATTGACAGGTCAGGGGCAAGACCCTTACAATCTCTGGGCTTATTCAGAAGGATGTCTATACCCAAAACCGGGAGGA
The DNA here is from genome assembly GCA_944320385.1 of uncultured Atopobiaceae bacterium. Lineage (GTDB taxonomy): Bacteria > Actinomycetota > Coriobacteriia > Coriobacteriales > Atopobiaceae > Thermophilibacter. The sequence goes on along the minus strand of CALUHH010000002.1, from coordinate 112,537 downwards.
ATAGCTATGAAGCGCACCTACCAGCCGAACAAGCGCAAGCGCGCCACCACCCACGGGTTCCGTGCCCGCATGGCCACCAAGGGCGGCCGCGCCGTCCTGGCCCGTCGCCGTGCCAAGGGTCGCAAGCGCCTCACCGTCTAGCACGCCGCGTTGGAGACCATCAAGTCCAAGAGAGATTTTGAGAGGGTCTTCTCGCGCGGGAGGCGCTACAACGATGCGCTCCTGCGAATTCGAGTTGCCGGCAGCGACGAGGGCGTCCCGGGAAGGGTCGCCTTCGTCGCTGCTAAGCGGCTTGGGAATGCCGTCTTCAGGAACAGGTGCAAGCGGGTCCTCAGAGAGGCCGCGCGCGACTGCGCCCTTCCGAGGGACGGCTTTGACGTAATTCTCTTCTCGACGCAGCAGACACACGACAGCTCCCCCGAGCAGGTGGCCGCGGCGCTGAGGAGGCTCCTTGCCAGAGCGGGGCTCTGATGGCCCGCCGCGCCTCGGCGGCGCTCGGCGCCATCCGCTTCTATCAGAGGCACATCTCGCCTTTGATGGGCGCGCGGTGCATCTATACACCCACCTGCTCGGAGTACGCCTATCAGGCCATCAGTCGCTACGGGCTCGTCCGGGGCGTCTGGCTTGGGCTTCGCAGGATTCTCAGGTGTCACCCCCTGCACGCAGGTGGGTACGATCCCGTCCCCTGACGGACGGAGCGGAGGAAGCATGTGGGACTGGTTCATTAACTTTCTGACCTGGGTGCTCGCAAGCATCCAGGGTATCGTCGGAGACTGGGGCCTCGCCGTCATCATCCTGACGGTGATCATCCGTCTTCTGCTCACGCCCCTCATGGCCCACTCGACCAAGTCGACGGCGCGCATGCAGGTCATGCAGCCCAAGCTCCAGGAGATTCAGGAGCGCTACGCCGATGACCCCGAGCGCCAGGCCGAGGAGCTGCGCAAGATCTACGCCGACATGAAGTTCAACCCCCTCGGCGGCTGCCTGCCCATCTTCCTGCAGATGCCGGTCTTCTTTGGCCTGTTCACCGTGGCTCGCCAGGTTCCCGCCGACGCCTGCTTCTTCTCCATCCTGCCGTCCATCGCGCAGTCCGCGCAGGGCGTCCTCGATGCGAGCGGCCTGCAGGCGGCCATTCCCTACATCCTCTTTGACGTGCTGTTTGGCGTTCTCACGTTCATCCCCATGATCATGAACGTCACGACGCAGTCCGAGTCCCAGCGCAGCCAGACCATGATCATGGGCGGCGTCATGGCCCTCATGATGCTCTGGTTTGGCTGGGGCGTCCCCGCGGCCGTCCTGCTGTACTACGTGACCTCCTCGCTGTGGCAGGTCGTGCAGCAGAAGGTCATCACCCAGCGCGTGATGGAGAAGGCCAAGGCGGAGGCCGAGGCCGAGGCGGCAAACCGACCGATTGAGGTCGATGTCGTGCGCAAGGAGAAGAAGGCCCGCCCGCACAAGAAGAACTAGTATTAGCGCTTATTTACTTCAACTTTACCGTTGCGTTTGGAGGTAGGCATGGAGGAAGAGATTCTCGAGGGCTCGGAGGCCGCGCAGGCAGATGTTGCGCCTCAGGACGAGTTCTCCTCCATCCGAGAGCACTACGAGTCCGGCCAGACTCTGACCGACGAGGAGATGGACCGCATCGCGGACCTCGCCGTCGGCTACCTCAAGGAGATCCTCGCCCTCTTTGGCGAGACCTCGTCCTCCATCGACGAGTATGACGGCGAGGACGGCGAGCTCATCCTCGACGTCAACGGCGGCGACCTCGCGGTCCTCATCGGTCGTCACGGCCGCACCCTCGACGCCCTGCAGATGGTCCTCACGTCTCTCCTCAGCAGCAAGATCAGGTTCTATTACCCGGTCGTCGTGGACATCGAGGGCTACAAGAACCGCCGCAAGAAGAAGATTCAGGATTTGGCCCGCTCCTCTGCCGCGCGCGCCAAGAAGCGTCACGGCAAGGTGTCGCTCGCGCCGATGAACGCCTACGAGCGCCGCCTGGTGCATCTCGCGCTCCTCAACGACGAGGGCGTCGTCACGCACTCCGAGGGTGAGGATCCCGAGCGCCACGTCGTCATCACCGCGGTGTAGCTGCTCCACACATGGTATCGTCTGGGAGGGCGCCTCTGGTGCCCTCCCTTTTTTGACAGTTCTTCTCGCATCGTGGTTTTTTGTCAGGAGGATTCATGGACGCTCAGGCTCTCGAGGCACGCGTCAGAGACGAGCTCTCGCTGTTTGGAATCGAGTGTGATGACGGACAGGCGCGCCAGCTCGTCAAGCACCTCCTGTTGGTCATCGAGAAGAACAAGGTCGTCAACCTCACGCGCATCACCGACCCGCTTGAGGCCGTCACGCTTCACGTGGTCGACTCCCTGCTTCCACTTGCCTGCCCTGGGGTCGCCATGGACCGCTCCACGCGTTTCATGGACATTGGGACGGGCGCTGGGTTCCCGGGCATTCCTCTGGGCATTATGACGGGGGCACATGGTCTTCTCGTTGACTCCGTTAACAAAAAGATGCTCGCTGTCGGTGAGTTTGCCGCTCAGCTCGGGCTGACCGCGCTTCATGCACTGCACGCGCGCGTGGAGGACTACGCCAGCGAGCATCCCCGGTCTCAGGACTATGTGTTTGCGCGTGCCGTAGCCCAGTCCAACGTCATCATCGAGTATGCGGCGCCGATTCTCAAGAACGAGGGAATGCTCGTGCTCGAGAAGGCGCGACCCTCCGAGGAGGAACTTGAGCATGCGGCAAAGGCTGCCGATATATGTGGGCTCGTCCCCGTTTCACGTGAAACGTTCGAGCTTCCGCATGAGTTGGGACACCGGGAGATACTCATATATATAAAGAAGAGGAAGCCCTCGATCTTGTTGCCGAGAAAGGCGGGCGAGGCCAAGAGATTCCCGCTCGGTGAATAGTCACCGTTTGATGAAAGTCAGTGAAAGGTTCCACGTGAAACAGGATGCCAGCGCCCTGTTTCACGTGGAACCCATTACTATGATGAGGGAACCACTCTCATCGACTTGGAGGCTCAATGAACTACACAGACGTAAAACGAGGCCTACCACAGCGTGACAGCAAGGTCATTGCTGTCATCAACCAGAAGGGTGGTGTGGGAAAGTCAACGACCGTCGTCAATCTGGCAGCATGTCTTGCTGAGGGGAAGAAGAAAGTTCTTGTCATTGACTTTGACCCTCAGGGAAACGCGACGAGCGGCTTTGGTGTCGAGAAGGAAGAGCTCGAGCACGATATATATGATGTGATTCTCCACGACGTGCCCATCGAGGACGTGATAAGAGAGACCTGTGCGAAGGGCGTCTTCATTGCCCCGGCAACGATTCAGCTTGCCACGGCCGAGATCGAGCTCGTGGCAGAGATGTCACGCGAGTCCATCCTCAAGGAGTCTGTCGAGAAGATCAAGGACGAGTTTGACTACGTCTTCATTGACTGTCCGCCTTCGCTGGGTCTTCTGACCATCAACGCACTCGTGGCCGCAGACTCGCTCATCATCCCAATTCAGTGCGAGTACTACGCGCTTGAGGGCGTTGCGAAGCTCCTTGAGTCGATGCAGATGGTGAAGCGCCGCATGAACCCGAACCTTGAGATCTTTGGCGTCGTCATGACGATGTTTGACAGCAGGACGACGCTCTCCAAGCAAGTGGTGGACGAGGTTCAGGAGTACTTTGGCAAGAAGATGTTCAAGAGCATCATTCCCAGGAACGTCAAGCTCTCCGAGGCTCCGAGCCATGGCCTGCCCATCTCGCTCTACGCCCGCATGAGCAAGGGTGCGTTGGCCTATCAGAAGCTGGCACGGGAGGTGGTCGCACGTGGCTAAGAAATCAGGTCTTGGCAAGGGCCTTGGGCTGCTCGTGGGCGAGGCGGATGCCGAGACTGCCGGAATGAGACCTGACTCGGTGCTCCCTCTCGCACAGATTCGACCGAACAAGGGGCAGCCCCGCAAGCTGTTCAAGCCCGACGAGCTCGCCGAGCTTGCGGACTCAATCAAGCAGAACGGCGTGCTCCAACCGCTCCTCGTGCGCAAGAAGGGGGACTTCTACGAGATCGTCGCGGGAGAGCGACGGTATCAGGCCGCATGCGAGGCGGGGCTCGAGGAGGTCCCGGTCATCATCCGCGAGATCTCTGACGATGATGTCTTCAAGCTGGCCCTCATTGAGAATCTCCAGCGCTCGGACCTCAGTCCCCTCGAGGAGGCAAGCGGCTATCGTCAACTCATCAAAGAGAAGGGCCTGACGCAGGAGGAGTTGGCCAAGATCCTCTCGAAGTCGCGCTCGACGATCACCAACACGCTGAGGCTACTCGACCTTCCCGAGGAGGTGCAGGAGCTCGTCGACGAGGGCCGTCTCACGGCCGGGCACGCTCGGGCGATTCTGGCGGTGCCGAGCGACGAGGGTAGGGTCGCCCTCGCTCATAAGGTCGTGAGCGAGCATTTGTCCGTCCGTCAGACAGAAAGTCTCGCTGCGACGTTTTCTGTCACCCAGGACGACGACCGCCCGCGCCGCGCTCCGCTTCCGCAGTCGTTCAAGCGCGCGGCACGACAGATGCGCCTCGCGCTGGACACCAATGTGAGGGTCAAGAACGTGCGGGGCAAGAATAAGATCGAGATTGAGTTCTCCTCCGAGGACGAGCTTGCGCGCATCGTCGATCTTCTCGCCGGACCGGGGACGTGGTCATAGATGAAGAGGATGCTTGGGTATGCGCTCGCCTTGGGAACGCTTGTTGGCGCGGGTGCGCTTCTCTATAGGTTTGGCCTGAGCGACGAGGCAAAAGAGGGGGTTAAGGCTGCGGCGCGCAGCGTAAAAGACGCCTGTGACGACATCTCGGCCCGCGTGAGCGACCTCTATGGTACCGAGGTGAAGGAGGACATGACGGAACGTCAGCGCGAGGTCAGGCTCCAGTGGGAGCGTCTCGGGTTCTAGTTGCTCGGAACACGCGAGGGCTCGGGTTTCCGCCCGAGCCCTCGACTTTGCATCAATTACGAACAAATGTTCTAAACTAAGAACGAATCCTCTGCTTGAGCTGGCCGCACGCAGCGTCGATGTCGGATCCTCGGGAGTTTCGCACCGTTGCCTCGACGCCGACCGCGCCCAGGGCGCGCACGAAGTCCTGGGCGCGCACGTCGGTGGAGGGGCGGAACTTCGACCCCTCGACCTCGTTGAGCTGGATGAGGTTGACGTGGGCGAGCGTGCCCTCGCAGAAGTCGCAGAGTGCCTGGAGCTCGCTGTCGGTGTCATTGACGCCGCCTATGAGCGCGTACTCGTAGGTGGGGCGGCGTCCGGTCTTGTTGACGTACTCGCCCATGACGTTGTAGAGGTTGATGAGGGAGTACTTGCGCACGCCGGGCATGAGCGCGTTTCTCGTCCGCTGGACGGCCGAGTGCAGCGAGATGGCCAGCGTGAACTGCTCGGGCTCGTTGGCAAAGCGCATGATCTGCGGGATGACGCCGCAGGTGGAGACCGTGAGGTGGCGTGCCCCGATGCCCGCGCCGTCAGGGTCGTTGAGCCTCCTCAGGGCGCCCAGCGTGGCGTCGTAGTTGAGGAAGGGCTCGCCCTGGCCCATGAAGACGACGCTCGTGACGCGCGTGTTGAAGTCGTCGCGCACGTGCATGACCTGCTCGTATATCTCCGCGGCGGTGAGGGAGCGCGTGAGGCCTGCGGCTCCCGTGGCGCAGAAGGCGCATCCCATGGGGCACCCCGCCTGGGTGGATGCGCAGACGGCGAGCTTGCCGCGCGACGGCATGCCGACGCACTCGACGCTCACGCCGTCCGGGAAGCGCAGCAGGTACTTCCTGCTCCCGTCCACGGAGACCTGCCGGGCGACCTCCTCGACCCCGCCGAGCGTCAGGCGCTCGGAAAGCTGCTCGCGCAGCGTCTTGGGCAGGTTGGTCATGTCGTCGAACGACTGGGCGTTCTTCGACCACACCCACTCCTCGACCTGCTTGACCCTGAAGGAGGGCTGACCAAGCTCCGAGAGGATCTCGGCGATCTCGCCGTGGGTCAGGGTGTGCAGGTCCCGGCGCTCGCCGGCCGTGCCCGTCGTCTGGTCGGTTCCTGTTGGCATGTCTCGCCCTCCGTCTGCCTCGCACGTTGGAGTATGCTTCATGTGGTTCTGATTCAACCAAGAGTCTAGCGTATGGGCGCCGAGCGCCGGAGGAGCTTTGATGGACAGAGAAGAGCTGCTGGGCAAGAGGATCGTCGTCATCTGCGGCGGCTGGTCCGACGAGCGGGAGATCTCGCTCTCCTCTGCGCGGGAGTGCCGCGCGGCCCTCGTGGAGGCCGGGTTCGCAGGCGTCGACCTGCTCGACCTCGCCGAGAGGGACTTTCTCTCCCGCCTCGTGAGCGGCGGCTACGACGTTGCGTTCGTCGCGATGCACGGCCGCTGGGGAGAGGACGGCTGCGTCCAGGGCCTTCTCGAGATCCTGCACATGCCCTACACCTTCTCCGGCGTCGCCGCCTCTGCCGCCGCCACCGAGAAGGAGATCGCCAAGGCCGTCTATGCCGCCGCGGGCATTCGCGCCCCGCGCGGCTTTGACGTGGCATCGGGCACGACGCTCACGGAGGCGCAGGTCGACAAGGTCGTCGAGTCGATGGGTCTGCCGCTGTTCGTCAAGCCTGCGGCCAACGGCTCGTCCTACGGCATCACGCGCGTGACTGAGCGCGCAGCCCTCAACGAGGCCATCCGCGTGGCCGGCGCCCAGGGCGGGCGCGTCCTGGTGGAGGAGTGCGTCCAGGGCACCGAGATCACCGTCCCCGTCATCGGAAACGACGACCCGCGGGCGCTTCCCATCGTCGAGATCGTGACGGGTGCCGAGTTCTATGACCTCAAGGTCAAGTACGAGCCCTCCGCGATGCACCACGTCATCCCCGCCCGCCTGGAGCCGGGCGTCTATGCCAAGGCGCAGGACCTCGCCGTCCGCGCCCATCGCGCTCTCGGCTGCCGCGGCTGCTCGCGCAGCGACTTCATCGTGACGGCCGAGGGCGACCCCGTGATCTTGGAGACCAACACCATCCCGGGCATGACGGCCGAGAGCCTGCTGCCCGACTCTGCGCGCCACGGCGGCATCGAGTTCCCGGAGCTCTGCGCGCGCTTCGTCGAGTATGCCCTCGAGGCCGCCGGCCAGGGGAAGGCATGACGACAGCGCCCGCGCTCAAGGACCTCATCGCGCCGGGCACCCCCGACGACGTGCGGGCCCGCTACCTGAGCCTCGAGAGAAGGGCCGAGGGTCGCGACTTCGGACCGCTCGAGGAGGACGTCGTCGTGCTCGACACCGAGACGACGGGCCTCTCCTTCAAGGACTGCGGCCTCATCGAGATCTCCGCCGCGCGTCTCTCGGGCCGGGAGGTCGTGGGCCGCTTCGAGACCTTCGTGCACCCGGGGCGCCCGATCCCGCCCGAGATCTCGCGTCTCACCGGCATCTCAAACCGTGACGTCGCCGACGCTCCCTTGCCCCGCGAGGCCGTGGCGGCTCTCGCGGAGTTTGTCGGGGGCTCCCCCGTGCTCGCGCACAACGCGACCTTTGACAGGACCTTCATAGAGGCGGTCCCGGGCGGCGCGGCGGTCTCCGACACCTGGGTGGACACGCTCTCGCTCTCCCGCATAGCGCTTCCGTGCCTCACCACGCACCGCCTCGCGGACATGGCCGGTGCCTTTGGTTGTGCCTCGGTGACGCACCGGGCGGGCGACGACGTCGACGCCCTCTGCGGGCTGTGGCGCATCCTGCTGCTCGCGCTCTCGGACCTGCCCCAGGGCCTGCTCGCCCTTCTCGCGGACATGCACCCGGAGGTGACCTGGCCGCTCAGGCCCATCTTCTCCCACCTCGCCGATGCCGCGGACGCAGCGGCGCGGCCCTTCTCGCTCAAGGAGGTCAGGGCGTCCCTGGTGAGGCGCGCGCAGGGAGAGCCGCGCGTCGACGCCGCCGAGGTGTCGACGACGGCCGTGGCCGCCGCCGAGGTGGAGCGGGGCTTTGAGCCCGGCGGCGTCGTGTCGCGCATGTACGAGCGCGCGGAGCGCCGCCCGGAGCAGGTCGCCATGGCCCGCGAGGTCGCGGAGGCCCTCGCCACCTCGACGCACCGCGCGATCGAGGCGGGGACCGGCGTGGGCAAGTCCGTGGCCTACCTCCTGCCCGAGGTGCTGTTTGCGAAGAGGAACAACGTCACCGTGGGCGTGGCCACCAAGACCAACGCCCTCACCGACCAGCTCGTCTCCCACGAGCTCCCGGCGCTTGCCGCGGCGCTTCCGGGAGGGGTCAGCTTTGTGAGCCTCAAGGGCTACGACCACTACCCCTGCCTGCACCGGCTCGACCGCGCGGTCAAAGACGACCTGCCGCTCGCGGCCGCGGCGCACGACGGGCGCTCGGACAACGCCGTTGCCTGCGACATGCTCACGGCGATCGCCGTCGTGTACGCCTTTGCCTGTCAGTCCCCCGACGGCGACGTCGACGCCCTGGGGATTCGCTGGCGCTACGTCCCGCGCGCTATGCTCACGACCTCCCCGGCCGAGTGCCTGCGCGCCCGATGTCCCTACTTTCCCAACGAGTGCCCGCTCCACGGCGCCCGCCGGCGGGCCGCCTGTGCGGACGTGGTGGTGACGAACCACTCGCTGCTGCTGAGAAACGTGACCTCCGAGGGCAAGATCTTGCCGCCGGTGCGTCACTGGGTGGTGGACGAGGCCCACGGCCTGGAGGCCGAGGCTCGCCGCCAGTGGGCCGTCGAGGTGTCGGGCGAGGAGGCCCGCGCGGCCTTCGAGCTGCTGGGGGGCACCACGACGGGCACGATTCACAACCTGATGGTGCGTGCGATGGCGCTTGAGTCCTCGACGCTGGTGGTCGGTCTTCTCGCCAAGGCGGCGGCGACGCTCTCCCGCGCCGCGGTGTCTGTTGCCGACCTGTTTGTCGCCGTGCGCGAGCTCGGCTCGGTGGCGCGCAGCGACGGCGGCTACGACGCGGTGACGCTGTGGCTCGGGCAGGACGTGCGCGCCACGTCCGAATGGGCCGTCGTCGCGGAGGCGGGTGCCGCCGCGGTGGAGGCCGTGGGGGAGGCGGTGCGCCAGCTCGCCGAGGCGGGCGAGGCCATGGCAGCCGAGGAGCCCGCCCTCGCGGCCGACCTCGGCGAGTCGGCCCGCTTCCTGCGCGACCTCGCGGCCGGCATCGAGCTCATCTGCGACGGGACCGACCCAAGCTACGTGTACTCGGCGCAGCTCACCAGGGCCAGGAGAAAGATCTCCTCGGAGCGCCTGGTCGCCGAGAAGCTCGACGTGGGGGCCGACCTGGCCACGAGGTGGCTCCCCGAGATGGAGAGCGTCGTCTTCACCTCCGCAACGATCGCCGTGGGCGACGACTTCTCCCACTTCGACCACGCGGTGGGGCTCGACCTGCTCGGGGAGGGCACGCACCGCGACGTGCGCCTGGACTCGAGCTTTGACTTCGACGCCAACATGTCGGTCGTCGTGGCGCGCGACCTCCCGGCACCGAGCGACCGCTCCTACCTCGCCGCCCTCGAGGATCTGCTCTTTGACGTGCACGTGGCCATGGGAGGGTCGGTCCTGACGCTGTTCACCAACAGGCGCGACATGGAGCGCGCCTACGACGCGCTGCAGCCGCGCCTTGCCGCGGCGGGCCTCGACGTGGCGTGCCAGAGCCGCGGCGCCTCCCCGCGGCGCCTCAGGCAGCGCTTCATGGAGGAGAAGAGCCTCTCGCTGATGGCGCTGCGCTCGTTCTGGGAGGGGTTTGACGCCACGGGAGACACCCTGCGCTGCGTGGTCATCCCCAAGCTGCCCTTTGCGAGCCCCAACGACCCGCTCGTCCGCGAGCGCGACCTGCGCGAGGACCGCGCATGGTGGAAGTACTCGCTGCCCGACGCCGTGATCTCGGTCAAGCAGGCCGCGGGGCGCCTCATCCGCTCGTCAACCGACACGGGCGTGCTCGTCCTGGCCGACTCGCGGCTCGTGACCAAGGGCTACGGGCGCCTGTTCGTGAGCTCGCTGCCGTCAAAGAGCGTGACAAGGCTCGAGGCCGCAAACGTCGGGCGCTTCCTCAGCCTCTGGCGCGCGAGTCACGAGTGAGCGCGCCTGACGTCCCGCTGCGACCCCGCCCCTATCGGGACCCCTCGAACTGCCGCAGCTGGGAGCGGGCGTAACCTTTCGCCAGGGCGTTGACGTCCGCGTCGTCGGCCGTCACGGCCCCGCCGCACGCGGCGACCATGCGGGGCAGCCACATCCCGCCGTAATAGGGGATGGTCGCGCAGACGGTGCCCGACTCAGTGCCCTTCTCGACCGTAAGGTCGTGCCAGGGCAACAGGTCGAGGTAGCGGGCGTCCGAGAACGTCAGCGTGACCGTATGTGCCCGCCGGCGCGCCCCGCGAGCCTCGGGCGGCGCCGGCGAGATGGCCTCGACGCCTTCCATGCGGTCGAGGCGGAACGTGCGCTCGCCATGCCGCCCCAGGTCATAGGCGTCGAGGTACCAGCGCCCCTCCTCGTGTCGAATCCCCTCGGGACGCACCTGCCTCCCGCGCGCCGTGCCCCCTTCAGCCCCTTGGTACGAGAAGCGCAGGTCCATCCCCTCGCGCAGGGCCCGCGCGCAGGTGAGCAGGACGCCCCCGCCCGAGGAGAGCTCGCCGAGCATCCGGTGGACGAGCCCCTCGTCGGGGGCGTCGCCGGGAAGAGACCCCTCGAGGCGCTCCCTCAGCGGGTCGTCCGCCGCCACCCCCATGCGGTCGAGCGCGGCGAGAAGCGCGGCGGTCTCCGCGAGGTTGAGCTTGAGGCGGCGCCCGCGGACGCCCGCGTCCAGCAGAAGCGTGAGCGCGCCGTCGCCGTCTTCCACCAGGGGAAGGCCCGTCCCGTCGGCCGTGGCCGCCGTGGCGAGGAGCCCCACGAGCTTCTCTGCCTGCGCCCGCCCCATGCCGAGGCGCGCCGCGACGGCGTCGGCGGAGAGGGAGTCTCCCGCCTCGCTCAGGCTCGAGGCAAGCGCCACGAGCTCGCGGGCCTGCCCGAGGGCTCCCGGCCTGCCCGTATCCCGACCTGCCCCGCTACGAGACATCGCCGACCACCCCCCTCAGGACGCGCTCCCACGCGCTCACGAGCTCCGGGGGGTCGATCGGCTCGAGGCCCTGGGAGACGGCCCAGCTCGCCGCGGCATCGAGGTCACAGCCGTCGACCCTCCAGAGGACGCGCCCGCCCTCGCGCGAGAGGGACCCCTGCTCCAGGGACGCCTCGCGCACGGCCTCCGCCCGGTCCTCGGGGACCGCGAGCGTCAGCAGCCGCTGGCTCGGGCCCAGCTGGAAGGGGAGGCGCCGCCAGTCGAGGACGGAGAAGTCCCGCGGGACCTCGCACGGGACCCCCTCGAGAACGCGCACCTCGCCAAAGCGGTCGAGCCTATAGGTCCGCGGCGCGCCCGTCGGCTCGTCGGCGTCGTCGAGCTCGTCGGCGACGAGGTAGAGCGCGCCCCTCAGCCCAAAGAACCCATATGGGGCGAGCCGGCGCCGGGAGGAGCTGCCCAGGGCGTCGGTGTAGGTGACGCCGAGGCCGCGTCCCTCCACCAGGGCGCGCGCGACGGCCGGGAGGGCTCCGCCGTCATGTCTTCCCGACGAGGCGACGAGCGCCGGCACGTCGGAAAACGCGCGCGCGACCTTTGCGAGGGCGAGCCGCAGGTCCTCCGCGAGGGGAAACGTGGGGTCGTCGAGAAGCCCCTGGCAGGCGATCTCGAGGGCCCCCGCCTCGCCCGCGGAGAGCTCGACGCCCTCGGCGTACGAGCGCCGCTCGTCGATTCCCCAGGCGGCCTCGCCCTCCGCGCGGCCGACCTCGACGACGCTCAGGCCGCATGCCGCGAGAACGGCGCGGTCGCGCGCGAACGCCTTGCGGAAGCTGTCGGCGGAGAGGTCGGCATAGAAGCCGCGGGCCACGTCCGACGAGCTCACGGGCGCACGCGCGCTCATGAACTCGAGCGCGAGCGAGCAGACCCTTCTCGCCCGCTCGTCGTCCCTCGTGACCCTCATGCTGCCCTCCACCACCCTTCCGGGACCTCTCGGGCCGCGCCGGTCGCATCCCACTTGCGTTGAAGCTCGGCACATCTGCGGCTTTTTTAACGAACACCAAGGATAAGACGTATACTCTTTGAGTTGTATGCACGTCAAAGGATTCGTCTCGAGAGACTCTGCAAAAGGACCCCCAGTATGGCCATGACACATGACTACCTCGACTACCTCAACCAGAGGGTCGGAATCGCCCCTGCCAACAGCCAGGAGGAACTGCAGGCCGCCCAGACCATCGCGAACCTGATGAGCCATCACGACGTGGAGCCGAGCGTCGAGGAGTTTGACGCGCCGGCCCTCTCGAACCTCTTCCCCGCGATTCTCTCCATCCTCATGTTCGTGGGCGTCCTCGTCTCCGGCGTCGGCGTGGTGGCCCTCGCCGTCATCGGCCTCATCCTTGCCTTGATACCTACTATCCTCGCCGCGCTGCGTCTCTTCGGCCGCGCGCCGTCGCTCTCCTTCGGTCCCTCCGCGCGCAGCCAGAACGTCGTGGCCGTGCACCGCGCCACGGGCCCGCTCGTGGCCAAGGGCAACCGCCCCGTGGTGGTCGTGGCGCACTACGACACCCCGCGCGAGAACTTCCTCTACTCGATGCCCTTCGCCCCGTACCTCCCCCTCATCGTCAAGGCGGCCGCCCTGTGTCGCTACGCCGTGGCGCTGTGCGCGTTCATCCAGGTGCTCGGCTTCATCCCCGCGCCGGCGCGCATCGTGTTCTGGCTCCTCGGCATCGTGGCGTCCCTGCCCGCCGTCCTCCTTGCCGCGGGCAGCATCTACGAGCGCGTGTCCCCGTGCACGCTCGGCGCCAACGACAACAAGGCATCCGTCGCCGCCCTTCTGGGCGTGATGGAGAACGTCCACCCGAGCGGCCTGGTCCCGCTGCCGCGCGAGCCCGAGCGCCCCCAGGCCGACGTCCCCTCCGACGAGGACGTCGCCCCCGAGGAGGGGCAGGAGCCCCTCGACCAGGAGGTCCCCGCCGATTCCGACGCCGCGCCCGCGCCCGTCCCGGCGCCCGCCAGCTCGGCGCCCGCGCCCGTCAAGGTCGTCGGCACGCGCCACGGCGCCGACGTCCTGCGCTCGCTCGAGATCCTTCCCGAGAGCTGCGAGATCGAGTACGTGACGCCCGAGCCCGCATCCGAGCCCGTCGCCTCTCCCGCCTCTGCGCCCTCGGCCGCCGCTCCCGTGTCCCTCTTCGACATCGACCCCCTGCCCGAGCCCGAGGAGGAGCCCGAGGGCACGGGGGAGCCCGAGGCCGCCCCGGAGCCCGAGGCCGCCGAGGAGGCTGTCGACGAGGCCGACGAGACCTCCTCCATCGAGGGGACGGTGCCGCTCTCTCCCGTTCCCGACGCGGCAGAGGGAGACGCCGAGACCACGCGCGAGGACCTGCTGTCCGGCGGCCGCTTCTCCCTCGTCATGGACGACGACCCCCGCGGCGTGGGGCCCAAGGACTCCTCTGGCCTCACCACCATCGACGAGGGCGCGCTCGACCCCGACGCCACCCAGCCGGCGCCCCAGCCCGCACCCGCGCGTCCGGCGGCGCCCGACGACCCCGAGTGGGGCACGTCGACCTACCGCCCGCAGGTCTCCAACGTCGCGCGTCGCGCGTCCCTCTTCGACCTGCCCGACCCGTCCCTGAACGAGTCCGACCCGCTCGGCGACCCGGACGCCACGCGCGTGTCCCCGAGCAAGTTCCGCTTTGGCCGCAGCAGCGCGCCCGCGCCAGCCGCCGCCGAGGACGAGCCCGCCCCCGAATCCGCGCCCGAGGTCGCCGCGCCCGAGCCCATCGAGACCCTCGCCTCCACCGCTGAGCGCGGCAAGGGCGCCCTGTCCTCGCTGCTCGGCCGCATCAAGGGGGCCCTTGCCAAGAGGGCAGAGAAGAGCGAGGAGGAAGAGGAGCAGTCCGGCGACTGGCTTGGCTCCTCTGCTGACGAGGACGACCCCGTCTGGAAGGGCGGCGCCGCCGTGAGGGGCGGTCTGCGCTTCGTCGACGAGGACGAGGCCGAGTCCGTCCCGACCGAGGAGGAGATGGTCGACGAGATCCTCACCCTCGGCGACGACGCCCTCGTCTGCCACGACGTCTGGTTCGTCGCGCTCGGCGGCTCCTCGCTCGACCACGCCGGCATGCGCTCCTTCCTCCAGCAGCACCGTCAGGAGATCCGCGGCTGCTTCATCGTGAACCTCGACTGCGTCGGCGCCGGCGAGCTCAGCGTCCTCACGCGCGAGGGCGCCGAGGGCACGCGTCGCACCGACCGCCGCCTGGGCCGCATCCTCACCAACGTCGCCAACGATCTCCACGCCGAGCTGGCGCAGAAGAGCTTTGACTGGACCACGACGGACGCGTGGCCCGCAATGAGCTCCTCCATGCGCTCCGTCACGATCATGGGCGTCAACGAGCACGGGCTCCCCGCGCTTTCCCACACCGCCGACGACGTCGCCGAGAACGTGAGCGGCGACCAGGCAACGCTCGTGACCGAGCTCGTCACGGAGGCCATCCGCCGCGCCTAGCGGCCCTCCCGCGCCGCTCATGGCGCGCACAGCTGTCTCTCAATCCGCCCGCGGCCGGCATGTCCGACCGCGGGCGGCTTTCCTCCGCGCAGTGCGTCGCCGCCCCGCAGGCGCGCGACGGGACCGGCCCGCCTGCGCCTCGTTGTCGCCCGGGCCCCCACGGTCCTTCTCGTCTTCCCTGCCATGTCGCTCCTCCCGTCGATGATGGGAGGGACAGGCTACATCCAGGCGCTTTTCTGAGACGTTGCCTCAGCTTTGTCGGAGCTTTTCGGCAGCTGCGGCCTGACTGCCGAATCCGCCCGCGCGCCGCCGCGACCACCCGCGCCGCATCGGTGCGAGAAGTGAGGCCCGCAGGGCCCTGAATCAACCTTCACAAAAGCTACACGAACGACTATCGGACCCTCTGGGGAGCGTCGGAGAGCGCCCGCCTCACCGCGCGTCCGGCGCTCACGCCGGCGACGAGCTTGAGAGCGTCGGGACCGACGAAGGGCAGCACCGCCATGGACGCTGCCGCAGGGACCGATAGGCCCATAACGAGGGCAAGCTGCATCGTCCCCGCAGCGTATGACGCCAGCAGCATCGCTACGACGCCGAGCGCCTCGCCGAGGCGCGAGTGCCCCGCCGCTCGACAGAGCGTCCCGCCGAGCGCCGTTCCGACGAGAAAGCCCCAGAGAAAGCCCCCCGTGGGGCCCAGCAGATGCCCGAGGCCGCCCGACAAGCCCGAGAAAACCGGTAGTCCCACGGCCCCGAGCAGCAGGTAGAGCGCCGCGGAGCAGGCGGCCGTCCGCCAGCCGAGGGCAGCCGGCAGCAGCGCGAGGACCATCGTCTGCAGCGTGAAGGGGACGGGTCCCAGCGGGACGGTGACGGCGGCCGAGACGGCGAGAAGTGCGACGGAGATCCCAATGCGACAGGTCTGGCGCGCGCTCATCTTCTCTCCTCACGACGCTAAGCGACGGGGGAAAGTCTACCTCACGCGCCGCTCGTGCACATAGCGTGCACGCTCGCCGCGCCAACGTCCTTCTCTGTGGGCTGTGGTAGAATCAACACTCGCACGCGGGCATCGCCAAGTGGTAAGGCATCAGCTTCCCAAGCTGACATTCGCGGGTTCGAGTCCCGTTGCCCGCTCCAGAACTTTCAGGGCCCCGCAAGGGGCCCTTCGCATGTGGGTAGAACTATGGCGTCAGGCGCCGTCACACCCGGAAAGGAAGCACCGTGGCACCGCTCCCCATGACCGACGAGGAGTGCCGTCTCGCGACCGAGGCGCTCTCCGACCAGATCGACCTCTATGCAGAGCTGCTCGTGAAGAAGGGCGTCGCCCTCCAGACCGACCAGGAGCTCGTGCTGCAGGCACCGGTTGACGGCGCCGACTTCGCCCGCCGCGTCGTGAGCGCCGCCTACCGCGCCGGCGCGGGGCACGTGACCGTCATCTGGCAGGACGACACGGTCAGCCGCCTCACCTACGAGAACTGCCCGCTCGGCTTCTTCGAGACGACGCCCTCCTGGCAGGTCGAGCAGCTCAACTCGCTCGCCGAGGCGGGCGCGGCCTTCCTGTTTCTCACGGGCTCGGACCCCTCCGCGCTCAAGGGCGTCGACCCGGCCAAGCCCGCGGCGGCGGCCAAGGCGCGCAACACCGAGTGCCGAGCCTTCCGTGACGGCATGGACTTTGGCCACAACGCCTGGTGCATCGCCGGCGTCCCCGTGAGCGCCTGGGCGCGCGAGGTCTTCCCTGACGTCTCCGCGCCCGAGGCCCTCTATCGCCTTTGGACCCTCGTCCTCGAGGTCTCCCGCGCCGACGGGGAGGATCCGGAGAGCGCCTGGGAGACCCACAACGCATCCTTCGAGAAGACCAAGCGCTTCCTCAACTCGCGTCACTTCGACGCCCTGCGCTATAAGTCGTCCAACGGCACGGACCTCACGGTGGGCCTGCCCGCCGCGCACGTCTGGGACGGCGGTGCGGGCCGCACGCGCGACGGCGTGACCTTCTTCCCCAACATCCCCACCGAGGAGGTCTTCACCTCGCCCGACCGCCTGCGCGCCGAGGGCGTGGTCCACTCGACCCTGCCGCTCGTCCGCTCCGGCCAGGTCGTGCGCGACTTCTGGCTGCGCTTCGAGGGCGGCCGCGTGGTCGACTTCGACGCGGCCCAGGGCAAGGAGGTCCTGCGTCACATCCTCGAGACCGACGAGGGGGCGCGCCGCCTCGGCGAGGTCGCGCTCGTGTCCAAGAACACGCCGATCCGCCAGAGCGAGACCCTGTTCTTTGACACCCTCTACGACGAGAACGCGAGCTGCCACCTCGCCCTGGGCATGGGATTTCCCGAGTGCCTCGAGGGCGGCGCCAACCTCAGCAAGGACGACCTGCTCGCCCGTGGCGTCAACCAGAGCAGCACCCACGTTGACTTCATGATCGGCGCCGATGACCTCAACGTCTTTGGCGTCTGCGCGGACGGCTCCGAGGTTCCCGTGTTCGTTAACGGCCAGTGGGCCTGGGAGTAGCGCGCACGCGTGGTAGAATCGTTGGCGCGCGCCGTTAGCTCAGCTGGTAGAGCAGGGGACTTTTAATCCCAAGGTCCAGGGTTCGAAGCCCTGACGGCGCACCATCGCACACAGCTGGGGCCGGACGTCCTTCTCGACGTCCGGCCCCTTCTTTGTCGACCAAGTTGCCGAACAACGCCCACGTATTCGACCAAGTCGACCAAACATGGTCGATTGTCTCGCCCGCTAATTAAGGTGCGGCACGCGGAGAACCTCGTGGATGCCGGCCTCCTTGAGGATCTCGACGTCCTCGTCGGTGGCGCCCGTGTCGGTGATGAGCAGCGCCACGCGGTCGAGCGGGGCGTAGGTGGGGTCAAAAGGGGACAGACCCCTTTTGACCCATTCTGAAAGGAGAGAGAAGGACATGATGCTCAAGGAGCTGCGCGAGAAGGTCTACGAGGCCAACATGGACCTCCCCAGGCACGGCCTGGTTGTCTTCACCTGGGGCAACGCCTCCGAGCTCGACCGCGAGAAGGGCCTCTTCGTGATCAAGCCCTCCGGCGTGGACTACGAGGACCTGTCCCCGGAGAACATGGTCGTCTGCGACCTGGACGGCAAGGTGGTCGAGGGCGAGCTCAACCCGTCCTCCGACACCGCCACGCATGCCGCGCTCTACCGCGCCTGGGGCAACGAGGTCGGGGGCGTCGTCCACACCCACTCCCGCTCCGCCTGCGCGTGGGCGCAGGCCGGCCGCGACATCCCGGCCTACGGCACCACGCACGCCGACTACTTCTACGGCCCCGTGCCCTGCATGCGCGGTCTCACGGAGGCCGAGATTGAGCGCGCCTACGAGCTCGAGACCGGCAACGTCATCGTCGAGGGCTTCGCTGCCCGCGGCATCGACCCGGTGGCCGTGCCGGCGACGCTCGTGCGCAACCACGGCCCCTTCTCCTGGGGCAAGGACGCCGCGCAGGCCGTCTACCACGCCGTCGTGGTCGAGGAGGTCGCGCGCATGGCCATCGACACCGAGGCGCTCGCACCACACTGCGGCCCCGCGCCCCAGTACCTTCTGGACAAGCATTACATGCGCAAGCACGGCCCGAACGCTTACTATGGACAGGGAGGGGCGCACTAGCGCGTTCTTCTCGGCTTTTTTGGACTGAGGGCGCAGACGCGCCACGACATGAAAGAGAGGGGTTTTGCCATGAAGTTCTTCATCGACACCGCCGATCTCGACGAGATCAAGGAAGCTCTCTCCTGGGGCTGCCTCGCCGGCGTCACCACCAACCCGAGCCTGTACGCCCGCACCGGCGGCAAGCTCGCCGACTTCGAGGACCACATGGTCAAGATCGCTGAGCTCTGCGCCGGCCTGCCCGTCTCCGCCGAGTCCCAGGCCAAGACCACCGAGGGCATGATCGAGGACGGCCGCCGCCTGTCCGCGCTCGCGCCCAACATCGTGGTCAAGCTGCCGATCTGCGCCGAGGCGCTCGCCGCCACGCACCAGCTCGCCTCCGAGGGCGTCCGCATCAACATGACGCTGGTCTTCTCGGCCACCCAGGCCCTGCTCGCCGCCAACGCCGGCGCGCGCTACATCTCCCCGTTCGTCGGCCGCTTCGACGACATCGCCGAGGACGGCATCTCCCAGCTCGCCGACGTCGTGGCCTGCATCGGCAACTACGACTGGACCGGCAAGAACGTCGACGACCAGGTCGAGATCATCACCGCCTCCGTGCGCACGCCCAACCACGTGACCCAGGCCGCCCTGCTCGGCGCCGACATCGCCACCGTGCCCTTCGGCGCGCTCAAGAAGTGCCTCAAGCACCCGCTGACCGACCAGGGCATGGCCGCCTTCGACGCCGACTGGGCTAAGGTCGTCGCCGCTCAGTAGTCGACGCTGCGCCGCCGCCGGGTGCCCCACCTCGCCGCTCATTCGTCGCTCGCGTACTCAGTACGCGTCGCTCCTCTTTCGCGACGATCTGGGGCGCCGGGCGGCCGCTCGCTGACGCTTGTTCCACCTGTGACTCATTTGACGAACCGTGAGAAACGAGAAGGAGGCAGAATGACTGACACCGAGCTCAGGCGCGTTGCCAACGAGATTCGCAAGGGCATTCTCGTGGGCACGCACGCCGCAAAGTCGGGCCATCCCGGCGGCTCGCTCTCCGCTGCGGACCTCTTTGCGTACCTGTACTTTGAGGAGATGAACGTCGATCCGGCCGACCCGCACAAGGCCGACCGCGACCGCCTCGTCCTCTCCAAGGGCCACACGGCGCCGGGCCTCTACGCGGCGCTCGCCGAGCGCGGGTTCTTCCCCAAGGAGGACCTCGAGACGCTGCGCCACATCGGCAGCCACCTGCAGGGCCACCCCAACATGAACGACACCCCGGGCGTCGACATGTCCACCGGCTCGCTCGGCCAGGGCATCTCCGCCGCCGTGGGCATGGCGCTCGCCGCCCAGCACTGGGGCGACAGCTATCGCGTCTACACGCTGCTCGGCGACGGCGAGATCGAGGAGGGCCAGGTCTGGGAGGCGGCCATGTTCGCCGGCAACCACGGCCTGGACAACCTCGTCGTGATCGTGGACCACAACGGCCTGCAGATCGACGGCACCATCGAGGAGGTCAACTCCGCGATGCCCATCGCCGACAAGTTCCGCGCCTTCAAGTTCCACGTCATCGAGCTCGCCGACGGCAACGACATGGCGCAGATCCGCGCCGCCTTCGCCGAGGCGCGCGAGGTCAAGGGACAGCCCGTGTGCATCGTCGCCGAGACGGTGAAGGGCAAGGGCGTCTCGTTCATGGAGAACCAGGTGGGCTGGCACGGCAAGGCCCCCGACGACGAGCAGTTCGAGCAGGGCATGGCCGAGCTCGAGGCCGCTGGGAAGGAGCTCTAATGGCTGACGTCAAGAAGGTCGCCACGCGCCAGAGCTACGGCGAGGCCCTCGTGGAGCTCGGCGCCGAGCACGACGACTTCGTCGTCTTTGACGCGGACCTCGCGGCCGCCACGCAGACCGGCAAGTTCAAGGCCGCCTACCCCGACCGCTTCTTCGACGCGGGCATCGCCGAGTCCAACATGATGGGCCTGGCCGCCGGCGTCGCCACCACGGGTCGCGTGGCCTTTGCGAGCACCTTCGCGATGTTCGCCGCCGGCCGCGCCTTCGAGCAGGTCCGCAACTCCATCGGCTACCCGCACCTCAACGTGAAGATCGGCGCCACGCACGCCGGCATCTCCGTGGGCGAGGACGGCGCCACGCACCAGTGCAACGAGGACATCGCCCTCATGCGCACCATCCCGGGCATGACGGTCATCGTGCCGGCGGACGACGTCGAGGCCAAGGCCGCCGTGCGCGCCGCCTACGAGACCGACGGCCCCGTCTACATGCGCTTCGGCCGCCTCGCCGTCCCCGTGTTCAACGACCCCGACACCTACGAGTTCCACCTGGGCAAGGGCGTCGTCCTGCGCGAGGGCACCGACGTGACGATCGTCGCGACCGGCCTCATGGTCGCCGAGGCGCTCGCCGCCGCCGACGAGCTCGCTGCCAAGGGCGTCTCCGCCGAGGTCATCAACATCCACACCATCAAGCCGCTGGACGAGGAGCTCGTCCGCGCGAGCGCGGCCAAGACCGGCCACGTGGTCACCGCCGAGGAGCACTCCGTGATCGGCGGACTGGGCGACGCCGTGCTGGCGGCCCTCGCCGAGAGCCCCGTGCCGCTGCGCAAGCTGGGCGTCAACGACGTCTTCGGCGAGTCCGGACCCGCCGTGGACCTGCTCCACAAGTACGGCCTCGACGCTGCTGGCGTCGTGGCTGCGGTCGAGGGGCTTCTCTCCAAGTAGCGCCGTCATCCGGCGCGCCCGGGCCAGCTTGCCCGGGCGCGCCCTTTTTCCAGGGGGAACAATGCGTCTTGCCATTGGAAACGACCACACCGCGCTCGCCATCAAGGCCGAGGTCGTCGAGCACCTGCGCGCCCGCGGCGTCGAGCTCGTGGACGTGGGCACCAACAGCACGGAGAGCTTCGACTACGCCATCAGCGGCTACCGCGTGGGGCGCCTCGTCGCCGACGGCGAGGTGGACGGCGGCGTGCTCATCTGCGGCACGGGCGTGGGCATCAGCCTCGCGGCCAACAAGGTCGACGGCGTGCGCGCCTGCGTGTGCTCCGAGCCGTACTCCGCCGAGCTCTCCAAGCGCCACAACAACAGCAACGTCATCTGCTTCGGCGCGCGCGTCATCGGGCCCGAGATGGCCAAGTGCATCGTCGACGCATGGATGGACGCCGAGTTCGAGGGCGGCCGTCACGCCCGCCGCGTGGGCCAGATCATGGAGATCCAGGACACGCAGCGTCTCGTCGCGGCCGAGTAGCTCCCGAGGTCCCGGGCCCTGTCCCGGGGCCTCGAATTGTTTCGAGACGGAGTCTCTTCTCGCCGCCCCTGCGCGCAAGCCCTATAGTCACCTCGTCAGACAGCCGCGGGCCAATAGCCCGCGCCCGCTCAACTACTGAGGAGGCCAACGTTGATGAACGTTCACAGCGCGCACGCGTGTGCCGCCTCCTCCCAGCTCGCCCGACGCCAGATGCGACGAATCTCGCCCGCGATGTCGCGCGCGACGCTCTAGCTTGACGGTTCTTCTCGACAGACCGAGCTCCTGCGCCCCGCGACGTCGGGGCATTTCTGTGTAGACGCATCCAACACCCAAAGGAAAGGGAAACATCATGGCAGAGAAGGAAAAGGTCGTCCTCGCGTACTCTGGCGGACTGGACACGTCCGTCATCGTCAAGTGGCTGCAGATCGAGAAGAACCTCGACGTCATCGCCATCTGCGGCAACGTGGGTCAGGACGAGAAGGACCTCTCCTGGATCAAGCAGAAGGCCCTCGACATGGGCGCCATCGCGTCCGAGGCCATCGACATGCGCGCCGAGTACGCCGAGAAGATCCTCTCCAAGGCGATCTGGGCCAACGGCAAGTACGAGGGCGTCTACCCGCTGCTCTCCGCCCTCTCCCGCCCGCTGATCTCCAAGCACCTCGTGGACATCGCGCACCAGTACGGCGCCAAGTACATCGCCCACGGCTGCACCGGCAAGGGCAACGACCAGGTGCGCTTTGAGACCTGCATCCGCGCGCTCGACCCCGAGCTCGAGATCATCGCCCCCGTGCGCGAGTGGGACCTCACCACGCGCGACTCCGAGATGGAGTGGGCCGAGGCCAACGGCGTGCCCGTGCCAACCACCAAGAAGAAGCCCTACTCCATCGATGACAACCTCTGGGGTCGCGCGATCGAGTGCGGCGTGCTCGAGGACACCTGGAACAAGCCGCCCGCGGACATCTGGACGATGACGGCCAACCTCGAGGACTGCCCCGCGGAGCCCGAGGAGGTCGTGATCTCCTTCGAGGAGGGCATCCCCACCGCCATCAACGGCGAGAAGATGGACCTTCTCAGCCTCATCATCAAGGCCAACGAGATCGCCGGCCGCAACGGCTATGGCCGCATCGACATGATCGAGGACCGCGTCGTGGGCATCAAGAGCCGCGAGTGCTACGAGTGCCCGGCCGCCCTGCTGCTCATCCAGGCGCACCAGACGCTCGAGCAGCTCTGCCTCGACGCCGAGACCCTCAAGCAGAAGGCCAAGATGGACGTCGAGTGGGCCTCCACGGTCTACCGCGGCCTCTGGTTCAGCCAGAACCGCAACGCCATCGACGCGTACAACGCCTACACGCAGAAGTACGTGACCGGCGACGTGCGCATCATCCTGTGCAAGGGCGGCCTGTTCGTGGACGGCGTGCGCTCCGCCTACAGCCTCTACGACTACAACCTGGCCACCTACGACGAGGGCGACACCTTCGACCACACCGCCGCCGAGGGCTTCATCGTGCTCCACGGCCTGCAGTCCAAGACCTGGTCCAAGGTCCAGGGCCCCGGCTCCGGCCTCCAGCCCGTCCACTAACCCGTCTGTCAATTGGGGACAGTCCCCAAATTACAGAAAAGTTTGATGAGGCCGGCCGGGACGCTCTCCCGGCCGGCCGTCTTGGTAAGCTAGACGCGGCAAAACAGCGAGGAAGGAGCCACGATGGCGCTGTGGGGCGGCAGGTTCGAGAAGGGCGTGGACCAGTTCACGCAGGAGTTTGGCGCAAGCCTCGAGGTCGACAAGAACATGGCGGCCCACGACATCGCCGGCAGCCGTGCCCACGCCCGCATGCTCGCCGAGCGGGGCATCATTTCCAGCGAGGACCAGGCGGCGATCGACCAGGGCCTCGCCGACATCGCCGCGCAGATCGAGGCGGGCGCCTTCCCCTGGGACGTCAACGACGAGGACGTCCACATGGCCGTCGAGGGCGCGCTCACCCGCGCGATCGGCGCGGCCGGCGGGCGCCTTCACACGGGGCGCTCGCGCAACGACCAGGTGGCAACCGACATCCGCCTGCTCGCCAAGGAGCTCTGCGACCAGCTGCTGACCGGCAACATGGCCCTGCGCCGCATCCTGCTCGACGCGGCCGAGAAGAACCTCGACGTCGTGATGCCCGGCTACACGCACCTCCAGCACGCCCAGCCCGTGCTGCTCTCGCACCACCTGCTCGCATACTTCTGGATGTTCTCGCGCGACTTCACGCGCCTCGTCGCCGCGCGCACGGCCGCGGACGCCAACCCGCTCGGCGCCGCCGCGCTCGCCGGAACCACCTACCCGCTCGACCGCGCGCGCACCACGGAGCTGCTGGGCTTCTCGCGCACGATCCCCAACTCGCTCGACGCCGTCTCCGACCGCGACTACCTGCTCGACCTCGAGTACGCCTGCGCCGTCTCGATGATGCACCTCTCGCGCCTCTGCGAGGAGATCGTGCTCTGGAGCTCCACCGAGTTTGGCTTCATCACGCTCTCGGACAGCTACTCCACCGGCTCCTCGATCATGCCGCAGAAGAAGAACCCCGACTTCGCCGAGCTCACGCGCGGCAAGACCGGCCGCGTCTACGGCGACCTCATGGCCCTGCTCACCACCATGAAGTCGCTGCCGCTCGCCTACAACAAGGACCTCCAGGAGTGCAAGGAGGGCCCGCTCGACGCCGCGCGCACGCTCTCGGACTGCATGGAGATCGCCGCGGGCATGGTCGAGACCATGACGGTGAACGCCGACGCCATGCTCGCCCAGGCCGGCACGGGCTTCTCCGCCGCCACGGACGTGGCCGACTACCTGGCCAAGAAGGGGATGCCCTTCCGCGAGGCGCACCGCGTGGTGGGCGAGCTCGTGCTCTATTGCGAGAAGCACGGCAAGGGCCTGGAGGACCTCACGGCCGAGGAGTTTGCCGCCGCGAGCCCGCTCTTCGAGGAGGACATCGCCCGAGACCTCGACCCCGCCGGCATCGCCAACGCGCGCGTGACCTACGGCGGCACCGGCCATGACGCCGTGGTCGTGCAGCTCGGCGAGGCCCATGCCGCGCTCTCCGCGGACGAGAAGGACCTCGCCTCCTAGGTTCCAGCGCGTCTGCCGACACTTCCGCATCGTCTGCCGACAGGGGTCTTAACAGCTGAAGCGTTCCTGAATATGCGGGCATCTTCTTGGTAGGTATCCCCATTTCCTACGCGAGAAGGGCGGGAATCATGAGACGGGATCGCAGATGGGTCGGATGGCCCCTCGCGGTGCTGCTCGGCACCGCGCTTGCCCTCGCGCCGTTTCTGGGCGCAGCCGCGTATGCGATGGAGGATGATGCTGCCGGCGGCTCGCCGAGCGTCACGGTCGAGACCGTGGATGACGTGACGATGCCGGTCGTCGAGGCCGAGCCCGCCTCTAGGGCCGGGACGGACGCCCCGCCCGACCCAGGCGCCGGGTTTGTCCCCGACGGGATTGCCGCCTCGGCGGAGGAGCTGGCGCTCGAGCTCGACGTCGGCGGCGAGGTCATGCTCTCGGCTGACATAGAGGCAACGTCCCAGCTCGTCACCACGACGGTGGTGACCCTCGACCTCAACGGGCACGTGCTCACGGCGTCGATCGTCGTGCGCGACGGCATGCTCGTGGTCCGTGACAGCAGCGAGTCCCAGGCCGGCGCGCTGGTCGGCCCCGATGGGGCGTTCCCCATAGTCGCGGAGGGCGCCTGCGCGATCGAGGGCGGGCTCTTCTCCGTGCAGCCGCCCGAGGACTACCTTGCGGAGGGCTACGTCGCGGTCGAGAAGGACGGCGGCTGGTCCGTCGTGTCCAGCGAGGCGTCCGACCCCGACCCTGCGACGCAGGTCGATCCGGACGACCCGGGGATCGACCCCGAGCCGCGGGGCGGAGACGACCCCGAGCCCGGAACTGACCCCGAGCCCGGAACTGACCCCGAGACCGGCACGGATCCCGACCCCGCCGAGGAGCCCGAGCACGTCCACGACCTGACGCTCGTCGAGGAGGTTTCCGCGACGTGCACGACCGACGGCACGCGCGCGCACTGGGCGTGCTCCGGCTGCGACGCGCTCTTCGCCGACGCGGAGGGGACGCAGGAGGTCGCGCCCGAGGACCTGACCATCCCCGCCGCCCACCAGCTCGAGGCCGTGGCCGAGAAGGCCGCCACGTGCACCGAGGCGGGCGCGGGCGCCCACTGGCGCTGCGCCGCGTGCGGCGCGCCCTACGCCGACGAGGCTGCGACCGTGCCGACGGACGCCGCGTCCCTGGCCATCCCCGCACCGGGGCACAGCCCCGTCTTCCACGAGGCCGTCGCCGCCACCGCGGAGGCCGAGGGAACAAGGGCGCACTGGAGCTGCGCCACCTGCGGGCGCCTCTTCTCCGACGAGGCCCTGACCAAGGAGGTCTCCGCCGCCGACGTGACCATCCCCCGGCTCCCCGTCTACACGGTGACCTTTGACGACTGCGTCAAGAGCACCAAGAACGCGGAAGTCGAGGTCGTGGGCGGCAAGGCGGTCGCCCGTCCGGCCGACCCCGCGCTCAAGGGCTGGAAGTTCGAGGGCTGGTACCTCTATGACGACGGCTGGGCGCGCTGCCCCTACGACTTCTCCACGCCCGTGACCTGCGACCTCACGCTCTACGCGCGCTGGAGCGAGGTTCCGGAGCCGCTGCCCGAGACGGGCGACGAGCTCGACCTCTCCGCGCCCGCCGTGCTCGCGGTCGTGGGCGGGGCGGCGGTCGCCGTCACGCTCGTGATGCGCCGGAGCACGGAGCGCTAGCGCGCACGACACAGGACCAAACGTCGCCCGACGGGCGGCGCCTTCGGGGCCTCGCTCATGCGAGGCCCCGCTCGTGAGAAGAGCGTGGGGCCGCGCGTTCTTCTCGCCAGACGGTGTGCCTGAGGTAGAATCAGGGGCGGAAAAGCAGAGCGCCCACGCCGAGGAGGCCCCCATGATCGACCGCTATACCCGTCCGGAGATGGGACACATCTTCTCGCTTGAGAACAAGTACCGCATCTGGCAGGAGATCGAGGTCCTGGCCTGCGAGGCCCACGCCGAGATGGGCAAGATCGGCATCACGCGCGAGGAGGCCGCCTGGATCCGCGCGCACGCCGACTTCAACAAGGACGAGGTCGACGCCATCGAGGCCGTGACCAACCATGACGTCATCGCCTTCCTCACCAACATGGGCGAGTACATCGACCGCGACGTCCCCGAGGGCGAGCCCAAGCCGTCCCGCTGGGTCCACTTTGGCATGACGTCCTCCGACCTCGGTGACACGGCCCTCTGCTACCAGCTCGTCCAGGCCACCGACATCCTCATCGAGGACTGCAAGAAGCTCGGCGAGATCTGCAAGCGCCGCGCCTTCGAGGAGCGCGACACCCTCTGCGTGGGCCGCACGCACGGCATCCACGCCGAGCCCATGACCTTTGGCATGAAGTTCGGCAGCTGGGCCTGGGAGCTCAAGCGCGACTACGACCGTCTCAAGGACGCCCGCGCCAACGTGGCCTTTGGCGCCATCTCCGGAGCTGTGGGCACCTACTCCTCCATCGACCCGTTTGTCGAGGAGTACGTCTGCGAGCACCTGGGTCTGGTCCACGACCCGCTGTCCACGCAGGTCATCTCGCGCGACCACCACGCCTACCTCGCCGGCGTCCTGGCCACCACCGCCGCCACCTGCGAGCGCATCGCCACCGAGATCCGCAACCTCCAGAAGACCGACACCCTCGAGGCCGAGGAGCCGTTCCGCAAGGGCCAGAAGGGCAGCTCCGCCATGCCGCACAAGCGCAACCCCATCACCGTGGAGAAGGTCTGCGGCCTCTCTCGCGTGGTAAAGGCCAACGCGCAGGTCGCCTTTGACAACGTGGCCCTCTGGCACGAGCGCGACATCTCCCACAGCTCCGCCGAGCGCGTGGCGCAGGCCGACAGCTTCATCGCCCTCGACCACATGTTCCAGTGCCTCATCCGCATCGTGGACGGCCTGATCCTCTATCCCGCCCAGATGCTCGCCAACCTCAACAAGACGCGCGGCCTGATCTTCTCGTCCAAGGTGCTGCTGGCCCTCGTGGAGACCGGCATCACGCGCGAGGAGGCCTACGCCATCGTCCAGGAGAACGCCATGGCCACCTGGCGCGAGGTGCAGCAGTGCGCCGGCGGCACCACCTTCCGCGAGAAGCTCGAGGCGGACCCGCGCTGCACCGTGCCGGCCGAGGAGCTCGACGCCATCTTCGACCCGCGCGCCTTCCTCACGCGCGCCGGCGTGGTCTTTGACCGCCTGGAGTCCCTGAGCTTCGAGTGATTGCAAGTGGGTCAATTGGGGACAGACCCCTTTTGACCCATCGAACTAATGGGTCAAAAGGGGTCTGTCCCCAATTGACCCACTAAGGAGAAGAACGTGCACTTTGACTACACGCCGCGCGGCGTCTGCTCGCGCGCCATCCACATCGACCTGTCCGACGACGGCAAGACCATCGAGCGGGTCTCCTTTGAGGGGGGCTGCAACGGCAACCTCAAGGCCGTGAGCAAGCTCGTCGCGGGGCACAGGGTCGACGAGATCGCGGGTATCCTCGCGGGCAACACCTGCGGCCCGCGCCCGACGTCGTGCGCCGACCAGCTCGCCCGCGCCCTCACGGAGGCCGCCGCCACCGCCCAGCAGGCCTGAGCGTGCGCGCTCCCAAGCTGACAAGGCGCTCCTTCTTCAAGACCGCCGCGGCGGGCGGCGCGCTCGCTGCCGCCGTGGGGGTTCTCTCGGGCTGCACGCACGGGCCCGACGAGCAGGACGCCGACCCGACGGTCGTCGACGAGGACTCCGCCGAGGACGTGCTCGCCTCGTTCACCGAGGCGGAGCTCCCGCTCAAGGAAGAGGCCAGCTGGACGCTGCCGCTCGGCAACGTCTTGCGCCCCACGGAGGGAACGTGGGCGCCGGTGATCACCGCGGGGTCGTCCGCCCTGCCCATGGTGAAGGCCTCCGCGCTGTCGCTCTCCTCCGGCGAGCTGCTCGAGGTCGTCTCCGCTCCGCTCGGCGCGGAGTCGACGACGGTCATCTACGACGTCAGGTGCTCGGACACGGTGTACGCGTGGGTCGAGCTCGACCTCGTCACGAGGTCGTGGGCGCTCTACGCCGCGCCCTTCACGGCGGGCCAGCTCTCCGGGGAGACCAAGATGCTCTGGGAGGGGACGGCGGACTACGACCCGGCGCCCTTCGCGGTGTCCGGCTCGCGCGTAATCTGGCAGGTCCAGCCCTCGACGAGCGGCTCCAAGACCACGGAGAGCTCGCGGTGCTACCTCTGGCGCGAGGGCGACGCCGACGCCCGTGCGGTCGTGGAGTCACCGGGGCGCTTTGCCACCGCTCCGATGGTCAGCGGCGGGGACGTCATCCTCGCGCCGCGCGTCCACGCCGACGAGGGCGTGTTCTACGGCGTCACCGCCTACGCGCTCTCCGACGACATGGCGACCAAGGTCGACCAGCTCGTGATGCCGGCGAGCGTGCGCCCCTTCCGCGCCACCCGCGTTGGCGAGCGGTTTCTCGTTTCGGTTGAGGCAAGCTACAGCTCCGGCGGGCTTCTCAGCAAGATGGGCACCTACATGGGGACGTCCTCCGCGGGCTTCTCCAAGCTCAACCGCGAGCCCTCCGAGTGCGGCTGCGGCAAGGGCGACGTCTTCGTGATCAAGAGCAACTCCTCCTACCTCGTCCTCGACCTGGCAAACAGGACGTACTCGACGCTCGTCTCGATGGATCGCTCCGTCGACTACGGCGAGTACCCGGCCCGCGCCGGCGAGTGCGACCAGTTCGTGACCTTCTCGACCGTCAAGGACCCCGACACCGGATACCCCGCTTCCGTTGCCGTGCGTACCTTCCGCCTGTAAGAGGGAATCGCCGGGCGGAACGTGGGGTACACTAAAGGTGCTTACGGCCGAACCCCCGGCGACGCAAAGAGGCAACAGGGAGGCCAAGATGGCTTCAGACGAGAAGAAGATCCTGCTGGTTGAGGACGAGAAGGCGATTCGCGACGCGGTCGCGGCGTATCTCGAGCGCGAGAACTACATCGTGCGCGGGGTCGGCGACGGCCAGAGCGCCGTCGAGGAGTTCGAGAAGCATACCTTCGACCTCGTGATCCTTGACCTGATGCTGCCCAAGCTCTCGGGCGAGCGCGTCTGCCGCGCCATCCGCGAGACCTCCAACGTGCCCATCATCATGCTCACGGCAAAGGGCGAGGTCGAGGATCGCATCATCGGCCTGGAGCTCGGCGCGGACGACTACCTCATCAAGCCCTTCTCGCCCCGCGAGCTCGTCGCGCGCGTGCGCGCCCTGCTGCGCCGCGCCCACGCCGAGGCGGAGCCGCAGCTCGAGGTGCTCGACTTCGGCGACCTCGTGATTGACATCTCCGGCCACAAGGTCCTCGTCGAGGGCCGCGAGGTCGACCTCACCGCGTCGGAGTTCAAGCTGCTGACCACGCTCGCGCGCTACCCGGGTCGCGTCTACACGCGCATGGAGCTCGTCGAGAAGGTCCTGGGCTACGACTTCGAGGGCTACGAGCGCACCATCGACTCCCACGTCAAGAACCTGCGCGCCAAGCTCGGCGACGACCCGCGCAACCCGCGCTGGCTCTACACCGTCCACGGCGTCGGCTACCGCTTCGAGGCTCCCGAGAAGGCGGCCGACCAGGCCGCGCGCTAGGCGGCGCCCGGCATGTCGGCGCGCTTTGACACGGGGGGCGTCGAGACCCCCGAGCAGGACGCCCCCGAGCGGCGCTCCGCCCGCAGCACCTGGAACACCATAAAGCCCTCGCCCAAGCGGGGGCGCCCCTATGCGACGAGCCTGACCCTGGCGTTTGCCCTCACGGCAGTCATGACGGCGGTCGTGCTCGTCGTGGTTCTGGCCATCGTGTGGGAGCGTCAGTTCACGGCCTACACGCGCCAGAACATGCAGGCGATCGCCGACTCCACCTCGGCGAGCATCTCGGCGACCATCAAGGCCGACGGCGAGATCGACGTCACCGCGGCCGCCGAGGCCGCCGCCGCTGCCTCGAGCCTCTCGTCGGACATCGTGGTCCAGATCACCGACTCCGACGGCCACGTCCTCTACGACGACACCTGGGCGACGGCGCCGGGCGCCGCGCGCGGGCACACGACCGCGCCGTCGGTGGTGCCCACGGCGCAGGGCGCGCTCGTCTCCTCGCCGATCGTCAACGCCTCCGGCGAGGAGGTCGGCACCGTGCGGCTGTGGGCCCTGGGCTCTGACGCCCTGCTCACCAAGTCCGACGCCTCCTTCCGCTCCAACTCCTACGGCGCCATCGCCACCGCCGCCGCGATAGCCACGATCCTCGCGTGCGTCATCGGCTACTTCGTCTCGCGCGGCATGGCGCGCCCCATCCAGCGCATCACCTCCACCGCCAAGCAGATCAGAAACGGCGACCTCACGGCCCGCACGGGCGTGACCGGCCCGGACGAGATCGGCCAGCTCGGCGAGACCTTCGACGACATGGCGAGCACCATCGAGCGCGACATCAAGCTCGAGCACCGCCTCACCGGCGACGTGGCCCACGAGCTGCGCACCCCGCTCATGGCCATGCAGGCCACGGTGGAGGCCATGCAGGACGGCGTCCTGCCCGCCGACGACGAGCACTTCGAGGTCGTGGCCTCCGAGGTCCGCCGCCTCTCGCGCCTCATCGACGCCATGCTCAAGCTCTCGCGCCTCGAGAACGGCACGACCGAGTTCAACTGCGAGCGCACCGACGTCGCCTACCTCGTCAAGAGCCTGGTCTCCTCGCAGCACCAGCTCTTCCACGAGAAGGGCCTGCACCTGCGCTACGTCGACGAGACCCCTCACGGAGAGCTCTACGCCGACGTCGACCCCGACCTGCTGCGCGAGGCCATCGTCAACCTCATGAGCAACGCCATGCGCTACACCAACCCCGACGGCTGGGTGAAGGTGTCCCTGCGCCAGGACCGCTCCGACATCCTCATCTCGGTGCAGGACACGGGCATCGGCATCGCCAAGGAGGACATCCCGCAGACCTTCGCGCGCTTCTGGCGCTCCGACGTGAGCCGCGAGCGCGTGAGTGGCGGCCTGGGTGTGGGCCTGGCCATCACCAAGGAGATCGTCGACCGTCACAACGGCACGATCATCGTCGAGTCCGAGGTCGGCAAGGGCACCACCTTCACGCTGCGCATCCCCCAGCGCCGCCCTCGCAAGCCGCAGGACAAGTAGCGCCGCACGCCGCGGATGCGGGCCCTTCTCGCCGCGCTCAGACAGCTTCGCGCGCAAAGGGCGCGCGCTGCAGAACTGCGCGCGGCTGAGAAGGGCCCGCATCCGCGGCGTGCGGCGCTGGGTTTGATGCTCACCGAGATAAGGGGCAGTGGGGCTGTGACTGCGCTTAGGAATTGTGCCGCGTCTGGAGATGGCCGTTCTTCTCGCTTAGGAAATCGCCTGTGTCCGAGAAGGACGGGCCTGCTTGCTTATAAATCGGGCTTCGTCCGGAGAGGACGCCTCTCTCCGGGCGCCGCACCTTCAGGATGGGGCGCGATCTTTAAGCACGGAACCGCCGCGGTCCCCGGACGGGCCTCGATTCTTAAGCGCGCCGAGCCCGAAACGCCGGACGAAGCGAATAACCTAAGCACGCTGTAGCCCGCAGCTCGGACGAAGCGCGATTCTTAAGCGCCGCAACGCGGAATTGCTGGACGAGGCGCAAAACCTAAGCGCATCCGCGTCTCCGTGCGAGGGGGGCCGTTTGCGCATGGAGAAGAACCCACTGGCTTGAGAACGGTATACTAAGAGGTTGAGTGCAAACACGTCGAAGGGAATCGACCATGGCCGAGATGGGGCTTCGTCCGGATTCGCATGGCAAGGTGAGGGACATCTACGACTGCGGGGACAGCCTCCTCATGGTCGCGTCCGACCGCATCAGCGCGTATGACTTCATCCTGCCCGACGAGATCCCGCACAAGGGTGAGATTCTCACGCGCATCTCGGCCTTCTGGTTCGAGCGCTTTGCCGACCTCATCCCCAACCACATGATCTCCTGTGACGTGGCAGACCTGCCCGAGGAGTTCAAGCCCTATGCCGACTACCTCGCGGGCCGCTCCATGCTCGTGAAGAAGGCGCAGACCGTGCCCATCGAGTGCATCGTCCGCGGCTACCTCACCGGCTCCGGCAAGAAGACCTACGACGAGGACGGCACCGTCTGCGGCATCAAGCTGCCCGACGGCCTGACGGAGGCCTCCAAGCTTCCCGAGCCGATCTTCACCCCGTCCACCAAGGCCGAGCTCGGCGACCACGACGAGAACATCTCCTTTGAGCGCTGCTGCGAGATCGTGGGCACCGACGTGGCCGAGCAGCTGCGCGACGCCTCGCTCTCCATCTACAAGGCCGCTGCCGACTACGCTGCCGAGCAGGGCATCATCATCGCCGACACCAAGTTCGAGTTTGGCTTCATCGACGGCAGGCTCACCCTCATCGACGAGTGCCTCACGCCCGACTCCAGCCGCTTCTGGCCGGCAGACTCCTACGAGGAGGGCAAGGTCCAGCCGAGCTACGACAAGCAGTACGTGCGCGACTGGCTGCGCGCCAACTGGGACATGACCGGCGAGCCGCCGCGCATCCCGGCCGAGGTCATCGAGGGCACGTCCGCCCGCTACCAGGAGGCGTTCCAGATCATCACCGGCACCGAGTTCAAGCCCGTCAAGGCGTAAGGGAGTTCAATGTCACTGCGCGATACCATCGACGGCGCTCGCCGCGAGGCCGAGGGCAACGTCATCGGCCGTCCCAAGAAGGAGGTCGAGAACCTCGGCGCCGGCGAGGAGGAGAAGAAGGGCTTCTCGCGAAGCTCCGCCGCCAAGGCCAAGCCCTCGCGTGAGGCCGCCGCATCCGTCCGCACGGCGTCCAGGCCCAAGCAGGCCGGCGCCCTCGGCGGGGAGGCCGAGACCAAGGAGGAGAAGCGCGAGCGCAAGCGTCGCGAGCGCGAGGAGCAGGACTTCCGCAACCGCGCCTACGACATCCTCCTGCGCAGCAACCCCGACTACAAGCGGACGGAGCGCATCTTCTGGATCATTCTCGGCGCGGGCCTGGCTCTCGCCGTGATCTCGCTCGTCTGCGTCTATGCCTTTGGCCAGAACCCGGACATGGGCTCCTGGCAGGGCATCCTCTCGGTGGGCTCGCTCGTTGCGGCGTACGGCTTCATGATCGCGAGCTTCATCTACGACTGGGCCAAGCGCCGTCCGTACCGCAAGCAGACCGAGAGCCGCGTCCGCGGGCTCTCCGACAAGAAGCTCCTCGAGCTTCTTGAGCAGGAGCACGCCAAGGAGACCGCCAAGAAGGGCGACAAGACGAAGTAGGCGCGCACCGCCGGGCGGTGATAGAATAGCGTTCCATGCCTTCGTAGCTCAGGGGATAGAGCACCGCTCTCCTAAAGCGGGTGTCGGCCGTTCGAATCGGCCCGGGGGCACCAGGGAAATCGCAGGTCGGGGTTGGCAAGCTGCCCCGACCTGCTTTTTTGTCGTGCCAGAGGCGCCGGTGCCGGCACGCGCAAATCGCCTTTTGTGTATGAGGCCTACACAAAAGGCGATTTGTGTAGCTGGCGGAGGGTTCTTCTCGACCCAGAGAGGCCAATTTGAGGCAGGGATAAGCTCCAAACCCAAAAGCTTTATCGACAAGAACATGTCGCTTCAAAGCCTGACTCTGCCACGTACACAAAAGGCGATTTGTGTGTCAGGCCAGTGGGAGATGTCGCGAGCGCTGTCATTCTCGCCCGACGGCTCCCCAAGATAAAGCGGCCCGGTACGTCAGCGCGTACCGGGCCGCCCGCATGCTTTGAGAAAGCGATGGGTCAGCGGAGAGCCCCGGAGCCTACGAGACCCCGTCGCCCTCGCCGATGGAAGGCGTGTCCGTGCCGCCGCCGGTCTCGCCGCCCGTGGTGCCGCCGCCGGTGCCGCCGCCGGTGGTTCCGCCGTTGGGGTCGGGGTAGGCCTCGAGCGTGATCGTAATCGTGGCGCCCTTCTCGGCGGTGCCCGTGGGGTACTGGCTGAGAACCTTGCCGCCGGAGGGGCTGCCCTGCGCAAGAACGACGTTGAACCCGAGGGCAGAGAGCTCGCTGTAGGCGATGCTGTAGTCGTAGCCCACGTAGGAGGGCACGCTGACGGTCGTGTCAACGGGCTTGGGGCCCTGCGAGATGTAGATGGTGACCTCCTGGCCCTTCTCCACCTCGGTGCCCGCGTCGGGGTCGGTGCGGAAGACCGTGCCCTCGGCGTCGGTCGAGCTGTAGTCGTAGTCGCGCTTGACGGTGAGCCCCAGGTCCTTGAGGGCCTGCTCGGCGGCGTCGGCGTTCTGGCCGGCAACGTCGGGGACCTCGATGGGCTCGGCGCCCGAGGAGAGGTGGTAGGTGATGAAGCTGCCGCGGCCGACGGTCTCGCCCTCCTCGGGGTCCTGGGCGCAGACCCTGCCGTCCTCGATCGTGTCGCTCGGCTGGTCGTCGCCTCGGCGCCCCTTGAGACCGCGTGCCTCGAGGCGCTCGTCCGCCTCCTCCTGCGTGCAGTTGGTGAGGTCGGGGACCTCAACCTGGTCGACGGGGCTCTCGCCCTGCGAGACGAAGATGTCGATCTTGGTGCCCTCCTCGGCGGTCTGGGTCGAGGTGGGGCTCTGGTCGAAGACGAGGCCCTCCTCGTAGTCCTTCGAGTAGCCCGGCTCGACGTCGCCGACCTCGAAGCCGTTCTCGAGGATCATGGCGATGGCCTCGTCCTGCGTCCTGCCGATGAGATCGGGCACGGACTTGGTCTTGGCCCCGGAGCTGAGGGCCGAGACCACGATGGCCGCGACCACGGCCACGGCGAGAAGGGCGCCGATGACGCCCAGAATGACGTTTCTGCGGTGCCTGCGCTCGCGCGCTGCCTCCTCCTCGGCAGCCTGCTCGGTGGCGCTCTGTGCGCGATAGCGGTTGGTGCGCTCCACGCGCGGCATCGTCGCGGTGCCGCTCTTGACGGGTTGGACGCCCGCGCCGCGCTCGATCTTGTTGGTGGCCTGGGCGGCGAGCATGGCGGTGGCGTTGTTGACGGCCTGCATGCGGCCCGCGAGGTAGTCGCGCAGCACGTGGTAGAGCTCGTCTGCCGTCTGGAAGCGCGCCGCGGGGCTCTTCTGCATGCACTTGAGGATGATCGACTCAAGCGAGGGGTCAACCGCGGGATTGAGCTCGCTGGGCGGCTTGGGCTGCTCGTTGACCTGCTTGAGGGCCACCGAGATGGCGTCGTCGCCCTGGAAGGGGACCTGGCCGGTGGCCGCCTCGTACATGACGATGCCGAGCGAGTAGATGTCGGTCGTGGGGCCGAGGTCCTTGCCCTGGGTCTGCTCGGGGGAGACGTAGTGCGCGGTGCCAAGCACGGAGTTGTCCTGCGTGAGATGGCTGTTCTTGGCGCGCGCGATGCCGAAGTCCATCACCTTGATGTTGCCGTCGGGCTGCACCATGATGTTCTGCGGCTTGATGTCTCGGTGGATGATGTCGTGCTTGTGCGCCACCGAGAGCGCCTGCGCGATCTGCGAGCCGATCTGCGCGACCTTCTTGCAGTCGAGCGCGCCGTGCTTGCGGATGCCGCTCTTGAGGTCGGTGCCGCGCAGGTACTCCATGACGATGTAGTAGGTGTCGGCGTCCTTGCCCCAGTCGTAGACGCTCACGATGTAGGGGCTCTGCAGCGCGGCCGCCGCCTGGGCCTCCTGCTTGAAGCGGGCGGCGAAGGAGGGGTCGCTCGCGTACTGGGGCAGCATCGTCTTGATGGCGACGGTGCGCCCGAGCACCTCGTCGAGCCCGCGATAGACCGTGGCCATGCCGCCTGATCCGATCTTGTCCTGTACCTGGTAGCGTCCGCCGAGAATCATCCCTGGCATGCTCTCTCCCATCCCGCTCGCGGCCCGCGCCGCGTGTTTTCTCTCAAGTGAGGCCGTGCGTCTGTGCTGCGTGTGCTGCGTGTCTGGTCTTGCGCGTTCTTCTCGCTCAGCCCCTTCAGGTGCCGGCGCCGGATGACTGGACCTGGAGCGCCTGCGCGAGGACCTTGCCCGCCAGCCTGGCGGCAAAGCCCTCGACGTCGGCACCCTGCCCCTCGACGCAGACCGAGATGACCAGCGTCGGGTTGTCATACGGCGCAAAGCCGATAAAGAACGAGTTGATGTTGCCGTTCTCCACCTGCGCGGTGCCGGTCTTGCCGGCGACCTGCGCGCCCGCGATCTGGGCGTTGGTGCCCGTGCCGTGGTCGACGACCCCGAGCATGGCCTCCTTGACCTGCTCGGCGGTCTGGGCGGAGATGGACTGTCCCAGCGAGCGCGGGGACGTGGTGGCGGTGACCACCCCCTCCGGGGAGAGGACGTGGTCGACCACATAGGGGTCCATGGCGACGCCGCCGTTGGCGATGGCCTGCGCGATCACGGCGTTTTGCATGACGGTGACCTGCGGGCCGGCGGGGCTCTCGTGCTGGCCCACGGGCTGGCCGCATGCGGCCCAGGCCGTCTCCCACTCCGTCATCTCGGACGGGACGGGCATGAGCGAGGCGAGCGAGGTGAAGTCCTGGCCGAGGTTGCGGCCAAAGCCGAAGGCGTTGGCGTAGCTCACGAGCAGGTCGGGACCGACCTCGACGCCGAGCTGGCCGAAGACCGTGTTGGACGACAGCGCGAAGGCCTCCTTGAGCGTGGGCTCGCCGTAGTCGTAGTCGCCGTAGTTGCTGACCTCGCCCCCGCCGATCTCGAGCGTGGGCCCGGCGTAGTAGACGTCGTCGAGCGAGGCGGTGCCGGAGTCCAGGGCGGCGGAGAGCGTGACGCTCTTGAACGAGGAGCCCGGGGAGTAGAGGGCCTGCGTGGTGCGATCGAGCAGCTCGCCGTTGGCCCCCTCGGCGATGACGGCGTCGAGCTGGTCGACGGTGTAGGTGGGGTTGGAGGCCTTGGCCAGCACGGCGCCGGTCTTGGGGTCGAGGACGACGATCGCCCCGGTGTAGCCGGACAGCGCCTCCTCCGCCGCGCGCTGGATCTGCGAGTTGACGGTGAGGACGACGGTGGACCCGGGCTGCTGGACGCCGGCGAGCGCGTAGAGGGCGCTGCGCCAGTCCGAGTAGTCGGCGTGGCCCGTGAGCGTCTCGTTCATCGTGGCCTCGACGCCGGAGCTGCCGTACTGGGTCGAGACGTAGCCGACGGTGTGGCGCGCGAGCGAGCCCTGCGGATAGTTTCGCAGGTAGCTGCCATCTGCCTGCTGGACGCTCTCGGCGAGGGTCACGCCGTCCGCGGTGATGATGGCGCCGCGCTGGACGTAGGCGCTCTTGGCGATCGTGTGGTTGTTGGTGGGGAGGTTCTGCACGCGGTCCGCGTCGACCATCTGAACGTAGGTGAGGTTGGCGATAAGGACCGCAAACAGAACCGAGAAGACCGTGATGAGCGCCGTGAGGCGCTTGCCCAGGGCCACGCGGCCGAGCACGCCCGACTCCGCGGTCTGCAGGCTGAAGCTCGCGCGTGCGTGGGCGCCGTGGACGACGGCCTCGGCCGGCGCGGCGGAACCGCTCGGCGCGAGGGAGAGCATGTCGTCGACGCTGCTCTTCTCGCCCGTGAGGCCGCTCTCCATCTGGGCCTCGCGCCCGGTGCCCTCGTCGCCGGCGCGCAGCAGCAGGCCGACGATGATGAAGCACGCCAGCAGCGACGTGCCGCCCTGGCTCACGAAGGGCAGGGTCACGCCCGTGAGGGGCAGGAGCTTGGTGACGCCGCCCACGATGAGAAACGCCTGGAACACGACGGCGCTCGTGAGGCCTACCGCGGCGAAGGCCGAGGTGTCGGACTTGGCGCGCGCCGCGGTGGCGAAGCCGCGCACGCCCAGCAGCAGGTAGAGCATCAGGACGCCGGAGGCGCCGAGAAGACCCATCTCCTCGCCGATGGCGGAGAAGATGAAGTCGCTCGAGACCACGGGGATGAGCGTGGCCATGCCCTTGCCGATTCCGGTGCCCGTGAGGCCGCCGTCCGCCAGCGAGTAGAGCGACTGCACGATCTGGTAGCCGCCGCCGGAGGCGTCCGACCACGGGTCTACCCACATGTTGACGCGCGTCTGAACGTGGCCGAAGAGCTGGTAGCAGGCCACGCCCGCCACGGCGAGCAGGGCCACGCTCACCACGACGTAGCTCACGCGGCCCGTGGCCACGTAGAGCATGATGACAAAGAACGTGAAGAAGAGCAGGGCGCTGCCCAGGTCGGTCTCAAAGACCACGACGAGCAGGCTGATGCCCCACATGACCACGATGGGCACGAGCATCCGGGGCTGCGGGATCTTGACGGGCCCGATCCCGCGCATCGAGACCGAGAGCGCCTCGCGGTTGGAGGCGAGGTAAAACGCCAGGAACAGGACAAGCGCGATCTTGGCGAACTCGCCGGGCTGGAAGCCAAAGCTGCCGATGTAGATCCAGAGCTTGGAGCCGTAGCGCTCGGTGCCCACGAGCATGGGCAGGACGAGAAGGACTATGCCCGCGATGCCGAGGGTGTACTTGTAGTCGGCGAGCTTGTCGAGGTTGCGCACCAGCGCCAGCACCGCGACCATCACGCCCACGGAGAGGTAGAGCCACACGACCTGGCTCACGGCGGCGTCCGGCGCGAGCCTGGTGAGGAAGGTGATGCCGATGCCCGAGAGCGCAAAGACGACGGGCAGTATGGCCGGGTCGGCGCCGGGCGCCAGGAAGCGGATCGCAACGTGCGCCGCGGCGAAGGCGCCGAGAAGCCCGAGGGGCACCCCGAGCGTCTGGACGCTGATCTGCTGGTTGGAGGTCACGACGTACATCGCGTAGAGCAAGATCACGGGGACCGCCGCGAGCAGCAGGAGGAAGAGCTCGGTGTTCCTGCGCGAGAGGCCCTTCTCGTCCCGGGGCGCGGAGGTGGCGGACGCGAGGGCCCCGACCTCCGCGCGGCTCTGTCCGCCGGCGTAGCGGTTCTTCCTGAGGCCCATGCTACTCGCCCCCGTCCGTCTGGCCGGAGTCGGTCTGGTCGGGCGCCTCTGCGCCCTCCTCGGAGCTGACCTCCTGCGCGAGCTGCGCCGCCTTCTCCTGCTCCTCGTAGATCTGGTCGCGGTAGGAGTTGATGGTGTCGAGGGCCGCCTGCTCGTTCTGCACGCGGATGCCCGCCTCGAGCTGGTCTTGCACCGAGGCGGGGAGGTCGGTGATGGAGACGGCGCTCGTCCCCACGAGCTCGTTCAGCGGGATGCCGAGGATGTCTCCCTGGATGCCGCGGTAGATGGCCACGGTGCCGTTGTTGACGCCGAGGTACCACTCGCCGCGGATGAAGGCAAAGCTCACGAGGATGACGACGGCGAGAACCGCGGCGATGACGCCGGAGACGCCGGCGGCGCGGTGGAGCAGGCGGCGTCGCGCGGCGTCGGCCAGGCCGTCGTTGAGCACGTCCACCACGACGACGGTGACGTTGTCGGAGCCTCCCGCGGTGAGCGCGGCGGCGACGAGGTTGTCCGCCGCCTGCTGCGGGGTGGCGCTCGAGACCGCCACGGCCTCGAGCTCGCTGTCTGAGATCATGCTCGAGAGGCCGTCGGAGCACAGGATGATGCGGTCCCCATTGTTGACCTCGAGCGAGAAGTGGTCCGCGTACATGTCGGGGTCTGAGCCCAGGGCGCGCGTGATGATGGAGCGCGAGGGGTGCGTGCGCGCCTCGTCGGCGGTGATCTGGCCGGAGTCGACGAGCTCCTCCACGTAGGAGTGGTCGTGCGTGACGCGCACGAGGGTCCCGTGGCGCAGCACGTATATGCGGGAGTCGCCCACGTGGGCGACGGCCATCTTGTTCTTCTCGATGAGCGCGGCGGTGGCGGTGCAGCCCATGCCGGGCTTGCCGATCCCCTCCTCGGCGCCACGGATGACCGCGAGGTTGGCGGCCTCGACCGCCGCGCCGAGCAGGACGTCGTCGGCGGTGCCGGGGGCGCGCTCGCCTATGGTCTCCACGGCCACGGAGCTGGCGATCTCGCCGGCTGCGTGGCCGCCCATGCCGTCCGAGACGACGAAGAGCGGGGCGCGCAGGAGGAAGGAGTCCTCGTTGTGGCCGCGCACCAGGCCCACGTCGCTCCTCGCGCCCCACGAGATGAACTCGTTGGCGCCCGAGACGGCGTCTGCGCCGGCGCGCCCCTCCACGGGGATCTCGGCGCGCCCGGGAGCGTTGGTGGGCTCCAGCGGGACGGATGTCTGGAGGTCCTCGGCCGTCATCCGCGCGTCACCCGCATGATGGTGTCGCCCACCTGGACTTCGTCATCCTCCCTCAGCGTGACGGGCTGGTCGATGACGTGGCCGTTGACGAGGGTCCCGTTGGTGGAGCCAAGGTCCTCGAGCACGAGGGCGGGGCCCTGCAGGGTGAAGCGCGCGTGCGTGGACGAGACGTAGGGCTCGTCGATCACGACGTCCGAGGAGGGGGAGCGGCCCACGACGACGGGGCCGAGGATGTCGACGTGCAGACCGCGCAGGGCCTTCTTGCCCTTCTCGACGTCGATCGCCCAGATGGCGGCGTCGCGGCGCTGGCCGCGCACGAGGCCCACGCCCGTCCGCATGACCGCGAACAGGAAGACGTAGAGGACGACCACGAGAAGGATGCGGCCGGCGAAGAGCACGAGGTCGATCATCGGCGAATCTCCCGGAACTCGAGGTTCACGAGGCCCAGGGTGATGAGGTCGCCGTCCTGCAGCGGGCAGGAGGTGACGTCGACGTCGTTGACGAGGGTCCCGTTGGTTGAGTTGAGGTCGGTGATGCGCCAGCCGGAGCCGTCGTAGGAGAGCTCGGCGTGCGCGCGCGAGACGTTGGGGTCGCGCAGGACGATGCTCGCCTGGGAGCGCTCGCGCCCGATGACCGCCGAGGGGGCCTGGGCGCTGAAGGTCCGCCCGGTCTGGCGGTCGATGAGCAGGCAGGAGGCGCCGTCATGGGAGGGCGCGGCGGCGTAGGAGGAGCTCGCCTCGCTCGTGACGCGGCGCATGTCCACGAGCGGGACGCTCTTGCGCTGGGTCTGGGGCACCGCGGCAGACGCGACGAGCGCGGCGTCGGCGAGCGGCACGGGCATCGGCGTCGAGGCGGACGCGGAGGCGACGGGCGCCGGCGCGGGCTCCTCGAACTCGGGCGGGATGACCTCGAGGCCCGCGTCGGGGTCGAGGGCGGCGGGCTGGGCGCGGCGCGGCGCGGGGGCCGCGAAGGCGTCCGCCTCGTCGGCGCGCGGGGTCGGGGCCTGCCGGGGCGTTGGCTTGGGCGCCGCGCCGCGGCGGTTGACCTGGGCGGCCGCGCCGCCGGCGCTTGAGCTGCCGGCCAGGAAGGCGCGCTCCTCCTCGCGCAGGCGGTTGAGGGTGTGGGCGTCGACGTTCTCGGCAAAGACGGCGAACTTGCCGGGCTTGAGCGAGGGGTCGACCATGAAGCGCACGAGGGGGTTGCCCACGAACGTGTAGCCCCTCTTCTGGGCCTGCGCGGTCACAAACGACGCCGTCTCGTAGGTGATCTGTTCGTAGAGCGGGCGCATGAGGGAGTCGTCCGTGGCGGAGACCAGCACGGTGTAGAGTCCGGGCGCGGTGTCGACGCCGTCAATCTCGTACGTCTCGTTCTCCATCTCGCGAGCCGCGCGCTTCGCGAGCTTCTTGAACGAGAAGGGCTCGGTGTAGCCTTGCGGTGCGGCTCCGAACACGGAGCCGATGCGCCCCTCGAAATCGCTAAGGAAGCTCATAGTTCTATTCATCGCCTTCCTGGTCCTCGAAGAGCGGGCCTCTCAGGACAGTCGCGGTGCACAAAAGCACGAATAAGAGTACCGCAACGAGGGCCGCATCCCCACGGGGAGTGGCCCATATACCGCCATTCTCCATCCCGGCGGCCAGCGCCTCGGACACGAGCAGGCAGGCGAGCCCGAGCGTCTGCCCCACGATGCCCGCCGCGACCGAGCCCCTCATGGCGACCAGCGAGCTCGTCAGCGCGCAGGCGGCCGATCCTGCCACGAGCACCAGAAACGACGGCCGCGCCCATGCCTGAGGAAGCGCCGCGACCACGGCGAGGGCAGAAAAGCCCTGCTCGACGGCAAGGTGGAAGAGGCTTCCCGCAAGGTAGCCCACCGCACCGGTGAGCGCGGCGGGAAGGGGGTCGAGGGCAAACCCCGCGAGCGGGGCGCCCGCGGAGGGCGAGGGGAGGCAGCAGGGCAGCAGCAGCGCGGCGCTCCCGAGGTGGTCGGTGCGGCCGGCGAGCGCCCACCAGGCGGAGAGGGCGACGGCGCAGCACGCGGCGAGCGGGAAGGACGCCGAGGTGGGGTGCGTCGTGGCGAGGGCCGCCACGAGCGCGCCGCCGGCGAGGACCGAGCCCAGCGGGGGCCAGAGCGCCGTCGCGCCCGCACAGGCGAGCGAGGCGATGGCGATGAACTGGTCGTCGGCCCCGGGAAGCGCGGGCAGGACGTGCCTCAGGACCGCAAAGGCGAGAAGGGCGGAGAGGGCGCGGACGATGGCGCCGGGAAGCCAGGGGCGCGCCAGGGCGAGCGCGGCCCCGGGTCGGGGGTCTTCCGCGGGGTCGTCGACCTCGGCCTGCTCGACGAGCTCGCGCAGCGAGGCGGCGCCCGCGTGGGGGTCGCCGAGGCAGGAGACCAGGTCGTCGGCGAGGTCGAGGACGTCGGGCGTGCGGGCCGAGGGCTCGGGGGAGAGGGCGGCGAGCAGCGTCTCGGCGGCGAGGGGGTCGAGCCCGGGGCACGCCCTCAGGACGCTGCGCGCGGCGCCGCGACGGATTTTGTCGAGCGAGCCGGCCGCGGTCGGCGCGGCGAAGGGGCTCTGCCCCGTGAGCGCCTGGCAGGCCACGACCGCGAGCGCGAAGACGTCGGTGCGCTCGTCGACCAGCATGCCCTCGATCTGCTCGGGCGGCATGTAGCCCACCGTGCCGCCGCGCGCGTCGCCGTAGCCGGCGGCGGAGGAGAGCGTCGCCATGCCAAAGTCGGCGAGCTTGACCGTGCCCTGGCGGTCGATGAGGATGTTGGTGGGCTTGATGTCGAGGTGCAGCACGCGGTTCTCGTGCGCGAAGGCCAGGGCCCGCGCGACCGAGGAGACCACGTGCGCGCACTCCTCGGCGGTGAGCTGGCCGCCCTCCACGCGGGCGAGAAGCTCGGCGAGGTTGA
This sequence comes from uncultured Atopobiaceae bacterium, assembly GCA_944320385.1. Lineage (GTDB taxonomy): Bacteria > Actinomycetota > Coriobacteriia > Coriobacteriales > Atopobiaceae > Thermophilibacter. The sequence goes on along the minus strand of CALUHH010000002.1, from coordinate 69,063 downwards.
GGCCGTCGACATACTCCATGACGAGGTAGGCGTAGGCGCCGTCGGCCTCGAAGTCGAGCATCGTGACGATGTTGGGGTGGCTGAGCATGCACGCCGTGCGCGCCTCCGCGAGCGCCTCCTCCGCGGTGGTGCCGGTCTCGGCGAGAAGCGGCATGCGCTTGATGGCCACGCGCCGCTGCAGACGCAGGTCCCAGCAGGTGCAGACCGTGCCAAAGCCGCCGGTTCCCCGGCGCGCGAGCACCCGGTACCGCCCGAGCAGAATCTCCTCCGGGGGCGTGGCGCGCCCCTGCGTGGCGCCCGCGCCGACCGTGCCTGGCGTGTCGCTCACGGCTCCTCCCTCGATTTAGCTGCGTGTGCCGTGTGGGGACATTCTACCCCGAAAAACCTCTTGGCAGGCCGCGGGGCATGCGCTAGAATGACCTCTGCACGCGGGCGTGGCGGAATTGGCAGACGCGTACGGTTCAGGTCCGTATGGGGGCAACTCCATGAAGGTTCAAGTCCTTTCGCCCGCACCATGACAGCAAGGGGCCTCGGCATCGCGCCGGGGCCCTTTTCGTGCGCGCGTCCTTCTCGCCTGCTCTTCTCGGTTCCTCGCGATGTGTACACTCGCCTGCGATGTGTACACCGCTCAGAATCCAACGTCTCGCTGCCAAGCCATCTACCAGCGGATTCTCCGAGAAGAACGCCCTATCTTTTTTGAATCTGCGTACACAACGCCGAAGGGTGTGCACAACGCGAGAAGACGCGTGCCCCGGAGCGGCCGCGGCGCTACTCGGCGTCGTCGCCGAAGAGGTCCCAGTCGCCCTCGCCCTTCTCGTGGTTGTAGTAGCGGCGCTTGGTCAGGCGCTCCATGACGACGGCGATGATCAGGCACAGCACGATGCCGCCGAGGATCAGGCAGATGACACCGGTCTTGTCGCTGAAGAGCCAGGTGAAGAAGTCGCCGATCGCCTGCATGTGCTGCCTCCCAAATACGTGTGGTTTCATCCGCACAAGTATATACTTGGAGAGCCGCGCGCGAGCGCAGGCGCCAGCAAGCGACAAGAGCAAGGAGCCAGCATGCTCGACATCAAGTTCGTCCGCGAGAACCCAGATCTCGTTGACAAGTCCTGCGAGTCCCGCCAGAACGCGCACTGGGACCGCGAGAGGTTCTTCGAGCTCGACGAGGAGCGCCGCTCCGTCATCGCCGAGGTCGAGAAGCTCCAGGCCGAGCGCAACGCTGTCTCCAAGCAGATCGGCCTGCTCATGCGCGAGGGCAAGAAGGACGAGGCGGAGGCGGCCAAGGCGCAGGTCGCGGCCAACAAGGACCGCATCGCCGAGCTGGACGGCCGCCGCGGCGAGGTCGAGGACGCCCTCTTCGACCTCGTGTCGCGCATCCCCAACATCCCGCACGAGAGCGTGCCCTACGGCAAGGACGACTCTGACAACCCCGAGGTTCGCCGCTGGGGCACCCCGCGCGAGTTCGACTTCGAGCCCAAGGCGCACTGGGACCTGGGCCCCGCCACCGGCATGATCGACTTCGACCGCGGCGTCAAGGTCGCCGGCGCCCGCTTCTACGTGCTCGGCGGCATGGGCGCCCGCATGGAGCGCGCCCTCATCAGCTTCATGGTGGACATGCACGTGAAGGCGGGCTTCAAGGAGTGGTGGATGCCCGTCATCACCAACCGCGAGACCCTCTTTGGCACCGGTCAGCTGCCCAAGTTCGAGGACGACCTCTACCACGTCAACCCCGACCTCTACCTCATCCCCACGGCGGAGGTCATGCTCACCAACCTGCACCGCGGCGAGGTGCTCGAGGCCAGCCAGCTGCCCCTCTGGTACACCGCGTTCACGCCGTGCTTCCGCGAGGAGGCGGGCTCCGCCGGCCGCGACACGCGCGGCATCATCCGCGTGCACCAGTTCGACAAGGTCGAGATGGTCAAGTTTGCCAAGCCCGAGGACTCGATGAACCAGCTCGAGAGCATGGTCTCCGAGGCCGAGGCGGTGCTCCAGGCGCTTGAGCTGCCGTACCACGTGGTGACGCTGTGCACCGGCGACATCGGCTTCTCCGCGTGCAAGTGCTACGACCTCGAGGTGTGGCTGCCCAGCTACAACGCCTACAAGGAGATCTCCTCCTGCTCCAACTGCTGGGACTTCCAGGCGCGCCGCGCCAACATCCGCTACAAGGACCCGGCGGAGTTCAAGGGCACGCGCTACGTGCACACGCTCAACGGCTCTGGCCTCGCGGTGGGCCGCACCATGGCGGCGATCATGGAGAACTACCAGAACGCGGACGGCTCCATCACGGTGCCCGAGGCGCTGCGTCCCTACATGGGGGGCGTCGAGCTCATCAAGCCCGAGGCGTAGGCCTCGCAAAGAAAGGTCGCCCGCGGCGCAGGCGACCTTTTTTGTGCAGAGAAAAAGAACACTTGTTCCCGAAACACTTGTTCTGGTATACTCGGGTCGGGACAGTCGCGAGAGGAGTGATTCGAATGCAGGAGCAGGAGGTGGCGCGCTTCGAGCACGCCGGCGACGTGCGGAGGATGTTCGTCGGTTCGCAGGGCGAGAAGATCGTGGTGCGCGAGGAGCTTGAGGGGCCGTCCGTGCTGGTCGCCTATGGCGAGGAGCGCAAGACCCTTCGCGTGAGCCTAGGGGCCGACGCCGTCTCGGCGCTGCTGGCCGCCATCGGCTTTGTCGGATCGGATGACTCTCTCTGGGACTACCTCGCGAGCGAGCGTCATGACATCGTGGACCTCATGGACCTCTGCGACCAGCGGGGGATACCCTACGAGTTCAGCTCCAGCGGGTCCGGGGGTGACTGCCAGCTCAGGCCCGCCGCGTGCTAGGCGCGCCTCACGTCAAACTCAAAGCGGTTGCTCTCGCCGCGGTAGGTGGCTATCGAGTACTCAACGGGCGTTCCCTCTGCGTCTTGCGCGACCGTGTGGAAGAGCAGAAGAGGATCTCCCTGCTCGACGTCGAGAAGTGCGGCAGACGCGCTGTCCGCTTTGATTGCCTCAAGGCACCTATGGGCGCTCACGACGGGTCTGCCGCACTCCTCCATGGCAGCGTAGAGGCTCGTCGCGTTGAAGTCGTAGCTGCCGAGCTCAGGATAGGGTTCACAGGGGACATAGCTCTCCACAAAGACGTTGGGGACGTCATCGGCGTAGCGCAGGCGCACGAGGCGGTACACCTGCTCGCCCTCCTTGAGGGCGAGGGCGCACGCGACCTCCTCGTTTGCCCCCTCGCTTCTGAAGACGAGCACAGTGGTCTTGGGCATGCGTCCGACGAGCCGCATTGCGTCCTCGAAGCTGCTGATGGTCATCGTGAACGACTGGTCCACCTTGGGCTGCGTCACGACGGTGCCGCGCCGCCGGCGTTTCTCAAGGTAGCCCTCCTCGGCGAGCAGCTTGAGCGCCTGGCGCACGGTGGGCCTGCTTACGCCATACATCTGGGCGAGCTCGAGCTCGGAGGGAATGATCTGTCCCTCGGGATACGTCCCGTCCAGAATCTTGGAGAGGAGGTCTTTTCGGATGGTCTCGTAGAGAGTCATTGCCTGCCTCACATGCAGAAGCTGTGAACTTACATATATGTGACATATTACGCGCCTCTGACTGTTATGTTAGCAACATATTGACCTCAAAGGAAGCAGGAGGACGCGGCCATGAAGCGCTACACGCTCGATGACCTTGCTCGTCTCGTCGATCACACCAACCTGCACGCCGATGCCACGCGAGCGGACATGGAGAAGCTCTGCGACGAGGCAAGGCGCTATCACTTCAGGATGGTCGCCATCAACTCGGTGCAGTCGAGGCTCTGTGCCGAGCTGCTTGCCGGGACGGACATCCACGTGGGCGCCGCCATTGGCTTTCCCCTCGGTCAGACCTCGATCGCCGTCAAGGTGTTCGAGACGCGCGACGCCATAGCCAGCGGCGCGACGGAGATCGACTACGTCGTCAACCTCACCGAGGTCAAGGCTGGCAACTGGGACTATGTCCACGATGAGATGGACGGCATCGTCTCGGCCTGCAACGAGACGGCGGTGCCCTCCAAGGTCATCTTTGAGAACTGCCTGCTCACGCGTGACGAGAAGATTCGTCTCTGCGAGATCGCGAGCGAGGTGCTCCCCACCTTCGTGAAGACCTCCACGGGGTTCTCGACCGGGGGCGCCACGGTCGAGGACGTGCGCCTCATGCGCGAGCACGTGGACGCGCGCGTGAAGGTCAAGGCCGCCGGCGGCATCCGCACCGCTGACGACTTCCTCGCGATGGTGGCGGCGGGCGCCGAGCGCATCGGGTGCAGCGCGGGCGTTCCCATCATGGAGGAGCTCAGGGCGCGCATGGCCGCGGCCGGCACCAACGCGATCGAGATCTAGGGGGCGCGGATGGGACCTCTGCTGCTCCGGCCCAACTACATCTCTCCCGTCTGGTCCGGCCCGCGCGTGAACGAGGCGCGCGGCATCTCCGGCGACGTCCTCTACGGCGAGTCGTTTGACGTCTCGGTGCACGAGGGGCTCGTCAACGCCGTGGAGGGCGGGGCGTATGACGGGACGCCGCTCGACGAGCTCCTGCGCGCCCATGGGCCCGAGATCATGGGCGACCTGGCGAGCGAGGACGGCATCGTCCAGGTTCTGGTGATGGATGCCGCGGAGAACCTGTCCGTGCAGGTTCATCCGGACGAGGCCTATGCCCGCGCGCACGAGAACGATCACGAGAAGACCGAGTCGTGGTACATCCTCGCGGCAGAGCCGGGCTCCTTCATCTACTGCGGGACCACGACCGACGACGTCGACGCCCTGCGCGCCGCGGCGGAGGACGACACGATTGGCGAGCGCTACGGCCGCAAGGTCCCGGTGAGCGAGGGCGACTTCGTCCTCATCCCCGCGGGCACGCTGCATGCCCTCGGGGCGGGCGTCTTTGCCCTCGAGGTGGGGAGCCTCGGCTTCAAGACCTACCGCATCTGCGACTGGGGCCGTGGACGGGAGCTCCACGTGAGGCAGGGCTTTGACGTGCTGCAGACCGGGTGCCGCCCCGAGCCCAACCACCTCGGGCCCTTTGACCCGTCCGCCCCGGCGGGCGTGCGCCGCGGCGTGACCCATCGACTGTTTGTCTCGGACGTCGTGGACGTGCGCGGTTCGTGGGAGCATAGGATGCACGGGCGCTACGAGGTGCTCTCCTGCGTCGCGGGCACCGCGCGGGTGCGCACGGCGGAGGGGGAGGTCGAGCTGCCCCGCACGCGCTCTGCGCTCATGCCCGCGAGCGCGGGGTCGTACGTCATCGAAGGTACCTGCCGGGTGCTGCGCAGCTATGCCACGCGCCCCGGCGAGGCCGCTTAGGAGGAGAGCATGGAGCGAGTTCTGATCACGGGCGCCCGCGGCTACCTTGCGAGCCTGGCGCAGCTCTACAACGCCGGGCGCTACGAGTTCGTGCGCGTGTCGCACACGGACGTGGACTTCCGTGACCCAAGGGGCGTCGAGGAGTTTGTGCGCTCGGCCGACTTTGACGTCTGCCTGCACATGGCGGCCGACGCCACGACGGCCCACTGCGAGAAGGACCCGGAGGGCACGCACCGCGTGAACACGGAGTCCGCGATCGCCATCGCGCGCGCCTGCCACGAGCGCCGCCGTCGCGTCGTCTTCATCTCCACCGAGCAGTGCTTCAACGCCTCTGGGGGCACGGCTCCCTTCTCGGAAGACGACGAGCAGGCGTCGACCACGCGCTACGGCCAGCAGAAGATGGAGGCCGACGCCTGGATACGTGCGAACGTCGACGACTACCTCATCCTGCGCTTCTCGTGGATGTTCGGGCTGGCCCTACCGGGCGTGAAGCCCTCTCCCAACATCCTCACCAACGTGATGGCGACCCTGCGCTCGGGGGAGCCGGCCGCCTTCCGCGTGCACGAGCGCCGCAACATGACCTACGCCCAGCGCTTTGCCAGTCAGCTGCCGCAGATTCTCGCGCTGCCGAGCGGGGCGTATCACTTCGCCAGCCAGAACGGCCGCACCACGTACGAGACCGCGCGTCTGGTCGCCGAGCGGCTGGGCTGTTCCGCCGCCGAGCTCGATCGTCTCATCCTGCCAGACGAGAAGACCTACGCCGAGCGCCCGCGCGACTTCCGCCTGGCGTCGGAGAAGATTCAGGCCGCGGGCATCGAGCTCGGCACCTTCGAGGAGGACCTCGACGCCTGCCTGAGGGACTTTGGCCTGGCGTAGCCCCGCTCCCGCGCCGTTCTTCTCGTCCTGAGCCCCGCCCCGCGGGCTGCGCGCGGGGCCCGAGACGCAAAACGCAAAAGGGGCCCCCGAAGGAGCCCCTTAGTTTGCGTGGTGCGGCGTATAGGATTCGAACCTATGACGCCCTGATTCGTAGTCAGGTCCTCTATCCAGCTGAGGTAACGCCGCGTGCAGTTGAGAATAATGCCACGTGGTCCCGCGCCCGTCAAGCGAGAATCCAAAAAATGTTGGAGATGTGGGGAAGGGCCGACGAGAAGGGCCCGCCCCGCGTGCGACGGGACGGGCCCTGAGCTGTCTGGCGGAGAGCTGGGGATTCGAACCCCAGATAGGATTTGCATCCTATACTCGCTTAGCAGGCGAGCACCTTCGGCCTCTCGGTCAGCTCTCCGTGGATGGTGCGAGAGAATGATACCCCACAACGGCGCAACTCACAACTTCAACGCAAGAGCGCGCCGAGAAAAACCTCGTCCACGACGATGTCGTCGCGGTGTGCGGCGATGTTGTCCCAGGAGAAGGCGGTGACGAGCTCCTCCGGACGTGCCTCGCAGCCTGCGTCGGCAAGGCCCGCTGCCGCCGCAAGCGTGCCGACGATGCGCTCCGCCGAAACGCCGCGCTCGCGAAGCGCCCCGAGGTCGAGGTCTTGGTCGCGCTTGGCAAGGCGTCTGCCGTCTGGCGCCACGAGCAGCGGGACGTGCCCGTAGCGAGGTGGCTCCCAGCCCAGCAGCCGCGCAACGTAGGTCTGACGCGCGCACGAAGGCAGCAGGTCGTGGCCGCGCACCACCTGCGTCACGCCCATGAGCGCGTCGTCGACCACCACGGCAAGCTGGTAGGCCACCACGCCGTCGCTGCGCCGCACGAGGAAGTCGCCGCAGTCGCGTGCCAGGTTCTCTCGATGCGGGCCGTACGCCAGGTCTACGAACTCGATCGTGCCCGCCGGGTCATCCGCGTCTGGCACGCGCAGGCGCACCGATGGCGGGCGGACGGCCGAGCGGCGCGCCACCTCCTCGGCGCAGAGACCGCGGCAGGTGCCCGGGTACACGAGCGCCCCGTCCGAGGCGTGCGGCGCCGACGCCGCGCGCAGGTCAGCGCGCGTGCAGAAGCAGGGGTAGAGCAGCCCCGCCGCGTCCAGCCGCGCGAGCGCCTCGGCGTAGACGTCGGCGCGCTCGCTCTGCCAGTAGGGGCCCTCGTCCCAGGTGAGCCCGAGCCACGCGAGGTCCTCGATCAGCGTCTGCGCCACGCCGGGGTGCTGGGCCCGCGGGTCCAGGTCCTCGATGCGCAGCACCATCGAACCCCCGGCCGCCCGCGCCGAGAGCCAGGCCACGAGCGCGGAGAACACGTTGCCCAGGTGCATGCGCCCGGAGGGCGTCGGCGCAAACCGCCCGCGCACGGGGATGTCCCTCTCGCCCATAGCTATGCTCCCAGCGAGCGGACGGGAATAACGTACACTCCGTCGGGCCGTTGATACGCCGCCTCGCCCGTGCCGAGGAGCACTGCGAGGAAGGAGGGCGGGGCGGTTCTCCCAAGGTCGTCCCGCATGAGCTTGTCTCGCATACGGATGAGGCTTGAGGCGGCCTCGGGCACCTTCTGCTCGCCGAGCTTAATTTCAAAAGCGCCCCAGCTGCCGTCCGTCCGCTCGACGATCGCATCGACCTCGAGGTCGGAGTCGTCGTGGTAATACCTCAGCGGCTGGGCGGGGGAGTCGGGGAGGGCGCGCGCGTAAACGTCGAGGTCTCTCATGCAGAGATTCTCAAAGACCATGCCGAATGTCTGCCAGTCCTGAAGAAGGGACTCTGCGGACAACCCCAAGAGAGCTACGGGCAGGGAGGGGTCTGCGAAATAGCGTCTGGGCCTGAGTCGCATGCGCTTGGGGGAGCGCGACGCGGGGACCCATCCGGGCACCTCGTCGATGAGATAGGAGCGGACGAGCAGGTCGAGGTGGGAGGCGATCTCTCGAAGCTCCGTGTCGGACGGGCTGGTGTCATCGTGCGCATAGACTTCACGTGCGAGGGTCGTATTGGTGACAAGCTGCCCAAGGCTGCGGGCCAGGGCGAGGCAAAGACGTCTGCTGACGAGCTCCTTGCCCCCGAGCCGCGGGATGCTCTGCCCGTGAAATGATGCGAGGTAGTCGCGCGCAACAGTCTGCGCGTCCGCGGACGATCTCTCTATGGTGGCGGGCCAGCCGCCCCGACATGTGATCTCCGCGAGCCGCGCGATGCCCGTTGGGCACTGGCAGGGAGAGAAGTTCCCGTCAAAGAGCCCCGCGAGGCTCACCTTCGCGTTTGACTCTCCCGACTCCGCCAACGTCATCGGGTGCATCCTCACCCGGCCTATTCTTCCCGCGCCGCTGTGGGCAGTCTGGTCTTGACGCGGGGCGGACGACCCGGTGAGGATCCAGCCGCCCGGCGCGTTGGCGCCTGCGTCGACAGCATGCCGGACGGCGTCCCAGACGGCGGGAACGCACTGCCACTCGTTGACGACATGAGGCTTCTCGCCAACGAGGGGATAGGACGGGTCGGCCTGGGAGATGGGCAGGTTGGCGCCGCGGTCAACATACGTGATGCTGTTTGCATGGGCTAGGGACGACCAGGTCTTTCCACACCACTTGGCCCCGCATATCTCGATTGCCCCGAACAAGGTGAGGTAGCGCTCGATCTGTGCGTCGACGATGCGGGGCCGATAGGCTTCCGGACGCGCCGAGGTGGCATGCATGCTTGCTCCAAATTGACCGTTGATGGAGAATCCTAAAATCCGAATCTAATATTACCTAAAATCCGAATCTATTGAGTACAGGAGTCCGAGTCCTGGGGAACCAGAAATCCGATTCAGGGAGCTTCCTCTCAGAGCTCCTGCTCGTACACATAGACGTGGAAGTCGTCAGTCGTGGGGTCGGCCCCCGGCCAGTACGCCCGCGAACGGCGGCGCATCGCGCGGGTGAGCCCCTTGTGCTCGTAGAAGCTCACGTCGCAGGCATCGTCGGTGAGCAGGTGGTAGCCCGTCGCGCCGACCTCGCGCAGATGTTCGAGCGCTGCCGAGAAGAGCCTGCCGCCGATGCCCAGGCCCTTGGCGTCGGGCGAGACGATGAGCAGCTTGACCGCGGCGGCGGTGCCAGGCGCCCCCGTGGCCGCGTACTCGGCCTCGAGCGCGGCCTCCTCCTCGACGCCGCTCATCTCCGTGCGAATCGCCTCGGAGAGCTCCGGGTCCTTCTCGGCCCCCGTCGCGAGGCGCTCCTCGAGCGCGGCCCACGCGCCCGGAACGGGCTCGCCGCCGCGCTCGGCCAGCAGCACGGCGCCCATCAGGGCGTCCCCGCGCTCCGCCACGAGCGACCACGTGGACTGTGCGAGGTAGTGGGCGAGCTCGACGCGGCCCGCCGCCATCTGCGCGCGGGAGGGAAAGTCCGCGAGCCACGTCCTGCCCACGAGCTCCGCCAGGCGCTCGAAGTCCTTCTCGTCAAAGGGCCTAAAGGTCAACTCAGCATCGATTTGGGCCATCTTGTCCTCCAGCTGCGGTATCGTAAGAGAGACGGTACAACATGTCGTCGTCAAACCCAAGGAGGGCATATGGCAGACACTCCCATCAAGCGGGCGCTCGTCTCGGTCACGGACAAGACCGGCGTGGTCGACTTCGTCAAGGCGCTCGAGGACGAGTTCGGCGTCGAGGTCATCTCGACGGGCGGCACCGCGCGCGTGCTCGAGGAGGCCGGCGTCCACGTTGTGCCCATCGAGCAGTACACGGGCTTCCCCGAGATGATGGACGGCCGCGTGAAGACGCTGCACCCCAAGGTGCACGGCGGCCTGCTCGCCCGTCGCGACAACCCCGCGCACATGGCCGAGGCGGCCGAGCACGGCATCGGCATGATCGACCTGGTGTGCGTGAACCTCTACGAGTTCGAGAAGACCGTGGCCAACCCCGACGTCACCTTTGACGACGCCATCGAGCACATCGACATCGGCGGCCCCTCCATGCTGCGCTCCGCCGCCAAGAACGCCGCCTCGGTCACCGTGGTCTCCGACCCGGCCGACTACGACGAGGTCCTCGAGGAGATGCGCGCAAACGACGGCTGCACCTCCCTCGAGCTGCGTCGCTACCTGCAGCTGAAGGTCTACGAGACCACCGCCAACTACGACGCCGCCATCGCGATGTGGCTCGCCGACCGCTATGACGAGGACTTCGCCGACGACGAGTGCGACGACGACCCCGCCCTGCCCGAGGAGCTTGGGTTCTATCTCGAGAAGGTCGACGACCTGCGCTACGGCGAGAACCCCCAGCAGTCCGCCGCGGTCTACCGCTTTGCCGACGAGGCGGCCGACGCCTTCTCCTCCGCAAGCCCCCTCGTGGGCGCGGAGCAGGTTCAGGGCAAGCCCCTCTCATACAACAACTACCTCGACGCCGATGCCGCGTGGAACCTCGTGCGCGAGTTCGACGGCCCGGCCTGCGTGATCCTCAAGCACCAGAACCCCTGCGGCTCCGCCGTGGCCGAGGACATCACCTGTGCCTACGACCGCGCCTTCGCCTGCGACCCCAAGAGCGCCTTCGGCGGCATCATCGCCTGCAACCGTGAGGTGCCCTTCGAGCTGGTGGAGCACGCCTTCGACGAGAACGGCCAGTTCGTCGAGGTCATCATTGCCCCGAGCTACACGGCCGAGGCGCTCGAGCGCATGGCAAAGCGCCCCAACCTGCGCGTGCTCGCCACGGGCGGCGCCGAGGGCCACGCCCGCTTTGAGCTGCGCACCGTTGACGGCGGCGTGCTCGTCCAGAACGTCGACACCGTCGCCGAGGACCCGGCAACCTTCATCTGCCCCACGGAGCGCAAGCCCACGGACGCCGAGATGGAGGAGCTCATGTTCGCGTGGCGCGTCTGCAAGGGAGTGAAGTCCAACGCGATCCTGGTCTCCAAGGACAAGGCCGGCATCGGCATGGGCCCGGGCCAGCCCAACCGCGTTGACTCCGCGCTGCTCGCCTGCCAGCGCGCCGACGAGGCCTGCGAGCGCATGGGCGTCGAGAAGGGCGGCTATGCCTGCGCCTCCGACGCGTTCTTCCCGTTCCGTGACAACGTCGACGTGCTCGCCGAGCACGGCGTGACCTGCATCATCCAGCCCGGCGGCTCCAAGCGCGACGACGAGTCCATCGAGGCCTGCAACGAGCACGGCATCGCGATGGTCTTCACCGGCAACCGCCACTTCCGTCACTAGGATACGAAGGGACAGTCCCTTCGTATCATCGGGGCGCCCCGGCGACAGACAAGGTTCGCCGGGGCGCCTCTTGCCGGGGGTCTGCCGCGAGGCAAAGGAGGACCATGGAGGAGTTTGAGCTGGGGACGCCCGCGCTGGTGTGCCGCTGGCGCCTCGCGGCCCGCACGCTGCCGCTCGAGAACCGCCACCTGCGCGCGCTGAGCCAGCGCCACGTGAACGGCGCGTCCGTGACGACGGGCCTCGTGGCCTGGGCAAAGCAGCATATCGAGTGGACGCTCGCGGACGGCGCGACGCAGCACCCCGACGGCGTCCTCATGGTCGTCGTGGACGTGGCGGGCCGCGCCGCCATGACCGTGGGGCCCTACGAGCCGCTCGTCAAGACCGAGCCGCTCTCCCTCGCCGCCCGCGCGCTCGCGTCGGCGCGCGAGGCCGCCTCCACGGGCGTCGCCCCGGAGACCCTCTGGTCGGTGCGCGACGGGGCACTTGTGTGGGGCGCTGCGGAGGGGGAGCTTCCGTCGGGAGCCGCGACGCTGGTGCTCGACCTCGCTCGTACGCTGGGGGTCGCCGTGACCCGCGGGCCTCGCCTGGCCGAGGCCGTCGCGGCGGGCGAGGCCGACGGCGCCCATGTTCTTCTCGTCTCGGACGAGCATGGCGTGGTTCCCGCCGCCGGCTGCGACGACGAGCTCGCGCGGCGCCTCGCCCAGGGCTACGCCACGCTGCTCGAGAAGGCGTCGCGGCGGCCGTTTGGCGCATAGGCGCAGACCTCGCGGCGGCCCCGAAACCCCGGACGGGACGCAAAAGCTAAGCATCCGCTCCCCGCGGCGCCCCCGCGCTCCGTGCCGCTAGCCCTCGGCAGCCGAGAAGGACCACGCGCCCGCCGCCTCCGCGCAGATGAGCTCGAGGTCCCAGGTGCGCATGCTGCGCCCCACGCTGTTGGGGTCGTGGACGACCGCCTTGCCGTCGGCGCCCAAGCGCTCGAGGACGATGAAGTGGCCTATGTCGGTGAAGGTCCCGGGATTCATGACGCAGATGACGGGCCTGCCCGCCTCGAGCTCCTCCTGCAGGACGGCCGGGTCGAGGCTTACCATCGTGCCCGTGAGCCCGAGCTGGGCCGCGCCGTCGCTCATGAGGGACCACATGGTCCCCTCGCCGTCGGCGGCGTAGCCGTTCTGCGTGCTGAACTGGCCCATCTGCGCGGGGTCAAGATCTGTGTTGCCCGTGAGGCAGATGTAGACCATCGAGAGCGCGGTGGGGCCGCAGCCGGTCTTGGCAAACCTCCCGCCGGCGTAGTCCGTCTCGGACCAGGCGGGGTCTATCTGGTAGAGGTAGGGCATCTCGCCCTTGCGCCACTGGTCGCGCGGGGTGCTCTCGACCTGTGCCTCGTCGGCGTGAGCTATCTCGACGGGGTCGGAGGCGGGCGGGGGCTCCTCCTGGCCCTTCTCGCATCCACAGAGCGCACAGGCGGCGAGAAGGACCGCGAGCACCAGTCCCATAGCCCATGACGGGCGCCCTAGCCTCGGCCTCATGTCCGCCCCCTCCCCGCAACCATGGCGTGGATTCTATCACGCCGCCCGGCGCGCTCCTAATTCCTACTGATAAGCGGCATTTATCAGCATTTTGTTAGCATGCGCACTCCGTCCCAAAATCCGCGCGCTCGGCGAAATTGGTTTGAGAGCCACGGTCCGAAACCCGGGCGTGGGGGTACACTGTCATCATGCGTGGGCCCATGGCCCGGCTCAGTCATGCGCCTTGTGAGTGAGCGCACGCTGGGGGCGGACGCCCCCTGCCATCCGTCACACGACGAAGGAGAGGATATGGCGCGTAAGTTTAAGTCCATGGACGGCAACGAGGCGGCATCGTACGTCTCGTATGCGTTCACCGAGGTGGCGGGCATCTACCCGATCACCCCGTCCAGCCCCATGGCCGACCACGTCGACCAGTGGGCGGCCCAGGGCATGAAGAACGTCTTCGGCACGCCGGTCAAGGTCGTGGAGATGGAGTCCGAGGCGGGCGCCGCGGGCACCGTTCACGGCTCGCTCGGCGCCGGCGCCCTCACGACGACCTACACGGCGTCGCAGGGCCTGCTCCTCATGATCCCCAACATGTACAAGATCGCCGGCGAGGGCCTTCCGGGCGTCTTCCACGTGTCCGCCCGCACCGTGGCCTCCCACGCCCTCAACATCTTTGGCGACCACTCCGACGTCATGGCCTGCCGCCAGACCGGCTTTGCCATGCTCGCCGAGGGCAACGTCCAGGAGGTCATGGACCTCGCGCCGGTGGCTCACCTCGCGGCCATCGAGGGCAAGGTGCCGTTCCTGAACTTCTTCGACGGCTTCCGCACCTCGCACGAGATCCAGAAGGTCGCGGTCTGGGACTTCGACGACCTCAAGGACATGCTCGACATGGACGCCGTCCAGGCGTTCCGCGACCACGCCCTCAACCCGGAGCACCCGCACGCCCGCGGCTCCCACGAGAACGGCGACATCTTCTTCCAGCACCGCGAGGCCTGCAACAAGGCCTACGACGCGCTGCCCGCCGTGGTCCAGTCCTACATGGACAAGATCAACGAGAAGCTCGGCACGAGCTATCACCTCTTCGACTACTACGGCGCCGATGACGCCGACCGCGTGGTCGTCTGCATGGGCTCGTTCTGCGACACCCTCGAAGAGGTTATCGACTACCTCAACGCCCACGGCGAGAAGGTCGGCCTCGTGAAGGTCCGCCTGTACCGCCCGTGGTCCGTCGAGGACTTCGTGGCCGCGCTGCCCGCGACCGTCAAGAAGATCGCCGTCCTGGACCGCACCAAGGAGCCCGGCTCCATCGGCGAGCCCCTCTACCAGGACGTCATCACCGCCCTCTACGAGGCCGGCAAGGACGGCATCACCGTGGTCGGCGGCCGCTACGGCCTCGGCTCCAAGGACGAGCCGCCCGCGGCAGCATTTGCCGTCTACAAGGAGCTCGAGAAGGACGCCCCGTCCCGCGAGTTCACCATCGGCATCGTGGACGACGTCACCAACCTCTCCCTGCCCATGGACCCGGACGCCCCCAACACGGCGGACCCGTCCACGATCGAGTGCAAGTTCTGGGGCCTCGGCGGCGACGGCACCGTCGGCGCCAACAAGAACTCGATCAAGATCATCGGCGACCACACCGACAAGTACGTCCAGGCCTACTTCCAGTACGACTCCAAGAAGACCGGCGGCGTCACCATCTCGCACCTGCGCTTCGGTGACTCCCCGATCCGCTCGCCGTACTACATCAACAAGGCCAACTTCGTGGCTTGCCACAACCCGTCCTACATCGTCAAGGGCTTCCCGATGGTCCGCGACGTCAAGCCGGGCGGCACGTTCCTGGTGAACTGCCAGTGGTCCGACGAGGAGTTCGCCTCCCACCTCGCCGCTGACGCCAAGCGCTACATCGCCAAGAACAACATCAACGTCTACCTGATCGACGCCATCGACCTCGCCGAGAAGGTCGGCATGGGCAAGCGCACCAACACGGTGCTGCAGTCCGCGTTCTTCTCGCTGGCCCAGGTCCTTCCCGCCGCCGACGCCATTCAGTACATGAAGGACGCCGCCGAGAAGTCCTACGCCAAGAAGGGCCAGAACATCGTCGAGGCCAACTGGAAGGCCATCGACGCCGGCGCCACCGCCTACCGCAAGTTCGAGGTGCCCGCCGACTGGGCCGACGCCACCGACGAGAAGGTCGAGCTCACCCTCGAGGGCCGCGAGGCCATCGTCAAGCAGGTCCGCGAGCTCATGGAGCCGATCAACCGCATGGACGGCGACTCCCTGCCCGTCTCCAAGTTCGTCGACGTCGCTGACGGCCAGTGGGAGCTCGGCGCCTCCGCGTACGAGAAGCGCGGCGTCGCCGTCATGGTGCCGCACTGGGACGAGACGAAGTGCATCCAGTGCAACCAGTGCTCGTTCGTGTGCCCGCACGCCACGATCCGCCCGATCGTCATGAACGCCGACGAGCAGGCCGCCGCTCCCGAGGAGATGCGCCGCATCGACGTCATGGTTCCCAAGAACTCCGGCCTCACCTTCACCATGGCCGTCAGCCCGCTCGACTGCATGGGCTGCACCAACTGCGTCAAGGTCTGCCCGAAGGGCGCCCTCGAGATGGTGCCGCAGGAGTCCGAGCTCGACCAGGCTCCGGTGTGGGACTACGCGGTGAACAAGGTCTCCGAGAAGAAGGAGCTCGTCGCCGCCAACGTCAAGGGCAGCCAGTTCGCCAAGCCCTACCTCGAGTTCTCCGGCTCCTGCGCCGGCTGCGCCGAGACCGCGTACGCGCGCCTCGTCACGCAGGTCTGCGGCGACCGCATGTTCATCTCCAACGCCACCGGCTGCTCCTCCATCTGGGGCAACCCCGCTGCCACCTCGCCCTTCACGGTCAACGAGTGCGGCCACGGCCCGGCGTGGAACAACTCCCTGTTTGAGGACAACGCCGAGCACGGCCTGGGCCTCGCCCTCGGCTACGACGCCGTCCAGGAGAAGCTCGTCACCGAGACCGAGAAGATCCTCCAGTGCGACAAGGCTTCCGACGCCCTGAAGGAGGCCGCGACCTCCTGGCTGGAGAACCGCAAGGACACCGAGGGCAGCAAGACCGCTGCCGCCGCCTACATCGCCGAGCTCGAGAAGAGCGACTGCGAGACCGCCAAGGCGGTTCTCGCCGACAAGGCCTACCTCACCAAGAAGGCCTTCTGGATCTTCGGCGGCGACGGCTGGGCCTACGACATCGGCTTCGGCGGCCTCGATCACGTCCTTGCCTCCGGCAACAACGTGAACGTCTTCGTCTTTGACACCGAGGTCTACTCCAACACCGGCGGCCAGGCCTCCAAGGCCTCCAACATCGGCCAGGTCGCGCAGTTCGCGGCTGCCGGCAAGGTGACCAAGAAGAAGAGCCTCGCCGAGATCGCCATGTCCTATGGCTACGTCTACGTTGCCCAGGTCGCCATGGGCGCCAACATGAACCAGACGCTCAAGGCCATCCACGAGGCCGTGAACTACGACGGCCCGTCGCTGATCATCGGCTACAGCCCGTGCGAGATGCACTCCATCAAGGGTGGCGGCATGCAGAACTGCCAGATGGAGATGAAGAAGGCCGTGGAGTGCGGTTACTGGAACCTCTTCCGCTTCAACCCGGCTGCCCCCACGGGCAAGAAGTTCACGCTCGACTCCAAGGAGCCGGCTGGCGGGTACCAGGACTTCCTCATGAACGAGGCCCGCTACACCTCGCTCACCCGCTCCTTCCCCGAGCGCGCCAAGGAGCTCTTCGCCCAGAACGAGGAGGCCGCCATGGCTCGCTACGCGCACCTGCTCAAGCTCAAGGACCTCTACGCCGAGGCGTAGTCACGGGTCCTTCTCGCTGAGCTCATAGCGTGAGCGCAGGGCCCCCGGCTTCGGCCGGGGGCCCTTTCGTGTCGCGCCGCCGCCGAAACCCCAAACTTCTGTACATTGTTGCCGCCACACGATGGGCGAGAAAAACGGTCGAACCCGTGAGCTGGGAAAACGCGGGCCCCCATTTGAGGGTCCCGCGCAATGTGCAGAAGTTTGGGGTTTCCAGCGGCAGGGGATTCCGAGCAGTCGGGGATCCCGGCGGCCGGGCACGGCTTGCGCGCGGCGAGAAGCCCCCTAGTGCGTCGCGATCTTCAGGGCCACGTCGTGGGCAAGCTTCTCGAGGTCGTCGGGAAGCGGCGTGAGCTCAAGGTCTACCCCGCGACGCCTCAGAGCGTGTTCGATCAGCCAGTCGGTGACGCCGGGGTTCTTGGGGAGAATCGGCCCGTGCAGGTACGTGCCCACCACGCCGTCGTGAAGCACGCCCTCGCCCCCGTCATCGCCGTTGTTGCCGGTGCCGCTCACCAGGGCGCGCCCCAGGGGCTTCTCGCCCACGCCCAGCTGCGTGCGTCCCGCGTGGTTCTCAAAACCAACGATCGGCTGGTCGCAGATGTCGGATTCAATGGCAACGTTGCCGATGAGGCGGGTGCTGCCCGCCGTGGTCTCGATGTCGAGCACGTGCAGGCCCTCCACGCGCTGGTCGCCCATCATGTAGTAGTGGCCGAGTAGCTGGTAGCCGCCACAGATGGCGAGAAGGGCGCCGCCGTCGGCAACGTAGGCCGCGAGCTTCTCCCGCTGGCCCTGGAGCTCGTGGCACACGGCGAGCTGGTCGCGGTCGGCGCCGCCACCCAGCAGCACGACGTCGGCGTCGGAGAGGTCGAGCTCCTCGCCCATGAGGACCTGGTCCACGCGGCAGGGAATGCCGCGCCAGGCGCATCGCTTGGAGAGCGAGGCGATGTTGCCGCCGTCGCCGTAGAGGTTGAGCGCGTCCGGGTAGAGGTGCACGATGCGCAGCGGCCGATCCAGCGCCGCGCGCGCAGTCTTCTCGTGCTCGATGAGGGAGACGCCTTCGGCCGAGGCGGCCGCGGCCGGGGCACGCCAGGACTCCTCGAGCCGCCCGAGCTCCGCCACCACGGGCGGGAACGCCGTGTAGTTGGCGATGACATGGAGCTTCTCGCCCGCGTCCACGAAGCGCAGCGCGTCCTCCACGCCGTCTATCAGCTCGATGGGCGCGCCGAGCTCCGCGTACTTCACGCGCACGGCCATATCCTCGCGTCGCGTGCCGCCCACGCAGACGCAGCGCAGGTCGGAGAGGTCGCGCAGGCGCTCGAGGTCGATGTCCCAGATCCACGAGACGTCGTGACCGTCGGCATCGTTGTCGTTGAGGAAGAGGGCAACGTAGCGGCCGTCCTCAGCCCGCACCTGCTGAATCATGCGGTTGAAGCCGGTGGGGTTCTTCGCGAGGTTGCTCACGACCGCGTAGCCGCCGTCGAGCTCGTAGGTCTTCCCGCGCCCGCTGGCGGGCTCGTAGGCATCGAGCACCTCCTGGAAGTGCTCGACGCTGCCCCCGCCGAGCACGCACGCCACCAGCGCGGCCATCACGTTGTACACCATGTAGAGGCCGCTGTAGCGGGTGCTCACGTGGTGGCGCTCGACCTTCTCGCCCCGGCGGTCCTCGACGTCGAACTCGTACCCGCCGCAGGTGAGGCTCACGTTGACCGCGGCAAACGCGAGCTCGGGACGCTCCCAGCCGCAGCTCGGGCAGCGGTACTTCCCGAGCTGCCCGTAGTGCACGTACGCGTAGTCGAGCGGCGCGTTGCACCGGGCGCAGAAGCGGCTGTCGGAGATGCGGTCCGCCTCGAGGTCGGTGGGCTCGTCGATGCCAAACGGAACGCCGGGGTTGTCCACGCGCGCGGCGATCGCGGCGCACAGCGGGTCGTCCGCGTTGAAGGCCAAGGCGGTCTCGGGCGAGCGGCGCAGCGCCTCGGCGATCACGTCCTGCGTGTGGTCGATCTCTCCGTAGCGGTCGAGCTGGTCGCGGAACAGGTTGAGAAGGACGAGCGCCCGCGGCCTCAGCCGGGGCAGCACGCGCACGGTGTAGAGCTCGTCGCACTCGAAGCAGCCCACGCGCGGCCGCTGCCTGCGCGCCTCCACGAGCGCCGCGGCGATGCCCGACTCCATGTTGTTGCCGGCGCGGTTGCACACGACCCTCTCGCCCCGAGCGCCCAGCGCGTCGGCGGCGAGGCCCGTGGTCGTGGTCTTGCCGTTGGTGCCGGTGACGACGACGGAGCGCTCCAGGGCGTCGCCCAAAGAGCCGATGATGCCCGGGTCGAGCTTGAGCGCCACGGCGCCCGGGGCGTTTCCGCCGCCGCGGTGCAGCAGCTGCGTCGTCCCCCAGCGCGCGGCGTCGGCCGCGAGGCAGGCGATTCTCACGCGCGGATTCATCTGGGCTCCTTCCGCCATGTCCCGTCGCAGCAATACTAGCATGCGGGCGGGACGCGGACGTCAAGGTCGGGGTAGCGTCCCCAACTCTGCTAGTATCAGTCCTGTCGTGCCCACGGGGATGCTTCTTTTGGAGTGCTTTCCACCGGGATCCCGCTGGTCGTGGGCTCGTCACGCCCAGACGGGCGTCCAGAAAAGCCCTCCAAAGAGAGAAGAGAAGCCATGAAGCAGTCCAGCATGTACCGTGCCGCCGCAGCCCCCGAGGACCGTGCGAGAAGAACCGTCCGCGTGGGCATGATCGCCGCCGCCTACGCGGCCCTCACCCTCGCCGCCCTGCTCTTCCTGAGCACCCTCGCGTGGGGTCCCGTGCAGTTTAGGGTCTCGGAGGCCCTGTGCGTCCTCGCCCTCTTCACGGCCGACGCCGTGCCCGGCCTGGCGCTTGGCTGCGCCATCGCCAACCTCGCCAACATCGTGCTCTCCGGCACGGGCATGCTGGGCATGCTCGACGTCGTCTTCGGCACGCTCGCCACGGCCCTCGGCGCCTGGTTCACCTGGCGCAACCGCCGCCGCCCCGCGCTCGCCCTGCTCGGCCCCGTGATCGCCAACGCGCTCATCGTGCCCGCCTACCTCCCGCTCATGCTCCAGGGCATCGGCTACTACACCATCCCGTTCACCAACATCGCCATCGACGGCGCCTACCCCGCGATGTATGCCTTCGGCCTGCTCGCGACCGGCATCGGCGAGGCGGTCGTCATGTACGCGCTCGGGCTGCCGCTCGCGCGCTCCCTCGCCAAGACGTCGCTCCCGCGGCAGCTGGGCGCGGAAGGTCCCGAGGACTAGGGAGGTGCGTTGAGCCCCGCAATCGTCATACCCTCCTACTGGGCGGAGGGGGACCAGCCCGGAGCCCTCGGGGAGCGCGGCGTCTACGACTACACGACGCCCATCGACAAGCCGCTTCCCGAGCTCGAGAGCTGCCTCTCCTCCCTGGAGCGGGTTCGGGGCGTGATTCGCGTCATCGTGCTCGTGGTGGCGCCGCCGGAGTGCGCCTCGTCCGCCCGCGCCCGCGTCGAGAGCATCTGCCGGGCTCATCCCGTGCTCGACACCCTCGTCATTGGCGCGCAGGAGGCCGCCCACATCGAGCGCGCCGTGGGGCGGATGGCCCACCACGTCACCGGCGAGACGGTCTCGCTTCGGGGCTACGGCGCCATCAAGAACATGGGGCTCGCCGTCGCCGCGGTCTTTGGCCACGACGTCGTGGTCTTCCTGGACGACGACGAGGTGGTGCTCGACGAGGACTTCCTCATCAACGCCGTCTACGGCCTGGGCTCCCTCACCCGCCAGAACCTGCAGATACTCGTCAAGAGCGGCTTCTTCATAGACAGCTTTGACAGCCCCTACGCCGAGCCGTCCGAGGAGTGGAGCGAGAAGTACTGGTCAAAGGCCGCCGACTTCAACCGCGTCATGGAGCGCGCCCAGACGTCGGCCTCGCGCATCACCCGCTCCAACCACCTGTGCGGGGGCTGCTGCGCGCTGCACGCCGCCGCCTGGTCGCGCGTCCCGTTCGACCCCTACATCACGCGCGGCGAGGACCTGGACTACGTTCTCAACGTTCGAGCCATGGGCATGGACGTGTGGTTTGACAACGCCTGGTACGTGCGGCTGCGGCCGCCCGAGGAGACGGCGCCCACGCCCTCGATCTTCATGCAGGACGTCCATCGCTGGCTCTACGAGTACCGCAAGCTCGACGCCCTCAACTCCCGTCGCGACCTGCACACCATCACGTCGGAGTCGCTCAAGCCCTACCCGGGCAACTGGCTCTCGCACGACGTGCGCCGCCGCGTGTTCCAGACCGCGCTGAGGAGGCTCCTCGTGGGGCCCGATCGCCTGCCCTACCTGCGCATCCTTACGCGCGGACGCTATGAGGCCGACCGCTTTGCCCAGTCGGCGAGCACGCGCTACCTGTCGTTTGCCATGGTCTGGCCCACCATCGTCTTGGCGCTGTGGGGAGACCGTCTTCTCCAGGGGGCGCTGAGAAAGACCGGGGAGGTGCGCCCGCTCGTAGCGACGGGGGCCGACCTCTCGGGTTCGGGTGCCGACGACACGGGCGCCATCCGCATGGACCTTCCGGGGGAGGAGCTATGAGAGAGCGCCCTGCCGTGCCCCGTCGCGTCATCGGGGTTCTTCTCGTCATCTGCGCGGCCCTTCTCTCCGTGCTGCTCACGTGGAGCATCAGCGACGGCCTGGTCGTGGCCTCGATGATCGCCGGCTGCGGCCTGGCCGCCGTGATCGTGTGGGGCGGCGCGCTCTCCGTGGCGCCGGCCAACACGCGCTCCGAGGCGACCGAGCGCACCCTGCGCGTGGCGACCAACACGCTGAGCCACCTGCGCGGGGGCCTCACGGTTGAGAACGCCCGCGCGATCTGCGCGCTTCTTCTGCCCGAGACGAGCGCGGACGGCATCGCCATCACCGACCGCGCCAAGGTCCTCGCCTACGAGGGCTCGATCAAGACGCCCTTCGTGGCGGGGACCGCCAACGCGCGCCCCACGCTCGAGGTGCTCGAGAGCGGGCGCATGGAGACCTTTGTCTCCGTTGACGAGGACAGCCAGGACGTGCGCGGCTTCTCCATGGGCAGCCGCCAGGAGGGGCATGCCTTCGGCATCATCGTGCCGCTGCTCGTCCAGGACCGCGCGGTCGGCGCCATCAAGTTCTACTACCGTCGCGACATCGACATCGACCGCACGCAGCTCGCCATCGCCCAGGGCCTGGGGTCGCTGCTCTCCACGCAGCTCTCCTCCTACGAGCTCGACAAGCAGGCGGAGCTCACCGCCCGCGCCGAGGTCAAGGCGCTGCAGGCCCAGATCAACCCGCACTTCCTCTTCAACACGCTCAACACGATCGCGTCGTTCACGCGCACCAATCCCACCAAGGCCCGCGACCTGCTCCGTGAGTTCTCGACCTTCTATCGCCGCACGCTGGAGAGCTCGGAGAAGACCCTCATCCCGCTCTCGCAGGAGCTCGAGCAGACGAGGCGCTACCTCAAGATCGAGAAGGCGCGCTTTGGCGAGGAGCGCATCGTCGAGACGGAGCACGTCGAGCCGAGCTGCGGAGAGCTTTCCGTGCCGTCGTTCCTCATTCAGCCGATCGTTGAGAACGCGGTGCGCCACGCCATGCGCGACGAGGGCCCGCTTCACGTAGACGTTCAGGTTGCCAGCGACGGGGATGATATTCTTATTGCCGTCGCCGACGACGGTCTTGGCATGGACAAGGCGGCGGCCGACCGGCTGCTCGCCGGGGCGACCGAGGCGCGTTCGTCCCGCTCGGGCGACAAGAGCGCCGGCACGGGCATGGCGCTGCGCAACGTCGCGGAGCGAGTGGAGCGGTTCTTTGGCGTGGGCTCGGGCGTCGAGATCGTCTCGAAGCCGGGCGAGGGCACCTGCGTGACGCTGCGGCTCGTTGGCGCGCGCAGAAGACTCGCGCGTGCGGGACGGCGCGGAAAAGAATAGACTGTGTGATGGCGGTTCCGCCGCGGACGTGAAAGGGAAGCAATGCGCGCGATGATCGTAGACGACGAGGCACCTGCCCGCTCCGAGCTGAGGTTTCTGCTCGAGGAGACGGGCCGGGTCGACGCCATCATGGAGGCGTCGAGCGCTCGTGAGGCGGTCGAGAAGCTGATGGAGGCCAAGGCCGACGTCATGTTCCTGGACATTCAGATGCCCAAGACCTCGGGCATGCAGCTCGCCGAGGCGCTCCACCGCCTCAAGAACCCGCCCGCCATCGTCTTTGTGACGGCCTACAGCGAGTACGCGCTCGAGGCCTTTGAGGTCGACGCCATCGACTACCTGATGAAGCCCGTCGACCCCGAGCGCCTGGCGCAGGCGCTCGACAAGGTCCAGGCGCACTCCAAGCCCCAGCCCCAGAGCCACTCCTCCGTGGAGCGCATCCCGGTGGTCAAGAGCGGCCGCAAGGTGCTCGTGCCCATCGACCAGATTCGCTACATCGAGGCCAAGGACGACTATTCCTGCATCTACACGGCCGATGACCGGTTCCTCTCCACGATCTCGCTCGCCAAGCTCGAGCAGAAGCTCGCGCCGTACGGCTTCTTCCGCGTGCACCGCGGCTACATCGTGAACCTCGAGTACGTGGAGGACGTCGAGGTCATCTCCTCGGGCATCCTGCAGCTCGGTATCAACGGCATCGAGGGCAAGAAGATCTCCGTCTCGCGTCGCCGCGTCGTCGCGCTCAAGCGGGCCCTCGGCCTCTAGGGACGGCTGTGACAACCAGGTACGACATCATCTCCGACACGCACGGCTACCTCTCGCCCGAGCTGCTCGAGCAGCTTCAGGGGGCGGACGTCATCGTGCATGCTGGAGACATCTGCTCGCCGTCCGACTACCGCACCCTGAGCGACATCGCGCGCGTCCAGATGTGCCTCGGCAACAACGACTGGGCCTACGACTACGGCCCCATGGTCAAGGACCGCAAGATCTTCGTGGGCAGCGGCCTCAGGTGGCAGGTCACGCACTATCGCAAGCGCCTCAACCTGCTCAAGAGCGACATCGCCATCTTTGGGCACACCCACACGCCCGTCATCGAGCGCGACGAGTGGACCCACACCCTCGTGATGAACCCCGGCAGCCCCACCTACCCGCGCCGCTCCCGCCCCTCGATGGGCCGCATCATCTGCGAAGAGGGCGAGGTCGTCGACGCGCAGATCATCACGCTGGGCTAGGGGCGGCGGCGAACGCGCCCTCAGGCGTCCCCGTCGCCCGCGCCCGCCTCACGCGGCGCGTCGGCCGCGACGAAGATCGGCGCCACGGCCTTGGTGTAGAAGGCCAGCCACGCGAGCGAGACGCAGAAGCCCGCCAGCACGTCCGAGGCGTAGTGCACGCCCAGATAGATGCGGCTCAGCCCCACCGCCACAATGACGAGGCCAAAGAAGGCGCACCAGACGACGCGCATGGCGTCGCGCTTGTGATAGCGCCAGATCATCCAGATGAGCAGGCCGAAGAAGGCCGTCGCCACCATGGAGTGGCCGGACGGAAAGCTGTAGCCGCTCTCCGCGACCAGGCGGAACCCCTCCGGGCGAGGACGCTGCACGATGGCCTTCAGCAGTGCGTTGAGCGCCACGACGCAGGCGAGGTTGACCGAGACGCACCATCCCGGCGCCTTGCCCGGGGCGAGGGCCGCGATGACGGCCGCCAGGACGGCGAGCACCACCACCGAGGCGAGCGAGGTCACCGCCTGCACGACCGGCGTGAGCGCGTCGGAGCGCAGCCGCTCGACAAAGAGGTCGTAGGCCATGACGTCGAGGCGCAAGATCTCCCCCTCGAGCACCTCCCCCAGCAGGGCGAGAAACACGACCGTGCAGACGAGAAGCACGAGCAGGCGCAGGTTGTGCCGCACAAGCGACAGGGCGCCGCGGAGAGGTCCCCGGGCGCCCTGGGCGGGATCGACGTCGCTGCCGGCCATGCTAGAGGTTGGCCTCGAGCTCGGCGACGAGCGCGGGCTTGGGCATGCTGCCCACGATGGTGTGGACGGGCTCGCCGCCCTTGAAGAGGATGAGCGTGGGGATGGAGACGATGCGGAACCGCGTGGCCAGGTCGGCCTCATCGTCGACGTTGCACTTGTAGACGGCGAGGCGGTCGGACATCTCCTGGGAGACCTGGTCGATGACGGGGCCGAGCGCGCGGCACGGGCCGCACCACGGCGCCCAGAAGTCAACGAGGACGGGCTTGTCGGAGCCGGTGACGACGGCGTCGAAGTCGGAGCCGGTGATTGCCTTGGCCATGGGAACCTCCCGTAGTCGGAATCTCTTCTTGCTTGGACTTATGCCCGATTTACACTGGTTCATACGGACGTGTCAAAAAATGTTATAGAGTCGGTAGCACTTGAGGCGGGGAGGCCCCATGGCATCGGAGCGCGACGCGCGCAGGCGCGCGTATCTCGACAAGGCCGCGACGGAGATCGACGCGCTGACCGCGCGAGGCGTGCGCATGGGCGGAAACGCGTTCTCCGCGGTCCTTCTCGTCAAGGGGGAGCTCTCGGAGGCCGAGAAGAGCGGCGAGCCCGCCTTCTCGGGCGCGGACGGCGCGGCGCTCAGGGCCTCCCTCGAGCGTCTGGGCTACCCGCCCGAGGACTGGGAGTGGCTGCTCGCCGTGGACGCGGCGGACGAGCCCCTGGACGCGACCCTGATGCGCGAGGCGGTGTGCGCGCTCGACCCCGCCACGCTGGTCTGCTGCGACGAGGCCGCCGCCGCGCTCCTGCGCGAGGCCTATGCCGACGAGCTCGCGGCGCTCGAGTCGCTGGACGAGGCCCTTCTCACTCCCGGGGCGATCGCGTACGTGCTGGGCATGCGCGTCCTCAATCTGGGCGGCTTTGCCGCCGCCCTCGCCGACCCCCACGAGAAGCAGGTCATGTGGGCGCGGCTCAAGCGGATTCCGCCGCTGGGTGAGCCGTTCTAAACGATTGCCGTTCCCTGACGGACGCCCGTCGCGGCGAGCGGTATCCTAGACCCATCTGTTGCAGTTCGGGGAAGGAGCTCCCATGTCCGACATCAAGGCACCCATCGACGCCACCGCAACGCCCGAGTGGGCCGCGCTCCAGGCGCACCACGACGAGCTCGTCGCAGGCGGATTCCACCTCAAGGACGCCTTCGCGGGCGACCCCGACCGCGTGACCAAGCTGTCCTTTGACATGGACGACCTGCACTTTGACCTCTCCAAGAACCTCGTCGACGACAAGACCGTCGGGCTTCTGTGCGACCTCGCCCGCGCCGTGGGCCTCGAGGAGCGCCGCGACGCCATGTACGCCGGCGAGCACATCAACACCACCGAGAACCGCGCCGTGCTGCACACCGCCCTGCGCCGCCCGGCCTCCGAGAAGGGCACCGTCTTCGACGGCGACCAGGACTGCGTCGCCGACGTGCGCGAGGTCCTCGACCGCATGTACGCCTTTGCCGAGCGCGTGCGCTCCGGCGAGTGGAAGGGCGTCACCGGCAAGAAGATCGAGCACGTCATGAGCATCGGCATCGGCGGCTCCGACCTCGGCCCGGTCATGGTCTACGAGGCGCTCAAGCCCTACGCCGACGCCGGCATCGACTGCCGCTACGTCTCCAACATCGACCCCAACGACATGGCCGAGAAGGTCAAGGGGCTCGATCCCGAGACCACCCTCGTGATCGTGGTCTCCAAGACGTTCACCACGCTCGAGACCCTCACCAACGCGCGCGAGGCCAAGACCTGGCTGCTCGACACCCTGCGCGCCGCCGGCGCCATCGACGGGTCGGCCGAGCAGGACGCCGAGGCCATCAAGAAGCACTTCGTGGCCGTCTCCACCGCCCTCGACCTCGTGGCTGACTTCGGCATCGACCCCGAGAACGCCTTCGGCTTCTGGAGCTGGGTCGGCGGTCGCTACTCCGTCGACTCCGCCGTGGGCCTGTCGCTGATCGTCGCCTTTGGGCCCGAGCGCTTCGAGTGCTTCCTCAAGGGCTTCCACGACCTCGACACCTACTTCAAGGACACCCCGCTCGAGAAGAACGTCGTCGCCCTCATGGGCCTGCTCAATGTCTGGTACGTCAACTTCTGGGGCGCCGAGAGCCACGCCGTGCTGCCCTACAACCAGTACCTGCACCGCTTTGCCGCCTACCTCCAGCAGCTCACGATGGAGTCCAACGGCAAGAGCGTGCGCTGGGACGGCAGCCCCGTGACCTCCGCCACCGGCGAGATCTTCTGGGGCGAGCCGGGCACCAACGGCCAGCATGCCTTCTACCAGCTCATCCACCAGGGCACCCGCATGATTCCGGCGGACTTCATCGCCTTCGTGAACACGCCCAACCCCGCCAAGGACGGCGACCAGGACGTCCACGAGCTCTTCCTCGGAAACTATCTCGCGCAGACCAAGGCCCTTGCCTTCGGCAAGACCGCCGACGAGGTCCGCGCCGAGGGCACGGCCGAGTGGATGGTGCCGGCCCGCGTCTTCGAGGGCAACCGTCCCACCACGTCGATCTTCGGCGTCGACCTCACCCCGCACGCGCTCGGCGAGCTCATCGCGCTCTACGAGCACATCACCTTCGTCGAGGGCACGGTCTGGGGCCTGGACTCCTACGACCAGTGGGGCGTCGAGCTGGGCAAGCAGCTCGCCAAGCAGATCACTCCGGCCTTCCACGATGACGAGGCGCTCGCCGCGCAGGACGCCTCCACGCAGGCCCTCATCAACTACTACCGCGCCAACCGCAAGTAGGCCAAAAGGGGACAGTCCCCTTTTGACTCATTCGGGCCGCCGGGTTTCTCGCCCGGCGGCCCTTCTGTTAATTGGGGACAGTCCCCAATTTACATATTGCCGCGAGGGGGGCGTAGAATCTCAAGGGGACGTCTTTTGAGGAGAGGGGCCGCATGGACACCGCCAAGGTCTACTACACCAATCTGCGCACCTACGCGCGCGAGAGCCAGCTCGACAAGCTCAAGCGCCTCATCCGCCGCGCCGGCATCGAGCAGATCGACTTTGAGAACAAGTTCGTAGCCATCAAGATTCACTTTGGCGAGCTGGGAAACCTGAGCTTCCTGCGCCCCAACTACGCACGCGCCGTCGTCGACGTGATCAAGGAGCTGGGCGGCAAGCCCTTCCTCACGGACTGCAACACGCTCTACGTGGGCAGCCGCAAGAACGCGCTCGAGCACCTCGACTGCGCGTACCAGAACGGATTTACGCCCTATGCGACCGGCTGCCAGGTGATCATCGCCGACGGCCTCAAGGGCACCGACGAGACGCTCGTGCCCGTGAAAAACGGCGAGTACGTCAAGGAGGCCAAGATCGGCCACGCCCTCATGGACGCGGACATCGTGATCTCGCTCACGCACTTCAAGGGTCACGAGCAGGCCGGCTTTGGCGGCTGCATGAAGAACCTGGGCATGGGCGGCGGCTCGCGCGCGGGCAAGATGGAGCAGCACGCGGCCGGCAAGCCCAACGTGCGCACCGAGAAGTGCATCGGCTGCCGCGCGTGCGAGCGCATCTGCGCGCACGGTGCCGTCAGCTTTGACCAGACCCGCGAGCGCGAGCTCAAGAGCGGCAAGGTCGTCACCGTGCCCGTGGCGCGCATCGACCATGACCGCTGCGTGGGCTGCGGCCGCTGCATCGGCGCCTGCAACCAGGACGCCGTCGTCGCGGGCTCCGACTCCGCCGTCGACGAGCTCAACTGCAAGATTGCCGAGTACGCGCAGGCCGTCGTGCAGGACCGCCCGCACTTCCACATCTCCATCGCCACCGACATCAGCCCCAACTGCGACTGCCATCCCGAGAACGACACGCCGATCGTGCCCGATCTGGGGATGTTCGCGAGCTTTGACCCGGTGGCCATCGACCAGGCCGCCATCGACATGGCGCTCGCCGCGCCGGCGCTGCCTGACTCCGAGCTCACCGACATGCGCACCAAGCTCGAGGCCGCGGGCGGCATCCCGGAGCGCTGCGCGCACGACCACTTCAACATGACGCACCCGGACACCAACTGGCGCTCCATGATCGAGCACGCTGAGAAGATCGGGCTGGGCACGAGCGTCTACGAGCTCGTCGAGGTCAAGTGATTCAAAAGGGGTCAAAAGGGGACAGACCCCTTTTGACTCATTCTGAGTGAGGGAGGCCCCATGCCCAAGGTCGTCATATTTGGCAGCATGAACATGGACCTGTCCATCGACGCGCCGCGCATGCCCGCGGCGGGGGAGACCCTTTCCGGCTCCGGCTTCCTCACCAATGCCGGCGGCAAGGGCGCCAACCAGGCGGTCGCCTCCGCCCGGCTCGGCGCCGCCACGCACATGATCGCTGCGGTGGGCGCCGACGCCTTTGGTCGCGAGCTCGTTGCCGGGCTCGAGGCGGCGGGGGTCGACTGCGGGCTCGTGCGGCGCCTCGAGGGCGTGTCGACGGGCGTCGCGGTCATCGTGCGCGTTGCCGGCGAGAACCGCATCGTGCTCTCGGCGGGCGCCAACCACGCGCTGGCCGCGGACGACGTCATCGCTGACCTGCGGCGCGTTGCAGAGAGGGGCGACGTCTTCCTGACTCAGGGCGAGTGCGACCCCGCGGCCACCGAGGCCGCCCTGCGCGTCGCGCACGACCTGGGCCTCTACACCGTCTACAACCCCGCGCCGGCGCGCCCCGCTCCCGACGACCTCTGGGCGTCCGTCGACCTGGTCTGCCTCAATGAGACCGAGTGCCAGATCGTCTGCGGCGTGCTGCCCTCTGATGACGAGACGTGCCTCGAGGCGGCGCGGCTGCTGCGCGCCAAGGGTGCGGGCGCCGTGGCGATCACGCTCGGCGCGGCGGGCTCCTTCGGCCTGGGCGCGGACGGCGTGGCGCTGCGGATTCCGGCGGCGCGGCCGCCGGAGGTCGTGGACACCACGGGCGCCGGCGACACCTTCATCGGCGGGCTCGTTGCCGGGCGCCTCCGCGGGCTCTCGCTCGAGGATTCCATGGTCTGGGGTGCCGCCGCGGCCGCTCTCTCCGTGAGCCGACTCGGTGCCCAGCAGTCCATTCCCACCGCCGAAGAAGTGGAGGCCGCGCTATGAGCGCTCCCATCAAGCTGATTCTCGACCTCGACACCGGCATCGACGACGCCCTGGCGCTGGCCTATGCGCTCGGCAGCCCGGAGGTCGAGCTCGCGGCCGTGGTGTGCAGCTACGGCAACGTGACGGTGGACACGGCGACGAGAAACACCCTCGCGCTGCTTCGCCTGCTCGGCCACCCCGAGGTTCCGGTCTATCGCGGCGCCGACCGCGCCCTCGACGCGAAGGCGGCGTTTGAGCCGCCGGCCGGCGTCGTGCGCATCCACGGCGAGAACGGGCTCGGCGGGCAGGAGCTCTCCGGCTGGTGCTACGCTGCCCCGCGAAACGGCGTCGATTATCTCGCGGGGGCGCTGGACGCCGCGAGTGAGGACCTGCGCTACGTGCCCACGGGCCCGCTCACTAACCTTGCCCTCGCGCTCCGTGCCACGTCGGCGGATGCCAGTGCCCTGCCGCGCGCGACCTTCATGGGCGGCGCGCTTACGGTGCCCGGAAACGTCACGCCCTGCGCCGAGGCCAACATCCGCAACGACCCCGAGGCCGCCGATGCCGTGCTGCGCTCGGGCCTCCCCACGCGCATGATTGGCCTCGACGTCACGCATCAGGTCGTCCTCACGCGCGCGGAGACGGCGTGCTGGCGTGCCCTGGGCACCCCCGCTGGCCGCTTCTTCGCCGACATGACCGACCACTACATCGGCATCTACGAGACGAACAACCCCCACATGGGCGGCTGCGCGCTGCACGACCCGCTGGCCGTGGCAGCCGCCATCGACCCCTCTTTGGTAGGCTGCCATGCGGCGAACCTGCGCGTGGACCTCGACGGCGCCACGCGGGGCCGCACCGTCTGCGACCCCGATCGCCTGCGCGACGCCCAGAAGAACTGCGAGGTCGCGCTCACCGTGGACGCCCCGCGCTTCCTCGAGGGGTTTCTCGCCCGCGTGGAGCGCGCGCTGGCGTGAGGCGCCGCCGAAGGACCGCTCCGCCGGTTTGCCCGCCCGCCAAACGTCACAGGTAGTCTCACTAGAAAAAATAAATTATACGCTACCGATAAGAACTCCACACTCTACTGGTGGTACGTACCACTAGCTGTGACGTTTGGGCCAGCAGCGCCCGCTCGCCTTGGAGCGCGCGCTGGCGTGTCCTGCAAAAGGGGCCTCGCAAAAGGGGACAGGTACAGAAGCCCAGATAAAACCTGCCAAAAGTGAGAACTTCTGGCAGGTTTTATCTGGGCTTCTGTACCTGTCCCCTTTTGCGAGGCCCTACTTCTGGCCCTCGGGCGGACGCAGCTCGGTGAGGGCCGAGTAGTCCACGGGGACGGTTGACGGCTTCATCGGGCCGGGCGCGTACCAGTCGAGCGCACAGTCGATCCACGCGTTCCAGAACGGCCACTCGTGCGCGCCGATGTCGGGCTCCCAGTACGTCACGTCAAAGTCGGCGTCGCGCAGCAGCCTCACGAGGTCGCGGTTGTTCTCGCAGAGGTTGTCGTGCAGGCCGCAGGCAGAGTAGAACCGCGGCTTGGGCAGCTCGGGGTCCTGCCTGAACTTGTCGATCAGGGCCACGTAGTCCTTGTCGGAGCCAATCACCGTGTCGATGTCGCCGAAGAAGCGCTCGTAGTACTTGCGCTTGCGCGGAGAGCGCGACTCCACGGCGTCGAGCACGCGGTCGCGCATGAAGGCGCCCGAGAGGATGATGATGTCGCCAAAGCGATCCGGGCGCAGAAGCCCGTTGATCAGCGCGGTGTACGCTCCGATGGAGATGCCGGCAAGTGCCGTGTCCTCGCGCTTGGTCGAGAGCGGGAAGAGGCGGCGCGTGAAGTCCACCAGCTCCTCGCTGATGAACTTCCCGTGCCACTCGTTGATCTCGGGCTTGTTGAGGTAGAGGCCGTCCTCGCCGGAGGGCATGATCAGCGCGATGTCGCGCGCCTCGGCGGTCTCGACCACGTGGGTCTTGTCGATCCAGTCGTAGTCGCGGCCAAAGAGGCCGTGAAGCAGGTAGACCGTGCGATAGGGGCCGCGCCGCTTCTTGGCGAGCTTGTTGCCGTCCATCTTGTCGGCCGGGATCACCGCGGTGAGAACCACGTTGCGCTCGAGGTAGTGGGAGTAGAAGTCGACTCTGAGCAGTGCCATTCTCGCGTCCCTCCCCGTGAGGTCGGATGGATGTGCCCGGCATTGCCGCCGGGAGCCGGACGCCTAGCGCACGAGCCAGTTGAGGGCCTCGGGCAGGGCGGAGTTCCAGAA
Organism: uncultured Atopobiaceae bacterium; assembly: GCA_944320385.1. Lineage (GTDB taxonomy): Bacteria > Actinomycetota > Coriobacteriia > Coriobacteriales > Atopobiaceae > Thermophilibacter. The sequence goes on along the minus strand of CALUHH010000002.1, from coordinate 37,110 downwards.
CTCCCAGTCGTGGCCGCCGTTCATCTCATGATAGGTGACGTCGAGCCCCGTGTCGCGCATGCGACGGGCAAGTACCCGGTTGGGCTCGGCAAGCGGGTCCTGGTTGCCGCAGCTCATGAAGATGCGCGGGCGCGGGCGGTCGCAGTAGACGAGGTCGGCCGCCAGACGCGCCGGGTCCTTGTCGGAGCCGCGCACGTGCGAGAGGTCGCCGAAGGTGCGCTCGAGGAACGGGCGCGAGAGGAAGAACAGGTCGTCCGAGACGATCTGCTCAAAGCCATCGATGACCATGGCGGAGGAGAGGGCCACGATCGAGCCGAAGGTCTCGCAGTACTTGAGGCCGTTGCGCAGCGCGCCGTAGGCGCCCATCGAGATGCCGCCGATGAAGGTGTCCTCGCGTCGATCGGAGAGCGGGAACATGCGGCGCGCCACCTCGACGAGCTCCTGGCCCACGTAGCGTCCGTAGTAGTTGTGCACCTCGGGCTGGTCGAGGTAGAAGGCGTTGTAGCCGGACGGCATGACCACGGCGATGCCGCGGCTCTCGGCCCAGTGGCGGATGCGCGTCTCGGAGATCCAGTCGGCGTGGTTGCCGGAGATGCCGTGCAGCAGGAAGAGCGTCTTGTACGGAGCCTGCTTGGGCGGGTAGGGGCGCGACTCCCAGGCCTTGAGGTCGCGCTCGAGGTCGCCACCCTCGCGGCGCATCACGGAGTCGGTGGCGTAGGCCTCGCCCTGGTTGTCAAAGGGGAGGATGACCTCGAGCGTGGTGGTGCGCATGAGGCTGGAGGAGAAGTAGTCGACGCTGATAAGAGCCATGAGGGCCTCCTTGGGTCAGGCGAGAAGAACCTCGCAGGTGCGGTCTGTCTCGCGATGGGACGGGCGTGTGGGGCCCTACTTGCAGTGCTCGTCGAGCAGGCGGACGAGCTCGCGGAAGCGGCCCTCGGAGAGGGCGCTGCGCGGCACGTAGACGTAGCGCTTCTTCCCAAAGCCAGCGACCACAAACTCTGAGGTGGGATAAACGACGCGCAGGTCAGCGTAGTCGTAGTGCTCTTGCGTCCCGCCGGCGTCCTCGAGGTGGAGCGCGTCGTCGCACGCGACGACGTGGACGCTGCCCTCGTGGGCGGCGGGGTCGAGCGTGGTGGTGCGCGCGTAGCTGGCGGCGAGCTTGTTCCAGTTGTACTGGACGTACATCATGATCACCGCGACCACGAACAGGGCGATGAGCAGCGCGGAGAGGTCGGGCAGGAGTACGGCGGAGGCCACGAGCGCAAGCAGCGAGGCCAGGTTGAGAAACACCATCGAGCTCTTGAGTCGCGGCGCGAGCTGCTCGGCGGCGCGCGAGAGGGAGAGCTCGTTGTACTCGAAGGTCGCCGAGACGCGAACGCCCTCGTACTTGCTATCGTCGAAAAGGCTCTGCGCGCTCTGCTCCCGGCGGCGCGCGGCGGACTTCTTGGCCATGGAATCTCCTTCGGCTCGGGTACCCGACCCATCCTAGCGCATGTGGAGGACTTGTTAGGTTGATGTGTTCGCCCGGCGAAAGGCGCCGTTCGCCGGAGTGCGGCCGCTCGACCCATCCGGATGGGGAATGATACTCGTCGTGCAGGGAGCGGCCGCTCGACGGCAGACGTCGCGTGTCGCCGCACTGTAGAGCTTAACAGCTTGGCAGCTGCCAAAGTGGGGGCCCGGGCGCATGAGCGCGACGGGCCCCTGTCCATGTCTGGGTGAGACGGTGGCCTACTCCACGAGCAGGTCCTCCATCTCAAAGGTGAGGCAGTTCACGTAGCCGCGGTTGGTGAGGCGCAGCTCGGGCACGCAGGCGAGCGACATGACGCCCATCGTCATGAACGGCGAGGGCATCGTGCAGCCCATCTGCTCCCAGGCCCTTCTCGCCCCCGCGACCTTCTCGGCCACGACCTCCACGCGCTCGGTGCTCATGAGACCGCATACGGGCAGCTCCACGAGGGCTAGCACCTGGCCGTCCGCGACGGCGATCTCGCCGCCGCCGCATGCCACGAGCGTACGGGCGGCGAGCGCCATGTCCTCGTCGTTGTCGCCCATCACGAGGAGGTTGTGGGCGTCGTGGGAGACGGTCTGCGCGAGCGCGCCGTGGATGCCAAAGCCGGTGACAAAGCCCTGGGAGTGCGTGCCCTCCGCGCCGTGGTGGCGGTCGAAGACGCACACCTTGAGGACGTCGTGCTCCGGGTCGGCGAGAAGGGCGCCGTCGCGGACGGGGACCTCCACCACGATGTCGCGGGTGAGGGTGTCTCCGGGTTCGATGCCCATCGCGCGGACGCGCGCGGCGCCGTCCGCGCGGCCGGGCGCGTCAAAGCGGAAGGTCTCGGCCGTGGGCTCGAGGCCCAGGTTCATCGTGTGGGTCATCCAGTCGGGCCAGGCGTAGGGCTCGGGCGAGAAGAGCGCGCGCCCGTCCTCGGCGACGAGCCCGCCGTCGACGAACACCTTGCGCGCGAAGAAGCTGGAGAGGTCGTCGAGCAGCACGATGTCGGCGCACTTGCCCGGTGCGATCGAGCCCAGGTCCTGCGCGAGGCCAAAGTACTCGGCGCAGTTGATGGTCGCCATCTGGATGGCCGTCACGGGATCGAGTCCCAGCTCGACGGCCGTGCGCAGGATGCGGTCCATGTGGCCCTCGTCGACGAGGGTGTGCGGGTGGTTGTCGTCCGAGCAGAGCAGGCAGTGGCGCGTGTCCACGCCGCTCTCCACGAGCTGCGGCAGGTAGCCGGGCAGGTTGAGCCAGGCCGAGCCCTGGCGCAGCTGCACCCACATGCCAAGGCGCAGCTTCGCGAGCACCTCGTCGAAGCTGCCCGACTCGTGGCACGACGAGACGCCCGACGCCACGTAGGCGTTGAGGCCGCGGTCGCGGTCGGGGGAGGGGAAGTGGCCCGTGACCACGCGGTCGGCGGCGAGCGTCTCGCGCACCTCGTCGATCGCGTTGGGCTCGCACGCCAGGATTCCGGGGAAGTTCATCATCTCGCCGAGCGCGACGACGTTGTCCCAGCCCATGGCGTCTCTGATGTCGGCGGCGGTGATGGCGGCACCGGTGTCCTCCACGCCCGTGACGGCCGGCACGCACGACGGCGGGGTCATCATGGCCTTGAGGGGTACGCGCCGCGCGTCCTCGAACATCGCGCGCACGCCCTCCATGCCGGCGACGTTGCCGACCTCGTGCGGGTCGCAGAAGATTCCCGTGGTCCCGTGCGGAACGACGGCGCGCGCGTACTCCGCGACGCCGATCATGGCGCTCTCCACATGGATGTGGCTGTCCATGAACCCGGGGGCGGCAAAGAGCCCGGTCGCGTCAACGACCTGCGTGTCCGGGCCAATGCAATGCTCGGCGGTGTGCCCGCCCAGGCCGAGGTAGGCCACGCGCCCGCAGGCCACGGCGATGTCCACGTCGGGGAGGACCTCGTGCGTCGCCACGCTCACGAGGCTCGCGTGGCGGATCACGAGCTCCGCGGGCTTCTCGCCCTGCGCCACGCGCACGAGCTCGTCGTTGCACTCCCAGAGCGGCGTCTTGCAGAAGTTGTTGCGCATGAGGCCTCCTCGGTCGACGTTTTGACAAGGGTAGCGCGTGCGTGGCGCGCCGCGAGGCGCGGTCGGCAGGCGGTGTACTTTTGCCCACCGCGCATACCTCCCGTTTTTGAAGAGAATTACCCTCCAAAATGGGAGGTATGCGCGGTGGGCCAATGTACACCGCTACTCCGGCGGCTTCTGCTACACTCTTGCCGAGCGCGTTCGATGGGTTCGGGTGACGCAACACCTCGAACCTGGTCAGGGCCGGGAGGCAGCAGCCATAAGGGGCCTCTGGCGGGCACCCGATCCCATCGAGCGCGCTTTTTTCATGCCCAGAGGAGACCCCCCGTGACCCAGCTTCCCGCTCACCGCCTTGACCCGCGCATGCTGCGCGTGTGGCGCATCTCCGACGTGGTCGGCATCGTCGTGGTGGCCGCGCTGACCGTGGTCGCCTGGCTCATCGTGCGCCATCTCGGCGGCGACGTCTTCTGGGTCTACCTCGTCGGCGGCGTCGTCGAGGCAATCTGCGTGGGCGATCTGCTGATCTCGCCGCCCATCGAGTACGCTACCTGGCGCTACGACGTCACCCCCACCGACGTCGACCTCTACCACGGCGTCTTCGTCAAGAAGCGCGTGCTCGTGCCCCTCGTGCGCGTCCAGCACGTGCAGACCAAGCAGGGACCCATCCTGCGCGCCCACGGCCTGGCCACGGTGACCGTCTCCACGGCGGGCGAGAGCTTCGAGATCCCGGGCCTCGCGGAGGCGGATGCCAACGAGCTGCGCGACCGCGTGGCCGAGCTCGCGCGCCTCGCCAAGGAGGACGTGTGAGCACGGGCGAGAAGGACCGCGCTGCCCAAGGTCTTTCCGGCGTGCGCCGCGCCAACCCGCTCTCGGTGCCCGTCGAGGCGCTCAAGATGGCGTCGGGTCTGGTGACGCTTGCCGCGTTCATGCTCGCGCCCGACTTCTTTGGCGGCGACCTCGGCGCGCTCGCCAAGCTCGCCCTCGCAGCTGCGGCCATCTTCGCAGCCTGCCTGCTCCTGAGCTTCGCCGTCTGGCGCGCCCGCACCTGGGAGCTCGTCGACGACGGCGTCCACGTGTGCTGGGGCCTGGGCTGGGGCCCGTTCAGCCGCCGAAGCATCACCATCCCCTATGACCACATCCACACGGTCTCGATGAGCTCGACGCTGTTCGAGCGCGTTTTCGGCCTCGTGACGCTGGACCTCGACACGGGTGCCGCGGCCTCGGAGGGCGATGCGTCCAAGATCTGCGGCCTGCGCGAGGTAGAGGCCGAGACGCTGCGGGCGGAGCTCTTCCGCCGCAGGGGCGGCGCGCCGGCGTCGGACGAGAAGGACGCGGGCTCCGCGGCCGCCCCTGCCGAGGATCGACCGCTTGCCGTCTTCACGCTCGCCGGCCGCGACCTTCTTCTGGCGGCCGTGTCCCAGGTGAGCGCCGGCGGCCAGGCCGTGGCGCTCGTGATACTTCTGGCCAACTGGCTCAACAACCTCATCGAGTGGGGTGCGCTCGACCTCGAGGGCGCAGGCGACGAGCTCATCGCCGCGGCGATCCCGGCGCTCATCCCGCTGGTGGCTGGGTTTGTGGTCGCGGTGCTCGTGCTGGGCGCGGTCGTCTCGTTTGTCGTGAACCTCGTGCGCTACGGCGGCTACCGCGTGGAGCGCTACGAAGATCGCGTGATCGTGGAGCACGGCCTGCTCTCACGCTCCTCGTGCACGCTCGTGGAGGGCCGGGTCCAGTTCGTGGCCGTGCGCCAGGGCATCATTCGCCAGCTCATCGGGTATGCCGAGGTGACGGCGCAGGTGGTTGCCGCGCCAGGCGAGAAGGACGGCGAGCCCTCGGGCAGCGTGCTCCTTCACCCGTTCATCCGCAGGGGCGACCTCGACGCGTTTCTCGCCGAGGTCCTGCCCGAGTATGCGGGTGTCTTGGGCGGCGTGGCGCTGGGGCGCCTGGAGCCCGTCGCGCGGCGTCGCGCTGTGGTGCGCGCGGCGATCTGGTGGCCATTTGCCGCCGCGCTCAACGCGGGTGCGCTCTGGCTCTTTGGCCTCTCGGGCCTGCTCGACAGCGCCACGTGGCTGCTGCGCCCCCTGCTCGTGGCCGCTGTCGCGCTGAGCGTCGCGCTGCTCGTCGGCCTCGTCGCCAACGCGCTGCGCGCCTGCCGCCACGCCCGTTTTGGCCACACCCGCCGCGAGCTGGTGCTGGTCACCGGCGGCCTCACGCGCCTGACCACGGTCGTGCCGCGCGCCCGCCTGCAGCGCATGGAGCTCGCTGCCAGCCCCTTCCAGCGCCGCGCCGGGGTCGCGAGCCTCTCCGTGCGCACCGCCGCCGGGACCTCCGACGGTCTTGAGCTGCGCGACCTGCCCGCCGACGCCGCGGACGAGCTCCTTGCGTGGTTTCGCCCCCGCGGGTAACGGGCGCACGTCCTTCTCGCCCGGCTCGTTCCGCCGCCACAAACTCCCAAACTTCTGTGCTTTACAGACGCACCTACCGGGGCAAGAAGAACGGTCGACCTGTCTACCTGCGCAAACGCAAAGCCCCGATTTTAAGTGCACTCCCAAAGTACAGAAGTTTGGGAGTTCCGGACGGCGGGGCCCGCGACCCCGCGTCCGTATCGCCCGCGCGAGAAGAACCTGTGGGCGTTGGCCGTCGCGCGCCCGTCGCGGGTATACTGGAAGGCCGTAGGTCACGTTGCCGGGAGGCCGCATGGAATCGCTCTACACCAAGTACCGCCCGCAGACCTTTGAGCAGGTCGTGGGGCAGGCCCACGTAGTCGAGACCCTCAAGCGAGCCGTGCTCGAGGGGCGCACGAGCCATGCCTACCTCTTCTGCGGCCCGCGCGGCACCGGCAAGACCACGATGGCGCGCATCCTCGCCAAGGCCCTCATGTGCGAGAAGGGCCCGGCGGCCCTGCCCGACGGCAGCTGCGAGCAGTGCCGTCTCATCGCCGCCGGCGAGCACCCCGACGTGATCGAGCTCGACGCGGCGTCGCGCACCGGCGTGGACAACGTCCGCGAGGAGATCATCAGCCGCGTGAGCTACGCGCCGGCCATGGGCCGCTGCAAGGTCTACATCATCGACGAGGTCCACATGCTCACGACGGCGGCGTTCAACGCGCTGCTCAAGACGCTCGAGGAGCCTCCCGAGCACGTGGTCTTCATCATGTGCACGACCGACCCGCAGAAGATCCTGGCCACGATCCTCTCGCGCGTGCAGCGCTTTGACTTCCACGCCATCGGCAACGACGAGATGCAGGCCCACCTCGCCTTCGTGTGCAAGCAGGAGGGGTTCTCCTATGACGAGGCCGCGCTCGAGCTGATCGTGCGCCACGCGCGCGGAGGCATGCGCGACGCGCTGACCTCGCTCGAGCAGCTCTCGGTCTTTGGCGCGGGCACCATCGACGTAGCCGCGGCCACGGACTTCCTCGGCGAGGTCTCCGGCTCCACCTTGGGCAAGGTGTCCCGCGCGATGGCGCACCGCGACGTCGGCGCGCTCTTCGCGGAGGTCGCGGAGCTGGCGGACGCCGGCCGCGACCTGCTTCAGTTCACCCGGGAGCTCTCGGCCCACGTGCGCGACGTCTACGTCGTCGCTGCCGTTCCGAGCGCCGAGGACGTGGTGGCCGCGCGCGGAGACGAGCTCGACGCCCTGCGCGCCGAGGCCGCCGCGTACGGCTCGACCGATCGCCTCTCCCGCGTGCTCACCATCCTGGGCGACGCCTCGAGCGAGATGCGCACGGCCACCAACCAGCGCCTCGCTCTCGAGATCGCCCTCACGCGCATCGCCCGCCCGGCCTCCGACCTCACGCTCGACTCCCTCGCGGAGCGCGTCGCCGACCTCGAGCGCCAGGTTGCCATCCTCGCCATCCCCGGCGCCCTCGCAAGCGCCGCCCCCATTATCGAGAAGACCCTCGAGCAGATGCCCTCATCTCCGTCAACGCCCCAACCCGAGTCACCCTCCCACCCCCAACCCTCCCCGGAGGAGCACGTCACGGAGCCGACCGCCGAGAGGGCCGCAACCCCGTCGCCTGCCCCCGCGCCCGAGCGGCCGACGACCCCCGCACCCGAGGAGCCTCCGGTGCCGAGTGCCCCCGCCGCCGCCCCGGGCTCCCCCATCGCGAGTCGCGAAGCGAGCGACGAGCGCAGCGAGGAGCGCCGAGCGGATGGGGGAGCCCGGCGCGGCGGCGGGGGCGTCACAAACGGCAACCTCCAGCGCCTCTGGAAGCAGGTCGTCGACCGGCTCGTGGCGCAGGTGCCGGCGAAGGGGTCGCTGCTCCTCTCGTCCACGGCGGTCTCCGATGACGGCGAGAAGCTTATGGTGTCGCTGCCCAAGGGCTCGCACTTCGCCGCGCGCATGCTCGAGCGCTCCGACGTCCGAGCGAGCGTGGACCCGGTGATCGCCGCCGCCTTCGGCCCGCGTCAGGTGGTCTACGTGGAGTCGAGCCTCGCGGGCGCCAACATCGCCCGCGCCGAGCGGACCCAGGCTCCAGCCCCTGCCCCGAAGCCGGCCCCGACACCTGCTCCGGAGCCCCAGCCTCAGCCCGCCGCGCCCGCGGCACCCGCAGAGCCCGAGAAGCCCGCCTACCCGATGCCATGGGACGAGCCCGCCCCGGACGACGACGTCGTCCCCTACACCGACGCCGACGTGGCGGTCTACGAAGAAGTCTACGAGCCCGACCTTCCCGCCCCCATGCCGGCGGACCCGGGGCCCGTCCCCGCTCCCGACCCCGACGGGGCCTCCCCCGTCGCGAGTCACGAAGCGAGCGAGGAGCGCAGCGACGAGCGCCGAGCGGACGGGGGAGGCCCCGTCGGGGTCGGGAGCGGGGACGGCCTCACCCCCGAGTTCGCGAGCATCGCCTCCATGTTGGCCGAGGCGTTCGGGCAGCCGCTGTCGGTGAGCGTGGAGAGCGCGGCTACGACCTCCGACGAGGATGCGGCGGAGGAGCTCGCAATGGACGACGACGCCTCCGAGATGGGCTTTACCGACGAGCCCGTCGACGACGAGGACGACGATTAGGAAACGAACGAAAGGAACCGCAATGGCCAGGGGATACAACATGGGCGGCATGAACCGCAACCAGATGATCGCGCAGGCGCGCAAGATGCAGGAGCAGCTCATCGCCGTGCAGCAGAAGGTCGCCTCGACAGAGGTGTCGGCGAGCGCCGGCGGCGGCGCCGTGAAGGTCACTGCCACGGGCGGCATGCGCCTCACCTCGCTCACCATCGACCCCGAGGCCCTGGATCCCGAGGACGTTGAGATGCTGCAGGACATGATCCTCGCCGCCGTCAACGACGCGCTCGAGTCCGCCGAGCAGATGGCGAGCCAGCAGATGGGCTCCGTGACGGGCGGCCTCAACATCCCGGGGCTCTTCTAGGGGCACGGGATGGACTTCTCCGTCAACGACGGGCGCGCGCTCCAACGGCTCCTCGACGAGCTCGGCAGGCTGCCCGGCATCGGCCCCAAGTCGGCACAGCGAATCGCATACCACCTGCTCGAGGCCGACGCCGAGGAGGCGCGCCGTCTCGCCCAGGCGATTCTGGAGGTCAAGCAGCAGGTGCACTTCTGCCCGGTATGCTTCAGCTACGCGACGCGCGACACCTGCGACGTCTGCGCGGACGCCGGCCGGGACCGCAGCTCGATCTGCGTGGTCTCAGAGCCGCGCGACGTCACCGCGATCGAGCGCACCGGTGCCTATCACGGGCTCTACCACGTGCTGGGGGGCGTCATCAGCCCGATGGACAAGATCGGCCCCGAGCAGCTGCACGTTCGCGAGCTGCTCGCGCGCCTGGCGGACGGCGAGGTGCACGAGGTCATTCTCGCCACCAACCCCGACGTCGAGGGCGAGACCACGGCGACCTACCTCGCCCGCGTCATCCGCCCGCTCGGGGTGAGGACCTCGCGCCTCGCGAGCGGCCTGCCCGTGGGCGGGGACCTGGAGTACGCCGACGAGATCACCCTCGGCCGCGCCATCGAGGAGCGGCGAGAGGTTTAGCAAGGCAAGGAGGAACCGCTATGGCAGACGAGAAGAGAAGGCACGCCGCGCGCCCGTCCCACGCCGCGCCGCGCACGGGGAGCCGGGCCCGCACGTCTGGTGCCGACGAGGGCATCTCCACCATCCGCTCGGGTCAGGGCGCCCGCGTCACCACGCGCAAGAACGCCGCCGAGGTGGCCGACAAGGCCCGCAAGAAGGCAGAGAAGCGCTACTTCGAGCGTCACCCCGAGGCCAAGGCGTCCGACGTCGGCCCCGCTCGCAGCGGCAGGAACGTCGTGCTTCTCGTCATCATGGCGATTCTGGCTCTGGCCATCGTGTTCGTCGTCGGAAGCTGCGTGACGGGCCTGGTCAGCGGTTCGGGCGAGAAGGACGACGCGCCCACGCAGACCTTGCAGCTCACCGAGCAGGAGCAGCAGCTCCAGGAGCAGCAGCTGGCCAACGACGCCGGCAGCGAGCAGGTGGCGGTGGGCGAGTCCGTCCACTACGCCGGAGACGCCTATGCCCTGGTGCAGGGCGACGACGGCACGTGGGAGCTCGTCTGCACGAGCGCCTCGGGGGCGAGCTCGACGCTGTTTCTCATCGAGGGCGAGCCCATCGCCCTGGCGCGCATGGCCGACACCATCCTCATCCCCGAGAACCGTGGCGGCGGCTGGGACGTCGTGTGCTACGTGATCAACGGCCAGGGGTCCGCGACCTACGTCGTTGACGAGAGCGGCTCTGTCGCGGGCGGCGAGGGCGAGGCTGCGTCCGCCGAGCTTCAGGGGACCTCGATCGTGGTGACCGACGCCGCGGGGGCCGCCCACGAGGTCTCTCTCGTCTAGTTGCGGCCCTCGCGCGGCGGAAAAACTTTTTTGAAATTCCCCCTTGCGCAGAGGATGGGTTGTATGTCAGAATAACCCTCGCGCAAGGCGAACGGGGTGTTAGCTCAGCTGGTTAGAGCGCCGGCCTGTCACGTCGGAGGTCGAGGGTTCGAGTCCCTTACATCCCGCCATTGCACTGACTGGGGGCCCTTCGGGGCCCCTTTTTCATGACGCCGCTCCATGCTCTTGCGCTCTCCTTACGTCCCAATTGCTCACGTCGGGGTATCATATCCCCGTACCATTCGTGCGACGACGGGACTCCCATGCAGCCCATCCAAGAGCGCAAGGTTCACGGCGTGGCGGTCTTTGACTTCGACGGCACCTCCATCGACGGGCAGTCGGGGTCGCTCTTCACGCGCTACCTCTTCAGGAGCCACATCATGTCCCTGCGGAGCCTCGTGCGCCTGATCTGGTGGGGAGTGCGCTACGAGCTGCACCTCCCCTATCGCCAGGGCGAGGCGCGCGAGCTCGTCTTTGGGGCGCTCGAGGGGATGAGCGCCCGTGAGGTCGACGCCCTCATGGAGCGCTTCCACGACGAGGTGCTCGCGCCCCTCTACCGCCCGCGCGCGCTCGAGGAGGTCAGGCGCTGCCACGAGCGGGGCCTCGTCGTCCTTCTTGTCTCCGCGACCTTCGAGCCGATCGCCGCGCTCGGGGCAAAGACGATGGGGGCGGACGGGTTCGCCGCGACGCGCATGAAGCGCGATGCGACGGGGGGCTATACGGGCTGCGTCGAGGGTCCGGTCGTGGCGGGGGCCGAGAAGTACCGTGCCGTCGCACGCTGGTGCGACGAGCATCTCGGGCCCGGCGACTGGTCACTGGAGGCCGCCTATGGCGACCACCACACCGACGTCGACCTTCTCGCCCGCGCGCGCCGTGCCTGTGCGGTCTGCCCGGGCAAGACGCTGTCCGCCGTCGCGAGGAAGAACGGGTGGCCGATTCTGGACTGGGATGCCGAGCCGGCGCCGGGGGGGAGCTGACATGGACATATCAAGAAAGACCGACTACGCGCTGCGCATGCTGTCGGCGCTCATCGCAGATCCCGACGGGATCATCTCGGTGCGCACCGCGGCGCGCGACAACGGCGTACCCTACTCGTTTGCCCGCTCGATCCAGCACGACCTCGCCGTTGCGGGGATCGTCGAGAACACCCGCGGGGCAAACGGCGGCATGCGCCTCGCCGTCGACCCGTGTGAGACGACGCTGCTGCAGGTGGTCGAGGCCCTCCAGGGCTCGGTGGCCGTCTCGTGCTGCGCCAACCCCGCGGGTGACGGCGTGCCGTGCCCCAACCGCCCGACCTGCCACTTCTCGCCGGTGTGGTGCAACGCGGAGCGGCTGCTCCGCTCGTTCTTCTCGTCGGTCACGCTGCATCAGCTCGTGGCGGAGGGCCTCTCCCCGATCTTTGAGGGGTCGTTCGAGCTCGTTGACGAGCAGAGAGCGCGAGCGGCGGCGGCCGGTCGGGAGCTCGCATGAGCGACGTCGCCGGCCGCAGCGCCGACGAGCTCGCGGCCTTTAGGACAAAGGTCCTGGCCCGCGGGGCAGAGCTCTACCGAGACCTCCCGTGGCGCCGGACGCGCGACCCGTACGAGATATGGATCTCTGAGGTCATGCTGCAGCAGACCCAGACCACGCGCGTGGACGGGCGCTGGCAGCGCTGGCTGAGCCGCTTTCCCACGGTCCTGGCCCTTGCGGGCGCCGAGCCGGCGGACGTGCTCGCGGAGTGGCAGGGGATGGGCTACAACCGCCGCGCCCTCGCGCTGCACAGGGCCGCCCGGGCGCTCGCCGAGGCGGGAGGGGAGCTCCCCGCGGACGCCCGCGCGCTCGAGGCGCTGCCCGGCATAGGCCCCGCCACCGCGGCGGGCATCTGCGCCTTCGCCTTCGACCTGCCCGGCGTCTACCTGGAGACCAACGTGCGCGCCGTCTTTCTCCACGAGCTCTTTCCCAACGAGGAGGGCGTCTCGGACCGCACGCTCGTGCCCCTGGTGCGTGCCACCTGTCCCCCGGATGCGAGCGACCCGGGCGACGACCCGCGCACCTGGTACTACGCGCTGCTTGACTACGGCGCCTACCTCAAGCGCACCGTCCCCAACCCGAGCCGCCGCTCGAGCGGCCACGCGCGTCAGTCCCGCTTCGAGGGCTCGCATCGCCAGAAGCGCGCCGAGCTGCTGCGGATCCTCCTGGCGCACCGCGAGGACGCGCCGGGCGGCGTCGATTTGGGGACGGTCGCCGCGGAGCTGGCATCGGCGGAGAGAAAATCGGGTAGAAGTGAGGTCAAGGCCGCCGACGTCCAGGCACTTCTGAGGGAGCTCGCCCGCGAGGGGTTCTGCCGAGAAGAACCTGGCGGCTGGTGCGTCTAAGTGATACACTGTATCAATAAGGTCGGGCAGGGCGCCCGGCACAAGAGACGTCCCCGCGGGGACGGGAGAGGAGCCTCACATGGCCGTTGACTTCGAGAGCTCGCAGACAAAGAAGAACCTCGAGGCAGCCTTTGCCGGCGAGTCCCAGGCCACCAACAAGTACGCCTACTACGCGAGCAAGGCCAAGAAGGAGGGCTACGTCCAGATCTCCAACATCTTCACCGAGACCTCCGGCAACGAGCGCGAGCACGCCAAGCTCTGGTTCAAGTACCTCCACGGCGGCGAGGTGCCCGACACCCTGACCAACATCCATGACGCTGCCGCCGGCGAGAACTACGAGTGGACCGACATGTACAAGGGCTTTGCCGAGACCGCCGAGGCCGAGGGCTTCACCGAGATCGCCGCCAAGTTCCGCATGGTCGGCGAGGTCGAGAAGCACCACGAGGAGCGCTACAACAAGCTCGCCGAGCGCATCGAGAAGGGCGAGGTCTTCGCCCGCGAGGGCGTCAAGGTCTGGAAGTGCCTCAACTGCGGCCACCTGCACGTGGGCGCCGAGGCCCCCGAGGTCTGCCCCGTCTGCAACCACCCGCGTGCCTACTTCGAGGAGCAGGCGATCAACTACTAGCACCCTCAGCTGAACGCGCGGGGAGGGCCCGCCGGCCTGCACGCGAGAGCGCGCTTCGCGAAACTCTCGCTTAGCAGGCCGGCGGGCCCCACGCGTTCAGGGCCGCTCGTGCCGAGAGGGCCGCCCGTGCTCACACCTCCGCTCAATCACCGCCTGCTCGCGGCTGCATTGCTCGCACTCGCGGTTTTTTCGTGGACAGTGGATTGACGTAATTGGCACAATGGGTGTTGTTCTGCGCGCTTCTGCTATCGCGTCGGAATGCCCGCGCACGGGGCGCGGCGCCAAGACCTTCGAGGAGTGAGACATGGAAGCTCTCGACAGCACGCTCTACCTGAGCAACGACGACCTGTTCCTGTTCGCTCGCGGCGAGTGGTACCGCAGCTACGAGAAGATGGGCGCGCACCCCGCTCAGACGGACGACGGCACGAAGGGCTATCACTTTGCCGTCTGGGCCCCTGACGTGCAGAGCGTTCATGTCATCGGTGACTTCAACGGCTGGGACGAGGCGGCGACCCCGCTCACCCAGACCGAGACCGGCGGCGTCTGGGAGGGCTTCGTCCCCGGCATCGAGGGCGAGTGCCTCTACAAGTACCTGATCGTCTCCGCCAAGGGCGAGAAGCTCTACAAGGCAGACCCCTACGGCTTCTACGCCGAGAAGATCCCGGGCACGGCGTCGCGCACCTTCGACCTCGCCGGCTACAAGTGGGGCGACGGCGCCTACATGAAGAAGCGCGCCGACCGCAACATGTTCAAGGAGCCGCTCAACATCTTTGAGGTGCACCTGGGCAGCTGGCGCCGCCACGGCGACGAGCCCCAGGGCGACCCCCGCCCGGACGGCACCTACCCCGGCCCCGGCGACCCGTTCCCCGCGCAGCGCGGCGTCGTCTACTCCTATGACGACCTCGCCGAGGAGCTCGTGGCCTACGTCAAGGACATGGGCTACTCCCACATCGAGGTCATGCCGGTCAACGAGCACCCCTTCGACGGCTCCTGGGGCTATCAGCCCACGGGCTACTTCGCGGCGACCTCGCGCTACGGCAACCCCAAGCAGTTCATGCACTTCATCGACGCCTGCCACAAGGCCGGCATCGGCGTGATCCTCGACTGGGTGCCGGGCGGCTTCTGCGCCAACTCCGAGGGCCTCGCCACCTTCAACGGCGAGATGCTCTACGAGCACAAGATTCACCCCAACTGGAACACCCACCAGTTCGACTACTCGCGCGGCGAGGTCAGAAGCTTCCTCGTCTCCAACGCCCTGTACTGGGCCGAGCGCTTCCACGCCGACGGCATCCGCATGGACGGCGTCTCGAGCATGCTCTACATGAACTTCGGCATTGACGACCCGGGTCAGAAGCGCTTCAACGAGAAGGGCACCGAGGAGGACCTCAACGCCTCCGCGTTCATCCGCCAGACCAACGCCGCGATGGGCAAGTTCTACCCCGACGTCATGATGATCGCCGAGGAGTCCACGGCATGGCCGCTCGTGACCTACCCGCCCGAGAACGGCGGCCTGGGCTTCCACTTCAAGTGGGACATGGGCTGGATGAACGACACCCTGCACTACATGCAGACCGACTTCCCGTGGCGCCCCGGCAACCATCGCATGCTCACGTTCTCCACGATGTACCAGTTCAACGAGAACTTCATCCTGCCGCTCTCCCACGACGAGGTCGTCAACGGCAAGTGCTCGCTGATCACGCGCATGCCCGGCGACTACTGGCGTCAGTTCGCCGGCATGAGGGCCCTCGCCTTCTACCAGATGACGCACGCCGGCGGCAAGCTCAACTTCATGGGCAACGAGATCGCGCAGTTCATCGAGTGGCGCTACTACGAGGCCATCCAGTACTTCCTCGCGGAGCAGTACGAGACCCACCGCCACCAGCAGACCTACGTGCGCGCGCTCAACCGCTTCTACAACGAGCACCCGGCGCTGTGGCAGCGCGCCTTCGAGTCCGAGGGCTTCGAGTGGATCGACGCCGACAACACCGACCAGTCGATCGTCACCTTCGTCCGCAAGGGCGACAAGCCCGGCGACGAGCTCGTCATCCTCATCAACTTTGACGTCAACGCGCGCGAGGACTTCCGCATGGGGGTGCCCGAGTGGGGCGTCTACGAGGAGCTCTTCAACTCCGACGAGGAGCGCTTCGGAGGCTCCGGCGTCATCAACACCGGCAAGATCAAGTGCCAGGACGAGCCGTGGAACGGCCGCGAGCAGTCCATCGTCGTGCGCGTCCCGCCGCTGGCCGGCATGATTCTCAAGCGCACCGGCGCCCTGCGCCGCCCGGCCAAGAAGACCGCGGCAAAGACGACCGCGGCCAAGACGGCGACCAAGACCGCGGCGACCAAGACCTCCACGAAGAAGCCCGCGGCCAAGAAGGCGTCCGCGCAGAAGTCAGGAGCGCGTAAGAAGGCTTCGGAGGAGTAACCGGAGTAGTAAGCTTAACGGGGCCGCCCAGCCGGGCGGCCCCACACCTCAAGAGGCCGGCCCGCGACGACGGCCTCTCGCGCGGCGCCCCAGTCGCGCGCCCCATGTCCTTGTCGCCCGATCCGAGGAGATGTTTTGGCTACCGAGAAGATCTTTGAGAACGAGCAGGACTTCATCGAGCAGTATCGCGAGGCCTGCATGACGAAGTACGGCTCCAAGTTCGAGGAGTGCAGCAGCCAGGAGCAGTTCTACGTCCTGGCCGAGCTCATCGCGAGCAAGGCGCGCGCCATCCAGACGAGCTCCCACACCAAGGACGAGAAGAAGGTCTACTACTTCTCCCTCGAGTTCCTCATCGGCCCGCTGCTCGACAACTATCTGATCAACTTCGGCATCCGCGACCTCGTGGCCAAGGGCGTCGAGTCCATGGGCGCCAACCTCGAGGAGATTTGCCGCCAGGAGGTCGACCCGGGCCTGGGCAACGGCGGCCTGGGCCGCCTGGCCGCGTGCTTCCTCGACTCCATGGCCCACGAGGGCATCGCCGGCTACGGCAACGGCATGCGCTACCGCTACGGCCTCTTCCGCCAGTACATCGAGGGCGGCCGTCAGGTCGAGCGTACCGACAACTGGCTCGCCAACGGATTCCCCTGGGAGACCCGCAAGGACGGCAGCTCGGTGCTGGTGCGCTTTGGCGGTCAGGTCGTGCGCCACGAGGAGAACGGCCACTTCTGGTTCACGCAGGAGGGCGGCGAGATCGTCCGCGCCGTGCCCTACGACGTGCCCATCGTCGGCTTTGGCGGCAAGGTCGTGAACAAGCTGCGCCTGTGGTCGGCCGAGCCCTACACCGAGGACTTCGACCTCGACGCCTTCAACGCCGGCGACTACGCCCGCGCCAACAAGTTCCGCTCCGACGTCGAGGCCATCTCCACGATTCTCTATCCCAACGACGCCGGCGAGCACGGCCGCATGCTGCGCCTCAAGCAGGAGTACCTCTTCGTCTCCGCGGGCCTGCAGACCATCCTGCGCACCTACGAGCGCGAGTTCGGCCAGGACTGGGAGAACCTCGGCAAGCGCGTCTCCATCCACACCAACGACACGCACCCCGCCATGTGCGGCCCCGAGCTCATGCGCATCCTCGTTGACGAGAAGGGCGTGGGCTTTGACGAGGCCTACAAGATCTGCAAGGAGACCATCTCCTTCACCAACCACACCGTCATGCCCGAGGCGCTGGAGAAGTGGCCGATCAACACCTTCCGCAACCTCCTGCCGCGCCTCTACATGTTCATCGACGAGATCGACCGCCGCTACCGCGACAACCTCTCCACGCACCTCTCGCCCAACGACGGCAACTGGACCAGCGTCCTCGAGAAGACCGCCATCCTGTGGGACGGCCAGGTCCGCATGGCCAACCTCTCGATCATCTTCTCGCACTCGATCAACGGCGTCTCCGCGCTGCACACGCAGATCCTCAAGGACACGGTCTTCCACGAGTTCTACGACATGATGCCGCACCGCTTCAACAACAAGACCAACGGCGTGACGCACCGCCGCTTCCTGTGCGAGGCCAACCCGTCCTACTCCAAGCTCATCACCGAGGCCATCGGCGACGGCTGGCTCGATGACGCCATGGAGCTCGAGAAGCTCGTGCCGTTCGAGCAGGACAGCGCGTTCCTCGAGGGCATGGAGGTCGCCAAGAAGGCCGACAAGGAGCGCCTGGCGGCCTACGTCAAGGAGACCTCCGGCGTCGTGCTCGACACCAACATGGTCTTTGACGTGCAGGTCAAGCGCTTCCACGCCTACAAGCGCCAGCTCCTCAACGTCTTCAAGGTGCTCGACATCTACAACCGCCTCATCAGCAACCCGAGCTACAGCCCGCGCCCGACGGCGTTCATCTTCTCCGGCAAGGCCGCCCAGAGCTACACCTTCGCCAAGGAGGTCATCCGCCTCATCAACTCGGTGGCCGACGTCATCAACAGCGACGAGCGCGTGAACGACAAGATCAAGGTCGCCTTCGTGCCCAACTTCGCGGTGTCCAACGCGCAGCTCATCTACTCCGCGGCCGAGATCTCCGAGCAGATCAGCGTGGCCGGCGCCGAGGCCTCCGGCACCTCCAACATGAAGCTCATGATGAACGCCGCGATCACCCTCGGCACCCTTGACGGCGCCAACATCGAGATCTCCGAGCTCGTGGGCCCCGAGAACATCAAGATCTTCGGCCTGCACGCCGACGAGGTCGAGGCGCTGCGCGCCTCCGGCCGCTACTACGCCTGGGACATGTACAACGGCGACCGCGACCGCCTCGGTCGCATCGTCGACATGCTCACCGACGGCTCGCTGGCGCGCCTCTCGGGCAACTTCGACAGCATCCACGACTACCTCATGGTCGACAACGACCCGGATCTGGTCATGCGCGACTTCCACTCCTACGTCCAGGCGTGGAACGAGCTGACCGAGTTCTACGGCGACCGTGCCGCGTGGAACAAGGCGGCGCTCCACAATACCGCCAAGGCCGGATACTTCTCTTCTGACCGAACAATCCGTGAGTACATGACTGACATCTGGCACATTTAGGTGTACGTGTTGGGGGCCCGACGGCCCCCCATGCAATGGCTGTGAAAGGAGTGGGGGAATGAGCAAGAAAGAGTGCATCGCAATGCTCCTGGCAGGTGGTCAGGGCAGCAGGCTCGGTGCGCTGACGAGCAACGTCGCCAAGCCGGCGGTCTCGTTCGGCGGCAAGTTCCGCATCATCGACTTCGCGCTTTCCAACTGCGCGAACTCGGGCATCACGACGGTGGGCGTCCTGACGCAGTACCGCCCCTACCTGCTGCACAGCTACATCGGCACCGGCGAGGCGTGGAACCTCGACGAGCGCGGCGGCGGCGTCTCGATCCTGCCGCCCTACGCCACCCAGACCGGCGGCGCCTGGTACGAGGGCACGGCCGACGCCGTGACCCAGAACCTCGGCTACATCGAGACCAACGACCCCGAGTACGTCCTCATCCTCTCCGGCGACCAGCTCTACCGCATGGACTATGACGACATGCTCGAGACCCACAAGAAGAACAACGCCGACCTCACCATCGCGGTCATGCCCGTGCCCTGGGAGGAGGCCTCCCGCTTCGGCATCCTGACCGCCGAGGACGACGGCCGCATCACCAAGTTCTCCGAGAAGCCCAAGAAGCCCGATTCAAACCTCGCCTCCATGGGCATCTACATCTTCAACGCCGACCTTCTCGTCGAGACGCTGAAGGAGGACGCCAACGACCAGAACTCCAGCCACGACTTCGGCGGCGACATCATCCCCAAGCTCCTGGCTGACGGCAAGCGCCTGTTCACCTACAAGTTCGAGGGCTTCTGGCGCGACGTCGGCACCATCTCGAGCTACCACGAGACGAGCATGGACCTGCTGGGCCCCAACCCCGCCTTTGACATCTTCAGCACCACGTTCCCGATCATGAGCAACTCCTCCACGCGCCCGCCGGCGTTCGTGGGCAAGGACGCCACGATCGACGACAGCCTCATCGCCAACGGCTGCCAGGTCTACGGCACCGTCAAGCACTCGATCCTCTCGACCGACGCCTACGTGGGCGAGCGCGCCACCGTCATCGACTCCGTGCTGCTCCCGGGCGCCGTCGTCAAGGACGGGGCAAACGTCGTGCGCGCGATCCTGGGCGAGAACTCCACCGTCGAGGAGAACGTCAGCGTCGGCAGCGTCGACACCACCAAGGACACCGCCGTCATCGGCAACGACGTGGTTGTCGGGAAGGGGGAGAACTAATCATGGAAAAGGTCATCGGCCTTATTACCTGCAACTACTCCGCCAAGGAGTCCAGCCCGCTCAACGAGAGCCGCCCGATGGCGTCGCTGCCCTACTTCGGCCGCTACCGCCTCGTCGACTTTGCGCTCTCCAACTTCGTGAACTGCGGCATTCGCACCGTGGGCATGGTCATGCCGTACAACTACCGCTCGATCATCGACCACGTGGGCTCCGGCAAGGACTGGGACCTCGACCGCAAGAACGGCGGCCTGTTCATCCTGCCCGGCTCCGCCTTCGGCACCTCCCGCACCGGCGCCCGCTTCCTGCTCCGCGATCTGGTTCACAACAAGGCCTACTTCACGCGCAGCACCTCTGACGCCGTGTTCTTCTCGACGGCCAACTTCGTGTACAACATCGACCTCGACAAGGTCTACGAGGCCCACAAGGCCTCCGGCGCGGACATCACCGTCCTCACCAAGACCGCGTCCGAGAAGGACCCCGACGTCACCGCCTTCGACGTCGAGGACGGCCGCGTCTGCGGCGTCCACCACGGCACCGCCTTCGGCGAGACCATGTTCCTCGACTGCTTCGTGATCAACCGTCACCTGCTGCTCGACATGTTCGACTGGTACGCCGCGACGGACTACCTCGACCTCTTCGAGGCCATGTCCGGCGACTTCGGCCGCGTGAACATCCGCACCTACGACTTCGACGGCTACGTCGCGCCGATCTTCAACAAGCGCGCCTACTTCCGTGCCAACATGGACCTGCTCGACCCGCGCATCACGGGCGAGCTCTTCGTGGAGGAGCGCTTCATCAAGACCAAGACGCACGACACCGCCCCCGCCAAGTTCGAGGTCGGCAGCCACGTGTGCCACTCCGCCGTCGCCTCCGGCGACCGCATCTACGGCAACGTCAGCGACTCCATCCTGGGCCGCAACGTCATCGTCGAGGCCGGCGCCACGGTGCGCAACTCCATCGTGATGCAGGGCTGCGTCGTCAAGAGCGGCGCGCGCGTCGAGAACGCCATCGTCGACCGCGGCAACGTCGTTCCCGCCGGCACCGAGCTCAGGGGCACCCCCGAGGACGTGCTGATCAAGGAAAAGGCTCGCGACTAGGATCGAGGGGATGAACGTGGCCACACAAGCCAAGCGCAGGAAGATTCGCGTGCTCTTTGCGTCCTCCGAGGCGGTCCCGTTTGCCAAGACGGGCGGCCTGGGCGACGTTGCGGGCTCGCTTCCCCGCGCCCTCAAGCACGCCGGCGCCCGCGCCGCCGTCATCATGCCCAAGTACGCCAGCATCCCGCAGGAGTACAAGGACCAGATGAAGCACGTCGCAGACTTCTACGTGCCGCTCGCGTGGCGCAACGAGTACTGCGGCATCGAGAAGCTCGCGCTCCAGGACCTCGACTTCTACTTCATCGACAACGAGGCCTACTTCAAGCGCGACGGCCTCTACGGCTACTTTGACGACGGCGAGCGCTTTGCGTTCTTCTCGAAGGCCATCTGCGAGGCCATCGCCAAGGTTCCCGAGCTCGAGTGCGACGTCCTGCACTGCAACGACTGGCAGACCGCCCTGTGCTGCGTCTTCCTGCGCGAGTTCTACCAGGAGATCCCGCAGTGCGCCAACGTCAAGACGATCTTCACCGTGCACAACGTCAAGTTCCAGGGTCAGTACAGCGACAAGGTCCTCGAGGAGGTTCTGGGGATGGCCCACATCCCCGCAGCCCGCGACCAGCTCTACTGCGACCGTGACTCCATCAACTACATGAAGGGCGCCCTCTGCTACGCCGACTGCCTCACCACGGTGAGCCCGAGCTATGCCAGCGAGCTGCAGATGCCCTTCTACGGCGAGGGCCTCGACGGCATCTTCCGCCGTCGCTGCGACGTCCTGCACGGCATCCTCAACGGCATCGACCAGTCCATCTGGAACCCCACGACCGACCCGATGATCCCGGCCAACTACTCCGCCAAGGAGCTCGAGAACAAGGCCGAGTGCAAGCGCGCGCTTCAGGAGGAACTGGGCCTCGCCCAAGATCCCACGCGCCCGCTCGTCGTCTCCATCGGGCGCCTCACGGACCAGAAGGGCCTGGGCCTGGTGCGCTATGCGATGGACCACCTCATGCAGCGCGGCGTGCAGGTCGCCATCCTGGGCACGGGCGACAAGGACCACGAGGACGCGTTCCGCTACTTCGACGCCAAGTACGGCGACCAGATGTGCGCGCGCATCGCGTTTGACAACGCCCTCTCGCACCGCATGTACGCCGGCGGCGACATCCTCATCATGCCGTCCGAGTTCGAACCGTGCGGTCTCTCCCAGATGATCGCCATGCGCTACGGCACCCTGCCGCTCGTGCGCGAGACCGGCGGCCTGCGCGACTCGGTCATCCCGTTCAACAAGTACACCGGCGAGGGCACGGGCTTCTCGTTCGCCAACATGAACGCCGACGAGATGGCGGACACGCTCCTCGGTGCCTGCGAGATCTTCTGGACGGAGCCGGAGACTTGGCATAAGCTTCAGCTTCAGGCAATGGACGCCGACTTCAGCTGGCGCCGCGCCGCGAATGACTACATGGACATCTACCATGGTCTTCACCCGGAGATCATCAGGTACAACAAAAGAAGAGATAGGTAGCGCTTGAAAGCACGTCACGTCACTTCAGAGCCGGAGTACAGAAGTCCTTTCGGTGCCGTCCAGTTGGGCGGCACCGTTTCGCTGAGCATAGACGTGTGGGGCGACGACGTCGTCTTCTGCACGCTGCGCGTCTGGACCGACGCTCACGGCGAGCAGCTCATCGACATGCGCGGCACCAACGAGGGCGACCATCTGCGCTTCACGGCGAGCTACAGGCCGGTCGAGACCGGCGTCGTCTGGTACAACTTCGACATCGAGGCGCGCGACGGCGCCGTGTGGCGCTACGGCGCGCGCGAGGGCTGGACCACCGGCGAGGGCGCCTTCACCTATGGCGACCCGCCGTCGTTTCAGATCACAGTCTACCAGCCGCGGCCCAACCAGCCCCGCTGGTACCGCGAGGGCGTGGTCTACCAGATCTTTCCGGACCGCTTTGCCCGCGGCGACGACTGGAGGGATCGCGTCGAAGCCTCGCTGGCGATCAGGCGCAAGGGCGGCCCCGGCCGCGAGCTGGTCGAGGACTGGGACACCCCTCCGACCTACGCCCGGACCGAGGACGGCGGCATCGCGTACTGGGACTTCTACGGCGGCACGCTCGAGGGCATCCGCGAGAGGCTGGACTACCTGGAGAGCCTCGGCGTGACGGTGCTCTACCTCAACCCCGTCTTCGAGGCCGCGAGCAACCATCGCTACGATACGGCCGACTACCTGCGCATCGACCCCATGCTCGGCGACGAGCAGAGCTTCCGCGCCCTGTGCGTTGACGCGGCCGAGCACGGCATCTCCGTCATCTTGGACGGCGTCTTCAACCACTGCGGCGCCGACTCGCGCTACTTCAATCGCTTCGGCACCTATCGCGAGCCCGGCGCCTGGCAGGGCGAGCGCTCGCCGTATCGCGACTGGTTCACCTTCAACGAGGACGGCACCTACGCCGGCTGGTGGGGCGACCAGAACCTCCCGAGCTTCCGCGCCGACTGCGCGCCGTTCCACGAGCTCGTGTGCGGGCGCGACGGCGTCATACGCCGGTGGCTGCGCTCCGGCGCCCGTGGCTGGCGCCTGGACGTTGCCGACGAGCTCACCGACGAGTTCATCGCCCAGATCAAGCGCGCCCTTCTCGCCGAGAAGCCCGACGGCGTGCTCATCGGCGAGGTCTGGGAGGACGCGTCCAACAAGCTCGCCTACGGCAAGCTGCGCCAGTACTTCCAGGGGGCCGAGCTCGACGGCACGATGAACTACCCGCTTCGCACGGGACTTCTCGCCTTCATTCGCGGCGAGATCGGGGCGTCCGAGCTTGCCGCCCGCCTCGAGCAGCTGCGCGAGAACTACCCGCGCGACAACTTCTACTCCGCGCTCAACCTCATCGGCAGCCACGACCGCGAGCGCCTGTTCACCATGCTCGGCGGCGCGCCCGACCCCGACTCCGTGCCCGAGGGCGAGCGCGCGACGTTTCGTCTGAGCGACGACCAGGCGGGTCTTGCCATGGCGCGTCTGTGGGTCGTCGCTCTGCTGCAGATGACGCTGCCGGGCGTCCCGTGCGTCTACTACGGTGACGAGCGCGGCGTCGAGGGCTTCCGCGACCCGTACAACCGCGCGCCCTTCCCCTGGGACGGCGGCCGCGCGGACTGCGTCAACATCTATCGCAACGCCATCGCCGTGCGCAAGACGCTGTCGCTGTTCGTGGACGGCGAGTTCGAGCCCTTCGCCTCCGGCGAGGACATCTTTGGCTTCTGGCGTCGCGACAAGGACGAGGCGGTCTGCGTGCTCGCCAACGGCAGCCTCGCCAACGCCCACACCGTCAAGGTCCCCATGGTCGGCGACGCCGTCGCAGACGTCATCTCCGGGCAGACGCCCAAGGTGAGCGGCGGACAGGCCGAGATCTTCCTCTGGCCGCTCGGCACGGCGGTGCTGCACTTCCATCGTCCCGAGCGCCTCCAGCAGCCGCTCGACCGCGGCATGGGCGTGCTCTGCCACATCACCTCCATCCCCAACGACGGCAAGCCCGGAACGCTCGGTGCGCCGGCCAGGCGCTTCGTGGACTGGCTCGCCGCGGGCGGCCAGACCTACTGGCAGGTCCTGCCCGTCAACCCCACCGACGAGTACGGCTCCCCGTATGCGGGCGTCTCGGCGTTCGCGGGCAACGTCGCGCTGCTCGAGGATGACGTCGAGACGGTCCTCAAGCGCCTCGAGAAGATCGGCAACAACGAGGACTACCTCCAGTTCTGCAGCGAGAACGACTACTGGCTGACGCCCTACGCGATCTTCAGCGCCATCAAGGAGGTGCTGGGCGGGGCCCCGTGGCAGTGCTGGCCTGCGCGCTACCGCCACTACAGCCCCAGTCACACGCGCAACCCGCGCATCGCGGCGGCGGCCGAGAACCACCGGCGCCTGCAGTACGAGTTCGACCGCGAGTGGAACGAGCTGCGCGAGTACGCGCGCGAGCGCGGCGTCCAGATCGTCGGCGACATGCCGATGTACGTCTCGGGCGACTCCTCCGACGTGTGGAGCGAGCCCGACATCTTCGATCTTGACGAATATGGGTACGCGCGCCGCATGGCCGGCGCCCCCGGCGACGCCTTCGCGCCCGAGGGCCAGGTCTGGGGCAACCCCACCTATCGCTGGGACATCCTGCGCGAGCAGAACTTCGGCTGGTGGCTGCGCCGCTTCAGCCGCGCGCTCGCGCTCTACGACTACGTGCGCCTCGACCACTTCATCGGGTTCTCTTCGTACTTCTCGGTCCCCGCGGGAAAGCCCGCGACCGAGGGGTCGTACTCCTTTGGCCCGGGCATGGAGCTCTTCGAGGCGGCGCATCGCCAGTTTGGCCCGCTGCCCTTCATCGCGGAGGACCTCGGCGCCATCACCCCGGCCGTGCGAGCGCTCGTCTGTGCGACGGGCATCCCGGGCATGGACGTGGTCCAGTTCGCCGACAACGACGTGCGCGACGGCTACGCGCCGCGTCCGGAGACCGTCTGCTACACGGGCACGCACGACAACCAGACGTTCGTGGGCTTCTGCGAGAGTCGCTTTGGCGTCGAGGGCGACGAGGCCGTGGTGCTGGCCGACGAGCTCGCGCGCAAGGCGCTGGCGTCCGACGCCGACGTGGTCATCATGCCGCTCCAGGACGTCTTGGGGCTGGATGACGACGCGCGGATGAACGTGCCCGGCGTCGCCGAGGGCAACTGGTCCTGGCAGGCCGACTGGGCCGACGTCGACGCCGCGTCCGAGCGCCTGCGCGACCTGGCCGAGAAGAGCGGCCGGGCACTCAAGTAGGCACCGCGCCGCCGCGACGAGCCCACGCCGCGGCGGCGCGTTCTTCTCGTCTCCGCACTCAGGCCGCGGTGCTCCGTCATGCTTAACCATTGCCGCGCGTCCGGCCTGCGCGCCCCCTGCTGCTTAAAGATTGCCTCTCATCCGGAAAGAACGGGTGCCCGTGCTTAAGGATTGCCTCCCATCCGGCCCGAGCGCTCCATTTTGCTTAAGGATTGCCTCCCGTCCGGCCCGAGCGCTCCTTTTCGCTTAAAGATTGCCCCCTAT
The DNA here is from genome assembly GCA_944320385.1 of uncultured Atopobiaceae bacterium. Classification (GTDB taxonomy): domain Bacteria; phylum Actinomycetota; class Coriobacteriia; order Coriobacteriales; family Atopobiaceae; genus Thermophilibacter. The sequence goes on along the minus strand of CALUHH010000002.1, from coordinate 11,410 downwards.
CAGACGGCCATGAGCGCGTTCCGCTCGGATGGGCCGCGATCTCTAAGCGACCTGGGGGCGTCACGCCCGGACGGGCCGCAAATGTTAAGCACGCCCTGACGCGTTTGCCGGATAAGACGAGTTTTCTAAGCGCGCTTGGGCTGTCTCGTCGGATGGGCCGCGATCCCTAAGCGCCATGAGACGAATATCGAGGATGGGCCGCAGTCCCTAAGCGCCCATGGATCGGACCCGCCTCGAGACAAATAGTGACAAGAAATCGCGCCCTTTCGGCGATGGTCGGCGAGCGGCGGCAAACACGCCTCCGAGCGAGGGGCGCAATCGCGAATCTTTTATGTAGAAACAGGCTGGTAGTAACCAGCTGAGCTGCGCAAACGCTGCAATTTCAAGATTCGTTGCAGCTTCGCGCAACCTCCCTTCGGCGAAATTCCCAACGAGATGGCAAATCGCCCTTGCCCGGCCTATCGTTGATGGCATGAGCATTCTTCTCTCACATACCACGGCTCTTGAGGCGCTGCGCAGATGGGACCTTCGCAAGCGCCTCGCGAGGGGACAGCGCTGTGCCGCGGTCGTGCCCTCGCGCGTGGACGAGGGTGATGTGCCGTTTGCCATGGGGTCGCTTCTCGACGGCCTTGCAAAGCCGCTTCACGCTCTCGTCTCAGACAGGCGGGCCGCTCTCGAGACGCCGACGATTCACGCGCACCTCCAAAGCGGCCCGCTTCCCGACGAGTCCGCGATCTCCCTTTCCGAGGGCGTGCTGTGCTGCTCGCCCGAGCACGTCGTCGTTCAGCTCGCCCCGCACCTTACGGTGATTGAGCTCGCGTACCTGCTCTCGGAGCTCATGGGGACGTATGCCGTCAACGATGCCATGGAAGACGGCATGTTTCAGCGAGATGAGCCTCTGACCACGCCCGACCGCATCCTCAGGCATTTGGGGAAGCTGGGAAGATGCGCGGGCACGGGTATGGTGCGGCGTGCACTTGCCCTGGCCTGCGTGCGGTCGGGCTCCCCGCGAGAAACCAAGCTTGCGCTGCGACTTGGTCTCAGGCCTGGGCTTGGGGGCTACAACCTCAACGTCTTGTCCTTGAACGAGCCAACGGAAGTGCAGCGCATCTGCGACGGAATGAGTAAGGGGGTGCGCAGGCCGGACATCCTGATTGCGTCCCCGGACGGCAGGCTCGTCGCTGCCCTCGAGTACCTTGGCAGCAAGCACGACGAGCATGTGCGGCTGGTCCAGGATGCCAACCGGACCAATGAGCTCAAGGCAATGGGGGTCAGCGAGTATCAGATTCGCAAGGAGCACTATGACGACCTTGACTACATGGACGGTCTGGTGCGGATCATCCGTGACGAGCTCGGCTACCCGCGCATCGGGATGACGCGGGCGACGGCAAGGAAGAGAAGGGAGGCCCGCGACGAGCTGCGCAAGGAGCTCGACGCCATCGACGGCGTCACGTGGGACGGGCTGAAGCGAGCTCGGCTGAGGGAGGGCGCTGCCGAGAAGGGCAACGAGGCAGATTGGGCGTACGAGGAGGTCCCTATCGAGGTGTACGGTCTCGACTGACCCGTTCTTCTCGTTTTGGCTTCGAGCGCGCTTAGGGTTTGGCACCCATCCGGCAGGGCGCTTCTTGTGTGCTTAAACATCGCCGCGCGTCTGGCCCGCGTGCCCCCTGCTGCTTAAAGATCGCCTCTCATCCGGGAGAAACGGATGCCCGCGCATAAAGATTGCCTCCCATCTGGGGCTTCACGTGAACGGAGGGGGCATCGCCGCCGGATGCGCGGCAATGTTTAAGCGCCGTTGCCGGCGGCGGGCCAGACAGGAGGCAATGTTTAAGCACGATGGGGCGGATTTCTTGGATGGGCCGCGATTTTTAAGCGTGGCAGAGCGCGATTACAGGATGCACGGCAAATAATTAAGCGTGCTTGCGGTCGCTGCCGAGAAGAACCTGTGAGCGCCCCGCCCGCCCGCTACAATAGGCGAGAAGAACCACCCGTCGCAGCCGGCGTCCCAGCGGACGTCGGCCAAAAGCCATGCAAAGGGAGCCTCATGCTCATCGATCGCGTCTCTCGCCAACTGCTCTCCGCCCCCGAGCTGTCGCCGCTCCTGCGCGAGCTCGCGGCCGGACACGACGTTACGCTCGCCGTCGCGCAGTCGGCCCGCCCGCTCGCGCTCGCGGCGCTCTGGGCGCGCGACCCGCGCCCGTGCCTGCTCGTGGTCTCCGGCGAGGAGGCGGCTGACCGCACGGCCCGCGCGCTCGCCGCGTGGCTCGGCCAGGACGTCGTCGCGCGCTACCCCGAGCGCCGGGACCGCCCCTGGGCGGACGCCGCCCCCGACGACGCCGTGATCGGCGCGCGCTGCCGGGCCGTCTCGCGCCTGGCCGAGGGCGAGAAGTGCGTGGTCGTGGCATCCGCCCACGCCCTGCTGCGCCGCGTCCCGCCCAAGGGGAGCGGCTACTTCGCCTCGAGCACCTTCTCCGTGGGGGAGGAGGTCCCCTTTGAGGACGTGCCTACGCTGCTCGTGGGCATGGGCTACGCCGACAACGGCGAGGTCGACGCGCCCGGCTCATTCCACGTGCACGGAGACACGGTCGACGTCTTTCCCGCGCAGGCGGCGAGCCCTGTCCGCATCGAGTTCTTTGGCGACGAGATCGACCGCGTGCGCCGCATGGTCGCCTCGACGGGCCAGACCATCGGCGAGCTGCGCTCGGTGACCGTCGCCCCCTGTCGCGAGATGGCCTTCACGGACGAGACGGTCGCCCGCGCCGAGCGCGCGCTCTTCAAGCCGGCCCAGGAGTCGAGCAAGGTGGCAGCCGACCTCGAGCTCATCCGTCAGCGTGCGGCAGACCCCAGCCTCGAGCGCTACCTCCAGCAGCTCTACGGCGCCACCGCGAGCCCGCTCGAGCACATCAGCCAGCAGACCCTCGTGGTGCTCGCCGAGCCGCGTGCCCTCTTCGACGACTGCATGCGCGCCTACGACGAGCTCTCCGTCGCGGCGGGCTCGGCCCGCGTTTCGCTGGACGGCCTCTATACCTCGCCGCGCGAGATGGACTTTGGCTGCCAGCAGCGCCTGTCCTTCTCGTCCATTCTTCGCGCGGGGGCGGGTACGACCACCGCCGAGCTCGCCGTGCGTCAGCCCCAGATCGCCGGCTCCGACGCAAAGCTGCTCGGGCGCGTGCGCCAGCTCGTCGCGGACCGTTCCGCGGTGCTCTTCGCGGTGCCCGACCGCGCCGCGCGCGAGGCCCTCGAGCTGCGCTTCACCGACGAGGCCGTCCCCGTGGTGGAGTCGCTCGGCACGGCGCCCGAGAACAACGACCCGCAGGTACCGCCCCTGGAGCGCGGACGCGTCACCTTCATCGACGCGCCGGTGCCCGCCGGCATCGTGATCCCAACGGCGAGCCTCGCGGTCTTCTCGGTCTCCGACCTCTCCGCCCGCACCGCAAAGAACCGCCGCCGCGCGCGGCGCGTGGACCCCACGAGCGTGACCTTCCCGTTCAAGCCCGGCGACTACGTGGTCCACGCTACGCACGGCATCGCCCTGTTCGCCGAGATCGTGCGCCAGGAGGTCGCCGGGCGCGAGCGCGACTACTTCCTGCTGGAGTACGCCGGCGGCGACAAGCTCTACGTGCCCTTCGAGCAGGTCGACCGCATCACGCGCTACGTGGGCCCGGACGGCGCGAGCCCGCGCCTCACGCGCCTCAACACCGCGGACTGGAGCCGCGCCACCGGCAAGGCGCGTCGCTCGGCCAAGAAGCTCGCGTTCGACCTGGTGGACCTCTACACGCGCCGCAGCTCCGTCCCGGGCTACGCCTTCTCGCAGGACACCCCCGTCCAGGAGGAGATGGAGGCGAGCTTCTCCTACGAGCTCACGCCGGACCAGCGCTCCGCGATCGCCGACATCAAGGCGGACATGGAGGCGCGCCGCCCGATGGACCGTCTGCTCTGCGGCGACGTGGGCTTTGGCAAGACCGAGGTGGCGCTGCGGGCGGCGTTCAAGTGCTGCCAGGACGCCAAGCAGGTCATGGTGCTCTGCCCCACCACCATCCTGGCGCAGCAGCACTTCGAGACGTTCTTCTCGCGCTTTGCCCCCTTTGACCTCAAGGTCGCCGTGCTCTCCCGCTTTGTGACGCCGGCCCAGCAGCGCCGCGCGCTCGAGGGCTTTGCGGACGGTTCGGTCGACGTGCTCATTGGCACGCACCGCCTGCTCTCGGCCGACGTCAACCCCTATGACCTGGGCCTCGTTATCATCGACGAGGAGCAGCGCTTTGGCGTGCAGCACAAGGAGCAGCTCAAGAACATGCGCGAGCAGGTCGACGTGCTCACGCTCTCCGCGACGCCCATCCCGCGCACGATGCAGATGGCCATGAGCGGCGTGCGCGACATGAGCCTCATCATGACGCCGCCGCCCGGGCGCCTGCCCGTCAAGGTGACGGTGGGCGAATGGGATCCGGACCTGGTCTCGGCCGCCATCCGCGAGGAGCTCGCACGCAAGGGCCAGGTCTACTACGTCTCAAACCGCGTCCACACCATCGACGAGGCGGTCGAGCGCGTGATGGAGGCCGCGCCCGAGGCCCGCGTGGGGGTGGCGCACGGCAAGATGAGCGCGCGCGAGGTCGAGGACGTGATGCTGCGCTTCCAGGAGCACGAGGTCGACGTGCTGGTGGCCACCACGATCATCGAGAGCGGCATCGACAACCCGCGCACCAACACGCTCATCATCGAGGACTCCCAGCGCCTGGGCCTGGCTCAGCTCTACCAGCTCAAGGGCCGCGTGGGTCGCGGGCGGGTGCAGGCCTACGCCTACTTCATGTTCCCGGGCGAGGTCTCGCTCACGCCCGAGGCCACCGACCGCCTCACGGCCATCAACGAGTACCAGGACCTGGGCAGCGGCATGAAGATCGCGATGCGCGACCTCGAGATCCGTGGCGCGGGCTCGCTCATGGGTGCCGAGCAGCACGGCAACCTCTCGAGCGTGGGCTTTGACCTGTTCACGCAGATGCTCGGCGAGGCCGTGGCCGAGGCGCGCGGCGAGACCCGCGAGGTCGAGCAGGCCGAGGTCACGATCAACCTCCCGGCTGACTTCTTCCTGGCCGAGGAGTACCTGCCCGACGTGGACAAGCGCGTGCTGGCGTATCGCCGCCTCGCCGCGGCGGTCGACCTGGCCGAGGTCGACGAGCTCCAGCAGGAGTGCGAGAAGGACTTCGGCGCGCTGCCGCTTGCCGGGCGCAACCTCTTCGATCGCGCCCGCGTGCGCATTCGCGCGCAGCGCCTGGGCTGCTCGTCGGTGAGCCTGGCAAACGGCCGCCTGATGTATCAGGGGCTTGAGGTCGCGCGGCCGGTGGCTCTCAAGCTCAAGGAGCGCGGCGCGCTGGTGTACCCCAAGACGAAGAAGGTGGCTTACCCGTTCCACCGCAGCGAGGAGGAGGTCATGCCGGCCGCGCTCGGCGTTCTCGAGGAGGTCGGCGGCGACGACGAGGTCGACGAGTAACAATCGCGTCCCGTCCGGGATTTCGGCGCTTGGGACGGAAACCTCCGGGGTATCTGTCCCACTTTGGGACAGATACCCCGGAGGTTTCCGTCCCACTTTGGGCGATGTGCTTCAAGCATGCATGGTGCACCGTCTGGCGCACGCGCGCCTACACCCACCTGAAGCCGCGGCCGGTGATCTCCGACGTGGTGACGTACGTGATGAAGGCGTTCTCGTCCAGGCTGCGGACGTAGCGCTGCAGCCGCAGCGCCTCGGCGCGCGTGAGCACGGTCATGACCTTCGCCACGCGTCGACCCGAATATGCCCCGTACCCATAGCTCACCGTCGCGGTGCGACAGAGCTCGCGCACGACGAACTCCTCCACGCGCGCGGGCTGCCGGCAGATGACGGTGCAGACCTTGTGGCACTTGAGGTCCTCGAGCACGCCGTTCACGATGACGGTCTGCAAGATTAGGCCAACGATGCAGTAGACGCCCACGCGCGGCCCGTAGAGCACGACGCCCGAGGCGGCAACCACGGCGTTTGCTGCGGCTACGGCGTGCCCCACCGGCAGGCTCGTGTGCCGCGTGAGGGCCATGACCAAGATCTCCGTCCCGCCGGTCGAGGCGCCGGCGTTGTAGGCAACGGCGTTGCCCAGGGCGACGAGCAGGACCGTGCAGCAGAGGTCAATCCACATGTCCCCCGTGAGCGACCCCGTCACGGGCATGATTGCCTGGAGAATTGAGGTGTAGGCCGGAATGGCGATGGATGCCACCACGCTCCAGAAGACGGCTTTCTTCTCCACGAGAAGCAGGCCCACGACCACCAGGGCTACATTGACGACCCAGAGCGACACGTCGTTGGGAAGCGCCGGCACGAGCGTGGAGAGCACAATCGAGAAGCCCGAGGCGCCGCCGATGGCAAAGTTGTTGGGCGCCTGAATGCCACGTAGGCAAAGGCGCAGAGCAGGGCGCCCACGTTGAGTGACACCACGAGCCGCGCGAGGCTCGGCTGGTCGCGCTTGCGCAGCTTGCGGAGGCTGGCCTCCTCCTCGTCCTCGCTGACCAGCGCCTCGCCCTGGAGCACGGCATGGCCCTCATAGGCGGGCGCCGCGTGGTCAGGGTCGACCCGCGCCTCCGCGAGCTCCTCCTCGTTCGCCGTTCTTCTCGGCTCTGACGCCCCTCTCTTTGCGCCCTTCATGACCTCTTCTTTCCAAGACGTGCTGTCTCCATATAACGTCATAGACGACTATGATGAAAAAACCATACCTGCCAAGCGCCTGAATCTGAAGTCATTCAGAATGTCATCCGCGCCACTCACCCGGAAATAACGACCGCCCACACCCTGCCTACAAGAAATGCTGACAAATAGGTATGAGACGTATATGATGACTAATACCAAAAGAGAACAGGGGTCGAATCCGGAGTCGGCCCCGTTCTGCCGGGGCTGCTCTGCGCCCCACTGAAAAGAAGGAAAGGAGACGGTAATGAATCAGCTCTACGCGGCTATAGTCGTGGGCCTGGTCGGAGTCATCTGCATCATGGACTCGCGCATGCTGGGCCGCCTCAGCGTCGAGCGTCCGCTCATCGGCGCCACCATGGTCGGCATCGTCCTGGGCGACGTCCCCACCGCCCTGGCGGCGGGCGCTACGCTCGAGCTCATGAGCATCGGCCTCATCAACGTTGGCGCCGCCATGATTCCCGACATGAACATGGGCTCGATCGTGGCAACGGCGTTCGTCATCCTCACGGGCGCGGGCCCGGAGGCCGCACTTACGATCGCGGTTCCCGTTGCCGTTCTCGGTCAGGCGCTCGGCCTCGCCATCCGCATGGTGCTCGCTGCCTTTAGCCACAAGACCGATGCCCTCATCGACCAGGGCAAGTTCAAGCAGGCGCTTCACCTGCACATCATCTGGGGCAACGTGCTCTATGCTCTGATGTACTTCGTGCCCATCTTCATCGCCATCTATGCCGGCACCGACCTCGTCCAGCAGATCGTCAACGCGATCCCCGCCTGGGTGACCAACGGCCTCACGCTCGCCGGCAACGTCCTCACCGCCCTCGGTATGGCGCTGCTGCTCAACATCATGCTCACCAAGAGCATGACGATCTTCTTCCTGATGGGCTTCTTCGGCGCCGCCTTCCTGGGCCTCAACGTGACCGCCATGGCCGTGTTCGCCGTTCTTCTCGCCCTGCTGCTCGTGGGCCTGAAGTTCCGCGACTCTGGCAGCGGCCAGCTTGCCGCGCAGGCCTCCGACGACTATGACCCGCTCGAGGACGACGACTAACAGAGAGGAGCCACTCACATGACGCAGGACATTCAGGGCGCCGCTCCCGAGGTCAAGGAGCTCAAGAGCCTCGAGCCGCAGCCCGTTTCGGAGAAGAAGCGCCTCTGGCAGTTCTTCTGGCGCACCTGGGCGATCCAGGCCTCCTGGAACTATGAGGGCCAGATGAACCTTGGCTTCCTCTACAGCATCGCCCCCACGCTCGACCGCATCTACGCCGATGACTCCGACCCGGAGATTCTCGAGCGTAAGAAGGAGGCCTACCACCGCCACACCGCCCTCTATAACATCACGCAGCAGCTCAACAGCTTTGTCCTGGGCATCGCCGCGTCCATGGAGGAGGAGTACGGCAGGAACCCCAAGGAGTTCAACCCCGAGGTCATCAACAACCTCAAGGTCTCCCTGATGGGACCGCTCTCCGGCATCGGCGACTCCCTGCTCGAGGGCACGCTGCGCATCATCTCCTTTGGCCTCGGCGCCTCCCTCGCGGCGCAGGGCTCGATCCTCGGCCCCATCCTCGCGCTGCTCATCTCGGGCATTCCCAAGGCGCTCATCACGTGGTTTGGCGGCAAGCTCGGCTACACCCTGGGCACCGACTACGTGAAGCAGCTCCAGGGCGGCATTATGGACAAGGTCATGTACGTCGCAGGCGTCGTGGGCCTGATGACCGTCGGCGCGATGATTGCGACCATGGTCGGCATCACTACCCCGCTGCAGTTCCAGGACGGCGCGGTCGTGCTCCAGGACGTTCTCGACGGCATCTTCCCCTCGATGATCCCGTTTGCGATCGCCATGCTCTTCTACTGGCTGCTCAAGAAGAAGGTCAGCCTGGGCGTGCTGCTCCTCGGTGGCATCGTCGTCAGCCTCGTCTGCAGCTTCTTCGGCATCCTCGCGTAGCAAAGACGTTCCTCCTTCTTGGGGCCCCGACCTTTGTCGGGGCCCTTTTCGCGGCGCGTCCATCCCCCTCGGCGCGCAAAATGACGGGCGGCCTCGTTTGGGGCCGCCCGTCTTGCTTGCGTGGGAGCGAGTGTCTTAACGCATGCCCTCGATTTGTTCGTATGCCGCGCGATAGGTGCGCATGGAGCGCGCGTCGGCGCCCATGGGGTCGGTGAGCGTGAGGGAGTCCGTGCACTCCACGGACAGGACGCCCTGGTATCCGTTGCGCTCAAAGGTTCTGATGTCCTCGGCGACGTCGCGCTCCCCGTCGCCCAGCGCGAGGTGGAGCGAGCGGGGGCCGCAGTCGACAAAGTGGGCGTGGATGACGTCGCCCCCAAACGTATCGAAGTAGTCCTGGATGGTGTCGCCCGCGTCCACCATGGCCCCGATGTCGAGGCAGACCTTGAGCGCCGGCTCGTTCACCATGTCGAGAAGGACGCGCAGGTCCGCCGCGGAGTTGGCGATGAGGGACTCGGGCTTCCTCAGGGCCTCGATCGCAAGGTTGATGCCCTTCTCGCCTGCGTAGGCGGCAACGCGGCGCAGCATTGCGGCGCTGCGCTCGCGCGCCGCCTCCACAGGCTCGCTGTAGTAGGCCCAGCCGCTCGTCACGAGCACCTGAGTGGCTCCCACTGCGGAGGCAACGTCGACCGCCCTCGTGAAGTAGGCAAAGACGCGCTCCTGGATGGCGGGGTCCTTGGCCGCCATGTTGTGCGGCTTGGGGTTGGTCTGCTCGGGGCAGATGCCCATGATGCGTACGCCGTACCTCTCGGAAAGGGACGTGAGACGCTCGACGGGGTCGTTCTGACGGTAGTCCATGAAGAAGTGCTGGGGAGCCGTCCAGAGCTCGACGCACGGGTAGCCGAGCTCGCTCACGGAGGAGAAGAACTCCTCGAGCTCATAGAACATGTAGTGGTGGTTCATCGAGGCCAGCTCGATGCGCTGCCGAGAAGGCATGGTCCCTCCTAACGTCGAAGATGGATGATATTACTATACGTCACAGACGTTATATACATCTCGAGAAGTGCAGACGTGTTGGAGCAGCGGTTGAGCGATTGCCTGCGAACGGTAGAAATGTGGCCGCGGGCGGTTCAATACAAGAATCTCTAGACCATGTTGTATATAACGTCTATGATGACAGTAACAGATACGAAGAGCGTACAGATTGGAGGAGAGATGAACCAGATTGTTCTCGCATCGCACGGCGGCCTCGCCGACGGGGCTCGCGACACCTTGGACATGATCGTCGGGGACGTCTCCAACGTCCACACGATCTCTCTCGCCCGTGACGACAAGGACCAGATCGAGGACCGCGCGCTTGCCCTCATCGACTCCTTCGACCCCTCGGACGCCGTCTACGTCCTCACGGACATGCTGGGGAGCAGCGTCAACAACCAGATGGTCTCCCTGCAGGCAAAGCGTCCCGAGGTCACCGTCATCTCCGGCATGAACCTGCCCCTGACCCTCGAGATCGCCCTTTCCGAAGAGCCGCTGTCCGAGGCGGCCCTCGCCGAGGTTATCGAGCAGAGCAGGGCGGGAATCCAGAACATCGCCGCGCTCATGAGGGCGGCGGCGCAGCAGGAAGAGGAGGACGACCTATGATCAAGCTCGTGAGGCTGGACTACCGTCTCATCCACGGCCAGATTCTGGCGGCGTGGGTGAACCACCTGAGCGCCCAGCGCATCATCCTGGTGGACGATGACGCCGCGAACGACGAGATGAAGTCCGCGACGCTCAAGCTCGCCAAGCCCGCAGGAATTCGCCTGAACATCTTCACGGTCGAGAAGACCATTGCCAAGATGCCCAAGATCCTCGAGCTCAACGAGAACATCATGATGGTCTTTGGCACCACCGCCGCGCTCGTTGCGGTCTGCAAGGCGTGCCCGGCGATCCGCGAGGTCCAGTATGGCGCGACCTTCAACAAGGACGGCTCGAAGCAGGTTGACGAGAGCGTCTTCCTCGACGAGTCCGAGCAGGCCGATACCCGCGAGCTTCTGGCGATGGGCGTGAAGATCTACAGCCAGCAGACCCCGTCCAAGCGCAAGCTCGACATCACGACGGTCTAGCGCCAAAGCCACCCCAACAGCATCTCCATCGCGTCAAGAGCCGTTATAAGCGGACGGCTGGCGGAGCTGTGCGCAAAAAACGAGAGAAAGGGAAGAACATGTACGAGATCGACCTCAACCAGCCCAAGCAGATTGTCGCCGACGTCCTGGCCAACCACCAGATCGACTCCGTCGCCTTCGTCGGCTGCGGCGCCTCGATGTCCGAGCTCTACCCGGCCAAGTACTTCCTCGCCAACAACACCAAGACGCTCAACGTCCAGATCTTCACGGCCAACGAGTTCAACTACGACACGCCCGCCTGGCTCGGCCCCAACACCTTCGTGATCACCTGCTCGCTCGGCGGCGGCACCCCCGAGACCGTCGAGGCCAACAAGGTCGCCAAGGCCGCCGGCGCCCCCGTCGTGGCCATCACCCACGCCGCCGGCTCCGCGCTCACCAAGGGCGTCGACCACGTGATTGTCCACGGCTTCGAGGCCAACTACGCCGCCAAGACCGAGAAGATGGGCTATGCCATCGCCGTGGCGCTGGAGATCCTGCAGCAGGTCGAGGGCTATGACCACTACGACGAGATGGTCGAGGGCTTTGCGCGCGTCTTCGAGTGCGCCGAGAACGCCGCCCAGTCCGTGGGCAAGGTCGCCGAGGCCTGGGCCCAGGAGCACAAGGACG
>CALUHH010000001.1 GCA_944320385.1 uncultured Atopobiaceae bacterium | reverse complement strand
AGGTACGTAGGAGGAGTCAAGTGAAGAAGTCGACTCAGTTCGCCAAGAACGGCGAAGTCGAGCGCAAGTGGGTGCTCATCGACGCTGAGGGCGCCACGCTCGGTCGTCTTGCCACCACGGCTGCCATGATTCTTCGTGGCAAGAACAAGCCCCAGTACACCCCCAACGCCGACACCGGTGACTTCGTCGTCGTCATCAACGCCGACAAGGTCGTCCTCACCGGCGTGAAGGCCGATCACAAGCAGTACTGGCGCTACTCCGGCTACCTCGGAGGCCTCAAGCTCGAGAGCTTCCGCGAGGCTATGGAGAAGCACCCCGAGCGCGTCGTCGAGCACGCCATCAAGGGCATGCTCCCCAAGACCACCCTCGGCCGCAAGCAGGGCACCAAGCTCAAGGTCTACGCCGGCCCCGAGCACCCGCACACGGCCCAGAACCCCGTCCAGATCGATTGGAGGGCCTAACCGATGGCTGAGAACACCGTTGTTTACACCGGCACCGGTCGCCGCAAGGAGGCCGTCGCCCGCGTTCGTCTCGTCCCCGGCACCGGCAAGGTGGTCGTGAACGGCCGCGAGGCCATCCAGTACTTCGGCCGTCAGCAGCTCGTCGACAACGCCGTCGCGCCGCTGCGCGTGACCGAGACCGCCGAGCGCTTTGACGTCCTCGCCAAGTGCGACGGCGGCGGCATCACCGGCCAGGCCGGTGCGCTGCGCCTCGGCATCGCCCGCGCCCTCCTCGACGCCGGCGAGTACCGCGAGGACCTCAAGAAGGCCGGCTACCTCACGCGCGACCCGCGTGCGGTCGAGCGCAAGAAGTACGGCCTCAAGAAGGCCCGCAAGCGCCCGCAGTTCTCCAAGCGCTAAGGCCTCTTGCCCATATCGCACCCAAGACCCGCTGGCTTCGGCCGGCGGGTCTTTTTTGAAATCAGGTAACGCTTTGCGTGGTTGGGCGCGACGGGGGTAGGATGGGAACATCTACGGCTCAAACGCACTCACTGGAGGGGACGGGAATGAAGTACTTTGGAACCGACGGCTTCCGCGGCGTCGCCAACGAGGGCCTCAACGTCGAGCACGCCTATAAGATCGGCCGCTTCGTGGGCTGGTACTACGGGGCCCGTCAGGGCAAGAAGGCCCGCATCGTCCTGGGCAAGGACACGCGCCGCTCGAGCTACATGTTCGAGTCCGCGCTGGTCTCGGGCCTGGTGGCCTCCGGCGCCGATGCGTACATGCTGCACGTCATCCCCACGCCCGGCGTCTCCTACGAGGTCGTCGACGGCGCGTTTGACTGCGGCGTCATGATCACCGCATCCCACAACCCCTACACCGACAACGGCATCAAGCTCGTGAACGACGAGGGCTACAAGATGGACGAGGACGTCCTCGAGCTCATCGAGGACTACATCGACGGCAAGATCGAGGTTCCGCTCGCCACCGGCGAGGCCATCGGCTGCACGGTCGACTACATGCAGGGCCGCAACCGCTACATCGCCCATCTCATCGCGAGCGCCAACTTCTCGCTCCAGGGCGTCAAGGTGGGGCTCGACTGCGCCAACGGCGCCGCCTCCTCCGTGGCCAAGCCCGTCTTCGACGCCCTCGGCGCCGACGTCCGCGTGATCAACAACAGCCCCGACGGCTTCAACATCAACGTCGACTGCGGGTCCACGCACATCGACCGCCTGCGCCGCCACGTGGTCGAGCAGGGCCTGGACGTGGGCTTTGCCTACGACGGCGACGCGGACCGCTGCCTTGCCGTGGACGAGCGCGGAAACGTCGTCGACGGCGACCTGATCCTCTACATCTGCGGCGTCTACCTCAACAAGCACGGCCGCCTCACGGCCGGCACCGTGGTCCCCACCGTCATGAGCAACTATGGCCTGTTCAAGGCCTTCGACGAGGCGAGCCTCTCCTATGAGACCACGGCGGTGGGCGACAAGAACGTCTATGCCTGCATGCGCGAGAACGGCTATAGCCTGGGCGGCGAGCAGTCGGGCCACATCATCTTTGGTGACATCGAGTGCACGGGCGACGGCATCATGACGTCGCTGCGCATCATGGAGGTCCTGCGCGCGGAGCGCGAGAAGCTCTCGCAGCTGTGCGCCCCGGTCAAGCTCTACCCCCAGGAGCTCGTCAACGTGCGCGTGAGCGACAAGGACGCGGCCATGAGCGACGCGGGCGTGCTCGCGGCGGTCAAGCAGGCGGAGGAGTTCCTCGCCGGCCAGGGCCGCGTGCTCGTGCGCGCCTCCGGCACCGAGCCGCTGGTGCGCACCCTCGCCGAGGCGCCGACCGACGAGCTGTGCCGCAAGGCCAACGCCTTCGTGCTCGAGGCGCTCAAGCCGTTTCAAGCCTAGGTGGGGCAACGCTGCGCCGCCCGTCGGGCTGCTAGAATCGTGACGTGCCGCAGACGCAGACACGAGGAGGCTCCGCATGTGCGGAATCGTTGGCTATACCGGCAGTGGCCAGGCAATCGGCTACCTACTCGAGGGTCTCAAGACGCTCGAGTACCGGGGATATGACTCCGCGGGCGTCGCGGTGCTGGGGGCCGACGGCGCCCTGCACGGCGTCAAGTGCGCGGGTCGTGTCGCCACGCTCGTCGAGCGCTGCGAGACGGCCAACCTCGTCGGGACGACGGGCATCGCGCACACGCGCTGGGCGACGCACGGGGCGCCGACCGACCGCAACTCCCATCCCCACCGGGACTGCAGCGGGCGGATAGCCGTCGTTCACAACGGCATCATCGAAAACTACCGCGAGCTGCGGGCGTACCTGCAGAGAAGCGGTCACACGCTCGTCTCCGAGACCGACTCCGAGGCGATCGCCCATCTCATTGAGGACGCCTGGGCGGGCCCCTCCGCCGGCAACCTCGTGGGTGCCGTGCGCAACGCGGTGCGCCGCCTCGAGGGCTCCTGGGCGCTCGCCGTGGTGTGCGCGGATGCGCCGGGTGAGATCGTGTGCGCGCGAAACGGGTCCCCGCTCGTGGTCGCCTCGACTCCCGAGGGGGCGTATGCCGCCTCGGACGTCACGCCCCTCGCAAGCGTCACCTCTCATGTCATTCAGCTCGAGAACGGCCAGCTCGCCCGCCTGGAGCGGAGCGGGCGGGTCACGGTCTTCGACGCCGAGGGCACCGAGGTCGACGTTCCCTCGACCATAGACATCGACTGGGACGCCTCCGCGGCCACGCTCGGCGGCTACGCCGACTTCATGGCCAAGGAGATCGGCGAGCAGCCCGAGGCGATCGAGCGCCTGCTCTCCGGCCGCATGGGGGAGCACGGCATCACCCTCGACGAGCTCTCCCTGACCCCCGGCGAGCTCGCGGCGATCGACAAGGTCTACCTCATCGCCTGCGGGACCTCCTATCACGTGAGCCTCATCGCGCGCACGCTCATACAGACCTGGGCCAAAGTCCCGGTCATATGCGACTACGCCTCCGAGTTCAACTACGAGAACGACGTCCTGGTCACGCCCCACACGCTCGGGGTCGTCATTACCCAGTCCGGCGAGACCGCCGACACGCTCACCGCGGCGCGGCGCCTCAAGGGGATGGGGTGCAGGGTGTTTGCGATTACCAACGTCCTGGGGTCGACCGCCGCGCGGGAGTCCGACGGCGTTCTCTATGTCCAGGCAGGCCCCGAGGTGTGCGTGGCCTCCACGAAGGCCTACACGGCCCAGATGGTGGCGAGCGCCCTTCTCGCCCTGCGTCTCGCGGAGGCGAGGGGAGAGATGGGGCGCGCGGAGGTGGAGCGTCGCTACGAGGACCTCTGCCGCATCCCCGACCTCATTCGCGAAGTCATCTCGCGCTCGTGGCAGGACAAGCGCGCCGCGCAGCTCTTCCGCCGGGCGCACTCCGCCCTCTTCCTCGGCCGCGGCGTCAACGCGACGACGGCCCTCGAGGGCGCGCTCAAGCTCAAGGAGATCAGCTACCTCCACGCCGAGGCCTATCCCGCCGGGGAGATGAAGCACGGCCCCATCGCCCTTCTCGAGCCCGGTTTCCCTGTGGTCGCCATCGTCCCCGAGGACCGCGTCCACGACAAGACGGTCTCCAACATCCAGGAGGTCATCGCCCGCGGCGCGGTCTGCGTCGCGGTGGCCACCGACGGGGACGAGGCGGTGGCATCGCTCGTGGAGCATGTCCTGTGGATTCCCCATGTGCCGGACGAGCTGCTCGTTCCTATCGTCGCCGTGGTCCACCTGCAGATGCTCGCGCGCCACGTCGCCCTTCTCCGCGGGTGCGACGTTGACAAGCCCCGCAATCTTGCGAAATCGGTTACGGTGGAGTAGCTATGGCAACGGCAGGCATCGGCGTGGACATGCTCGAGATCGAGCGCATGGAGCGCGTCATCGCGCGGCGCCCCAACTTCGTGAGGCGCGTCTTCACGGACGAGGAGCGCGCGTATTGCGAGAAGAGCGCGCGGCCGGCGGAGCATTACGCCGCGCGGTTCGCCGCGCGGGAGGCGGTGCTCAAGGCACTCGGGACCGGCTTCTCCGGAGGCATCGGCCTGCGCGACGTCTCGGTGTCGCGCGACGAGTCCGGGCGTCCGCGCGTCGTTCTCGCCGGCAGGGCGGCCGAGATCGCCCGCGAGCGCGGCGTGCGCGAGATCGCCCTGTCCATCTCGCACACGCGAGACGTCGCGGTGGCCAACGCCATCGCCGTGACCGACGACGTCAGGCCGGCGCCTCCCGCCCGCGACGAGGCGGCGCGCGCGCTGGCGACGTCGTTCAAGGAGGCGCGCTCGGTGCTCGACGAGCTCGAGCGCGTCCAGGAGGAGGCCCTGAGCGGCATCGAGGGCCGTCTCGACGAGAAGAACGCTACGAAGGAGTAGAGACATGCAGCCCGTGCTCAACATCGAGGACGTCAAGTGCGTCGAGGTCGCCCTTACGCGCGAGGGGGTGAGCGTCTCCGAGCTCATGCACCGCGCCGGGTGCGCCGCGGCGCAGGAGGTGCTCGAGCTCGGCGGCGTTGACAACGTGGTGGTCCTCGCCGGCCTGGGCAACAACGGGGGCGACGGCTGGGTCGCCGCGGAGGCGCTCCACGCCCACGGGGCCAACGTCACCGTGGTGACGCCGGTCTCCCCCGACGAGCTGGCGGGCGACCTTGCCCGCCAGGTGGCGCAGAGCGCCGTCCGGGCGGGAATCGCGCCCATGGTGGGGCCGTCGCGCGACGAGCTCGAGAGCCTGCTCTCCACGACCGACGTCGTGCTCGACTGCATGCTGGGCACGGGCTTTCACGGTGAGGTGCGCGCCCCCTTTGACATCTGGATCGACTGCGTGAACGCCTGCGGCGCGCAGGTCGTCTCCGTCGACGTCCCGAGCGGCCTCTCTGCACAGACCGGCCTTTCCGCCAAGAGCTGCGTCGTCGCCGACATGACGGTGACCATGCTCGCGCTCAAGCCCGGTCTTCTCGCCGACGCCGGCCGTGACGTGTGCGGCGCCATCGTCGTTGCCCCGCTTGCCGAGCAGACCGAGCGCCTCGTGATCGACGCCGACCCCGTGGCGTGGCGCACCGACCTGGTTGACTATCTGGAAGTGGTCAGCGCGCCCACGGCGGCGGTCGACAAGTTCTCCCGCGGCTCGGTGCTCGTGGTGGGCGGCTCCCGGAGGTTCCCGGGCGCCGCGATCATGGCGGCGCGCGCAGCCGCGCGCATGGGCGCCGGCTACGTCACGCTTGCCGTTCCTGCCTCGATCGCGTTTGTCGCCCAGTCTCACCTGCTCGAGATTCCCGTGGTCCCGCTGCCCGAAGATGCCGACGGGACCATATCCGCGGATGCGCGCGACGTCGTCGCCAAGCTCGCCGCCCGCTCCTCGGCCGTGCTCGTGGGCCCGGGCATGCGCGCGACCGGCGGCACCACGACCGTCGTCTCCGCCCTGCTCGAGACCGACGTCCCGCTCGTCGTCGACGCCGACGGCCTCAACTGCCTCTCTCGTCTCACCGACGGCTCCCTGCCCGACTTCCCCGAGGTCACGCGCCGTCGCGCGCCCCTCGTCCTCACTCCGCACCGCCAGGAGCTCGGCCGCCTCGTCGGCTGTCCCGACAACCCGCCCGACTCGCTCGTCGCGCAGCTCGAGGCGGCCCGCAAGATCGTGTGGGCCGACGGCGGCTCCGAGCTCGTCGTCGTTGCCAAGGGCAACGCGACCGGCTGCGTGAGCGTCGAGCGTGCCGTGCTGCCCAAGCCGGGCCCCGCGTCCCTGGCGACCGCCGGCTCGGGGGACGTGCTCGCGGGCATGATGGTCTCGGCCCTCGCCCAGCGCGCGAGCGAGGGGACGGACCTCGCCCTTCTCGCTGCCTTTGTGTGCGAGGTCCACGGCTATGCGGGCTCCCTCGCCGCCGAGCACATGGGCGCGCGCGGCGTCATGGCGACCGACCTCATCGACGTCATCGGTCTGGCCGTGGATGCCGTCGAGGAGCACGCGATGTACCCGGAATCCGACGATTAGGCACAGGGGGAGATGACCGCCATGGAGAAGGTCACGAGTCCCGCCACCCGCTGGTCCTGGGTCGAGGTGAACCTCGCCGCGCTCCGGAGGAACACGGCGGCGTTCAGGAGGCAGATCGGCCGCGGGCCGCAGATGATGTGCGTCGTCAAGGCGGACGCCTACGGTCACGGCGCCGTGCCCTGCGCAAAGACGATGCACGCTGCGGGCGCCAACCAGTTCGCCGTCGCCACGGTGGGGGAGGGCATCGCCCTGCGCGAGGCCGGCATCGAGTGGCCGGTCCTGGTGCTCTCCGAGCCTCCGGTGGACTGCGTCGGGACGCTCGTTGACTACGACCTCATGCCGGCCGTCTACACCGCCGACTTCGCCCTCGCCCTCGGCGAGGCCGCTGCCGCCCGCAACCGCGTGGCGCGCTATCATCTCGCCGTCGACACGGGCATGACGCGCATCGGGGTGCGGCGGCAGGACGTCGTCGAGCTGCGCCGCACGATCGACTTCCACCGCGGCCTGGAGTGCGCGGGCACCTTCACGCACTTCGCGACCGCCGACGTCCTCGACGACTGGGACTTTGCCCTGCAGCTCAACCGCTTTCGCGAGGCGGTCGAGGCGCTGCGCGGGGCGGGGCTCGAGACGGGCCTGGTCCACTGCGACAACACGCCCGGAACCGTGCTGCACCCCGAGTGCCACTTCGACATGTGCCGCGTCGGCATCGGCCTCTACGGCCTGCACCCCGCCGACGTCACGCGCCCGCGCATCGAGCTCGAGCCGGTCATGAGCGTGAGGGGCCGCGTGGTGCGCGTGCTCTACCCCAACGTGGGGGACGGCGTGGGCTACGGCCTCACCTGGCGCGTGCCCAAGAAGAACATCCAGGTGGCCACCGTGCCCATCGGCTATGCGGACGGCCTCGCCCGCGAGCTCTCCAACAACATGGACGTGCTCGTGGACGGCATCCGCTGCCGGCAGGTGGGCAACATCTGCATGGACCAGTTCATGTTCGCCGTGGACGTCAACAGCGCCCGCGCCTACCGCCCTTCGCGGCCCATCGAGTACGGCGACGTGGTCACGCTCATTGGCTCCGACGGCAACGAGTCCATCAGCGCCGACGAGATGGCGTCGCTGCGCAACACGATCAACTATGAGGTTGTCTGCGACTTTGGGATGCGCCTTGAGAAGATCTACACCTAGCGGGTCCGGCGGCCGGCGCACGGCCGCGGAGAGAAGGGGGCTCGACCTCATGTCCGTCATGCACATTCCCGGCCACGAGCACCAGCGGCCGCGCGAGGTCACGCTGCGGGAGATCCGCGACCTCATGGGCGACTGCCAGCTGTGCCCGCTCGGTGCCACGCGCACCAACCTCGTCTTCGGCGTGGGAAACCCCCATGCGCGCGTGATGTTCGTGGGCGAGGGGCCCGGCCGCAACGAGGACCTCCAGGGCGAGCCGTTCGTGGGCGCCGCAGGTCACAAGCTCGACGCCCTTCTCGGCTGCGCGGGGCTGACGCGGGACGAGATCTACATCGCAAACGTGGTCAAGTGTCGCCCGCCCGGAAACCGCAACCCCAAGCCCGAGGAGATCGAGGTCTGCTCGCCCTTCCTGCGCGAGCAGATCCGCTCCATCTGGCCCGACGTCATCGTGTGCCTGGGCAACTTTGCGTCCCAGTTTGTGCTGCGCACCAACAAGGGCGTGACGTCGCTGCGCGGCCAGCTCTACCAGACGGGCCACTTCGTGGTCTGCCCGACCTTCCACCCGGCCGCCTGCATCTATCACTCCGACTGGCAGCCGCTGCTCGAGGCCGACCTGCGCATGGTCGGCGCGTGGCTGGCAGAGCATCCCGTCACGGAGGAGGGGCGATGAGCGAGAAGAGGTTCAGGACGTGCTCGCGCGACGAGACCATCGCACTGGGCGAGCGGCTCGGGCGCCTTCTGGCGCCAGGCGACGTGCTGGTGCTGACCGGCGACCTCGGGGCGGGCAAGACGCAGCTCACCAAGGGCATCGCACAGGGCATGGGCGTGACCGCCGACGTCACGAGCCCCACGTTCACCATCGAGATGGTCTACGAGGGGGCCGAGATGCCGCTCTACCACTTTGACCTCTATCGCCTGGACGACTCTGCCCAGCTCGAGGACACGGGCATCTTCGACGTGCTCGGCGCCGACGGCGTCTGCTCGATCGAGTGGGGCGAGCAGTTCGCCGACGAGATTGGTGACGCCCGCGTGGACGTCTTCGTGACGCGCCTCGATGACGAGGCCGCTCTCGGCGAGGAGCCGCCGCGCGAGGTTCTTCTCGTCGCGCACGATGTCCGTGGCGAGGAGCTGCTGGCCGCGCTGTAGGTGCCCGGGCGCGCGTCCTTCTCGCCTGCTCGAGCATCTGACTGCGAGAAATGTACGACCCAATTCTCCACGTGTTTTATGAGGAACTAACTAATTAAATGATAAGGATATTGCGCGGCGAGTTGGTCGTACATTTCTCAGCGGCCCAAACAAAGACAAATTCTCAGTTGAGATTGAATCTCAATATGCTATAGTCTTCTCAGTCGAGAGGAGGCGAGACATGGCGAGCAGGAACACGGTCCAGCGCGCGATCATCGAAGACGAGCTGCGCCGGCTGGCAAACCATCCCACGGCGGACGAGGTGTACGAGGCCGTTCATGTCGAGCACCCCAGCATCGGCCGCGCGACGGTCTATCGCACGCTGGGCAAGCTCTCCGACGAGGGGCGGATCGGCCGCGTGAGGATCAACAACGGCGCCGATCGCTTTGACCACCAGGCGTTCGCACACTACCACGTGCGCTGCACCTGCTGCGGTCGTGTCGACGACGTGATGATTCCCGTGCTCGCCGGCGTTGACGAGACAGCGGCGCAGGCATCTGGGTATCAGATAACCAGCCACTCGCTGCAGTTCGACGGCATCTGCCCCGCATGTCAGCAAGGTTTGGCATCTACGGCGTAGGCCGTGTGCATAGGAGAGGGCGGCGCAGCCGACGGGCTCGCCGCACGCATTCAAACAAGGAGGTCACCATGAAGTGGGTCTGCAAGGTCTGCGGTTACATCTACGAGGGCGAGGAGCCGCCGGCGGAGTGCCCGGTCTGCAAGGCTCCTGCCAGCCAGTTCGAGAAGGTCGAGGGTGAGCTCAAGCTCGCCGCCGAGCACGAGTACGGCATCTACGGCAAGACCGTCAAGGACAACCCCGACATCTCCGACGAGGACAAGGCCTACATCCTCGAGCAGCTCAAGGCCAACTTCAACGGCGAGTGCTCCGAGGTCGGCATGTACCTCTGCATGGCCCGCATCGCTCACCGCGAGGGCTATCCCGAGATCGGCCTGTACTGGGAGAAGGCCGCCTACGAGGAGGCCGAGCACGCCTCCAAGTTCGCCGAGCTGCTCGGCGAGGAGCTCGAGCCCAACATGAAGGCCTCCACCAAGGCCAACCTCGCCTGGCGCGTCGACTGCGAGTTCGGCGCCACGCAGGGCAAGACGGAGCTCGCCACCTGCGCCAAGAAGAACAACCTCGACGCCATCCACGACACCGTCCACGAGATGGCGCGCGACGAGGCCCGTCACGGCAAGGCTCTCAAGGGCCTGCTCGAGCGTTACTTCGGCTAATGGCCGGCAAGCCTCAGAAAAAGGCTGCCCGCAAGAAGGTCAAGCCCTCGGGGCCCGCGGCGTGCGCGGTGCTCTGGGGGCTTGACCCCTCTTCCGAGAAGGGCGCGGCGGTGCGCAAGATCCTGCGCGACATGGGCGTGGTGGCGCGCACGGCGCTGCCCGAGCGCCTAGGCGACCCGGCGGGCGCGTTCGCCCGACTTCCGGGGTTCAGGCCCGCGCCGATGCCCTATGAGGGGCCGACGCCGGAGTGCGCCGAGTTCGTCCTGCTCTGCGGGCTTACGGACGCGCAGGTCAACGTATTTCTCGCCCGCTCGCGCGAGGCGGGGTGCGTGGTGGGGCCCAAGGCGCTGCTCAACAAGGTCAACCGGTCCTGGCCGCTCGCGCGCCTGATCGAGGCGGTGTCTGCGGAGCACGCGGCCAACTTGCAGTGACGGCGCGCAAAGATGCGAAGGGAGCACCCTCGCGTCATTGCCGCTAAACTAGTCGGGTTGAACCTTCGAGCGAGAAGAGCCGCGCATGAGCGAGAAGAACGTCAAACCTGCCGAGAAGACCGTCCTTGCCGTCGACACGTCCACGGACATGCTGGCGTGCGTCGTGGGGCGCGTGGGCGCGGACGGCTCCGTGGAGGTGCTCGCCGCGCGCGACCACCTGTGCCGCCGCCAGGCCAACGTGGAGCTCGTGACCACGGCGCAGGAGGCGCTCGCCGAGGCGGGCCTTTCGACGGGCGATCTCGACGCGGTGCTCGTGGGACGCGGCCCGGGCTCGTTCACGGGCGTGCGCATCGGCATCGCCACGGCCAAGGGTCTGGCGTGCGGCGCGGGATGCCCGCTGTACGGGACGTCGGCGCTCGACGCGATGGCGTGGTCCGCATGGGCGAGCGGCGCCCGCGGCGCTTTGGCCGTAGCCGGCGATGCCATGCGCGGCGAGGTCTACCCCGGCATCTATGAGCTCGACGACGCGGGCGCGCACCGCACCTTCCCGGCCGAGACCGTGTCCAAGGCCGACGCCTGCGTGGCGTCGTGGGCCGCGCGCGCGGATGCGGCCGAGCTCACGCTCTCAGGCAACGGTCTTACCAAGTATCGGGCACGCTTTGAGGCGGCGGGCTTCCGGTCCTTCTCGCCTGAGGGGGCATGGTTCCCCACGGGCGAGGGGCTCCTGCGCGCCGCCGTGGAGGCCGGCGTCTTTGATGGACAGCCCGGCGACCCTGCGCTGGTGCTGCCCATCTACACCCGCCTCTCCGACGCCGAGGAGGCCGAGCGCACGCGGCTGGGCCTCAAGAAGCCGGCGACCGTGGAGCTCACCGGCGTGGATGACGCGCTCGCGGGCATCCACCTGCAGCTGCGTCCTATGACGCTGAACGACACCGCTGCCGTGGCGGCGCTCGAGGCGGCTGCCTACGAAGCCTCTGCGCACACGCCGTGGACGGAGCGCATGTTCTACGAGGAGCTCACCCAGCCGGGTCGCAGCTGGTGGGTCGCACACGACCAGGGGACCGTCATCGGCTTTGCGGGCGGCGTGCTCGCGGGGGCGGACTTCGAGGTCGAGGAGGTCGTCGTGGACGCGGCGCGCCGCCGCGGGGGCATTGCCGCGCGCCTCGTCGCGCGCGTGGCCTACGACGCGCAGATGCTCGGGGCAGGCACGATCTCGCTCGAGGTGGACGAGAAGAACGAGCCGGCCCGCGCCCTCTACGGCGCGCTCGGCCTCGCGGAGGAGGGTCGTCGCCCGGGCTACTATGGTGCCGGCCACGACGCCCTCATCCTGCGCGCGCCACTTCCGCTCGCGGCCGATGCCGTCATCGCGACCGGCCGGCCCGAGCCGGCGCCGTCCATCCGCCCGTGGCCGATCGTACCCGGCGAGCGCGCGCCCGAGGCTGTTGCCGCGCTTGCCGCCGCCGGCCCGCTCATCCTCACGATCGAGTCCTCCTGCGACGAGACCGCCATGGCCGTGACGGACGGCCACGGCGTTGTCTGCGCGAGCGTCGTGGCCACGCAGATTGACTTCCACGCGCGCTTTGGCGGCGTGGTGCCCGAGATCGCCTCCCGCAAGCACACCGAGGCCATCGTGGGCGTCTTCGAGGAGACGCTCGCGCGCGCCGGCGAGCACTTCGGCGTGGACACGCTGGCCCCGTCTGACCTCGCGGCGGTGGGCGTCACGGCGGGGCCGGGCCTGGTGGGCGCGCTCGTGGTGGGCGTGGCCTTTGCCAAGGGCCTCTGCGCCGCTGCTGACCTGCCGCTCATTGCCGTGCATCACCTCGAGGGTCACCTCATGGCCAACCTCTTCGAGACGCCGGACCTAAAGCCGCCCTTCGTGGCGAGCATCGTCTCCGGTGGCAACACCATGCTCGTCCACGTGCGCGCCTGGGGCGACTACGTGCTCCTGGGCGCCACGATCGACGACGCGGTGGGCGAGGCCTTCGACAAGGTGGCAAAGGCGCTCGGCCTGGGCTACCCCGGTGGCCCCGTGATCTCCAAGCTCTCCGCGCAGGGCAACCCCAAGGCCATTCACTTCCCGCGCGCGATGATGCACAGCGGTGACTACAGCTTCAGTCTCTCCGGCCTCAAGACTGCCGTCATCACCTACATCGAGGGCGAGAACCGCGCCGGCCGCGCGATCAACCTGCCCGACCTTGCGGCGAGCTTCGAGGCGGCCGTGATCGACGTGCAGGTCGCCAAGGCCGTGACGGCCGTGGAGGAGACCGGCGTTGCCGACTTCTGCGTCGGTGGCGGCGTGGCGGCCAACCCGGGGCTGCGCGCGGCGTATAAGAAGGCGCTCGAGAGGCGCGGCGTGCGCGTGACCGTGCCGCCCATGCGTGCCTGCGGCGACAACGCGGCGATGATCGGTATCGCGGCCCTGCGGAGCTACAACGCCGGGTCCTTCTCGCCGCTCACGCTGGACGCCGACCCCAACGCCGCCCTGGGTACCTGGGCCACCCCCGACGCCCCCGTCCCTCCCACCTGGGAATGATACGAAGGGACAGTCCCTTCGTATCATTTTTCGGTGCGATAGGCGCGGGGCGAGAGGCCCGTTCGCTCGCGGAAGAGCTTCCCAAAGTGGCTTGGGCTCGCAAAGCCCGTCCGAGCCGCGACGGTGGCCACGGGAAGCTTGGTCGCACGCAGCAGCCGCGCCGCGCGGTCAAGGCGGTACTCGGTGAGATGGCGCCAAGGTGTCGTTCCCAGGCAGGCCCGGAAATCGCGGCCAAGCTCGGAGACGCTCACGTGTGCGGCATCGGCAAGGTCGGACAGGGAAAGCGCCTCGGAATAGCGCGCCTCCATGAACGAGTGAGGGGGCGGTCGAGCGCTGGCGAAACGTCGTCGAGCACCGCGCGAGTCAGCGCGCCGGACGAGAGCTTGACTTCGAGGACTACGCCATCACGGTGGCGAGTCCGCTGCGCTGCTATTCGATATCGGACCGCGCGCAGGCACCGGAGGACTCCGATGACGCGCTGGGATCTGATTCGCGTGGCCGAGAAGAACCTCGAGGCGGTGCGGAAATCCTTTTCCCGGCAGGCCGCGGGCTTTGACGATCCGTCACGAAACTTCTCTCGCGCTGACTACCTGCGACATCTTGTTGAGGTCCTGGAGCTTGGCGGGGATGAGCGCGTTCTTGAGGTGGCGGCGGGGACGTGCGCCTGCGGACGGGCGCTCGCGCAATACGCGGCCTCGGTGGCCTGCTTGGATGCCACCCCAGCAATGCTGGCCGAGGGTCGGCGGCTTGCCGAGGCAGAGCACCATGCCAACATGGCCTTTGTCGAGGGAGGTCGCAGGGGCGCTGCCATTTGGGGAGAGCGCCTTCGACATCGTTGTATCGCGGCTCGCGCTGCACCACATCGCCGATCCCAGGGCGGCCGTTGCGGAGATGGCGCGCATCGTGCGCCCGGGCGGACGCGTGATGGTGATTGACATGGTTGCGGACGCACAGACGCGCGTGGAGCGCGACCGGATCGAGCGCCTGCGCGATTTCTCGCACGTGCGATGCCTCACGCACGACGAGCTGGGCGGAATGCTTGTCGACGCGGGGCTCTGTGTGGCGAGCGTCGAGGTAGCGCCCATGGAGCAGCGCCTCGAACCCTGGCTCGAGCTCACGGGAACACCGGATCATAATGCTAGGGAGATTAGCCGCTCTCTTCATGCCGAGCTTGCGGGCGTCTCGCCCACGGGCTTCTCGCCCCATTTGAGAGACGGCGAGATCTGGTTTTGGCAGCAATGGTGCATGATGATGGCGAGAGAGCGCGTAGGGGGGTGCTATGTACTTCCGGTACGGACAGGCGGAGGCGGACTACCTCAAGGCGCGCGATCCGGTGCTCGGTGAGCTGATCGAGAAGATCGGCCCCGTGCGCCGCGAGGTGGACCCTGACATCTTTTCTTCCGTGGTGCACCACGTCGTGGGCCAGCAAGTTTCCACTAAGGCGCAGGCGACGATATGGGCGCGCCTGCAGGAGCTCCTGGGTACGGTGGACGCGGCGCACGTGCTTGCGCGTACTGCCGCTGAACTGCAGTCTGTTGGTATGACCTTCCGGAAAGTGGGCTACATACGGGAGTTTGCGCGGCGCGTCTCGGACGGCGAGTTCGATCTTGCCGCGGTGGCGGCGATGCCGGACGAGGAGGCCATTGCGGCGCTTTATGCGCTACCGGGCATCGGACGCTGGACGGCGGAGATGATCCTGCTCTTCTGTCTTGAGCGTCCCGACGTGCTGGCCTTTGATGACCTGGCAATCCAGCGTGGCCTGCGCATGGTCTACCATCATCGCATAATCACGCGCAAACTCTTCGAGAAGTACCGGCGTCGCTACAGCCCCTACGGCAGCGTGGCCAGCCTCTATCTTTGGGCCGTGGCGGGCGGAGTCATCCCCGGAATGCGCGACTATGCGCCCAAGACCAAGCCATCGCTGGGAAAGGTGTGACATGCATACCTGCGACCACGAATCCCCGCTGGGAAAGATGCTGCTCGCGGCCGACGACGGTGGCCTGATGGGCGCGTGGTTCTACGGGCAGCGCTACTTTGCGCGCGGGCTGGAGGGTGCCGAGAAGGACGTGGAGGCTGAGACGCCCGTGCTGGCGGCCGCGCGCCGCTGGCTGGACGCGTACTTCGCGGGGGAGCGTCCGGGCGTGGCCGACCTCCCGCTGGCGCCGCGCGGCACCGCGTTCCAGCGCTGTGTGTGGGGCGCGCTTCTCGCCATCCCGTACGGGGAGACGCGCACGTACGGCGAGCTCGCAGCCGAGCTGGGGTCGTCGCCCCGTGCCATTGGGACCGCCGTGGGCAGGAACCCCATCAGCGTGATCATCCCCTGCCATCGTGTGGTGGGCGCTGGCGGCTCCCTCACCGGCTACGCCGGCGGTCTCGACCGCAAGCAAGCCCTCCTCGAGCTAGAACAGACTGCCACCCAAAACTCCATCCCAAGGCGCCGATAACGGCACTGCACGGGCGCGGCGATAAGAGCCCGCCGCGAGTTCCGCAGCCGCGTGTTTTGCGGCGAGGACTGTCCGAGCGCCGGGCTCTTATCGCCGCGCCCGCGCCGGAGGGGGCGTCAGCACGCGCCGGACCCGCACATGAGCTCGATGATCGTGCGGTCGGTCTCGCGCATGCCCTGCGCCGCGAGCACGCCCACGTTGCGGATCGTGTTCTCCACGCCCTTGACCACGATGCCGTCGCCGCCGTAGAACTGCCGGCCCTGGCGCTGCATCTGCATGCCCAGAAGGCCGGCCTCCACGGCGCTCGCGATCTTGGCCGCGCAGCTCGCCTTGGCGCCGTCGCAGACCATGCCGGAGTCGATGGCGATGGCGTTGACCACGGTGTGGGAGATCTCGTCCGCGCGCCCGCCGTAGAGGTAGGTGATGCCGGCCGCCGCGCCCGCGCCCGCGCTCGTGGCGCCGCAGTAGGCGGAAAGGCGCCCGATGCCGGTCTTGAGATGGATGGTTACGAGGTTGGACACCACGAGCGCGCGCAGCAGCTCGTCATGGGAGACGCCCAGCTCCCGCGCGTAGACGATCACGGGCACGCTGGCCGTGAGGCCCTGGTTGCCGCTGCCGGAGTTGATGACCACGGGCAGCTCGCAGCCGCCCATGCGCGCGTCGGAGCCGGCGGCCGCCCAGGCCTTGGCGCGGTTGGCCACACCGTTACCGTAGGCGGCGAGCAGCACCTTGCCCACGCTCGCACCCCAGTCGCCGTGGAGCCCCTCTTGGGCGATGGCCGTGTTGCAGGCGATCTGCCGCCCGAGGACCTGCTTGACGTCGTCGAGGTTCACCTCGTCCGCAAACTGGACGATCTTCTCGATGGAGAGGCAGCCGCGGTCCATCCCGGCGTCCTTCTCGCCCGCGCCCTCATCAAAGGGCTGGTCGAGAAGAACCTCGTCGTCGCGCTCCACGCAGATGACGTTGGTGTGCGCGCCCGCGATCTCGCAGAGGGCGGTGTGGCCGCCGCCTGAGACGCGCACCTGGATGTCGAAGATCCACGGGCGCTCGGAGGGCGTCACGGTGACGTCGTGCGCGGCGAGAAACGCGCGCATCTCCTCGATCTCATCGTCGGTGATGTCGGCAAGGACCTCGAGCTTGGCCTCGGCGTCTCCCGCGACCACGCCCGCCGCTGCGGCGGCCTCGATGCCGCGCGCGCCGCCCGTGTTGGGCACGACGACGCTCTTCACGTTCTTGATGATGTTGGCGCTCGCCGCAACGTCCACGCGCTCCGGCAGCGCACCGAGCGCCTGGCGCGCGAGCGCTGCGCAGTAGGCAACGGCGATGGGCTCGGTGCAACCCATCGCGCAGACGAGCTCCTCCTCGAGGATGGCAACGTAGGCGTCGTAGGTCTCCTGGTCCATGCGGCCCTCTTCCGGATGAGGTGGGTCAATTGGGGACAGACCCCTTTTGACCCATGAGGTCGATGGGTCAAAAGGGGTCTGTCCCCAATTGACCCACCCGTTACGGCGGTGTTTCCAGAATGGTAGCAGCTTGTGGTTCTTCTCGCCCCGCGGTATCCTGCCGACGTGCGCGTAACTTTCTCGCATTAAGTTGCAAGGGGGAGGGGAATGGGTCCCCTCCGGTTGCGTCGCGCGGAAGGGGATTACTCAAAAAGGGAAAGGAACCACCATGAAGGCCACCCCGCACGTGTACGTATCTGACAGAGTCTCTCGCCGCGACTTCCTCAAGCTCTCGAGTCTCGTGGCGGGCATGGGAGGCGTGATGGTCCTTTCCGGCTGCGGTCCCGCCGCGCAGGAGCCCACCACCGATGACGCCGACGATGCGGCCGACGACGCCGCCGACACCAACGAGGCCGCGACCCTCGGCGACGGCGTGACGCTGCGCGTGGGCATGGAGGCCGCCTATGCCCCGTACAACTGGCAGGCGACCGAGGAGTCCGACACCACCATTCCCATCGAGAACGTCGAGGGCGCCTTCGCCGACGGCTACGACGTGCAGGTCGCCAAGCGCATCGCCGAGGAGCTGGGCATGGAGCCCGTCGCGGTGAAGATGGACTTCGGCGCGCTCGTCGACTCCCTCAACAACGGCACCATCGACATCATCTGCGCCGGCATGTCCGTCACCCCGGAGCGCGCCGAGTCTGCGGACTTCACCGACTCCTACATCGACGACGAGGTCATCATCGTCGTCAAGAAGGACAGCGACTACGCCGACGCCACCAAGCTCTCCGACTTTGCCGGCGCCTCCGTCCTCGGCCAGAAGGACACCTTCTACGACGACCTCATCGAGGAGATTCCCGACGTCAACCACATGACGCCCGTCGCCACGGTTCCGCTCGTCGTCGACGCCATCGAGAACGGCACCTGCGACGCCATCACGTTCTCCTCGATGTCGCTGCCCAACCTGCTCGAGAACTACCCCGACCTCATGAAGGTCGAGCTCGAGGAGGGCGAGGGCTTCTCCGACCCGAGCAACCCGGACAACGCGGCCATCGCCAAGGGCAACGACGAGATGCTCGACCGCCTGAACGAGATCATCGCCGGCATCACCGAGGAGGAGCGCCTCGAGATGTGGCAGGATTGCATGGATCGCCAGCCTGCGTAACGATACGAAGGGACAGTCCCTTTGTCTCATCCGAGCGGGGCGGGGGCTCTGGCCCTCGTCCCGTTTACGGCGAAATAACCAGAAGAACCGCGAGGAGCCCTGAATGTCAAAACTGCGTGACTTCGTGACGCGCGACCACCGCTACGTGCTGCTGGGCACGAGCGTCGTGGCACTTCTCGGCATGCTGCTGTCGAGCTCGCCGCGTCCGGAGCTCTCCTTCCTGGCCAACGCCTTCACCGTCGAGCTCGTGATGTACTACGTCCTGGTGGCGTGGCTCGTGCTCTGCGCCGTGGCGCTGCTGTTCAAGCTGACCCACTGGCACAACTACGCGGAGTCGGCGCCGTTCACCAAGCCGGCCGTGGCCCGCGCGCTGCGCGTGGGCTCGTACGTGATCTGGGCGATAACCGCCGTCCTTCTCGTCGACCGCTGGGTCATGGGCCTGGCGAGCGCCTGGCAGGTGGCCGCCGCCGCCGAAAAGATGCCCGACGACATGCTCGCCCAGGTGCTCTACATGTTCCAGCAGGGCCGCGACACCTATATCACCGGCATCATCACCACCATCGAGCTCGCCGTCTTTGGCACCCTGATCGCGTTTTTCCTGGCGCTGCTGCTGGTCTTTGCGCGCATCATGCAGGTCGACCGCTCCGACAACGACTGCGTGCGCTTCTTCAAGAAGATCGGCGTGTGGTTTGCCAAGGTCTACAGCACCGTGGTGCGCGGCACGCCGATGCTCGTCCAGGGCGTCATCATCTACTACGCGGGCTTTGCCTTCGTGAGCAGCTTCGGCCTCAGCGTCACCGACACCAACGCCATCTGGTCGCGCTTTGTGGCCGGCCTCGTGGTGGTGTCGCTCAACTCCACCGCCTACATGATGGAGGTGCTGCGCGGCGGCATCGAGTCCGTGGACAAGGGGCAGATGGAGGCGGCGCGGTCGCTGGGCCTCTCGCAGTGGCAGGCCATGGTGCGGGTCGTCTTCCCGCAGGGCATCAAGTTTGCAATCCCCGGCCTCTCCAACGAGCTCGTCATCAACATCAAGGACTCGTCGGTCCTCTCCGTCATCGGCGTGTTCGACCTGGCCTTCGCCGCGTCCACGGTGGCGGGCATCTACTGGAAGCAGCTCAACGCCTACCTCGTGGCCGCCGTGTTCTACCTCATCATGACGGCAATCGCGTCGTGGCTGCTCGGCAAGTTCGCCAAGCGCTTCAACGTGAAGGCCGAGACCATGGGCAGCACGTCCGACCAGCCCGTGAAGGTGGAGGAGTAAGCCATGAGCGAGAAGAACCCGAACGTCGCGGCCTCCGCCGGCGTCGCGGCCGGCACCGCCGCCGAGCCCATGGTCCGCATCGGGGGCCTGCGCAAGAGCTTCGGCGACCTCGAGGTCCTGCGCGACATCAACCTCGACGTCATGCCCGGCCAGGTGGTCACGATCATCGGCGCCTCCGGATCGGGCAAGTCGACGCTGCTACGCTGCATCAACCTGCTCGAGACGCCCGACGCCGGGCACGTGTGGTTCCACGGCGCCGACCTCGCGGCCGAGCACGTGGACGTGAACCGCCTGCGCGAGAAGATCGGCATGGTCTTCCAGGGCTTCAACCTGTTCAACAACATGAACGTGCTCGACAACTGCACGCTCGCGCCCGTGACCCTCAAGAAGATGGGCAAGGCCGAGGCCCAGGAGGTCGCGATGCGCCACCTCGAGTCGGTGGGCCTGGCCGACTTCGCGCGCGCGGACGTCAACAACCTCTCGGGCGGCCAGAAGCAGCGCGTCGCCATCGCGCGCGCCCTCTGCATGCAGCCCGACCTCATGCTCTTCGACGAGCCCACCTCGGCGCTCGACCCCGAGATAGTGGGCGAGGTCCTCGAGGTCATGCGACGCCTGGCCGCCGAGGGCATGACGATGGTCGTGGTCACGCACGAGATGGCCTTCGCCAAGAACGTCTCCGACGAGGTCGTCTTCATGGACAAGGGCGTCATCGCCGAGAAGGGCGCGCCCTCCAAGCTCTTCTCGGCGCCGGAGCACCCGCGCACCCGCGAGTTCCTCGCCCGCTACCTCGAAGGATAGGTCAAAAGGGGACAGACCCCTTTTGACCCATCTTTCGCCCGCTCGAATCTATCTGAAAGCGTGCCCCCTCCTCTGGGTATGAGAGTCTTCACCTAGGGGAGGGGTCTCTATGCCGCGGGCGCCAAGGGCAATTGCCGAGTCAGGCTTCTATCATGTGATCTTGCGTGGAAATGGGAAGCAGATCATCTTTGAGGACGACGCCGATCGCCGCGCTTTTCTCGATCTTCTTGCAAAGAGGGCTGCCGACGCCGGAATTCGCATTTTGGCGTGGTGTCTCATGGAGAATCACGTCCATCTTGTGCTGGAGGATCCCACGCAGACGCTGAGCGAGATGATGCGGAGGCTCTCCGGTGACTATGCGCAGCGATTCAATCGCAAGTCGGGGAGGGTGGGTCACGTCTTCGAAAACCGGTTCAAAAGCTGTCCCATCGAGAATGAGACGTACCTGCTTCAGGCCATCCGCTACGTGCACGACAACCCGGCAAACGCCGGGGTCTGTCCGGCGGCGGAGTATCCGTGGAGCAGCTATCGCGAGTACGTGGGGCCTGCGGAGATTGCCAACACACGCCTTGTCTTGGACATGCTTGGCGGACCCGAGGGGTTTATCGCCTACAGTCAGCCTGGGCAGAGGCGTACGTATCGCTTTGACCGCCGCTCGAGAGTTCCCGAAGGCGAAGCGAGCGAGGTTGCGCGCCTTGTGCTGGGGGAGCTGCCCGCCCACGAGGTGAAGACGCTGCCCAAAGTCGCGCGCAACGAGGCGCTTCAAGAGATGAGGAATATGGGCCTGTCCGTTCGGCAGATTGAGAGGCTCACGGGCGTAGGACACGGTACGATAAGTCGTGTGACGCAGAAATAGGTCAAAAGGGGTCTGTCCCCTTTTGACCCATAAGGAGGTTGGGATGAGGGACGGGTTCGTCAAGGTCGCGGCGGTGACGCCGGAGGTGCGGGTCGCGGACGTCGCCTTCAACGTGGAGGCCTGCGTGGCGTCGGCACGTCAGGCTGCCGAGAAGGACGGCGCTGTCGTCATCGTGCTTCCCGAGCTCGCGCTCACCGGCTACACCTGCGAGGACCTCTTCTGGCAGGATGCCCTCGTCCGCGCCGCCGACGCCGGCCTCGCCGACTTTGCCGCGGCTACGGCAGACCTCGACGCGCTGCTGCTCGTGGGCGTTCCCGTGCGCGCAGGCGGCAAGCTCTACAACTGCGCAGCGGCTGTCTCGCGCGGCATGGTCCTCGGCCTCGTGCCCAAGACCCACATCCCCACCTACAACGAGTTCTACGAGGGGCGCCACTTCGTCTCCGGCCCCGCCGAGCCCGTACCCGTCTCCATCGCGGGCGACAAGAACGTGCCCATGGGCACCAACCTGCTCTTCCCCTGCCTGGAGCTCCCCGAGCTCGTGGTCGCGGCGGAGATCTGCGAGGACCTCTGGGTTGCCGCGCCGCCCTCGATCGCGCATGCGCAGGCCGGCGCCACGCTGATCTGCAACCTGAGCGCCTCCAACGCCGTCGTCGGCAAGGCGGACTACCGCCGCAGCCTCGTGACCGGCCAGAGCGCGCGCCTGCTCTGCGGCTACGTCTACGCGAGCGCCGGCACGGGCGAGTCCACGCAGGACCTCGTCTTCTCCGGGCACGACCTCGTGGCCGAGAATGGTCGCCTGCTCGCGGAGGGCAAGCCCTTCGGCGACGGCCGCGCCGTCTCTGAGGTCGACGTCCGCCTCCTCGTGGCCGAGCGCACGCGCATGTCCACCTTCGAGTGCGCCGCGTCGCCGGAGGAGCTGGGCTACGTCGCTGTGCCCTTCTCGCTGGGCGCCGATGCCGCCTCCCGCGAGACCCCGCTCACACGCTGGGTGGACCCGCACCCCTTCGTGCCGTCCGACCCCGCTCGCCGCGCGGAGCGCTGCGAGGAAGTCTTTGCCATTCAGGCTCACGGCCTCGCCAAGCGCCTCTCGCACACGCGCTCACGCCGCGCGGTGATCGGCCTCTCGGGCGGCTTGGACTCCACGCTCGCCCTGCTCGTGACCGTGCGCGCCTTCGACCTGCTGGGACTTCCGCGCGACGGCGTCATCGCGGTGACCATGCCCGGCTTCGGCACTACGGACCGCACCTACAACAACGCCTGTGAGCTCGCCCGTACCGTGGGCGCCGAGCTGCGCGAGATCGGCATCGCCGCCTCCGTGCGCCAGCACTTCTCCGACATCGGGCACGACGAGTCCGCCCACGACGTCACCTACGAGAACGCGCAGGCGCGCGAGCGCACGCAGATCCTCATGGACGTGGCCAACCAGGAGGGCGGCCTCGTCATCGGCACGGGCGACCTCTCCGAGCTGGCGCTCGGCTGGGCCACCTACAACGGCGACCACATGTCCATGTACGCCGTCAACGCGAGCGTGCCCAAGACGCTGGTGCGCCACCTCGTGCGCTACGTGGCTGATACCTGCGGAAACGCCGCGGAGTCCGAGGTTCTTCTCGACGTGCTGGACACTCCGGTCTCGCCGGAGCTTTTGCCCGCCACGGGCGACGGCAAGATCGCGCAGAAGACCGAGGACCTCGTGGGTCCCTACGAGCTGCACGACTTCTTCCTCTACGAGGTCCTGCGCCGCGGGACCAATCCGGCCAAGGTCTACCGCCTCGCCCGCTATGCCTTGGGCGAGAAGTACGAAGACGCCACGATCCTCTCCTGGCTCAAGGTCTTCTACCGGCGCTACTTCGCCCAGCAGTTCAAGCGCAGCTGCCTGCCCGACGGTCCCAAGGTGGGCTCGGCGGCGGTGAGCCCGCGCGGCGACCTGCGCATGCCGTCCGACGCCTGCTCCGACCTCTGGCTCGCCGAGCTCGAGGCGCTGTGACCCCGGCGCGGGCGGTGGCAGTTAGGGCAGGGCGTGACAATTAGGACAGGTTGGATTGTCACACCGAGAGCGTGTGACAATCCAACCTGTCCTACTTGTCACGGCCAGCGCCGGGTCCTACCTCACGGTGAAGACGAAGGCTGCCTCGCCCTGCTCAAAGGTGGCGTTAAGGGCATAGCGATACCCCGGCTCCACGGTGAACGAGAGGTCCTCGACTGCGACCTGTTCGCCCTCGGCGTCGAGTGCATCCTCGCTCCAGCGGGTGACCGTGAGCCCCGTCGCCTCGACGTCAAAGCTCGCGGTGACCTCGGTCGGCCCGTCCACGCGCGCGTCGGGCAGGTCGTCGACCGCCAGCTGGGTCGGGTGCGGAACGTCCGCGACGATGGTCTGGCCCTCGCCGTTCTCCTCGAAGCTCCAGGTGTAGCCATTGCTCGCGGGCACGAGAGACACCGTGGCGAGCTCGGTTGCGTACTCGACGGAGGCGTAGGGCGGCTCGCTCGGGTCCTTGGGCTGCCAGATCTGTGCCACCAGCTCGTCGTACTTCTCGGCGTCCGCGGGCGTGCCCTCCTCGATCACCTCGACCTTGGTGATGCCCGGGTACTGCCCGGGATAGCTCTCCAGCATGATGCCGTTGCCGGTCACGCGCACGATGTTGCCAGCCGTGAGCTCGGGTGCGTCCTCGGGCAGGGTGGGGTAGTAGGGGCTTTCGTTCTCCTGGTCCACAAAGAGGATCTTGCCGTCACCAAACGTGACGACCATCGCGGTGCTCACGAACTCGTCCATCGCGGACCCCTCTCCCTCGGTTCCCTTGGCGTCAAAGAGGTATCCCGCGTCTCCGTCCTCAAACCAGGCGCCGACGTAGTAGCGCCAGCCCGGCTCGACGTCAAAGGTCGCGGCGCCGTCCTCGAGCGTGCACTCGACCCCCTCGAGGCTCCCGTCCGCGGCATAGCGCACGACCTCGACATCGGTGGCCGGCTGCGAGAAGGACGTGCGCACCTCTGCCGTGCCGTCGAGGTCGAGGTCGGGAACGTCGTCATCGGCAAGATCGGTTGGCGCCACGGGGTCGCTGGCGGTGCCGTTCCAGCTGTAACCGTGCGTGAGCATGGCCGTGTTGATCACGGCGTCGTCCGTCTCCACGCGAACGGTGCCGGTCGGCGGCTGCTCGCGTGAGCACGCGGCGAGAAGAACGGCGAGCGCGCAGGCGCAAAGCAGCTTGAACAGACTTCGGACGCGGCTCAGCATGGGTCTGCCCTCCTTGGGGTTGCGTGGCTCCATCGTAACAGAGCGGCCCCGACTTCCGGGGTGCGCGAGCCGCCGCCCTTCTCGCATGCTCTACCATGCCTCAGAAAATCTAAGTGCGACTTGGAAGATTTTTTTACGCGAGGTGGTATAAGTCCGCTTGTCTGGGTATGATTCTGAACGTTGGACAGCGCGGCGCCTGAGAATGGAGCGCCGCAAAGGTGCGCCCGCACGGGCGTCTCAGAAGGAGGTTCTTGAACATGACTCTTAAGCCGCTGGGTGATCGCGTCCTCGTGAAGCCGGCCCCCAAGGAGGAGAAGACCTCGACGGGCCTCTACATCTCGAGTGGTGCCCAGGAGAAGCCGCAGCGCGGCCAGGTCGTGGCCGTCGGTGCCGGCAAGCTCAACGACAAGGGCGAGCGCATCGCCATCGACGTCAAGGTCGGTGACGAGGTCTACTACGGCAAGTTCGGCGGCAACGAGGTCAAGATCGACGGCGAGGACTTCCTGCTCCTGCGCGCCGACGACATCTACGCCGTCATCGAGGACTAGCTAAGAAATAGGTCAAAAGGGGTCTGTCCCCTTTTGACTCATGGAAAGGATTGAGAAATGGCTAAGGACATTCTTTTTGGCACCGACGCTCGTGCCAAGCTTGCCAAGGGCGTCAACACCCTCGCTGACGCCGTGACCACCACCATGGGCCCCAAGGGCCGCTACGTGGCCCTGCAGCGCTCCTACGGCGCCCCCACCATCACCAACGACGGCGTCTCCGTTGCCAAGGAGATCGAGCTCAAGGACCCCATCGAGAACATGGGCGCCCAGCTCGTGAAGGAGGTCGCCACCAAGACCAACGACGCCGTGGGCGACGGCACCACCACCGCCACGCTCCTCGCTCAGGTCATCGTCAACGAGGGCCTGCGCAACGTGGCCGCCGGCGCCAACCCCATCGCCATCCGTCGTGGCGTCGACAAGGCCGTGAGCGCCGTCGTCGAGGAGATGCGCAAGAACGCGCAGGAGGTCTCCACCAAGAAGCAGATCGCCTCCGTCGGCACCATCTCCGCCTCCGACCCCGAGATCGGCAACAAGATCTCCGACGCCATGGAGGTCGTGGGCAAGGACGGCGTCATCACCGTCGAGGAGTCCCAGACCTTCGGCATCGACATCGATACCGTCGAGGGAATGCAGTTCGACAAGGGCTACATCTCCCCGTACTTCTCCACCAATAACGAGACCATGACGGCCGAGCTCGACTCCCCTTACATCCTCATGACCGACCAGAAGGTCTCCAACATCCAGGACATCCTGCCGATTCTCGAGGCCGTCCAGAAGCAGGGCGCGCCGCTGCTCATCATCGCCGAGGACGTTGACGGCGAGGCCCTGGCCACGCTGATCCTCAACAAGCTCCGTGGCGTCCTCAACGTCTGCGCCGTCAAGGCTCCCGGCTACGGGGACCGCCGCAAGCGCATGCTCGAGGACATCGCCATCCTGACCGGCGGCCAGGTCGCCATGAAGGAGCTCGGTGTCCAGCTCACCGACGTCACTGCCGAGATGCTCGGCCGCGCCAAGTCCGTCAAGATCTCCAAGGACGACACCACCATCGTCGGCGGCGCCGGCTCCAAGGAGGCCATCGACGAGCGCATCGCCCAGATCAAGGCCGAGTACGACGTGACCACCTCCGACTTCGACAAGGAGAAGCTCCAGGAGCGTCTTGCCAAGCTGGCCGGTGGCGTGGCCGTCATCAAGGTCGGCGCGGCCACCGAGGTCGAGCTCAAGGAGATCAAGCACCGCATCGAGGACGCCCTGCAGGCGACCCGCGCGGCCGTTGAGGAGGGCATCGTCGCCGGCGGCGGCGTGGCGTTCCTTGAGGCCTCCAAGGTGCTCGACGATGTCGAGACCGTCGACTCTGACGAGAAGATTGGCGTGGAGATCGTTCGCAAGGCCCTCGAGGCGCCCGTGAAGACCATCGCCAACAACGCTGGCTTCGAGGGCTCCGTCGTGGCCGAGAAGATCAAGGGCCTGCCCACCGGCCAGGGCCTCGACTCCGCCACCGGCGAGTACGGCGACATGATCGAGATGGGCGTGCTCGACCCGGTCAAGGTCTGCCGCGTCACGCTGCAGAACGCCGCCTCCGTGGCGTCGCTGATCCTCATCACTGAGGCCACCGTCTCCGACGAGCCCAAGAACACCACCATCGAGGAGGCCATCTCCGCGGCGGCTGCCCAGGGCGGCCAGGGCGGCATGTACTAGGCTCGCGCCTGAACTAACCTGACTCGGCGAGGCCCCGGGTTTCCACGAGGAAGTGCGCTGCGCGGAACTTCCTCTTAGGAAACCCGGGGCCTCTTCTCGTTAGTTCGGACGCGAAGGTCCTCGACCGAGAAGATGTGCAAAACCGCCGCTCGTGATGAATCCAGGCACCCCCGCTGCGCAGAATCGCCGCTCGTGATGAATGATTTGGGCCTACGTTCCTCCTGGGCGACAGCAAAAGCCCATTTGCCCCTTTTCTGGCCGCGAGCCTGAGAGTGATTTGCCCCCATTTCATTCATCACGAGCGGCGGTTTTGCGCAGTCGGCCTCTCGGATTCATCACGAGCGGCGGTTTTGCACATCTTGATGGTCGCAGGCATGCTCGGCGAGCGCAACCAACGGTTGTCCTCGCTGGTAAACAGCTAGAATCGTAACTCGTCAGATGGTTGGTGGAACTCAACCGAGGGAGATGTCACAGTGGGAGCCGCACGCAGAAGCCCGAGGAAAGGACCGGCCATGGACGAGAAGAACGAGACGCTGGGGCGCCGCATCGCACGGCTGCGCCTGGAGTACGGCATGACGCAGGAGCGCCTTGCCATGAAGATGGGCGTGACGGCTCAAGCGGTGAGCAAGTGGGAAAATGACCTCAGCGCGCCCGACATCATGCTGCTGCCGGAGCTCGCCAAGACGTTTGGCGTGAGCGTGGACCAGCTTTTGGGCGTGGCGCCCATCGTGCGCGACGTTGTGCCGGTGCGGGCGGTGGCGCCCGGGGAGCCCGGTGCCGCGTTCGAGCCGGAGCCGGAGCCCGCGCCGCGTCCTGATCGCGGTGGTCGCCCGCGCACCCTGCACATTCAGGTCCACGACGGCGACGACGGCGATGACGTCAACATCAACGTTCCGCTCGGCCTCGCGAGCTTTGTGCTCGGGGCCGGAAAGAAGATGCCCGGCAACGTCAACCTGAACCTTAACAACGCCGACGTTGACTTGGACCTTGTTTCCGAGGCAATCAAGCACGGCGAGAAAGGCACGCTTCTTGATGTCGACTGCGGCGACGGCGACCGCGTGACCATCTCACTGGAGTAGCGCGCGGACCTAGGGGGCGACGTTGGACGAGAAGCGCATCACGGGCATCAGGCGCCTTGACGAGGCCATCGCCCGCATCGGGGGCGCGGCGGCTGCCGACGGTCTGTGCGAGGCGGTTCTCCTCAAGGGCTCGATTGCTCGCGGCGATGCGGACGAGTTCTCCGACATAGACCTCTACCTCGTCGTCTCCCCCCAGAACCGCGACGCTGTGCTGGAGCGGCGCGAGCACTACCTTGCGGCGTATGGAAACGTCGTGTTCATCGAGGACGTCGACTTCGGCCTGCCGCAGAAGGCGGCCATCTTCTCC
Organism: uncultured Atopobiaceae bacterium; assembly: GCA_944320385.1. Taxonomy (GTDB): domain Bacteria; phylum Actinomycetota; class Coriobacteriia; order Coriobacteriales; family Atopobiaceae; genus Thermophilibacter. Next base: position 202,742 of record CALUHH010000001.1, on the reverse strand, counting down.
GACGCCCTCCACGTGGACCTCTACGTGGCCGAGCCCCAGCAGGTCGGCAGCCTCGACCCCGTCGTCGCGGCATACGACCCGGCGGGCCTCTTCGCGGACGTGACGCCCACGCGCGCCGACGTGACGGATGAGGGGCTCTGCCGGCACTTCTCCTCCGCGATCTACTGCCTCGTTGAGGCGAGCTCTGCCTACGGGCACAGAAACGATGCCTGGGCCGCCAAGATCATGAGCGACGCGGTAGGGGAGCTTTCGGTGCTGGTTCGCAGCCCCTATGACCGGCGCTATGCGTTTCTCGGCCTCAAGAAGATCAACGAGGTGATTCCGTCCGAGGACTACCAGCTCCTCGAGGGCATCTATATCAGTCTGGGGCGCGGCGACTTCCCGGAGGCAGCGCAGGCCATCCTCAACGTCCTCGACGCGTTTCTTGCCAACGCGGACGACGGTCTTGCTGCAAAGCTGAACGTCCGCTTTCTCACGTGGGCGAAGGAGAGCCTGGGCGCTGTGCTCTTTGCTAGGCGCGACAACGTGCTGATCGCAGACGCGCCCATTACGGCTCCTCGCACGTACGAGGAGTTCTGCGATGGGTGCTCTGTGAGCGTGCCAATTGGCACGGCGCGTGTGGAGCTCGATGACGCGGCGCCGTGCATCCCCTGGTGGCCCGACCATGAGATCGTGCCCGGCACCAAGTCGCCCGAGGAGCTGCGCATCTGGCTCGAGGGGCATCTTGACGTGGAGCGCATGCCTCTGGAGGAGATTTCGCAGACGCGCCTCTGGGCCATGCGCCACAACATTGAGATTCAGCTGGGGATTGATGGCTCGGACCTGTAGTTTATTGCCTACCGCATCTTACCCACCAAGCGCAACGTGCCCTATCTTGAAGAAGAGAAGTGCGTCCGCGTTGGGATCTTCGAGCCGCGCATCCTCATGGAGCTCACGACGGGCTACCTCGAGACCACGAGCAACCGTCTCTTTGACGAGTACGTCGTCGAGCGCGGTATCAGCGAGAAGGACCTCGCCGAGAAGAGCTATCGCCTCCTCGACTACCTCCTCCACCTCCGCAGTCTCGAGGACCCCGGCTGGGAGTGACGGCCCGCCAAACCCGGTAGACGCCCTTCGGCGATCCCAGACGAGAAGGATCTTGGCTTCGGCAGCAAAGGGCCCTCCCGGTTTCCGCGTGGAAACCGGGAGGGCCGTCAGCTACGACCAGACGTTCTTCTCGCTACCCGACGAGCGTCCTCGTGATGCTCGCCGCAGCCGTCTTGCCGGCGCCCATGGCCAGGATGACCGTGGCCGCGCCGGTGACGATGTCGCCGCCGGCCCAGATGCGCGGGTCGGACGTGCGGCCGTCCTCGTCGGCGATGATGTAGCCCCACTTGTTGAGCTTGATGTCGCCGATCATCTTGGCAAACGGGTTGGCGTTGGTGCCGATGGCGGAGATGGCCACGTCGCAGGGGATCTCCTCGACGGCGCCCTCGATGGGCACGGGGCGACGACGCCCGGAGGCGTCGGGCTCGCCGAGCTCCATCTTCTGGACGCGCACGGCGCAGACGGCGCCGTCCTCGCCCTTCACGAACTCCAGCGGCGCCACGAGCGGCATGACCTCGACGCCCTCGGCCTTGGCGTGGTGCAGCTCGGCGCGACGGGCGGGCATCTCGTCCTCGGTGCGGCGGTAAGCGATGATCGCGCGCTCGGCGCCCAGGCGCTTGGCGGTGCGCACCGCGTCCATGGCGACGTTGCCGCCGCCAAAGACCACGACGTTCTTGCCGTGCTTGGTGGGGGTGTCGTACTCGGGGAAGCGGTTGGCCTTCATGAGGTTCACGCGCGTGAGGTACTCGTTGGCAAAGAAGACGTTGGGGAGGTTCTCGCCCGGGACGTTGAGGAACTTGGGCAGGCCCGCGCCCGTGGCGATGTAGATGGCGTCATAGCCCTCGGCGAAGAGCTCCTCGGCGTCGGTGATGCGGCCGACGACGGAGTTGTACTCAAACTTGACGCCCATCTCCTCCAGGCCGTCGATCTCGCGCTTGACGACGGCCTTGGGCAGACGGAACTCGGGGATGCCGTAGACGAGCACGCCGCCGCCGGTGAAGAAGGCCTCGAAGACGGTGACGTCAAAGCCGTTGCGGGCGAGCTCGCCGGCGCAGGTGATGCCGGACGGGCCGGAGCCCACGACGGCGACCTTCTTGCCGTTCTTGGGGGCCATCTTGGGCTTGGAGGCAAGCTCGGGCTGGTCGCCGAGGAAGCGCTCCAGCTGGCCGATGGCCACCGGGTCGCCCTTCTTGCCGCGGATGCACTTGCCCTCGCACTGGTTCTCCTGGGGGCAGACGCGGCCGCAGATGGCGGGGAGCATCGAGTCCTCGCGGATGATGTCCAGCGCCTCGCCGAACTTCTCCTCGCGGATCTTCTCGATGAACTTGGGGATGTTGATGTTGACGGGGCAGCCGTCAACGCAGAACGGCTTCTTGCAGTCCATGCAGCGCTCGGCCTCGGCCAGCGCCATCTCCTTGGTGAAGCCCTTGTCGACGGGGCGGAAGTCGCACGCGCGCTCGGCTGCCGGCTCCTCGTTGTCCGGCGTGCGCGGGGACTTCATGTCCGGAACAAAGCGACCGTTTACCTGTGGCATGCGCAGTTCGCCTCCTCATAGGCCTTGAGGGACTGGCCCTCCTCGGTGAGATACGCGGCCTGACGCGCGCGAAGGTCGTTCCAGTCGACCTTGGTGGCGTCGAAGTCGGGGCCGTCGACGCAGGCGAACTTCGTCTGCCCGTCGACCTCCACGCGGCAGCACCCGCACATGCCGGTGCCGTCGACCATGATGGGGTTGAGCGAAGCGGTGATGGGCGTGTTGTACTTCTCGGCCGTGAGGGCGGAGAACTTCATCATCGGCACGGGGCCGACGCAGAAGACCTGGGTGACGGCCTTCTCCTGGAGCAGGCGCTCGAGCGGCGCGGTGACCACGCCCTTCTCGCCGTAGGAGCCGTCGTCGGTGGTGATGTGGATGTGGTCGTCCGGCAGCAGCTCACGGAACTGCTCCTCGAGCAGCAGCAGGTCCTTGGTCCGCGCGCCCATGATGGCGTGGACCTCGTGACCGGTCTCCACCAGGTGGCGGGCAACGGGGTAGGCGATGGCCAGGCCGACGCCGCCGCCGATGACCGCGCAGGGGCCGTCCGCCATCTCGGTGGGGACGCCCAGCGGGCCGGTGACGTCCTTGATGGAGTCGCCCTCGTTGTAGGTGGACAGCATCTCCGTGGTCTTGCCGATCACCATGAAGATGAACTCGACCCAGCCCTCATCGGCGTTCCAGCCCGCAAGCGTGAACGGGACGCGCTCGCCCGTCTCGTTGGCGCGCACCATCAGGAACTGGCCGGCGTGAGCGTGCTGGGCCATCCGGGGCGCCTCGATGCGGAACTTGAACACCTTCTCCGAGAACTGCGTCTTTTCGAGGATCTTGTACATTAACCGCACTCCTCTCCTGCATTCCCTCATTTGGCGGCCCGGCTCCTGGCGGGGCCTTTCCAACACCCCTCATTGTACCCGAGTGACCGCGCATTCCCTCGCGGGCGGGCGATAAGAACGGCAGGCGGCGGGGGCGTGCGCGCGCAGCGGGGCGATGGGGCGCGACGCCCGGAGAAATGTACGACCTTCTCGGATGGAGCGGCTGGTGCGATTTGCATAACCGCAGGTAGATGAAGCACCCCGTTCTATTCGCCCGGCGAGAAGAACGGGGTGCTCGTACATTTCTCTGACTTCTGGAAGGGCTGCGGGCGGCCGTCAGCCGCGCAGGGTCTGCTCCACGAGGTCGGCCGCGCGCTCGACGGTGAGCTCGAAGCCCTCGAGGAAGTTGCCCTTGAGCTCGCGCAGCACGTAGTCGGCGACGGCCATGCGCCCGGGCGGCCGTCCGATGCCAAACTGCACGCGCGCGAAGTCGCGGCTGCCGAGCTTGTCGGCGATGGAGCGCAGGCCGTTGTGCGCGTTGAGGCCGCCGCCCAGCTTGAGCTTGACCTCGCCGGCGGGCAGGTCCACCTCGTCGTGGACCACGAGGATCTCCTCGGGGCGCACGTGGTGGGCGCGCGCCAGCTTGGAGAGCGGCCCGCCCGAGGTGTTCATGTAGCTCATCGGCTTGGCGAGAAGAACCTCGCGCTTCTCGCCGTCCCTGTCGGCCACCGTGACCTGCGCGACCTGGGCGCCCGCCTCGGACTTCCAGTAGCGCACGCCCTGGCGCGCGGCCACGGCGTCGATGGTGGCAAAGCCGGCGTTGTGCCGGGTGCGGGCGTACTCGGCGTCGGGGTTGCCGAGGCCGCAGACGATTTTGATCTGGGCGGACATGACGCTCCCTCACGAGTCGCGGGGCCGCCCGAGGACGACCCCGCATTACATCAAACATTTCTGTTATTTGGGGACTGTCCCCAATTAACAGGCTAGATCTCGGCGCCCTGGCCGCCAAAGATCTCGGAGACCGAGCGGCGCATGTAGACGCTGTTGATGGCCTCGGCGAGCTCGTTTGCCACGGAGATGCTCTTGATCTTGGAGCCCGGCTTGTTGGCGGCCTCGCAGGGGATGATGTCGGTCACGACGCACTCCTCGAGCGGCGCGTCCTGGAGGCGCTGGATGGCCTCGCCGGAGAAGATGCCGTGGGTCGCGGAGACGTAGATGTCGCCAGCGCCCATCTCCTTGAGCTTGCGCACGGAGTTGCAGAGGGTGCCCGCGGTGTCGATCATGTCGTCATTGACGATGCAGGTCTTGCCCTGGATGTTGCCAATGATGCCCATGACCTCGGACGCGTTGTGCTTGGGACGGCTCTTGTGCGCGATGGCGACCTCGCAGCCCAGATAGTCGGAGAGGCGCTTGGCAACCTTGGCGCGGCCCATGTCGGGCGAGACCACGACGGTGTTCTCCCAGTCAAAGTCCTTCTGCTTGAAGTAGTCGCCGATGAGGTAGAGCGCCGTGAGGTGGGTCACGGGGATGTCAAAGAAGCCCTGGATCTGGCCCTGGTGCAGGTCGATGGTGATGACCTGGTCCACGCCGGCGGCCTCGAGGAGGTTGGCCACGAGGCGGGCGGTGATGGGCTCGCGTGCCGACGCCTTGCGGTCCTGGCGCGCGTAGCAGTAGTGGGGGAGCACCGCCGTGAACTTGGAGGCGGAGGCGCGCTTGGCGGCGTCGGCCACGACGAGCGTCTCCATCAGGAGGTCGTTGACGTTGACGCCGGAGAGCGACTGGATGAAGAACACGTCGTCGCCGCGGATGGACTCGTCAAAGCGGGCGTAGATCTCGCCGTTGGCGAACTTCTCGATCTTGAGGCCCTGCAGCTCAAGGTGCAGGATGTCGGAGATCTTCTTGGAGAGCGCGGGGTTGCCCGTACCGGTGTAGAGCTTGATCTCCTTCTTCAGCGGCATGGGCTCGCTCAGGTTCTCGTACATCTATGCCTTACCTTTCTTGAGTCGCTCGAGTCGCCGGGAGGCGTACCCCTCAACAATGCGCTGCTCGGCACGCTCGAGGTAGAGCGCGTCGGCAGGAACATCCGTGGTGACGCAGGAGCTGGCGCCCACGAGCGCGCCGTCGCCGATCGTGACGGGCGCGACCATCATGGTGTCAGAGCCCACGAAGACGTTGTCGCCGATGGTGGTGCGGCTCTTGTTGACGCCGTCGTAGTTGCAGGTGATCGAGCCGCCGCCGATGTTGACGCCGGCGCCCATCGTGCAGTCGCCGATGTAGGAGAGGTGCGGCACCTTGGAGCCGCGTCCGATCGTGGAGTTCTTGATTTCCACGTGCGTCCCCACGTGTGCGCCCTCGAGGATGTGGGCGCCGCCGCGGAGGTAGCAGCGCGGTCCGCAGGTGACGCCGCTCTCTATGGTGACGTCGACGCCCACGGTCTCCTCGAGGGAGACGTCGTCGGCGACGGTGCAGTCGGTGAGGCGCGTGTTGGGACCGAGGACGCACTCCTCGCCCACGGTCGTGGAGCCCCAGAGCATCGTCATGGGGAGAAGGACGGTGTCGCGCCCAACGGTGACGTCGGGGCCGACCCAGGTGGTCGCAGGGTCGAGCATCGTGACGCCCTGGTCCATGAGGCGCGCGTTGATGGCGTCGCGCGCGAGGGCGGAGAGCTCGGCGAGCTGGGCGCGCGAGTTGACGCCGAGGGCCTCGCGGTAGTCGTCGCAGTGGACGATCGTGGTGGCGTGGCCGTGGCCGCGCAGGATCTCGACCATGTCAGGCAGGTAGTACTCGTGCTGGGCGTTGTCGTTGCCGATCTCGGCGACGCGCGCGGCGAGAAGGGCCCCGTCGAAGGCGTAGCAGCCCGCGTTGCACTCGAGCAGGCTCGCGCTCTGCTCCTCGGTGCAGTCCCTCTGCTCGATGATGCGCGCGACGGTGCCGTCGGAGGCGAGCTCGACGCGGCCGTAGCCAAACGGGTCGGGCGGGGTCATCGTGAGGATGGCGGCCGCATGCGCGCCGCCGTCAACGGACTTCGCGAAGGCGCGGATGGTGTCGGGGGAGACGAGCGGCAGGTCGCCGTTGAGGATGACGACCGGGCCCTCGGAGATGCCGGCGGCCTCGAGCGCCACGCGCGTGGCGTGACCGGTCCCCAGACGCTCCGTCTGCTCGACGCACTCGACGTCCTTCTCGCTTGCGAGATGAGCCCGCACCTCGTCGGCCCCGTGCCCCACGACAACAACAATCCGCCCGGCCCCTGCCTTGCGCGCGGCGCGCGTGACCCAGGAGACGAGCGGACGGTCGAGTAGCGTGTGCATGACCTTGGGATGGCGGGACTTCATGCGCGTTCCCTCGCCGGCAGCGAGGATAATCGCGGTCATGTGCATGGAAGAGCCTCCAAGCGACGTGTGTCCCTTTACAGAAACATGATAACGCGAAGGCGGCGGCTGGCAGGGGTAGTAGGATTCGAACCCACATTGATGGCACCAAAAACCACTGTCCTAACCATTGGACGATACCCCTGTGCCGCCGTCTGAGATTGTATCAGGAATCGAGAAGTACCTCGCCGATGGGTGACGGGGCGGCAGGACTCTGTAAATTGGGGACTGTCCCCAATTTACAGGTCGAGGCCCTCGAAGGCGGCGCAGATGGCGTCGAGCAGCAGCACCGCGTAGGTCTGGGCGTCGCCCATGGTGAAGGCACCGGTTCCCACGGGAACCTCGATGCGCACGGCGCGCGGCGTGGCGCTGGAGCTCTGGATGGCGGTGCGCAGGCGCAGCGGCAGGGTGTCAAAGTCGTCGAGCATGACGTTGCCCAGGCCCGAGGCGACGTTGTCCGGAAGCGGCTGGGTGGAGAGTTCGACGAGGGCGCCGCCCGTGACGTCGGAGCGGCTGTCCACGAGCTCGAGGCCGCAGTCGTCAACCGTGGCGTGGGCGAGGTTCCAGATGCGACCCGCGATGTTGCGGGAGATGGGGTCGTCCGCGGTGATGGAGATGCGCGCGGTCTCGAGCACGCTCGCGGCGCGCGCGAAGCCCATGCCGCCCATGGGATGGGGGCCGGCGGCCGGCTTGCCCGCCCAGACGTGCTTGAGGCGCTCGATGGCGTCGAAGGTGTCGGGGAACGCCATGCCGTCGGCGAGGACGCCGATGCTCTCCTGGAAGAGCTTGACGGCCGCCTCGGTGTGAACGCCGTAGACGCCGTCCGGCTCGCCGCACGAGAAGCCCAGGATGTTGAGGCGCTCCTGGAGCTGGTGCACGTCGTTGCCGTGGAAGTTGGGGAGACGCAGGTAGAGGGTGCGATCGCCGAGCTGGTAGCACTCGTCGACGAGCGCAATCCACGTGGCGGTGTCGACGTCCTTGCCGAGCGAGAGGCCGTGGTCGAGGCGGAAGCGCGCGACGGCGGTCCCGGTGGACGGCCCGAAGCTGGCATCCTGCGTCTCGGCGGAGTCAATCTCGTAGCCGAGAGAGCTCAGGCGCTCCTGAATGTCCTCGACTGCGGCGCCGCGAGCGCCCTCCTGAATCGTTTCCATTGCCTCTCCTTGCGTACGTAAGGTGGGGGCGGACGTCAGCCCGCGCGCTCCACGAAGAAGTCTGCCATAGAGATTAGCAGGTCGCGAGCCTCAACCGAGATATGACCTGCCTGCGCGAGCCCCTCGGCGCGCCGCTTTGACTCGTCGGCCAGCTCGTGCGCCAGCGCGCGGCACTTCTCGATGCCCCCTCCGCGCTCGATGAGAAGCACGGCACGCTCGAGGTCGCCGGGGGCGGAGGAGTGCGCGTCGAGAAGGTCGACGAGCTCCGCGCGCCCCGCCTCGTCCAGATGCTCGAGCGCCCATACGACGGCGAGCGTCCGCTTGCCCTCGGTGACGTCCGAGCGGAAGTCCTTGCCCTGGGCGTCGGCATCACCCACGAGGTTGAGGAGGTCGTCCTGCAGCTGAAAGGCAACGCCGGCGGAGAGGCCGAGCTCGAGCAGGCCGCGCGCCGCGTCCTCGGACGCGCCGGCTGCGAGGGCGCCCACGTAAAGCGGAACGGCCGCGGAGTACCAGGCCGTCTTGCTCCTCACCATGTAGAGGTAGTCGTCGGTCGCGAGGTCCCAGCGGCGGTCACGGACCCAGCCCAGGTCGAGCGCCTGACCCTCGAGGGTGTGGCGCTCCATGCGGGCGATCTCGCCCATGACGCGGACCTTGCGCCCCGCGTCCATCCCCTCATCGGCGAGAAGGACCTCGAACACCTGGGTGAGGGCGAGGTCGCCCGCGTTGATCGCCAGGCCCTCGCCCTCGACGCGGTGCAGGCACGGCTCGCCGCGCCGCAGCTCGCCCTCGTCGGCGATGTCGTCGTGGATGAGCGCGGCGCTCTGGAAGAGCTCTACCGCCACCGCGCACGAGAGCGCGTCCTCGGCGCGTCCCCCCACCGCCTCGGCTCCGAGGAGCGCGAGCACGGGGCGGACGCGCTTGCCGCCCGAGGCGGTGAAGCGCTCGAGCGGGCCGTAGAGATAGCGGTCGAGGTCGCCGCGTGCCGCGCCGTCCGTGAGCGGGGCGGCCGCCGCTGCCGCAAGCGCGCCCTCGACGAGGGGCAGGCGCTCGGTGAGGTAGCTGACGAAGAGCTCTTCCATGGTCCTTCTCGTCCTTCTTGCCCTAGCCCTCGTAGCCGTTGGGGTTGTGGGACTGCCAGTTCCACGAGTCGCGGCACATGTCCTCGATGTCGAGCTTGGCCTCCCAGCCCATGAGCTCGCGGGCCTTGGTGCAGTCGGCGTAGTTGGCGGTGACGTCTCCGGGGCGGCGCGGGTCCACGACGTAGGGGATCTCGTGGCCGCAGGCCTTGGAGAACGCCTCGATGATCTGGAGGACAGAGGTGCCCGTGCCGGTGCCGAGGTTGAAGATCTCGACGCCCGCGCGGCCGTTCATCCAGGCGAGCGCGGCGACGTGACCCGAGGCGAGGTCGACCACGTGGATGTAGTCGCGCACGCCGGTGCCGTCGGGCGTGTCGTAGTCGTTGCCAAAGACGTGGACGGCGTCGCGCTTGCCGATGGCGGTCTGGGCGACGTAGGGCACGAGGTTGTTGGGGATGCCCTTGGGGTCCTCGCCCATGAGGCCCGAGGGGTGCGCGCCGATGGGGTTGAAGTAGCGCAGCAAGACGACGTTCCACTCCGGGTCGGCGGTGTGGAGGTCGGTGAGGATCTGCTCGATCATCCACTTGGTCCAGCCGTAGGGGTTGGTCGCCGGCTTCTTGGGGCTCTCCTCGGTGAGCGGCAGGGAGTCCGGGTCGCCGTAGACGGTCGCGGAGCTGGAGAAGATGATCGACTTGCAGCCGTGCTCGCGCATGACGTCCACGAGCGTGAGGGTGTTGCCGATGTTGTTGGCGTAGTACTCGATCGGCTTGGAGACGGACTCGCCCACGGCCTTGTAGCCGGCGAAGTGGATGACGCGGTCGGGGTGGTGGGCGTCAAAGATCTTGGAGAGCGCGGCGCGGTCGTTGACGTTGGCCTCGTAGAAGGTGAGGTTGGCCGCCGCCTCGTCGCCGACGATGGTCTTGATGCGGTCGCAGACCTTGGGGGAGGCGTTGGAGAGGTCGTCGACGATGACGACTTGGTAGCCGCGTGTAAGCAGCTCGACGACGGTATGGCTGCCGATGAAGCCGGCACCGCCTGTCACAAGCACACACGTGTCCTGGGGCGCGATCTTCTCGCTCATGGAAGTCCTTTCGTTGTTGTCTTCCTGACTGTTTCCCCCTAACTTTCAAGTATACGTCGGTCTTCCGCTGCCGTAGAGTCAAAAGGGGACAGTCCCCTTCTGACCCCTTGGAGGGAGGAGCGGTGAGGGAGCGGCTTCTGGCGGCGCTGTCCGCGCGCGGCCTTCTGACGGCCGACGGCGTCACCACGACCTTTGGGTTTCCCGCTTGGCGAGAAGTGCCGGCGGGCCACGAGCCGCAGGCGCTCATGGATGCCGGCGCGCTGCAGCGTCGGCTCGTCGAGTGCGCGCATGGGACGGCGCCGATGGGGGAGGGCCTCTGCGCGGCGTGGGTGGAGCGCGCGTTCGCGCGGCTGGGCATGGGCTACGTGAGCGGCGACGCGCGGGGGCTCCATGACGGGTTCTGCCACCTCACGGACACGCGCGACCTGCTCGTGGGGATGATCGTCGCCGTAGGGCGCGACCCCTACGGGGCGGGCGGCTGGGACCACGGGCACGTGGGCCTCTACGCGGGTGACGGCGTGGTCATGGACTGCGTGGGCGGCCGCGTGCGCGAGGTGCCGCTCGAGCTCTGGCTCTCCGCGTACGGCGTGGCGTCCGAGCCGCGCTGGGGCTGGCTGGGCGCGATCTCGCTCGCTTGAGGGCTGCGGCCACGCGGCGACGCCGCTGTCGCGCGGTTCTTCTCGCCGCTTGGTGGCAGGGCCGCTTCATTCATCGCGCTCAAACGACCATTTTTAGCTCCGGACGGCCTCACTATCTGGTCGTTTGAGCGCGATGAATGAACGGGGCGCGGGCACGTTAACCGTGCTTGTCCGAGCGCTCGGCAGGCCTTCAAAATGAGTACACTTGCACATGGTTCTTATCGTCAAGATGGCCGGCGGTGGCCGGCCCCGTGAGATGGGAGTTTCCATGGCCGAGGACGCCAAGCAGTACGCGCTCGACAAGCACCGCGAGTGGCGGGGCAAGATCGAGGTGATCACCCGCGCGCCGATCACCAGCCCCGAGGAGCTGGCCGTGGCCTACACGCCGGGCGTCGCCGAGCCGTGCCTCAAGATCTCCGAGAACGTGGACGACTCCTACACCTACACGCGCCGCGGCAACCTGGTGGCCGTGGTCACGGACGGCACCGCGGTGCTGGGCCTCGGCGACATCGGCCCCGAGGCGGGCATGCCGGTCATGGAGGGCAAGTGCGCCCTGTTCAAGACCTTCGCCGACGTGGACGCGTTCCCGCTGTGCGTGCGCTCCAAGGATGTCGACGAAATCGTCCGCACCGTCGAGCTCATCGCAGGCAGCTTCGGCGGCATCAACCTGGAGGACATCTCCGCGCCGCGCTGCTTCGAGATCGAGCGCCGCCTCAAGGAGTCCTGCGACATCCCCGTCTTCCACGACGACCAGCACGGCACCGCCGTGGTGACCTGCGCCGCGCTCATCAACGCGTGCCGCCTCACCGGCCGCGAGCTCTCCGACGTGCGCGTGGTCTTCTCCGGCGCCGGCGCCGCGGGCATCTCCATCGCCAAGCTCATGCAGCGCATGGGCGTCAAGGACGTCATCATCTGCGACCGCACGGGCGCCATCTACGAGGGCCGCGAGGGCCTCAACCCCGAGAAGGCCGAGATCGCCACGTGGACTAACCGCGAGGGCGTCACCGGCACGCTGGCCGACGCCGTGCGCGGAGCCGACGTCTTCGTGGGCGTCTCCGCCCCGGGCGTGCTCACCCAGGACATGGTCCGCACGATGGCCGCCGACCCGATCGTCTTTGCCTGCGCCAACCCCGTGCCGGAGATCATGCCGGACGAGGCGCTCGCGGCAGGCGCCGCCGTGGCCGCCACGGGCCGCTCCGACTTCCCCAACCAGATCAACAACGTGCTCGCGTTCCCGGGCATCTTCCGCGGCGCCCTCGACGTGCGCGCCTCGGACATCAACGACGACATGATGGAGGCTGCGGCCTACGCGATCGCGGGCCTCGTGGACGACGAGCACCGCGCCGCCGACTACATCATCCCCGGCGCCTTCGACGAGCGCGTGGCGCCCGCCGTCGCCGCCGCCGTGGCCGAGGCCGCCCGCAAGAGCGGCGTCGCCCGCCTCTAAAGGATACGAAGGGACAACCCCTTCGTAACATGTGCCGCCCCGACGCTCCTTCGCGAGAAGGACGTCGGGGCGGCGGCGTTTACTCGGCGACCTCGGTGATGGTGTAGAGGTCGGGCCAGTTGGCGTAGAGCCCTTCGGTCGCCTCCTGTGCCTCGAGGTATTCCTCGGGCTTGGGCTCGACGCCGCGGTAGTAGCTGAGGATCGCGCCGTTGCGTGCCCGGCGGTCGAGATAGCCCAGATACGTCTCCTCGAAGTCCTCGGCCGGGGAGATGCGGTAGCGCTTGACCTGCTCGCTCCCGTCGGTAAAGGTGACCGTCATCACGAGCGTGGTCTGGGCCAGGATGTCGGCGCTTCTTCGCTCGAGGACCAAGAGGAACCTGTTGTGTGCCTGCCAGCGCGCGACCTCGTCCTCGAGCGTGGCGACGTCGATCGGCAGGGCGTCCTCCGCGGCGCGCGCCGCGCGAATCTCGTCGTCGGTCGGAAAGCTCGTCCAGACCTGGCGGTTGAAGCTGTCCTCGTCGGCCTGCTGCCCCTCGTAGGAGACGCTGAAGCCCGCGCCCGCCCCTCCGTGGTCGGGATAGGCCTCGCCCTCGCCCACCTCGTAGGGTCGGCTGTACTGCGCGTCAAACCACACGGCGTTTTCGGTGAACTCCTCGTCCGGCTGCCCCTCGGGGCTCACGAACTCCCCCTCGAGTGCGTAGTCGATGCGGTCGATGTTGGCTCCCTCGCAGCGCAGGTCGATGCTGTGGGCGGCATACCAGCCGGAGTCCTCGCTGCCGCCGAGCGACCCGGCGAGGCTGATGCTGCGCTGGGCCAGGACGGTACTCTCGCCCTGGGAGATGCCGTCGGCATAGGCCTTGAGGGCAAACCAGTTGCCCTCCGCCTCTGCGGGAGCACCCTCGCCGGGGCGCACGATCACGGAGAGGGCGAGAAGTGCGGCGGCGCTGCCCAGGACGGCGAGCCCGGCTCCCACGGCCGCGCGCCGCGTCATGCTCCGCTGCGCCCGTCGTGGCCTGCGCGGGCCGCGGGCGCGCTCGCCCTTCTCGACTCTGATCTCGTCCAGCACGGACGCGCGCACGTCTTCGGGCAGCGTCACCCTGCGTGCTCGCGTGCGGAACTGCTCAAGCGCGTGTTTGTCCATAGTTTTCCTCCTGAGCGGGAATCGTTGTGGTGCTCGTGGGGGACTCGAGCGTCTCTCTCATCTGCTTGCGCGCCCGATGCAGGCGCGTGCGCACCGTCGCCGGCGGGCTGCCCACGATGCGGGCAATCTCCTCGGTGGTGTACTCCTCCACGTAGTGGAGCAGCGCCACCACGCGGAGCTTCTCCGGCAGGGCCCGGAGCGCCTGCCAGACCGGGTCGGCGCGCAGCTCTGCCAGGGCGGCGTCCTCGGTGGACGCGCCCGGCGCCGGCAGCTCTCGGCCCGCGTCGTCCGCGCTCTCCACCCGCCGGCTCCAGGGCGCGCGGCGGAGCTCGTGGCATCGGTTGACGGTCACGCGCAAGAGCCAGGCCTTCAGGTGCTCGTCGCCCGTGAACGCGGTGCCGTCCGTGAGCAGGCGGCAGAAGACGTCCTGTGCCACGTCCTGGGCGTCAGCCTCGGAGCGCGTCTGCGCGAGGGCGACGAGATAGACCGAGTTGCCGTGCGCGGCCATGGCGTGCCGCATGAACTTCTCGGTGCGCTTGATCTTCTTGGCGGTCATGCCCCTCACCTCCTCGCCCCTAACATGCGCGAGCGGAGCATATTGTTCCCGCCTGACGAAAATGGGTCAAAAGGGGACTGTCCCCTTTTGACTCATTCGGCGGACATGAGGGTGCCGGTGAAGACGGGCGTCATCGTGTGCGCGTCGACGATGAGGTAGACGAAGGGTCGGTCCAGGACGACCTCCTTGACCTCAGGCTCCTCCTCAATGGCCGCGGCGCCGCCATCCATCGCGGTGACCGTCGCCGCGGCGGCGCGCGTGCCCTCCTCGTCGACGTCGATGAACGTCTTGTGCAGCACGCTTCCGATGAACAGCGCTCCGGCGTCCGAGCTGCCCATGCGCGAGAAGTCCGCGGCGCTGGCGTCGAAGGCGTCCGTCACCCCGAGCGTCCGGAGCGCGCCCGAGAGCTCGATGTCGTAGCTGCTCGTGAACTTGGGTAGGCTCGCGCGCACGACGGTGTTTTCCCTCGGCGCGAGCAGCGCGCCCAGACCCTCCCCGTCGAGGCCCTCCAGCAGCTCCGCCACCGTGACGCCCTTGTTGGGCAGCAGCCCAACGAAGAGGTAGTCGTGGTCCTCGTAGGGCTTGGCAAAGCCGGTGGCGAGGTCGCTCTCGAAATAGGAGCTCTCGGTGGAGTGCATCATGTCCACATCCTGCTCGGTGCCGTCCTCGCGGGTGAACGTGTCCGGCGTGACGAGCGCGGAGTCGAAGGGCTCCTCCCACGTGCCCTCGAACGCGAGCGCGTTTGCAAGGAGAAGCTGCGCCTGATCGGAGAGCCGGCTGAGCATCTCGGGAATCATCTCGTGGGTCTTCTCGCTGATCCAAGCGTTGACGTCGGCCACGGTGGAGTCATCGAAGGGTGCCGAGAAGACCTGCGCGCCGAGCCTTCCGCCGCATGCCTCGAGGAAGGCGTCCTCCACGGACAGGCCGTCGGAGTCGCGCATCCAGACGGAGTTGGCGAGCGAGAGCGGCCCGTCGTATGAGCTCGAGAGCTGCAGGTAGGCCTGGAGCGTCTCCGTGAGCTCCTCGACGCTCATCCCGGTGGCCTGCTCCATCTGCGCGAGGGTCTCGCCGTCCGCCCCGTTCTCGGCCATGGCGAGCGCGTAGAGCACCGAGAGCGGGGAGACGAGCGTGTTTTCCGAGGTCGTCTCGGCCGTGCTCTCGCGAAGCAGGTTGAGCGCGAAGTCGTAGGTCGTGGTGGCGTCGGCCATCTCGACGGAGGCACCCGAGGCGGGCTTGACGCTGGCGGTGAGTTCGGTCGCCGTGAGCGAGAGTGTCTGCTGGCAGCTAGCGAGCCCCAGCGCAAGGAGGCAGGCGAGAAGGACGGGGACAAGAAGCTGGCGCGCGCGTCTCATGGCACTCCCTCCGCTGCGGGGAAACGTGCCCTGAGTATCCCCGCTTCTGAGAGGCGCGAGACGAGGCATTCGGCAAGGGGGGGCGAGTCGGCCAGCGGCGGCGCGTCAGTCCTTCTCCGGGCGGTTCACAATGACGATGCCCAGGCTCACGAGCACGAGCGCCGCCACCGCGACGGCGGGGCCCACGACGTCGGTCTCGCCGAGAAGGACCGCGGAGAGCAGCACGCCAAAGACGGGGTTCATGAAGCCGAAGACCGCCACGCGCGAGACGGGGTTTGCCGCCAGAGCGAGCGACCACAGCGAGTAGGCGGCTGCGGAAATGAAGCCCAGGTAGGCGAGAAGCGCGAGCGCCGGCAGGGGATTGGCGGCGTCCGCCGGGGCGACGTGACCTCCCGCCGCCAGGCCCGCGACGAGCATGATCGCCCCGCCGAGGACGAACTGCCAGCCCGAGAGCAGCACGGGGTCGTGCTCGCGCGAGAAGCGCTTGGCGAGGTTGCTCGAGGTGGCGGCGGCGAGCGTCGACGCGAGCACCATCCCCTCGCCCGCGAGCGTGAAGCTAAAGCCTCCCGACTCGCCCGTTACGTTGACGAGCACGACGCCGGCAAAGCCCACGAGGCACCCGAGGACCTTGCGGCTCGTGAGGCGCTCAAAGCGAAAGACCAGCGCGGCGAGAAGGACGCAGAGAAAGGAGTTGCTCGCCTCCAGGATCGAGCTCGTCACGCCGGCGCAGTTGGCGAGGCCCACGTAGAAGAGGACATACTGCAGCACGGTCTGAAAGAGGGAGAGCGTGCCGATGGCGGGCAGGTCGCGTCGCTCGGGCACGAAGGCGCGCCGTCGGGCCACGCTCATGCCCGTGACGACCATGAGCCCCGCGATGACAAAGCGCGTACCCGCGAAGGCCAGGATCGACGGCACGTCCGCGGCGTCGACGGCAAACAGCTCGTAGCCGATCTTCACGCACGGAAACGCCGACCCCCACAGAAAACAGCTCGCCAAGCAGGCCAGCACCACGCCCGGCAGCGTGCCGATGAAGGGCTTGGATTCGGGATTGCTCACGCGACGACCTTTCGGTTGAACCTTCTGGACCTGCACGCAGCTGCGCCCGGACTTCTCGGCCGGCGACTTCTGGCGAAGCCAGTGAGCCGGCGAGAAGTCCGGGCGCAGCCAACCCTGCTGTCAGGCTATGCCGTGAAGTACGCCACGCCGCCCTCAATGAGCGGCTGGTACGCGTTGCCCGGCACGTTCTTGTAGAGCCCGGCGCCGGAGCGCTCGGTGTGGCCCATCTTGCCGAGGATGCGGCCGTCGGGCGAGGTGATGCCCTCGATGGCGAGGATCGACCCGTTGGGGTTGACGTCGAGGCTCATGCCCGGGACGCCGTCCTCGTCCACGTACTGCGTGGCGACCTGGCCGGCGGCAACGAGCTTCTCGAGGAGCTCGGGAGAAGCGACGAAGCGACCCTCGCCGTGGGAGATCGCGATGTTGTGGACGTCGCCGACCTCGCACTTGGAGAGCCAGGGGCTGAGCGTGGAGGCCACGCGCGTGCGCACCAGGCGGCTCTGGTGACGGCCGATAGTGTTGAACGTGAGCGTGGGGCAGGCGTCGTCCATCGGACGGATGTCGCCGTAGGGAACGAGCCCCAGCTTGATGAGGGCCTGGAAGCCGTTGCAGATGCCCAGCATGAGGCCGTCGCGGGACTGGAGCAGCTCGCGGACCGCCTCGGTCACCTCGGGCGCGCGGAAGAACGCGGTGATGAACTTGGCGGAGCCGTCGGGCTCGTCGCCGCCGGAGAAGCCGCCCGGGATCATGACGATCTGGCTCTCGCGGATGCGGCGCGCGAGCTCGCGGGTGCTCTCGGCAACGGCCTCGGGCGTGAGGTTGTTGATGACGAAGACGTCGGCCTTGGCGCCGGCGCGCTCGAAGGCGTGCGCGGTGTCGTACTCGCAGTTGGTGCCCGGGAAGACGGGGATGATCACGCGCGGGCGGGCCACGTGGACGGCGGGCGTCGGACGCGACGCGCCGGAGGCGGCGAGGTCGAACGAGACCGCGTCGACCTTCTCGCCCTCCGCGCGATACGGGAAGACGGACTCGATGGCGCCCTCCCACGCCTCCTGGAGCTCCGTCAGGTCCATGGCCTCGTCGGCGACGACGAGCTGATAGGCCTCGGTCGTGGTGCCGAAGGCGGAGACCGTCACGCCGGCGGGCGCGCTGGGCACCGGGGCGTCGTCGGCGAGCTCAACGACGAAGCTGCCGTAGGACGGGCAGAAGAGGGCGTCCGCGCCGAAGGCGGGCGCGACCTCGAGGCCGATCTGGTTGCCCACGCACATCTTGAACGCGGCCTCGGCGGCGCCGCCGTAGCCGGGCGTGGAGATGGCGAGTGCCTCGCCGCGGGCGACCATGCCCTCGACGAGGGAGAGCGTGGAGAGGAACGCCTCGTGGTCGGGGGTGAGGCCGTCGTCGGCGTAGTCGGGGACGATGACCAGCACGCGGTGGCCGGCGCCCTTGAACTCGGGTGACGTCACGTGGTCGACGGTGCCGAGGCCGGTGGCAAACGAGACGAGCGTCGGCGGCACGTCCAGGTCCTCGAAACTGCCGGACATGGAGTCCTTGCCGCCGATGGAGGCGATGCCGAGGTCGACCTGGGCCATGAGGGCGCCGAGCAGGGCGGCCGTGGGCTTGCCCCAGCGGCGCGGGTCGTCGCGCAGGCGCTCGAAGTACTCCTGGAACGTGAGGTAGAGGCTCTCGTGCTCAAAGCCGGCGGCGACCATGCGCGCGACGGACTCGACCACGGAGAGGTAGGCGCCGGTGTAGGGGTTGGCGCTCATGAGGTAGGGGTTGAAGCCCCAGGCCATGCCCGAGCACGTGGTGGTCTCGCCGTCCACGGGCAGCTTGGCGACCATGGCCATCGTGGGCGTGAGCTGGGTGCGACCGCCAAAGGGCATGAGGACCGTGGCGGCGCCGATCGTGGAGTCAAAGCGCTCGGAGAGGCCCTTGTTGGAGGCGACGTTGAGGTCGGTCACGAGGGCGCGCATCTTCTCCGCCACGGTCTCGCCGGGCCAGGTGCGCTCGAAGTCCTGCGGGGCCTCCACGCGCACCGACGTGGTCTTGGGCGCGCCGTTGGAGGCGAGGAACTCGCGGCTCACGTCCACGATCACGTTCCCGCGCCAGTGCATGCGCAGGCGCGGCTCGGCGGTGACGGTTGCCACGACGGTGGCCTCGAGGTTCTCCTCGTGGGCGTAGCGCATGAACTCCTCGACGTCCTCGGGCGCCAGGGCCACGGCCATGCGCTCCTGGCTCTCGGAGATGGCGAGCTCGGTGCCGTCGAGGCCCTCGTACTTCTTGGGCACGAGGTCGAGGTCGATGTCCAGGCCGTCGGCCAGCTCGCCGATGGCCACCGAGACGCCGCCGGCGCCAAAGTCGTTGCAGCGCTTGATCAGGCGGCACGCGTCCTCGCGGCGGAAGAGGCGCTGGAGCTTGCGCTCGATGGGCGGGTTGCCCTTCTGGACCTCCGCGCCGTCCTTCTCGAGGGACTCGACGTTATGGGCCTTGGAGGAGCCGGTGGCACCGCCGATGCCGTCGCGGCCGGTGCGCCCGCCGAGCAGCACGATCTTGTCGCCCGGCGCAGGGCACTCGCGGCGCACGTGGGAGGCCGGGGTGGCGCCCACGACGGCGCCGATCTCCATGCGCTTGGCCACGTAGCCGGGGTGATAGAGCTCGCAGACCTGGCCTGTGGCCAGGCCGATCTGGTTGCCGTAGCTGGAGTAGCCCGCCGCGGCGGTGGTGACGAGCTTGCGCTGCGGGAGCTTGCCGGTCATGGTCTCGGAGACCGGGACCGTGGGGTCGGCCGCGCCGGTCACGCGCATGGCCTGGTAGACGTAGCTGCGGCCGGAGAGCGGGTCGCGGATGGCGCCGCCGATGCAGGTGGCCGCGCCGCCGAAGGGCTCGATCTCGGTGGGGTGGTTGTGGGTCTCGTTCTTGAAGAGGAACAGCCAGTCCTCGGGCGCGCCGTTGACGTCGACGGTGACCTTGACGGTGCAGGCGTTGATCTCCTCGGACTCGTCGAGGTTCTTGAGCTGTCCGGTGTGCTTGAGCCACTTGGCGCCGATGGTGCCCATGTCCATGAGGCACACGGGCTTTCCGTCGCGGCCGAGCTCGTGGCGCATCTCCATGTAGCGGTCAAAGGCGGCGCGCACGACCTGGTCGTCAAACTGGATGTGGCCGAGCGCCGTGCCGAAGGTGGTGTGGCGGCAGTGGTCCGACCAGTAGGTGTCGATCATCTTGATCTCGGTGATCGTGGGGACGCGGCCCTCGTCGGAGAAGTAGCGCTGGCAGAAGGTGATGTCCGCGAGGTCCATGGCCAGGCCGCGCTCGTCGATGAAGGCCTGGAGCTGCGTCTGGTCGAGCGTCAGGAAGTCCTCGAGCACCTCGACGTCGGCGGGCTCGGGGTAGCGCTGGGAGAGCGTCTCGCGCGGCTCGAGGCTCGCCTCGCGCGCCTCGACGGGGTTGATGACGTAGTGCTTGATGGCGGCCACGTCGTCCTCGGAGAGCGCGCCCTCGAGGACGTAGACCTTCGCGGAGCGCACGATGGGGCGCTCGCCCTGGGAGATGAGCTGGATGCACTCGCTCGCGGAGTCGGCGCGCTGGTCAAACTGGCCGGGGAGAAACTCCACGGCAAAGACGACGGCGCCGGGGGCGACATCGGGCATCTCGGTGGTGGCGACGTCGGTCTGCGGCTCCGAGAAGACCGTGGGCACGCAGCTCTCAAAGAGCTCGGGCGTTATGCCCTCGACGTCGTAGCGGTTGATGAGCCGCAGGTTGGTGAGGGCGTCGATGCCGAGGAGCGTCTTGAGCTCGCGCTCGAGCGACTTAGCCTCGCCGTCGAACCCGGCCTTCTTCTCCACAAAGATGCGAGAGACCATGCGCTGCTACCTCCTGGGTGCCGTAAGGAGCGTGTAGGTATCTGTATTCTACGGCAAAAAAGCTACCGTTCACGGGACGCTCGAGCCCATCTTGAGGCCGTACCGTCGTTTGTGCCGCCTTGCGTTGCTGCCCCCTGCGGAGGACAAGAACCGCTAGAGGAGAAGCCCCAGGAGGGCGATAAGGACGACGAAGGCCGCCGTCAGAGCCGCGGCCGCCGCCTCGCGCGCGCCCAGGCGCTGCTCGTGGAGGTGGGTTCTGCCGGCGCCCCCCTCGTAGCAGCGGGCGTCGAGGGCGCGGGAGAGCCCGTCGGCGTGGCGCAGGCCGCTCGCGAGCAGGGCCACCACCACGGGCACGATCGAGCGGACGCGCTGGATGGGGCCGCCCTCGTCGAACGCCCCGCCGCGCAGCGACTGGGCGTCGATGATCGCGGAGGTCTCGTCGGCGAGCGTGGGGACGAAGCGCATCATGAGCGAGAAGACCATGGCGATCTCGTGGCCCGGCAGGCCGACGCGCGAGAGCGGGGAGAGCATGCGGTCGAACGCGTCTGCGAGCTGCGTGGGCGTGGTGGTGAGCATGACGAGCGAGCCGGTCACGAGCGCGAGGGCGAAGCGAGCGGTGTAGAGCACGGCGGCCGCGATGCCGCCGGAGGTCACCGAGACCGGGCCCAGGGCGGCAACGACCTCGCCGCCTCTCACGAAGAAGAGGTTGAAGAGCGACAGCACGGCGAGAAAGACCATGAGGGGCCGGACGGAGGCGAGGACGCGCCCGGCAGGGACGCGCGAGAGGACGAGCAGCGCGGCCACGAAGACAACGGCAAGCGCGAGCTGGGCTGCGTTGGACGTGCAGAAGATCGCCACGAGCGCTGCGAGGACGCACCAGAGCTTCACGCGGGCGTCGAGCGCGTGGACGGGCGACGGGGCGGCGTAGTACTGGCCGATCGAGATCTTGAGCGCCACCTACCTCACCTCACCGTCTCACCGATTGCCGCGACGAGCTCGTCGGTGGTGATGGGCTCGCCGAGCGCGGGCCAGCCGCGGCGCTCGAGCTCGCGTGCCACGCGCAGCGAGCGCGGGATGCCGAGGCCGCTCTCCGTGAGACGCTTCTCGTTCTCGGGCGAGAAGACCTCGCGCGGCGTCCCGACGGCGACGAGGCGCGACTGGTCGAGGGCGGCGACGCGGTCGCAGCGCGCGGCGTCCTCCATCGAGTGCGTGACCTGAACGAGGGTGATGCCCCGCTCGCGCAGGCGCGCGAGGACGCGGCGCAGCATCGCGCGGCCGCGCGGGTCGAGCCCGGCGGTCGGCTCGTCGAGGATGAGGACCTCGGGCTCCATGGCGAGGATGCCCGCGAGCGCGCAGAGGCGTCGCTGGCCGCCCGAGAGCGCAAACGGGGAGGCGTCGCGCTTGCCGGCGAGCCCGACGAGCTCGAGCGCGCGGTTCACGCGGCGGGCAACTTCGTCTGAGGGAAGCCGCAGGTTGCGCGGACCAAACTCCACGTCCTTCTCGACCGTCTCGGCGAAGAGCTGGCGCTCGGGATGCTGCATCACGTAGCCGACGACCCTGCGCACGGCCTTTCTCCCGCGCTTGGTGGCGGTGTCGTTCCCGGCGACTACGATGCGCCCGGCGTCGGGTACCTCGAGGCCGCAGAGCAGGCGCAGCAGCGTCGACTTGCCCGATCCCGTCTGCCCGATGATCGCGGTCGACGTCCCGGGCGCCACTTCCAGCGAAACGTCGTCGAGCGCCCGGGCGCGCCCGCTGTACGAGAAGGACGCGTGCTCGACCTGTAAATTGGGGACAGTCCCCAATTCACACACATTTTTGATGTGCTGCGGGCGCCTGTCCATCAAACTTTTCTGTGAATTGGGGACTGTCCCCAATTCACAGAGATTGTCGACCAGGTGCTGCTCGCTGCAGGTCCAGGGGAGGCCGAGGCGCTGCGAGAGGCGCGCGGCAAACGGCACCTCGAGGCCCAGATCCAGCAGCTCCGCGCCGTGCGCGAAGACCTCGTCGGGCGTTCCCTCGAGGACGATGTGCCCGTGGTCGAGGACGATCACGCGGTCCGCCTCGACGGCCTCCTCCATGAAGTGGGTCACGTGCACGAGCGTGGTGCCCGCCTTGGCGAGCCGGCCCATCACGCGCAGGATGGCGGACCGGCCGCGCACGTCGAGCAGCGACCCTGGCTCGTCGAGCACGAGCACGTCGGGCTCCATGGCAAGCGCCCCGGCGATGGCGACGCGCTGCTTCTGTCCGCCCGAGAGGCGGGAGGGATCTGCCGCGGCATAGTCGTCGAGTGCGACGCGGTGCAGCTCGCGAGCCACGCGGGATGCGATCTCCTCGCGCGGGAGGCCGAGGTTCTCCGGCCCGAAGGCAACGTCGTCCTCGACGACGCTCGTGACGATCTGGTCGTCCGGGTTCTGGAAGACGAGGCCCAGGCTGCGCCGTGCCCGGCGGTACGCCTCGAGGTCAGGGCGCCCGTCTGCGCACACGCGCTCGCCGACGAGCTCGACCACGCCCGCGTCGGGGGCGAGAAGACCGCAGATGACGGAGGCGAGCGTCGACTTGCCGGAGCCGTTGGCGCCGAGGACGCAGACCCGCTCGCCGCGCGCGACCTCGAGGGAGACGTCGTCGAGCGCGACGACGCCCCCCTCGTAGACGAGGCTCACGTGCGAGAGGCGTATGGGGGCGGGCGCGGAGGTCACGTTCTTCTCGCCCGCCGGCTACCGGGAGACCACCTGCGTGACGGGCTTCTGGATGAGGGCCGTCACGACGCAGTTGATGACGATCTTGAGGGCGTTGAACGGCAGCAGGATCGGCACGATCATGGCGATGACGTCGGCCGTGGAGACCGCGGTGTAGAGCGGGGTGACGACGATGTTGCCGACGATGCACGCGGCGAGCGCGATCGCGGCGCCCGCGACCATGCCGACGGCCAGGCCGCGCGCGCCGCCCATGCGCCGGGCGATGAGGGCGGCGGGGACGCACAGCGCCACGCCGGCGACGATCGCCATCACGTGACCCCATACGTTGAAGGTGAACAGCGTCTTGAGCACCCAGGGGAGGATGACGACGATTGCGCCCGTGCTCGGCCCAAACGCGAGGGCGGCGACAAAGGCGACGATGCCCGACGGGTCGTACATGAGCCACGGCGCCGGCGGGAAGATGGGGATCTCCACGAAGGTGAGGACGAAGGCGAGCGCGCAGAGGAGCGCGGTCGTCGCGATGCGCCGGGTGGACCAGGCGCCGCCTGCGGTGGTGGAGTGGGTGTCGTGCGAGACATGCGTGGAAGCAGCCATGATGGCCTCCGTTTCTTCCATCCGGACTGTGACCGTTGGTCCCGGACTCTCACCGGGTCAGCCGCGTATTCGCGGGTCGCGGACTTCGGGGCGCGCACGCCGCCGTCACCGCCAGTGGGGACTTTCACCCCGCCCTGAAACTGACAGCGCGAGTGTAGCACTAATCGTGCGCGTGCGCGCTGCTATACTGGGCTTGCCGGTCAGACCACAGAGGGGAAGCCATGTCAGAGAGCGACGGCGGCAGAGAGCCGCTTGCCTGGCGCCTGCGCGCCATCGTGGGCGAGGACAACGTCCTCGAGATGGAGCCGATGAGCGAGCACACCACCTTCGAGGTGGGCGGCCCGGCAGACCTCTACGTGATTCCGGAGGACTTCGACGAGGTGCGCGACGTGCTGCGCGCCTGCGACGAGGCGGGGGCGCAGCGCTTCGTCCTGGGCCGCGGCTCTGACCTGCTCGTCTCGGACGAGGGGTACCGCGGCGTCATCGTGGCCGTGGCGGACGGGCTCGTCGGCGTGTCCGTGGACGGCGAGGAGATGACGTGTCAGGCGGGCGTCGACCTGCGCGAGGCCTCCGAGATGGCCTGCGAGCTGGGCCTCTCCGGCCTCGAGTTTGCGTGTGGCATCCCCGGCTCGGTGGGCGGGGCCTGCTTCATGAACGCGGGCGCCTACGGCGGGTCGATGGCCGACGTCCTCAAGTGCGTGCGCGTGGTCACCCCCGACGGCTCCCTCGAGACGATCGACGCGGCCGACCTCGACCTGGGGTATCGCCACAGCCGCGTGGCCACGGACGGCCTGGTGGTGCTGGCCGCCACCTTCGCCCTGCGCAGGGGCGACCCCGAGAAGATCCGCGCCACGATGGACGACCTCATGCGCCAGCGCGAGGAGAAGCAGCCGCTCGACCTGCCGAGCGCCGGCTCCACGTTCAAGCGCCCCGAGGGTCACTTCGCGGGCAAGCTGATCATGGACGCCGGGCTGCAGGGCTTCCAGGTTGGCGGCGCTGCCGTCTCCAAGAAGCACGCCGGGTTCGTGGTGAACGTCGGGGGCGCCACCGCCGCGGACGTCCACGCCGTGATCGAGCACGTGCAGGACGAGGTCGAGCGCCAGTTCGGCGTCCGCCTGGAGCCCGAGGTCCGCTTCCTGGGGTAGGGCGCGGGCTGCGCGTTCTTCTCGCCCGAGGTCCTTCTCGTCCGCAAATCGGCGCCGCTCGCCGGAAAACCTCACAGGTAGTGGTACGTACCACAAGCATTAGCTAAATTACAACCCATACTAAGATAAGATATTTTTTAGAGAGAAACTACCTGTGAGGTTTGTGGGCAGTGCGCCGACGCACGGAAAAGCCAGCGGCCCGGCGTTGCCCGCTCCCCAACCGCCGAGAGGGGCCGTCATGTACGCCGTCCTGAGTCACGAGTCCGCCTGCGATGCGCTTCGTCTGCTCCATTCTGCCGAGAAGAGCCCGCGGGTTCCGCGCATCCCGCGGGACGCGACGCGCCTGGCTCGGGACGCGTGCGTCTCTGGGCAGCGCGCCTTCAAGGCGGCGCACGTTGCGGAGGCTCTCTCCGGGATCGGTCTGACTTCACGACCCGCCGACCTCCTGGTGCCCACACAGACGTCGCGCAGCAACGGCGACGAGGCCCGCTTCCACGTGTGGGGTGGCATCGTCCCGCGGGAATCCCTTCTGCGCGTATCGGAAAATCTGCTGGTCAGCGGCCCCGAACTCATCATTGTCCAGCTCTGCTCAACCCAGGGGAGGCTCGATTCGCTTCTCGATGCGCACGTTGCCGCCGTGCGCGCGGAGGCCGATGTCGTGACAACCCTCGACCAAGAGGCACGGCAGGCGATCGACCACCCCCTGGAGTGGGAGCGCATCCGTCGCCTTGTTGCCGCGACGGTAGTTGCCTGCGAGTTTGCCGGCACGTATCGACTGGGCGTCGGGTCCGGGAAGACGGCGTATCATGCCCCGCGGCTTCTGGACGCGTGCAGTCTCGAGCGGGCTATTGCGGAGGTCGGGAAGTCTCAGGGCACGATCCGCGCGCGTCGCGTTGGCGAGCTCATGCTCGAGGGCTCCGCCTCGCCCATGGAGACGGCGCTTGCGCTCATGCTGACGCTGCCCGTTGACTTTGGCGGCTTTGGGCTCGAACGGTCGCAGCTCAACCAGGCGATCGACGTGCGGCATCTTCGCGAGGCGCTCTCTGACCGCGATGTCGTGACCCCGGATTTCCTCTGGCAGAACCAGGGAGTTGCGCTCGAGTATGACAGCGCCGAGTTCCACGCAGCTCGCGGGAAGGGTCAGCTCAGCAGGGACGCAGCGCGCGCAAACATCCTCACGGCGGCGGGGTATCGCGTGTTCAGGGTGACGTCGCAGGTGGCGAGGTCTCTGCCGAGGCTGTCCCTTTTGGCAAGGCAGCTTGCCTGCGCGCTGGACGTCGAGCTGCCCGAGGCGACGCCGCTTCAGGAGCTCCGCCGCCACAAACTCTTCTTGATGCTGATGCCTCGGGCGTAGGGTTGCGGCAGGGCTCTTTTTTGAGGTGCCTTGCGCGGAAACCTCACAGGTAGTGGTTACTACCACATCTATTAACTTAATTGATGTTCCTAATAGCTAGATAAATTTTTTTGAGTAACACTACCTGTGAGGTTGGCTGCCCCGAGAAGGACCTCGGGCCGAGAAGGGCCTCGGGCCGAGGAAAACGCGCGGGCCGAGAAGGGCCTCGGGCCGCGCGTTATCTTTGGGTTGATGTCTCGCCGCTAGTTCTTGAGGCTGTTGAGCGGGGCGGGGAAGCGGCCGCCACGGTGTGCGAAGACGCTGCCCGCGTACCTGTTGACGGGCATGACCGGCGCGGAGCCGAACAGGCCGCCGAACTCGAGCATGTCGCCCTCGGACTTGCCGATGGCCGGGATGAGGCGCACCGCGGTGGTCTTGGTGTTGATGACGCCGATGGCCATCTCGTCGGCGATGATGCCGGCGATGGTCTCCACCGAGGTGTCTCCGGGGACGGCGATCATGTCCAGGCCGACGGAGCACACACAGGTCATGGCCTCGAGCTTCTCGAGGGAGAGCGCGCCGTCGACGGCGGCGCGGATCATGCCGGCGTCCTCGGAGACGGGGATGAAGGCGCCTGAGAGGCCGCCCACGCTCGAGGAGGCCATGACGCCGCCCTTCTTGACGGCATCGTTGAGCAGGGCGAGCGCGCAGGTGGTGCCGGGGCCGCCGCACTCGCCGACGCCGATGATCTCGAGGATCTTGGCCACGGAGTCACCCGCGGCCGGCGTCGGGGCGAGCGAGAGGTCCACGATGCCCTTCTCCACGCCCAGGCGGCGGCTGGCCTCGCGGCTCATGAGCTCGCCGGCGCGTGTGATCTTGAAGGCGGTCTGCTTGATCTTCTCGGCCACGTCCATGAGGTTCGCGGACTCCGGCAGCTCGGCCAGCGCCGCGGCCATGACGCCGGGGCCGGAGACGCCCACGTTGATGACGGCGTCGGCCTCGCCGGAGCCGTGCACGGCGCCCGCCATGAACGGCGAGTCCTCGACCATGTTGGCAAAGACGACGAACTTGGCGGCGCCGTAGCAGTCGATGTCGACCGTGCGGCGCGCGCACTCGAGGATGGTCTCGGCCGAGAGCAGCACGGCGTCCATGTTGATGCCGGCGCGCGTGGAGGCGATGTTGAGCGAGGAGCACACGCGGTCCGTGGTGGCCAGCGCCTCGGGGACGGACGCGATGAGGCGGCGGTCGGCGTTGCCCATGCCCTTCTGGACGAGCGCGGAGAAGCCGCCCATGAAGTCGATGCCCAGGGTCTCGGCCGCGCGGTCCATGGCATGGGCGAGCGGGGAGAGGTCCTCGTCCGGGCAGCCGGCGGCGATCTGGGCGATCGGCGTCACCGAGACGCGCTTGTTGGCGATGGGGATGCCGTACTCGGCCTGCAGGTCGTCGGCGGTCTCGACGAGGTGCTCGGCGGTGTGCGTGATGCGGTCGTAGACCTTGTCGCACATGCGGCCCATGTCCTCGTCGGCGCAGCCCGCGAGCGAGATGCCCATCGTGATCGTGCGGAGGTCGAGGTTCTGCTCGGAGACCATCGAGAGGGTCTCGGCAACTTCCTGCGGTGTGATGTCCATGGCTGCGCCTTTCTCGCGCGGGTGGTTGCAGCTGCCCATTATAGGTGAAAGGCGGCGAGGACCCCTTCGCTGCCGGCGGCTACGCGCCCGTGATTGACGCGGCGATCTGCGCGACGATGAGGCGCATGCGGATGCCGTAGAAGCCGTGCCCGGCGTCGTGGACCACCTCGAGCTCGGCGTTGGCGTAGGTGCGCGCCGCGCGCTCGGCGTAGGCGAGCGGCACGAGCGGGTCGGCGTCGCCCTGCCAGATGCGCACGGGGCCGGGGTAGCTCATGTGCTCGTAGGGATCCCAGGCCAGGGCGTCCACGGCATAGCGGCGGCCGAGCTCCATCCACATCTCGTAGGTAACGGGAACGTTCTCCGGCGCGCCAAAGCGCTCGACGGCGTCGTCGTGGATCACGAGCGCGGGATAGAGCAGGAAGAGGCCAGCCACGTCGGACGGGCGCTCGTCGGCGACCATCGTGCTCACGAAGCCTCCCTGGCTCTGCCCGAGCAGGTAGACGCGGGCGGGGTCCACTTCGGGCAACCCGCGCACGACGTCGAGCACGGCGGAGAGGTCGGCCGCCTGCGTGCAGACGGACATCTCGGTGGTGCGCCCGCCCGAGCGCGAGTGCGGCGTGCCGCCGAAGAAGTCGATCGCGCAGGTGACGATGCCCGCCTCTGCGAGCGGCGCGGCCCACTCCCCGGCAGTTTCGTGGTCGCCGCTGAAAAACGGCGAGCAGATTACGGCGGGCAGGGGAGCGGGGGCGTCCGGAACGCGGAGACGCCCGTACACGCGGATGCCGTCGTGCTCCGCCCAGAGGTCCTTCTCGGTGATGTGTGCCATGACGCCTCCCGTCTCACGCCGTCAATTGTATGACGGGACGCCGTGGCGCGCCGGGCATCTGTCCCAGGGCGACGGGAGATTCGCTCCCGCCTACAGCTCGCGCCTCTCGTAGAGCTTGAGCGAGATGGCGGCGGAGATCGCAAGCGCCGCGGCCGAGAGGGCGACAAGAACGACGCAGCCCGCGGCCATGCCGGCCGGCGTGTCGAGCGCCTCGAGTGCGGCGGAGACGAGCTCCATCCCCGGGATGCCGCCGTCGAGCATGCCGCTGTTGCCGAGGATGACCACCGGCACCACGAAGAGCAGCACGATTGCCGTGGGCAGGATCTGCGTGGCGCGGGTCTGGCCCAGGCGGAAGTAGAGCGGCGTCACGACGCTTGCCACGACGGCGCCGATGAGCAGGGTGAAGCAGGTGACGACGGCCATGACGGCGAGCATGTCGGGGTCAAAGGCGAAGGCCTCGCCGACCTCGCCGGGCAGGCCGACCGCGCTGACGACGGCCGTCGCTACGAGCGCCGCGACCACGCCCACGACCGTGCCGGTGAGGCCAAACGCCACGATGGCGGCGTAGCGGCCGAGCACGACGTCGCGGCGGGAGAGTGGCAGCGTCAGCCGGAAGAGCTCCCAGTGGCTGAGCTGGTCATAGGCGGCCAGGCCCATCGCGCTCATCATGAAGAACATGCAGGTGAGGGTCGCCGGCATCGCGAGCGGCGTCTGCATGCCGAGCCCGATGCACAAGGAGACGAGAAGCCCCAGGCCCACGAGCTGGCGGGCGTAGTCGCGAAAGATGGTCATCTCGAGGAGGAACGCGCGCTTCATTATCGGACACCGCCCTTCAGGGTGAGGGTCATGTAGTCGTCGATGGTCATGCGGTCGACCGGGATCTCCGGGAAGTTCTCCGCAAAGGCAAAGCGGTCGGGGACGAGCACGTCGATGCCGTAGTCGTGGCGCAGATAGCGCAGCTCGGCGTCCGGGATGACGCCCGCGGCCGCGATCTTCTCGAGATCCGCCACCCGGCAGCGCGCGACGCCCATCTCGTCGGTGATGACGTCCTTGGGCAGGTCGAAGACGATGCGCCCGGCGTCGATGCACACGATGCGGTCCGCGATGCGCTCGAGGTCGCTCGTGATGTGGCTGCTCATGAGGATGGCGCGACCGGGCTCGGCCACGAAGTCGCGCAGGAGGTCGAGCACCTCGTCGCGCGCCATCGGGTCGAGGCCCGCCGTGGCCTCGTCGAGGATGAGCAGGCGCGCGTCGTGCGCGAGGGCGCAGGCCAGGGAAAGCTTCATCCCCATGCCGCGCGAGAGGCTCTTCACGGTCTTCTTGGCGTCCAGGCCAAACTCGGCGGTCAGCTGTTCGAAGCGGTGCGCGTCCCAGGTGACGTAGGTGCGCCCGTAGATGCGGCCCACGTCGGAAACCTTGAGGTGCTCCGGAAGCGAGATCGCGTCGAAGACCACGCCGACCTGCTCCTTCACCGCCGCGCCGGACGCACGGGAGAGCTCGTCGCTCGGCACCCCGAGCACGCTCGAGGCGCCGCCGTCGGTGGGAAAAAGCCCGAGAAGGGCCTTGATGGTGGTGGACTTGCCGGCTCCGTTCTGTCCGATGAAGCCTACGACCTCGCCCTCGTTGACGGTGAGGTTCACGCCCTCCAGCGAGAACCCGTCGTAGTGCTTGGTGAGCCCGCGGGCCTCTATGAGACTGCCGCTCATGCTGACGTCCTTTCTGCGCGAGGTTCTTCTCGCTCGTCACTCCAGTACCAGGGCGAACATCTCGGTGAGCTCGTCATCTGTGAGCCCCATGGCGCGGCCGGCGTCCACCGCTCGCGCCATGTGCGCCTCCACCTGGCGGAGCTGCTCCTCGCGGATGAGCTCGGCGTTTCCGCCGGCGACATACGTGCCCTTGCCCTGCACCGTCTCGATCAGACCGGCCGCCTCCAGGTCCGCGTAGGCGCGCTTGGTGGTGATCGCGCTCACGCGCAGGCTGTTGGCCAGGGCGCGGATGCTGGGGAGCTGCTCGCCCTCCGCGAGCTGGCCCGTCACGATGGCCGCCTTGATCTGGTCGGTTATCTGCTCGTAGATGGGCCTGCCACTGGAGTTGGAGATGATGATGTCCAAGTCGTGTCCTTCCGTGCCGGCTCGGCAGGACGTCTCCCACGAGCCAACCGTGTATACCTGGTAAGTACAGTATATACACACCTATACACAGCGCAAGGGGAAATACTGGAAAAGTTCCGATGGAACCTCTGCCAAAATGGGCCCGATTATCTTCTTGGGAGAGGGGGCTGCGTGATCTACGTCATCGACTCGCCGGAGCATCCGCTTCCCGTTGCGGAGGCCGCCGAGGGCCTGCGCTCGCACGTGACGCGCGTGCCCGTGGAGAGCTGGGGCGACGCGCTCACACCGTGGCCCGCGCCTTCGCTGCGCCCGGGCGAGAAGGACTTTGGCGGTCGCGCGGACGAGACGCTCGCCTCGCTCGCCGAGCTGCTCGACCGGGTGCCCGGACCCCACGCCATCTGCGGCTACTCGCTCGGCGGGCTCTTCGCGCTCTATGCGTTCGCACGCGAGCCGCGCCTCTCGGCGTGCGCGTGCCTCTCGGGCTCGGTCTGGTACGAGGGCTGGGTCGACTGGCTGCGCGCGAACGCGCCGGACGGCGTCGGGCGTTACGCGTACTTCTCGGTGGGGAAGAAGGAGAAGCGCGCGGGGCTGCCGTTTCGCCACGTCGAGGAGGACCTCGCGGCCTGCGCGGAAATCCTGCGCGAGCGCGGCTGCGCGGTGGACGTGACGCTCGGCCCCGGCAACCACATGCAGCACATGGCAGAGCGCCTGTCCGCCGGCCTCGCCGCGCTCGACTCTGTTAATTGGGGACTGTCCCCAATTAACAGACGCATGTAGAGCAGCGGGTAGGGGCGGCCCTCCTCGTCGAGCTCGGTGCGGCGGTAGGTCGAGAAGCCCAGGCGCTCGTAGAAGCCCACGGCCTGCGGGTTCTGCTCGTTGACGGTGAGCTCGGTTACGCCGAGGCGCTCGATGCCGTGCTCGAGGAGCCGGCGGCCGAGGCCCTGGCCGCGCGCCTCCGGGTCGAGGAAGAGCATCTCCAGACGGCCGCCCTCCACGCCCATGAAGCCCGCGGGCTCGCCGTCCTTCTCGGCCACGACGAGCGTCTCCACGTCCGCGACCGCCTGCGGAACGAACGGCTTGATCTGGGCGACCTCTGCCTCGGAGAGAAACGTGTGCGTGGCGCGCACGGAGCGCTCCCACACGCGGGTGAGCTGGTCGACGAGCTCGGGCGTGCGCTCGGTGACGATGTGGTGGCTGGTCATGAATCCTCACATTCCTTGAAACCCCGTCTGACGCAGCGCCTCGTAGAGCACGACGGCGGCGGCGTTGGAGAGGTTGAGCGCGCTGATGCGGTAGTCCTCCGGGTTGACGAAGTTGCCGCAGACGTCCTGGGCGAGAAGCGCGGCGTGGTCGTTCTTCTCGCCTGCGCCCCAGCTCGACGCGTTGTCGAGCGAGGCGGCGTCGGGCAGCATGGGGATGCGCTCGCAGCAATGGGCATGGGCGGCGAGAAGGACCTCGGGCAGTCCCACGCTCTCGCACCCAAAGACGAGGTAGTCGCCGTCGGCGTAGGTGGCCTCGGCATAGGTGCGCCGGGCCTTCTTGGTGAGCAGGTGCAGGCGCGCGTCGTCGTGGGCGAGCTCGTTCTTCTCTGCAAACTCATCCCAGCTCTCGTAGACCGCGACGTCGAGGCTCTCCCAGTAGCCGAGGCCCGCGCGGTGCAGGCTCTTCTCGTCCAGCGAGAACCCGAGCGGGCCCACGAGGTGCAGGCGCGACCCCGTGACCACGCAGGTGCGCCCGATGTTTCCCGTGTTGGCCGGGATCTCCGGCGCCACGAGCACGACGTTGAACACGCCCGTCCTCCCTCGCCGGCAGTGCCGGCTCGCTATAATTGCCTGTGCAGCATAACGCAATTCGAAAGGACCCTCATGATCAAGGACCTGGTGCACGACGACGCCATCCTCTCCACCCCGTGCGAGCCCGCGACCGCCGAGGACGCCCCCGTGGCGCAGGACCTCGTGGACACGCTCGCCGCCATCGACGACGCGGTCTGCCTGGCCGCCAACCAGATCGGCGTGACCAAGGCCATCATCGCCTTCCAGGACGACAAGGACGAGGTCCACGTCATGTACAACCCCAAGGTCCTCATGGGCCTGGGCGGCGCCAAGGTCGAGGAGAGCTGCCTCACGCACGAGGAGGTCAGCAAGGTCACGCGCTTTGCCAAGATCAAGGTGTCCTTCGACGAGCTCGTGGACGGCCAGCTCAAGGCCCGTCGCCGCGACTACGTCGGCTGGACCGCCCAGATGATTCAGCACATGGTCGACCACTGCAAGGGCAAGCTGGTCTAGCATGACCCGGCGCGCCGAGGCCGCCCCGGACCACATCGAGGTTCGGGGCGCCCGCGTTCATAACCTCAAGGGCATCGACGTCGACATCCCCCTGAACGAGCTCGTGGGGATAGCGGGCGTCTCCGGCTCGGGAAAGAGCTCGCTTGCGCTGGGCACGCTCTACGCGGAGGGGTCCCGGCGCTACCTCGACGCCCTCTCCACCTACACGCGCCGCCGCATCGCGCAGACCGGCCGCGCCACCGTGGACGAGGTGCTGCACGTTCCGGCCGCGCTCGCCCTGCGGCAGCGCCCGGCGGTGCCCGGCGTGCACTCCACCTTCGGCACGTCAACGGAGCTTCTCAACTACCTGAGGCTGATGTTCTCGCGGCTGGGGTCGCACGTGTGCCCCAACGGGCACCGCGTGGCGCCGAGCATGGACGTGGCGCTCGGGCGCGCGACGCGCTGCCCGGTCTGCGGCGTCGAGTTCATGGGACCCGGCGCGGAGGACCTCGCCTTCAACAGCGGCGGGGCGTGCGCCACCTGCGGGGGCACCGGTGTGGTGCGCACCGTCGACGAGGCGTCGCTCGTGCCCGACGAGGGCCTCTCCATCGATGACGGCGCGGTCCTGCCCTGGGGCTCGCTCATGTGGGACCTCATGAAGCAGGTCTGCGGCGCCATGGGCGTGCGCACCAACGTTCCCTTCCGCGAGCTCACGCCCGAGGAGCGCGACATCGTCTTCCACGGTCCCGCCGTCAAGAAGCACATCCTCTACCAGCCCAAGAAGGGCGAGGGCTTCGCCGAGCTGGACTTCACCTACTTCAACGCGGTCTACACGGTGGAGAACGCGCTCTCCAAGGCCAAGGACGAGAAGGGCCTCGCGCGCGTGTCCCGGTTCCTGCGCGAGGACGTGTGCCCGGACTGCGGCGGCACGCGCCTCTCGGCCGCGGCGCGCGCACCCCAGATCGATGGCATGAACCTCGCGGATGCCGCGGCGATGACGCTCGACGAGCTTGCGGCCTGGGTTCCCCGGGTGCCGCTGCTCGTTCCGGACGAGCTGCGCGAGATGGCCCGCGCGATCTGCGCCGAGACCGACGAGCCCATCTGCCGCCTTCAGCAGCTGGGACTGGGATACCTCTCGCTCGACCGCGCGAGCTCGACGCTCTCCACCGGCGAGCGCCAGCGCGTCCAGCTCGCCCGCGCCGTCCGCAACCGCACGACGGGCGTGCTCTACGTGCTGGACGAACCCTCGATCGGGCTTCACCCCTCCAACGTGGAGGGCCTGCTCGGCGTCGTGGACGACCTTTTGGCGGACGGCAACTCCGTCGTGCTGGTGGACCATGACGTGCGCGTGCTGCGCCACGCGGACCACCTGATCGAGATTGGCCCCGGCTCGGGCGCCGCGGGCGGGCGCGTCGTGGCGCAGGGCAGCGTCGCGGAGGTCGAGAAGAACCCGGAGTCCCGGATTGGGCCCTTTCTCTCTGGTGCGCGGCGCGTGCGCGCTCGCGAGCGGACGGCGGAAAGCGAGGTCTTCTCGGCCGGCGCGCTGCGGCTCGAGACCGATGTCATCCATACCGTGCGCCCGCTCTCGGTTGAGATTCCGCGCGGGCGCCTCACTGCGGTGACGGGCGTGTCCGGCTCGGGGAAGACGACGCTCGTGCTGGAGAGCCTGGTGCCCGCGCTGCGCGCCGTCATCGCGGGGGAGGCGCTGCCGGCGCACGTGCGCTCCGTCGATGCCGCGGGCCTGCGCCGGGCGAACCTCATCGATGCGACGCCCATCGGCGCCAACGTGCGCTCGACGGTGGCGACCTACTCCGGCGTCCTCGACGACCTGCGCCGCGCCTACGCCAAGCTCCCGGAGGCGCGGGATCGTGGCCTCAAGGCGGGGGCGTTCTCGTACAACACGGGGTCGCTGCGCTGCCCCACGTGCGACGGCACGGGGCAGATCTCGCTCGACGTGCAGTTTCTTCCCGACGTGGACATCCCGTGCCCGGACTGCGGCGGCTCGCGGTACGGGCGCGCGGCGTGGGACGTGCGCCTCGCGGGCGACGTGAGCCTGCCCGAGCTGCTCTCCTACACCGTCGACCAGGCGCGCGAGGTGCTGGCGGAGACGAGCCTGCGCTCCGCCAAGGCCAAGCTCGAGGTCCTGCACGACCTGGGCCTCGGCTACCTCACGCTGGGGGAGGCCACGCCGGCGCTCTCCGGAGGCGAGGCCCAGCGCCTCAAGCTCGCGAGCGAGCTCACGCGCAACCAGGCCGACGCGCTCTTCGTGTTTGACGAGCCCACGATCGGTCTGCACCCGCTCGACGTGGAGGTGCTGCTCGGCGTGCTGCAGCGCCTCATCGACAACGGCGCCACGGTCGTGGTCATCGAGCACGACCTGGACATGATCGGCGCCGCCGACTGGGTCATCGACCTGGGGCCCGGGGGTGGCGACGCAGGTGGGCGCATCGTGTGCGCGGGCACGCCCGAGCAGGTGGCGGCATGCGAGCAGAGCGTCACGGGCCGCTATCTGTTAATTGGGGACAGTCCCCAATTAACATAAAACATTTCTGTTAATTGGGGACAGTCCCCAATTAACAGATAGCGCTAGCAGCGGTGGGCGCTCGGGCAGATGTCCTCGAGGACGCAGCCGTCGCACTTGGGCGAGCGCGCCGAGCAGGTGTCGCGCCCGTGCTTGATCCACTGATGGTTGACCGGACCCCAGAGCTCGCGCGGCAGCAGCTTGAGCAGGTCCTGCTCGGTCTTGAGGGGCTCCTTCTCGTGCGTCTTGGGCGAGAGCGCCAATCGGTGCGCGATGCGGTTGACGTGCGTGTCCACCGCGATGCCCTCGACGATGCCAAAACCCACGTTCATCACGATGTTGGCGGTCTTGCGCCCCACGCCGGGAAGGCGCGTGAGCTCCTCCATCGTGTGCGGGACCTCCCCGCCGAACTCCGAGACGATCATCTGGGCGCACTCGACGCAGTGGCGCGCCTTCGACTTGTAGAAGCCAAGGCTGTGGATGTACTCTGCCACCTCGGCAGGTGATGCCGCGGCCATGGCCTCGGGCGTGGGGAAGCGCTCGAAGAGTGCCGGCGTTACCTTGTTGACCTGGGCGTCGGTGGTCTGCGCGGAGAGCAGCACGGCAATGGTCAGCCTGAAGGGGCTCGCGTGGTCGAGAAAGCACTCGACCGGACCGTACTTCTCGTCAAGGCGTCGGCACACCTCGACGGCGCGGTCGATCTTGGCCTGCTTGGTCTCTCTGGGCATCGATCCTCCTCGGGACGTCCTGCGACGATGATACGGCGTTCGGAAGTATTTCCAAAGTTCAATTTAAATCTGTGCTAGAGTGTCGACATTGAACTTGTTGCGAGAGAAGTTCAATTTTGTTGCCAGAATTGAACTACGGGAGGCAGGATGCCCCAGGAGACGTTTGCGGACCGGCTCGGCCGCGTCATGGGCGAGAAGAACCTCAAGCAGGCGGACCTCATCCACGCTGCGGCGCAGCGCGGCGAGAAGCTCGGAAAGAGCCAGGTCAGCCAGTATGTGAGCGGCAAGGTCGTCCCGCGCGCGGCAACGCTGCGCCTGCTCGCGGACATCCTGGGCATCCCGGAGGCATGGCTTGCCACGGGAGACGGCGCGCGAGCTGCCGCGCGGCCTGAGACCGCCCCCACGACCCCCTCTGCCAGCACGTCCACGAAAAGGAGCGCCACCATGCGTGAGTTCAAGAAGTCCAACAAGCTCGACAACGTCCTCTATGACGTCCGCGGTCCTGTGGCCGACGAGGCGGCCCGCATGGAGGACGAGGGCCTGCGCATCCTCAAGCTCAACATCGGCAACCCCGCGCCCTTTGGCTTCCGCACGCCCGACGAGGTCGTGCACGACATGCGCCAGCAGCTGCCCGACTGCGAGGGCTACTCGGACTCCCGCGGCCTCTTCTCCGCGCGCAAGGCCATCATGCAGTACGCGCAGATCAAGCACCTTCCCAACGTGAGCATGGACGGGATCTACACCGGCAACGGCGTCTCCGAGCTCATCCAGCTCTGCATGAACGCGCTGCTCGACAGCGGGGACGAGATCCTCATCCCGAGCCCGGACTATCCGCTGTGGACCGCCTGCGCCACGCTCGCGGGCGGCACCCCCGTCCACTACCTCTGCGACGAGCAGGCCGAGTGGACGCCCGACCTCGCGGACATGGAGGCCAAGGTCACGAGCAACACCAAGGCCATCGTCATCATCAACCCCAACAACCCCACGGGCGCGGTGTACCCGCGCGAGGTGCTCGAGCAGATCGTGGAGATCGCGCGCCGTCACCAGCTCATGATCTTCTCGGACGAGATCTACGACCGCCTGTGCATGGACGGCCACGAGCACATCTCCATCGCCTCCCTCGCGCCCGACCTGCCGTGCGTCACGTTCTCCGGTCTCTCCAAGTCCCACATGGTCGCCGGCTACCGCATCGGCTGGATGGTCCTCTCCGGCAACAAGCGCTGCATGCGCGACTTCATCTACGGCATCAACATGCTCTCCAACATGCGCCTGTGCTCCAACGTTCCCGCCCAGTCCATCGTCCAGACGGCACTCGGCGGCTACCAGAGCGTGGAGCGCTACGTGGAGCCGGGCGGCCGGGTCTACGAGCAGCGCAACTACGTCTACGAGGCCCTCAACGCCATCGACGGCATCACGGCGGTCAAGCCCAAGGCGGCGTTCTACATCTTCCCCAAGATCGACGTGAAGAAGTTCAACATCACCGACGACGAGCAGTTTGCCCTCGACCTGCTGCACGAGAAGCGCATCCTCATCACGCGCGGCGGCGGCTTCAACTGGCCGGAGCCCGACCACTTCCGCATCGTCTACCTCCCGCGCATGGAGGTGCTGCGCGAGGCCATGACGGATCTTGCGGACTTCTTCGCTCACTATCGCCAGGGATAGGCGGCTCTCCGGGACCGCGCGCGGCCTCGGCTGCGGCGAGAATGAGGTCGTAGTAGCCGGTGAGCGCGGCAAAGGGCACGAACTGCGCTGCGTGGTCCGCGCGGCGGCCCTCGGGGCGTGCGTCACTCATGATGTCCTCCCACCTGCTGGTTGCGCTCTCGCGCGGTGGCCTGGGGCCGGTAGCTCAGGCCCCGCACGAGGGCGTTTTTGCCAAAGCGTCGCTTGATGGCGATCGTGGCCTCGGCGAGGTCGTGCTCGCTCTTCTCGGCCTGCAGGTCCGTGAAGAGCGTGGGCGTGGCAAACTCCTCGGGCACCAGCGCCCCGAGACCGATGTTGATCCTCCTGATGGGGCGGTTCTTGTCCACGACGGCGTCGTAGAGTGCGAGCAGGTGCTCAATGATGTGCGCGCGTGACCCGGTGACCTCGTCGAGCTTGCGCGAGGCGGCAGCGTGGGGCGCCGGGAGGCCGAGCGCGCGCGTGCCGTGCTCGCCCGTGAAGGTTTGCGCCGCCGGGCGTATGCCGCCCCAGGCCGGTCGCTCGCGAGCATAGCCAACGTAGAGCGAGACGTGTCCGCAGGCCAGCCCCTTGTCCACGAGCTCGAGCGCCGCAGCGTCCGCCATCTCGCGCAGCACGATGCGCGCGCCCTCGAAGTCGTAGTCGCGAGCGAGCACCTGCCCGTTGGAGATGGAGCGCGCGCGGGGGCGATAGGCGTGAATCTCGGCCATGGTGCAGGGCTCGAGGCCCCAGGCGTGATCGATGAGCAGCTCCGCGTTGATGCCGAACTCCTGGTACAGCACCTCCTCGGGCAGCAGGGCGACTTCGCCGAGCGTGCGCGCGCCCAGGGCCTCGAGCCGCCGGGCGATGCCGGGGCCGATGCCCCAGATGTCCGTGATGGGACGATGCGGCCAGATGAGGCACTTGAAGCGCTCCTCGTCGAGCTCGCCGATGTTGTCGGGCACGTGCTTGGCCGTGACGTCGAGGGCGACCTTGGCCAGAAAGAGGTTGGTCCCCACGCCCGCCGTGGCGCAGATGCCGGTCTCGCGCCGCACGAGCTCGACAAGATCGCCGGCCAGCTCGCGCGGCGTCCTGCCGTAGCAGGCAAGATAGGGGGCCACGTCGATGAAGCACTCGTCCACGGAGTAGGCGTGGATGTCCTCCGGCGAGAAGAACCTCAGGTAGAGAGAGTAGATCTGCGCTGACACCTCCATGTAGCGCCGCATGCGCGGCGGGGCCATCTCGTAGTCGATGCCGTCGGGGATCTCGAAGACGCGACAGCGGTTGCGCACGCCGAGCGCCTTCATGGCCGGCGAGATGGCGAGGCAGATGGTGGTGGGCCCGCGCGAGGGGTCGGCCACCACGAGCCTGTGCTCGAAGGGGTCGTACCCTCGGTCGACGCACTCGACCGAGGCGTAGAAGCACTTGAGGTCGATGCAGAGGTAGGCGCTCTCCACGGCGGTCCTTCCAAACGCGTGTTCTTGTCGTGACCCCATGATGCTCCGCCCACCGGACATAATCCGACCCCCTCCCGCCGGTCACAAATACTGCAACACTTGTTCTGGTACAGTGAGAGGGAGAGGGGCTATACTAATTTCTATCCCGTATAGCTTGGAGGCACCATGGCAATGACGCAGATGAATGTTCGTCTGGAGGAAGATCTCAAGCGCAGGGGCGATGCCGCCTTCGCGGCGGCGGGATATACCCCCACGCAGGTGGTCAGACGCATATGGGAGCGTGCGGTAGAGATGGGGGACAATCCTGAGGCACTTGCCTCGCTGGTCAACGGCCCTGGTGTTGGGGAGGCGCGTGACAGGGCGCTTCTCGAGGAGAGTGCGGTGACCCTCGGGGCTGTGGACTCGCTGCTGGAGCGGCTGAGCGTGACTCGCGTGGGCGCTTCGGGTGAGCGGGATTATGACGGATTGCGCTGGAGGGCCTATCGGGAGAAGGCGGCCGAGAGGGGGCTGGCGTGAGCGTTCCCCTCAAGCTCGTGGTGGATACAAACGTGTGGTTGGATTACTACCTCGATCGAGGCCCGCGTCACGATGCGGCGGGGAAGGTGATAGTGGCAGCGGCGGGCGAACGGGCGGCGCTGTACGTGACCGACGGCATTCTCAAGGACTTTTTCTTTCTGTTCCAGCAGACGCTCCAGGAGATGCATCGGTCGGATGGCCTCGCCATCGAAGCAAATCTCGCGGCGTCGATAGAGGAGACCACGTGGGCGTGCCTGCGCAACATCATGCATCTTGCCCTTGTGGTTCCCTTGGGCGCGGGGGAGGTCTGGGAAGCGTTTGCCTTGCGTTCGCGGCACGGGGACTTCGAGGACAATCTGGTCATCGCGGCGGCAAAGCGTGCGGATGCGGACTACATAGTCACGGCAGACAAGAAGCTCCGGCAACGTTCCCCCGTTCCCTGTCTGGACATTGGAGAGGCTGCTTCGTTGGAGGGGGTGGCATGAGGGCGTTCATGGCGTTGGAGCTGCCGGAGGCGTTTGCGGACGAGGTCGCGGGCATCTCGCGAGCGTTGGCGGCGTCCGTCGAGGGGCGCTTTGTGTCTGCCGAGAACCACCACCTCACGCTGGCGTTTCTCGGCGAGGTGGGGGAGGCTGAGGCGCGCTCGGCCATGGCGGCGCTCGACGAGGCATGCGCCGGGACGGGCCCCGTGGGGCTGCGCGCGACGGGCCTCGGAACCTTCGGGCGCGCCCGCGACGCCACGCTCTGGCTGGGAATCGAGAAGGACCCTCAGCTCATGGCTCTTGCCGAGCGCGTGCGCTCAGAGCTCTCCACTCGCGGGCTCGCCTATGACGAGAAGGACTTCCTGCCGCACGTGACGCTCGCCCGGCGGGCGCGCATGCCTCGCGGGGCACTGGGGGGCCTGGCCTTCCCGCAGCCGGACGAGGCGACGCGCGTCACCCTTTTCCGCAGCATCCTCGGGCCCGACGGCGCCCGCTACAAGCCGCTCTATACGGTTGAGCTGTGAGACGGCGGGGGCGTGGGGCAAACGTACCTGTCCCCGCTGTCTCACGCGTTGATCTTCTCGAGGAAGAGCGCGCCGTAGCGCTCGGCCTTCTTGGCGCCCACGCCGGAGACGCCGAGCAGCTCGTCGGCGTTTCTCGGCCGCTTGGCGCACATGTCCACGAGGGTGGCGTTGGAGAAGATGAAGTAGGACGGCACGCCCTGCTCGCGGGCAAGGTCGTTGCGCAGCTCCGCGAGCTCGGCGTAGAGGGCCTGCCCCGCCTCGTCCAGCTCGGAGACGTCCGTCGCGGCGCGCGTCTTGGCGGGCGCGGCGGGAATACGCTCGACGCGCGGCGCCCCCTTGGCGACCTTGAGCACGAACGGCTCGTCCCAGGGCGCCTCGCGGCGCAGGAACGCTCCCGAGGTCCCCGCAAGCGCGATGGTGGGATAGTCGCCGCCCGTGCGCGCGAGCACGCCGCGGAAGACCAGCTCGTCAATGACGGCGCGCACATGCGCGGCCGAGGCGTCGGCCATGATGCCATAGGTGGAGAGGGTGTCAAAGCCGCGGCGCAGGACCTTCTCGCCGCGTGAGCCTCGCAGCACGTCCACGATCATGGTTGCGCCGACGCTGCGCCCGCGCTGGGCGATGCGCGCCACGCAGCTCACCACCTTGAGGGCGTCGGTGGTGGCGTCCACCTCCTCGAAGTCCGTGAGGCAGTTCCCGCAGTTGCCGCAGTAGGCGGGTGCCTCCTCGCCAAAGTAGCGCAGGATGTGGGCGCGCAGGCATTCGGTGGTGGTGGCGTAGAAGACCATCTGGCGCAGCCGCTCGGCGTCGCGCTCGGCGAGCGCCTCGACCTGCTCGGGCGTGAGCCCCTCGCGCGGCTCGCTCCGCGAGAGCAGAAACTCCGCCGTGTGAACGTCGCTGGGGGAGTAGAGCAACAGGCAGTCCGCCTTGGTTCCGTCGCGACCGGCGCGGCCCGCCTCCTGGTAGTAGTTCTCCAGGCTGAGCGGCAGGTTGTAGTGCACCACGTAGCTCACGTTGGACTTGTCGATGCCCATGCCAAAGGCGTTGGTCGCCACCATCACGCGGGCGCGGTCGTAGAGGAAGTCCTCCTGGTTGCGCTCGCGCTCCTCCGCGGAGAGGCCCGCGTGGTAGCGCGTGGCGGCAAGCCCCTCGTCGCACAGCAGCTGGCAGACCTCCTCGACGGCGCGTCGGCTCGAGCAGTAGACGATGCCGGAGCGCTCGGAGCGCTTCCGGACAAAGGCCACGAGCATGCGGTCCTTCTCGGCCCCGCCTCGCGGGCGGGACACGGCGAAGGAGAGGTTGGGTCGGTCGAAGCTGGCTATGACCACAAACGGATCGCGCAGCCCAAGCGCCGCGAGGATGTCCTTGCGCACCGCGCGCGTGGCGGTGGCCGTGAGCGCCATCACCGGCGGCCGTGCGGGAAGCGCGTCAAGAAACTCAATGATGCGCTGGTAGCTGGGCCTGAAGTCGTTGCCCCACTGCGAGATGCAGTGCGCCTCGTCCACCGCGAGCAGCGCCACGCCGCGCGCGGAGACGGTCTCGAGGAAGGCGGGGTCATCCAGACGCTCCGGCGCCACGTAGACGAGCGCCAGCGCGCCGGACGCGATGCCGTGGAGCACGCTTGCGCGCTCGCCGCCGGAGAGCGTGGAGTTGAGGAAGCTCGCTGCTACACCCATCTGGCGCAGGGCGCCCACCTGATCGGCCATGAGGGAGATGAGCGGTGACACCACGAGCGTGAGCCCGCCCGTGCGCGCGGCCAGCGCGAGCGCCGGCACCTGGTAGCAGATGGACTTGCCTGCCGAGGTGGGCATGACGGCCAGCACGTCGCGCCCGGCGAGCGCGGCGTCCACGATCTCGGCCTGGTGCGGGCGGAAGCTCGGGTAGCCGAAGGTGGTGCGCAGGATGTCGAGGGGCGTGAGGTCCGCCATGGGGCTCCTGTCATCGGGTTCTTCTCGCCCCATTATGCGCCTTGGCCCGGACAGAAAGGGGTCGTGGCCGTCTCCGGGCTCGCTAGTACGCCTTTCCTGACGGACCGGTCGCATTTGCCCAGTTGGCGAGAAGAACCTCTCAGAGAAGGCGTACTGCCAGGATTCGCCCGCCGCCCGCCGCACCTTACATGGGGCTTACCAAACCGCACGTCAGGGCAGCTACCCTGAGACTTTCAGGCGATTCTCGTGTGCGACCCCGATTTTGGGGCGGCGCGTTCGCATCCTGTCGCCGAGGGGGGACGATGAGAGAGGGCAGGGAGATAGTCGCCCGGGTCCGCGCGGCAAAGAGGGACCCGCGCGCCGCCGACGAGCTGGTGCGAAGCTACCTCCCGTTCATCAAGGCGGAGACGGCCCGGTTCATGGGCCGGCCTCCGCGGGAGGGGCGCGACGACGAGCTGGGGATTGCCATGTTTGCCTTCCACGAGGCGGTTATGTCATACGATCGCTCCCGGGGCGCATTCCTTCCCCTTGCGTCCCTGAGCATCAAGAACCGCCTGATTGACTTCAGGCGTCGTGAGCGCCGTCATGCCGAGGTCCTCTCGCTCGACGAGCGCCGGTCGACGGCCGATGACGAGGACGACCGCCCGCTCGTCGAAACGCTCGTCGCCGAGAAGGACGAG
This sequence comes from uncultured Atopobiaceae bacterium, assembly GCA_944320385.1. Lineage (GTDB taxonomy): Bacteria > Actinomycetota > Coriobacteriia > Coriobacteriales > Atopobiaceae > Thermophilibacter. Next base: position 159,498 of record CALUHH010000001.1, on the reverse strand, counting down.
ATCTCGGAGCGCGAGACGCGCCTTGCGAGCCGGGCGGAAATCGCGGAGTTCACGGCGCAGCTCAAGGAGTTTGGCGTCTCGCTCTTTGACGTGACCGAGAGCTGTCCGCGCCAGCAGCGCACGCTCGAGGCGTGCGGGCGGGCGCTTGCGCATGCCCGCGCCAACCCCGGCCTCCTGGAACGGCTCATCGCCACCAAGAAGCTGCCGATCACCGATCTCGCCCGCGGCTCTGGGGTCGAGAAGAAGACGCTCGAGCGCCATCGAACCTACCTCGTGGCGCTGTTGCTTGCCTACACCAACGGGTTCGAGATCATTCGTGGCCACCTGTGCAAGATCGGCAGCGGCGGGGGAGGTGACGGTCGATGAGCTATCTGATCATGGAGTGCGCCGCGAGCTATGCCGTGGCGCTCGACGAGGAGGGGCGCTTCGTGCGCGTTCCCAACCTTGGGTACGAGGTCGGCGAGGAGGTCGATGACGTCGTCATCTTTGACGAGGGGCAGCTGCTCGCCTTTGAGGCGCGGAAGGCGAGAAGGACGCGCGGGCGCGTGGGGCTGATCGCCGCCGCGGCATGCCTCGTCGTTGCGGTCATTGCCGGGGGCGTGGCGTGGCGCCTGCCCATCGGGACCGTCTACATGCGCATCAATCCCGAGGTTGGCATGGAGGTCAACCGCTTTGACCGCGTCGTTGACGTCGAGGGCGTAAACGACGACGGCAGGGCGCTGGTGAGCGGGTTCTCGTTCTACGGAAGGACGATCGACGAGGTCTCGGATGACCTAGCGAGCCGGGCGGAGGAGCAGGGCTACCTCGAGGACGGCGGCACGATCGAGCTGACGGTCGAGTCGGATGACGAGGAATGGAAGACGGCGACCGAGGATCGGCTCGTGATCGAGCTGGAAGTCCATCTTGACCATCGCGTGGTGGTCGAAGGGTCGGGGACGCCGGCTGCCGACGTGACGTTTGATGACGATCTCGAAGATGAGGACGATGACGCACCGGCCCCCGCGCCCGCACCGGCCCCCGCGCCCGCACCGGCCCCCGCGCCCGCACCGGCCCCCGCGCCCGCCCCCCAGGCTGTCGATGACGACGGCTGGGACGATGGCGACGACGACTGGGACGACGAGAACGACTGGGAAGACGATGACGACGACGGGGGCGATGACGATTGGGATGACGACGATGACGACTAGCCGCATCGCACGTTCTTCTCGCCGGGCGGATTTTCTTTCTGAGCGACCCCGGTTTTGGCGGGGCGCCCGCGCAACCTCTCACTGCAAGGCAAAAAAGAGGTTACGACCCAAGGAGAACACCATGAAGACCACGAACCTGAAGAACATCCTGGCCGGCGCGACCATGGGCATCGCCCTCACGGCGGTTTTGGCGGGTTGCGGGACGACGCCCGCCGCGACGCAGACGGCAGGCGGTGCCGGCGAGGCCCCGATCGCCCAGGCGTCCCAGACGGCGGGAACCCTGCTTCTGAGCGTCAACCCCGAGATTGAGATCGAGTACGACGACGATGGCCTCGTCACCGAGGTCGAGGGCGTGAACGACGAGGGCCGCGCCATTGCGGGTGGCTATGCGGGCTACGAGGGCCGCGAGTGCCGCGCGGTCGTCTCCGACCTGGTGGGAGAGATCTATGAGGCGGGGCACTTCAACCAGACCGTCGACGGCCACGACCGCAACGTCATCGTGAAGCTCGAGCAGGGCTCGAGCTACCCGGGCGAGGAGTTCCTGCGCGGGATCGAGGATGACGTTCGCGCGACGGTGGGCGAGTTCGGCCTCAAGTCCGATGCGCTCTCTGTGGCGCCCGAGCAGCTCGATGACCGCGGCTACATTGGCCTCGACGCGGCCAAGGACATCGTGCTGTCCCAGCTCGGGCTGACCGAGGCGAGCTTCAACGATCACGAGTACGAGCTGGACGACGGCGTGTACGAGATGGAGTTCACGTCTGGGGGCGTCGAGTATGAGTACGAGGTTGACGCCCGCACGGGCAAGGTGCTCGAGGCCGACGTCGACGGCAATGACGACTGGGACGGTCGCGACGACTGGGACGACTGGCACGAGGACCGCTACGACCGCGACGACGACTGGGACGACCTGGACGACGACCGCGACGACGACCTGGACGACCGCGACGACCGGGATGACCGCGATGACGACCTGGACGACGACCGCGACGACCGCGATGACGACCTGGACGACCGCGACGACCGCGATGACGACCTGGACGACCGCGACGACCGCGACGACCGCGATGACAACCTGGACGACGACCGCGACGACCGCGATGACGACCTGGACGACGACCGCGACGACGACTAGGCCGACCCTCAGCTGCTCCCCGGCCCCGTCCTTGAGGCGGGGCCTTTTCGTCCGTCGGGCTCGCTAGTACGCCTTTCCTGACGGCTCGCTCGCATTTGACCAGCTGGCGAGAAGAACCTCGCGGGATAGGTATGCTGCGGCGCCCAGATCCGCTCCGTCGCCCCGCGCCTACAGCACCACGCCCAGGGCCACGAGCGCCACGCAGAGCGCAAGGACCGCCCAGTCGCGCGCGACGAGCGGGTAGCGTCGGTAGCTGCTCTCGCGCGTGCGCAGGTAGAAGCCGCGCTGCTCGGCGGCAAGCGCTGTGGCCTCGGTGCGGCCGACGGAGCTCACGAGCAGCGGCACGCAGAGCGGCAGCATGAGCTGGAGCTTGCGGATGGGGTTGCGCGTGTCGTACTCCACGCCGCGGGCGGTCTGGGCCTCCATGATCGCGCTCATCTCCTGCGAGAACACGGGGACAAAGCGCAGCGCAGTGGTGAACGTGAACGCGTAGCGGTACGGGACGCGCAGCACCTCGACGCAGGCGTTTGCGAGGTCGGTGAGCCGGGTCACCATGAGCATGAGCACGAGCGGCAGCGCCACGCCCATGAGGCGCAGGCAAACCTTGGGGCCCGTGAGCAGGCCGTCGGTGGTCACGAAGCCCCAGACCACGTCGCCGGTGCGGGTGAACAGCAGCTGGAAGACAAACATCACCACGCCGAGGGGCACCACGAGCTTGAGCAGCCGCGCGAGCCGCCCGGGCACGCCGGCGTACGCGGCGAGCGCAAACGTGAGGGCGAGAAGGGCGAGCAGCAGCGGGTAGGTGTCCGCCAGCAGCGTCGCCGCGATGATGGCGGCGGCAAGGGCGAGCTTGGTCACGGGGTTGAGCCGGTGGAGCAGGGTGTCCCCGGGAACGTAGTCGATGACGTTGGTCACGTGAGCATCCCCTCCACGGTGTCGACGATGTCGGAGACCTGGGAGGCCCCGGCAAAGGCGGGCGAGACGTCGCGCACGAGCTCGGCGGCAAGGCGCACGACCTGCGGCGCCTCGACGTCGGCGCGGGCCATGAGCCCAGCGTCCGCAAAGACCTGGTCCGCGGGGCCCTGCCCGAGGATGCGCCCGTCGGCCATGACGACGACGCGCTCGGCAAAGTCCGAGACCACCTCCATGTCGTGGCAGACCATGACGACGGCGCAGCCCTTCTCGGCCATCTCGCGCACCGTCTCCATGACCGTCATGCACTCGCGGTAGTCGAGGCCGCTCGTGGGCTCGTCGAGAAGGACCACCTCCGGCTCCATGACTACCACGGAGGCCAGCGCCACCATCTGCCGCTGGCCGCGGGACAGCGAGAAGGGCGCGGCGTCGAGGGGCAGGCCAAAGCGCTCGGCAACGGAGCGCGCCCGCTCGCGGGCCCTGGGCGCGCCGACGCCGGTGAGCTCGAGCCCAAAGGCGACCTCGTCGAGGACGGTGTCCTTGCAGAGCTGGCGGTCGGGGTTCTGAAAGAGCGTGGAGACGTGTGCGGCCAGGCGGCTCGTAGGGGTCTCGCGCGTGTCGAGGCCGGCCACGAGCACCTCGCCGGAGGCGGGCTTGAGCAGGCCGTTCAGGAGCTTGGTGAGGGTCGTCTTGCCGGCGCCGTTCTGGCCGACGACGCCCACGACCTCGCCGGGGCGCGCGTCGAAGGTGAGGTGCTCCACGGTGGCGCGGCTCCCGGGGTAGGCAAAGCTGACGTCGCGGAAGCTGACCACGGGGTCGGCGGGTCGGGCAGGGCGGGGCTTTGCGGGGGTGCGGGGCTGCGCGTTCTTCTCGCTTGCTGCGGCGCGCCCGCGGACGAGGTCCGCGACGAGGTCACGCGTCTCGGCGACGCTCAGGCAGGGCGTCCCGGGCCTGATGACGCCGTGCTCGTCCAGGCTGTTGGAGATGCGCGCCACGCGGGGGCTGTCCACGCCGAGCGCCCGCAGCTCGCGCCCGTGCGAGAAGACCGTGCGCGGCGTGCCGTCAAAGGCGACCCTGCCCCGATCCATCACGACGATGCGGTCGCAGTGCTCGCAGAGCAGGGCGACCTTCTGCTCGATGACCACGACGGTGATGCCGGCGTCCCGATTGAGCGCGCGCAGCGTCTCGAAGACCGTGCTCGACGAGACGGGGTCGAGCGCCGCGGTGGGCTCGTCGAGGACGAGGACGCGCGGGCGCAGCGCCAGCATGGCGGCGATGGCGACCTTCTGCTTCTGGCCGCCGGAGAGCGTCGCGATCTCGCGCTCGCGCAGGTCGGCGATGCCCACGGTCTCAAGCGCGTCGGCGAGGCGGCCGGGGATCTGGTCGTGGGGCACGCCGAAGTTCTCGAGGCCGAAGAGCAGCTCGTCCTCCACCACGGAGGCGACCATCTGGGCGTCGATGTCCTGGTTGATGCTGCCCACGACGCGGGAGATGTCGGTGAGCGTGACCTCGCAGGTGTCGCGCCCGTCCACGAGCGCCGCCCCGAAGAGCTGCCCGCGGTAGTGGTGGGGGATGGCGCCGGACATGACGGCGGCGAGCGTGGACTTGCCGGCGCCCGAGGGGCCGATCACGCCCACGAACTCCCCCGGCGCGATGCCGAGGGAGACGTGGTCGAGCGCGGGAGTCGCGGACGCGCCGTACGCAAACGAGACGTCGTCGAGCCGGATGATGGGGGAGGTGCTGGTCATGGCGACCTTTCTTAGGGGTCAAAAGGGGACAGACCCCTTTTGACCCATTAGTCGTTGAGCTTGAGGGCGGCCTTGATGGGGAGGTAGAGCGCGCTCACCAGGATGGCGTTGAAGACGCCGGTGAGCAGGACCACGGGCAGCATCGCCGCGGCGATCTCTGCCGCGCCGCCGACCATGGCGATCTTGATGAGCATGAAGATCACGCCGGAGACCACGGTGGTGACGAAGGAGCCGGCGAGCGGGACGAGCTTCTTGGCGGGGGAGGCCATGCCCACGGCGACGATGCCGGCCATGAGCATGGCGGCGATGCCCTCGGCGGCAAAGTCGATGAAGGGCGAGGTGGTGGTGACCTGGATGACGGCGGCGGAGATGAGGCCGATCACGAGCGCCTGGCCGATGTTGGGGCGCACCACGAGGATGGTGAGGCAGAAGGCGGAGATGATGAACTCGGGGCTGATGAGGCCGCCGGAGATGCCGGAGATGGCCTTGCCGACGGTGAAGTTGAGGATGAAGCCGGCGGCTAGGAGGACGGCGAGAAGGACGAGGGCCTGAATGTCGAGCTTGCCGTGGTCGGCGGTGGCGACGGTGCGGGCGGTGGTCTGGGCGGCGGTGTTCTCGGACATGGTTGGTTCCTTTCTGAGGAGAGGTTCTTTGTTGAGGTTCTTGTCGGCGTGTGATCTGGTGGCCGGCGATGATGGCGTCACAAGAAAAGGGCCCCCGGTCTTCCGGGAGCCCTTTCAGCGCAAATGGATATGGCGCGTGAGACTCACCATCGACCGAGCGAGGAGAAGTTGCGCCACCACCAGTTCATGGACGTGCGAACGTTGACGTTGACGACGTTGCTCATGCTCCGGCGCTCCTTTCGCTTCTGGTCGGGGTCTTCTGCGTTGTGGACAAGATACGCGTGCCCCGCCGCGCGCGCAAGTGAGTTTTCTGGGCTGAAACAATCTGGGCGGGGGCGTCCCGGCGGCTCTCCCGTCCCCGTTCCGGCGCTGCTGCCACCGCCCACTTTTGAGAAATGTACGACCATTCAGCTGGGGTAATAAATAAAATAATATAAAACGCAAACTTGTACTTATCGTTTCTGAGAAGTGCTCGTACATTTCTTGACGGCGGTCCAACGGAGACCTGCCGCCGGGTGCCGTCCCTGTGAATATCGCGTTGTGGCCTTGAAGATGCCCCGTGCTCGTCGATAATGTTAATCAGTTAACATTATGAGCGCGAGGGGAGAGAGCGACGTGAGGGAGACGCGGTTCGAGGACTTCGTCGGCATCATCAGCGCCCTCGGCAAGGAGATCCAGCGCATCAAGACGGCCGAGGCCAAGCGCCTGGGCTTTCGCGGCTCCGACGTGATGTGCCTCTACTACCTGGTCAAATATCCCGAGGGCCTCACTGCCTCCGAGCTCGCGCGCATGGTCGACGTGAGCCGCGCGGCGATGTCGCGCACCGTGGCGCACCTCGCGGAGGACGGCTTCGTCGAGGTGGGCGACGCCGAGGACGAGGACGCCTCCAAGTACCGCGCGCCCGTGCGCCTCACCGAGAAGGGCTATGAGGCCGCGCGTCCGCTCGACGACATCATTCACCGAGTGCTCGACGAGGCTGGCGGGGAGCTTGCCGCCCGGCAGCGCCTGCAGATGTACGATTCGCTCAACCACATCCTCGAGAAGCTCAGGACGTTCGGGCGGGACGGCCGGTAGGCCGCCGTCCGACAGAAGGGAAGCGCCATGTCCGTTCGCATCATCACTGACTCCGGGATTGACCTCCCCGGCGAGCTCGACCCTCGTCTCACGGTCATTCCCCTGGGCATCACCTTTGGCACGACCACGTACGCCGACGGAGTCGACCTCACCAACGACCGCTTCTACGAGATGCTCATCGAGAGCGACGAGCTGCCCAAGACGAGCCAGGCCACGCCGTATGCCTACCAGCAGGTCTTCGAGCAGGTGCGCGCCGCGGGCGAGGAGGCCGTGGTGATCACGCTCTCGTCGGCGCTCTCGGGCACCTACCAGAGCGCCGTCACCGCCGCGGCGGACTATCCTGAGGTCCATGTGGTCGACGGCAAGAACGTCACCATCGGCCAGAGCCTCCTGGTCCTCTACGCGCTGCGCCTCGTCGACGAGGGCCTGGGCGCCGCCGAGATCGCCGAGAAGGTCGAGGCGGTCGTGGGCCGCGTCTGCCTGCTCGCGCTGCTCGACACGCTCGAGTACCTCAAGCGCGGCGGGCGCATCCCCAAGAGCGTGGGCGCCATCGGAGAGCTGCTCTCCATCAAGCCCGTCGTGGGCGTGGAGGACGGCGAGGTCGTGATGCTGGGCAAGGCGCGCGGCTCCAAGAACGGGCGCAACCAGCTCCACCAGCAGGTCGAGAAGCACGGCATCGACTTCACGATGCCGGTGCTGCTGGGCTACACGGGCCTCTCGCAGAAGCTGCTGAAGAAGTACCTGGACGACAACCGCGCCATCTGGGAGGGCATGGTCGCCGAGGAGGACCTCCCCATCACCTCCGTGGGCGCCACCATCGGCACGCACGTGGGGCCGGGCGCCATCGCGCTCGCGTTCTTTGCCAAGAACTAGCTGGTTCTCGTTCCGCCGACCGGGGCGCGTGGGACAGATACCTCCGGGGTGTCTGTCCCACGCATCATGGGACAGACACCCCGGAGGTATCTGTCCCAGGACGCTCACAGCACGATATGCATCACGAGCTCGATGAGCTGCTCGATGGGCATGGGGTCGTCCTCGGAGGTCCAGATGCGGATTGTGGCCAGGATCCCCGAGAGGTAGAACTCGCGCGCGATGCGCTCGCCTTGGGCTCCGAGCTCCTCTCCCGGCAGGAAGAAGCGGTCCACGAGCGGGCTTATCACCTGCTTGAGCCGCTGGGTGAACGCTGGGTCGCCGTGCGGGCCCAGCAGCACGCGCGTGTAGTCGCGCGAGCGCTGGGCCAGGCGCAGGATGAGGCTCATGTGCTGCGAGAAGTCGAGCGTATCCCCCTTGAGCAGGCGCTCGTTCACCAGGCGCTCGATGTTGCCGAGCACCTGGCCCTCGATCTCCGCCAGCAGCTCGTAGACATCGTGGTAGTAGAGGTAGAAGGTCGCGCGGTTGTAGCCCGCGCGGTCGGTGATCTCGCGGACCGAGATCTTCTCCACGGGCTTCTCGGCGTAGAGCTCCCAGAACGCCTGGCGGAGATTGGCTCGTGTCTGCTCCGTTACCTGCGGCTGCTTTCTCATGGCGACCTCCAGTCCCATGAATGGGTCAAAAGGGGTCTGTCCCCTTTTGACCACTCCGCGACACTTGCGCGACGTGTGTCGAGCGGTGGTTCTTCTCGCCCGCCAACCTCAGTATACTTCGATTAGACAACACGCTGTCGAGCAATCGGAGCCGACATGGCCTATATAGACTTCCTGGACGTCGTGCGGACCTACGGAGAGGGCTCCGCCAAGATCAACGCCCTCGACGGAGCGAGCTTCACCGTCGAGAAGGGCGAGCTTGCCGTCATCCTGGGCGCCTCGGGCGCCGGCAAGACCACCGCCCTCAACATCCTGGGCGGCATGGACAGCGCCACCTCGGGCACCGTCCGCGTGGACGGCCGCGACCTTTCCGGTGCGAGCGAGAACGACCTCGTGCTGTATCGCCGCGCGGACGTGGGCTTTGTCTTCCAGTTCTACAACCTCGTGCCCAACCTCACGGCGCTCGAGAACGTGGAGCTGGCCACGCAGATCTGCCCCGACTCGCTCGACCCTGTGGAGACGCTCGCGAAGGTGGGCCTGGCCGAGCGCCTCGCCAACTTCCCCGCACAGCTCTCCGGCGGAGAGCAGCAGCGCGTCTCCATCGCGCGCGCCATGGCCAAGAACCCCAAGCTGCTCCTGTGCGACGAGCCCACCGGCGCGCTCGACTACCAGACGGGCAAGCAGATCCTGCAGCTCCTGCAGGACATGTGCCGCAACGAGGGCATCACCGTCATCATCGTCACGCACAACGCCGCGCTCGCGGACATGGCCGACCGGCTCATCCGCTTCAAGAGCGGCCAGGTGACGAGCATGACGACCAACGACGCCCCCAAGCCCATCGCCGAGATCGAGTGGTAGCCATGTCGTCAGCCGCGTCACAGAGCGCCTTCACGCGCGACATCCTGCGCACGGTGCGCGGGAGCCTCAAGCGCTTCGTGGCGCTCGCCACGATCACGGCGCTCGGCGTGACGATGCTCACGGGCCTGCGCGCCTCCTGCGTGGACCTGCGCAACTCGGCCGACGCCTTCTTTGACGAGCAGAGCCTCTTCGACGTGCGCGTCCAGTCCACCCTCGGCCTCACGGACGAGGACGTGGAGGCGCTCGCTGCGCTCGAGGGCGTGGAGACCGCCGAGGGCGGCTACGTGGAGACGGCCTACACGACGGTGGGCTCGGTCTCCGAGAAGGTCGACGTCAAGGCGCTCTCGCCCTCCGGAATGAACGAGCCGCTCGTGCTCGAGGGGCGCCTGCCCGAGAGCGAGGACGAGATCGCCGTCACGCAGCGCTACCTCAAGGACTCCGGCCTCTCCATCGGCGACACGGTGACCTTCCACGGCGCGGACGACGACGAGGCAGATGCCGAGAAGGACGAGGGGCTCGACGCGCTTGACTCCGGCTCGACGGAGGTCTTCGAGCGCCACGACTACACGATCGTGGGGTCGGTGCTCGACCCGATGGACGTCAACGCCGGCGAGGGGACGATGTCGTTCCGCTCGAGCGGCGGCTCTCAGTACTCGTTCTTCGTGGTGCCGGAGTGCGCGACGGCCGAGGCGTACACGGTGGCGTACCTCACCGTGGAGGGCGCTGACGAGCCGCTGTGCTACTCGGCCGAGTACGAGGAGATCGTCGACGCCGTGAAGCAGCGCGTCGAGGACGCGCGCGGCGAGCGCGAGCGGGCGCGCGGGGAGGGGATTCGCGCGGACGCCACCGAGGAGGTCGACGAGGCGGAGGCCGAGGCGCTCGAGGAGCTCGCGGACGCCGAGCAGGAAATCGCCGACGGCCAGGCCGAGCTCGACGACGGGCGCGCCGAGGTGGCCGACGGCCAGGCCGAGCTCGACGAGCAGCGCGCCGACGCGCTGGGCCAGCTCGACGACGCCCAGGCGGAGATTGACGACGGGCGCGCTCAGCTCGCCGACGGCGCCGCTCAGCTCGCCGACGGCAAGGCCGAGCTCGCCGCCGGCATCGAGGAGTACAACGCGGCGCTTCCGGGCGCCGAGCAGCAGCTGAGGGACGGCCAGGCGCAGCTCGACGCCGCGCGCGACGAGTTCTACGCCACGACGGTCGCGGACCTCGAGGCGCAGCGTGCCGAGGTCGCCGCGACCGTGGACAGCCTGACGCAGACCATAGCGACCCTCGACGGCAGCGTCGCCGAGATGGCCGACGGGCTTGACGCCATGGCGGGCTCGCTGCCGGAGGGCGGCGAGGCGCTCTCGGGCGTCGCGGCGCAGGTGCGCGCGGCCTGGGAGCAGGTGCAGGCTGCGGAGGCGGACAACGCCGAGGCGGCGGTCGGCGCGTTCTCGAGCGCGATGGGCCAGGCGGCCTCCGCGCTGACGCCCGTCTCGGAGTCTCTGGGACAGACGACCGGTCAGCTCCAGGCGCAGGCCGAGGAGCTCACGGGACAGATCGCGACCATCGACGCCGCGCTCGGCGAGCTCGACGCCGGCATCGCGCAGACGCAGGCGGCGCTCGATGCGGTTGATGCGCAGATCGCGGCGCTCGAGCAGGGGGAGACGGGCGAGCCAGAAGCTCCCGGCGAGACGGGCGGTACGGAGGAGCCCGAGGCGGTGCCCGGCGCGGAGGGGTCCGAGGAGGGCGCGGCCTCCGAGGCGGCAGCGCCGCTGACGAGCCCGGAGCTCGAGGCGCTTCTCGCCCAGCGCGAGCAGCTGCAGGCGACGATGGACGGCCTCACGGCGCAGCGCGCGGAGCTCCAGGCATCCCGCGACGCCGCGCAGCAGGGGGTCGAGACCATCCAGAGCCAGCTCGCGAGCCTCGAGAGCTCGCAGACGGGCCTCCAGCAGATCATCGCCCTGGGCTCGGCGGACCCCGCGAGCGAGCAGAGCGCCGCCGCCATGGCGAGCGGCCGCGTCCAGGCCGCGACGGGCCTCGCTCAGGCCAGCGACGGCCTCGCGCAGCTCGACGCCGGCATCGAGCAGGCCAAGACCACCGCCGAGGCGGAGTTTGCCAAGCAGCAGGCCCTCATCGACGAGGGCTGGCAGGATCTGCGCGACGCCTACGACCAGCTTGTCTCCGCGCAGGCCACGCTCGAGCAGAGCGAGCGCGAGCTCGCCGACGGCTGGGCGGAGCTCGAGGAGGGGCAGGCCGAGCTCGACCGCCAGCGCGCCGACGCCCTCGAGCAGCTGGCCGACGCGCAGCGTCAGCTCGATGACGCCCTCGCCGAGATCGCCGACGGCCAGGCCGAGCTCGACGATGCCCGCGCGACCTTCGAGTCCGAGCGCGACGACGCCCTCGCCGAGATCGCCGACGCGCGCGCCGAGATCGAGGACCTGCCCGACGCCACGTGGTACGTGCAGGACCGCTCGAGCCTCTCGAGCTACGCGAGCGTGGACTCCGACGCCTCCTCGATCGAGGCCATCGGCACCGTGATCCCCATCGTGTTCTTCGTGGTGGCGGTGCTCATCAGCCTCACCACCATGACGCGCATGGTCGAGGAGGAGCGCGGGCTCATCGGCGTCTACAAGGCGCTCGGGTACGCGCGCGGCCGCATCCTCTCCAAGTACGCGCTCTACGCGCTGGCAGCCTGCGTCGTGGGAGCGATCCTGGGCAACGTGCTCGGCTTCGTCGTGCTGCCCGCCATCATCTTCACGATCTTCTCGACCATGTACGCCCTGCCGGGCTTCATGTACGGCTTCGAGCCCACAAGCTCGCTTCTGGCGTTCGCGCTCTTTGCGCTGGGCATCGTGGGGGCGACGCTCGTCACCTGCTGGCAGGAGCTCAAGGAGTCCCCGGCCGAGCTCATGCGACCCAAGGCGCCGCGCGCGGGCTCGCGCATCCTGCTCGAGCACGTCACGCCCGTCTGGAACAGGTTCAGCTTCCTCAACAAGGTCACGGCGCGCAACCTCTTCCGCTACAAGCGGCGCTTCCTCATGACGACCTTTGGCATCGCGGGGTGCGTGGCGCTGCTCATCACGGGCTTTGGCATCCGCGACACGGTGCTCTCGCTCTCGCCGCGCCAGTACGGCGACGCGGGCGTGACCCGCTACGACCTCATGGCAGTGAGCTCCTCCGACGACCTCGACGCCGTGGTGGCCGACCTCGAGGATGACCCCGAGGTCGAGAGCCTCGTGCGCGTCTACATCGACAGCCTCACGGTGAGCTACGGCGACGACAAGGAGACCGTCCAGCTCGTGGTGGTGCCCGAGGCCGCCGACCTCGCGGGCTACGCGCAGCTCGAGGACGAGAGCGGCCATGAGCTCGCGCTCGCGGACGGAGGCGCGGTCATCACCAAGAACGCCGAGCAGGTCATGGGCTTTGCGGTGGGCGACGAGCTGGCGCTGCAGGACTCCACGCTCGCCGAGGGCAGCGCGCGGGTGGACGGCGTCGCCCTCAACTACCTCAGCAACACGATCTTCATGACCGCGGACGCCTACGAGGACGCGTTTGGCGAGAAGTGCGAGATGAACGGCGTGCTCGCGCACCTCTCGGGTACGAGCGAGGAGCAGATCGAGCTCTCCGAGCGCCTTACGCAGGACGACCGCCTGCTCTCGGTGGTCTCCACGGCCAAGCTCGTGCGCGACTTCTCGAGCGCGTTCACGCTCATCAACACCGTGGTCTACGTCGTTATCGTTCTGGCGGCGGCGCTCTCGTTCACCGTTGTCTTCACGCTCTCCAACACCAACATCTCCGAGCGTGAGCGCGAGCTCGCGACGCTCAAGGTCCTGGGCTTCAAGCGGCCCGAGGTCCACAGCTACATCAACAAGGAGACGCTCATCCTCACGGGCATCGGCGTGGTGCTCGGCATGCCGCTGGGCTACTTCCTCGCGCGGTCGCTCACGTGGATCTTGCGCATGCCGTCGCTGTACTTCGACGTGGTGGTGGACCCGCTCACCTACGCGATCTCCGCCGTGCTGGCGTTTGTGTTCACGGTGATGGTGAACCTCATCACCAACCGCTCGCTCGACCGCATCGACATGGTGGGCGCCCTCAAGTCCGCAGAGTAGCTCTGTCAATTGGGGACAGTCCCCGATTGACAGACTATGGTAAGATGGCCGTCCACGAGGGAGTAGTGGCATGCCTGAGGGTGTGCGGCACGTCAACATGCTGGCGGAAAACGCCTGGCGCGCCTTAATCAACGAGACTCGCGACGAGGGTGAGGGCCCTTGTCGCGAGTCTTTTTGTTTGACGCCAAGGAGAGGGGACGTCATGGGAATCGTCGAGCTGGTGCTCATCGCCGTGGGGCTTTCGATGGACGCGTTTGCGGTCTCGATCTGTCGCGGCCTGGGGATGCGCAGGCTCAACCTGCGTACGGCCGCGGTGCTGGCGCTGTTCTTCGGAGGCTTTCAGGCGCTCATGCCGCTCATCGGCTGGGCGCTGGGCACGCAGTTCATGTGGCTGATCGAGCCGGTCGACCACTGGGTGGCCTTTGTCCTTCTCGCCTTCATCGGCGGAAAGATGCTCTGGGAGGCCTTCCATGAGGAGGACGACTGCGGGTGCGAGGACACGAGCGGCATCGACCTGCGCGAGTTCCTCGTGCTGGCGGTGGCGACGTCAATCGACGCGCTGGCCGCCGGCATCTCGTTTGCGGCGCTCAACGTGGACATCGTGGCCTCGGTGTCGCTCATCGGCGTCATCACATTTGGCCTGTCGTTTGTGGGCGTGGCCGTGGGGCACTTCTTCGGCGCGCGCTACGAGAAGCCCGCGAGCATCGTGGGCGGCGTCGTGCTGATTCTCATCGGCCTCAAGGTCCTGCTCGAGCACCTCGGCGTTCTGTAAATTGGGGACAGTCCCCAATTCACATAAAACATTTCTGTTAATTGGGGACTGTCCCCAATTAACAGACGCTTCAGCTACAGGCAGGCGTCGGCGATGCGGCGACGCAGCTCGTCGATGCCCTGGCCGGTCTCGGACGAGGTGATCACGACCTGCTCGCGGTCGATGCCGAGCTGCTTGGCGATGGTCGCGGCCTGCTGCATCTGCTTAGAGCGGCCGAGCTTGTCCGCCTTGGTGAGCGCCACCACGAAGGGCAGCTCGCTCTCGCGCAGGAACCCGACCATCTCGTGGTCGAGCTTCTGGGCGTCATGGCGGATGTCGACGAGCGCGATCACGAGGTTGAAGCTGCGCTCCTGGGCAAAGTAGCCGGAGATGAGGTTGGCCCAGCGCTGCTTCTCCTTCTGCGAGACCTTGGCAAAGCCGTAGCCGGGCAGGTCCACGAAGCGGATGCCGTCGACGTCAAAGAAGTTGATGTTGGCGGTCTTTCCGGGCGTGCTCGAGACCTTGACCAGGCCCTTGCGGTTGAAGAGCTTGTTGAGCAGCGACGACTTGCCCACGTTGGAGCGGCCGGCCACCGCAACCTCGGGCGTGGTGGAGGCGGGGAGCTGCGCCACGGTGCCATATGACGCCTCGAAGCGCGCGAGCTGATAGTTGATGCTGCCGGCCATGTGGATCCTTTCGGTCGTCTGCTTGGGGCACCATTGTACCCGTGGACCTTGCGGGGCTAGAAAAGCTGCACAAAGGGGGCGCAGATGACAGAGACGTTTGTGAAGACTGCCGGGTATGGTGACAACCTGCCCGGTGAGGCGGCTGCGCTGCGCTGGCTCGCGGAGGCCGAGAAGAACGGCGGGGTCCGCATCGTGCGCGTGATCAGCGTGGACGAGGACGAGCTCGTCGAGGAGCGCGTGCTGACCGGCGCCCCGTCGGTAGCGGCGGCCCGTCGCACGGGTGCCGCGCTGGCACGTATGCACGCGGAGGGCGCACCGTGGTACGGCTGCGCGCCCGAGGGCTGGGCGGGAGAGCCGTGGTGCGGGCGTGCCCACACGCCTTACGTGGCGTGCGAGGACGCCGTCTCAAGCTGGGGCGTGTTCTTCGCGGAGCACCGCATCATGAACTACGTGCGCGACCTCGTTGACGGAGGGGAGTTTGGTCCGTCCGAGCTGCGGCTCTTTGAGCGCGTTGCCGCGCGGCTCGCGGCCGGGGAGTTCGACGCGCCGCAGCCCGGGCTCGTTCGCGCGGCAGGCGTGCCCTGCGCGCGCCTTCACGGCGACCTCTGGTCGGGCAACGTGCTCTGGGACGGTGACCCCGCCGCACCGACGGGCAGCGTCCTGATCGACCCCATGGCCTATGGCGGTCATGCCGAGACGGACCTCGCGATGCTCGCGCTCTTTGGGCATCCGCTGCTGGAGGAGGTCCTTCTCGGCTATGACGAGGCGTCGCCGCTCGCGGACGGCTGGCGGGAGCGCGTGGGTCTCCACCAGCTTGCGCCGCTGCTCCTGCACTGTGTTCTCTTTGGCGGTTGGTACCTGGACGAGGCGGTGACGATGGCGCGCCGCTACGCATAGGTTGACAATCACGTCAGGTTATATTGTCAACCACACGTGATTGTCAGCCCGCGCGGTTGACAATATAACCTGACGTGATTGTCAACTTGGCGAGGCTTCTGTTAATTGGGGACTGTCCCCAATTAACAGACTCAGGTGCGGAGAAGGGCGTCCACGAGCTCGTTGTCCTCGGGATCGGGCGAGCCGAGCGGCAGGCCGCAGGCCTCGAAGAAGTGGCTCCCCGCAAACTGGCGCGCGCGGAAGGTGTCGTGCGCTCCGTCGCTGAGATAGCGTACGCGCGAGAGGCAGTCGGTGGTCGCGCAGTAGAGAACGCCGTGCCTCTCGGCATAGCGGAGATAGGTCTCGTCGTCGGACCAGAGGGTCACGCCTGCCATGTTCTCGAGCTCGTAGGCCACGGCGTACTCCTGCCAGGGGATGTCGCGCACGCGCACGTAGCGGTCGAGCAGCGTCGCCATGCGCTTCACGCGGCTGAGCGTCGCCGCGGCGTTGATGAGGCGCGCCCCGGCCGCGGGCGGGAAGAGCGCGCGGCGCGTCATCGTGGAGAGCGCCCGGTCACGCTCCGCTCCTTCGAGCAGGACGGCCGGCACGGAGAGCTTCATCGACTCGTCGGGGAAGAGCTCGATCGCGGAGTGCGGCACCACGGTCTCGTCGCGCGCCGGGATGCGAAAGACGAGGCTGTCATGGGCATGCTGGATGCGGCAGTCAAGTCCGCGCTGCCCAAAGGCCCTCCGCATCGCGGCGGCCGTCTCGTTTGACCGCTCGCGCGAGAAGGCCTCCTCGGAGTCGCGCCCCATCCGGAAGAGGTAGAGGTTGAAGAGCGGCAGCTCCCTGCGCCGGGCGTCGGGCATGGGGTAATAGACGGTGCGCTTGCAGAAGGCGCGCACCTCGAGGCGGCGACGGGTCGCCTTGTCGTAGAGGTCCACGAGCGCGGAGCCCGCGGCCGGCCCCGACGTCGAGCCCTCGCGAATCTCCACGATGCCGTCGGCAACGTAGGGCGGGAAGTCCCCCTCGAGAACCTGCACCAGAATGACGCCCTGCTCGGGGTTGGCGGGGTCGGGAAGAAAGCGCGTGGCAAAGCGCGGGGCGGGGGAGACATGGCGCCGGCAGAGCTCGCCGATGACCTGGCTCACGTCGGCCCCGGGACGAGGCACGGGGCACACGTCCTTCTCGGCATCGGAGACGCCTATGACGAGCCAGCCGCCGCGCGAGTTGGCAAACGACGCTACGATCTTGGGAATCTTGCGGCGTACGCTGGGCGAGAAGGTCTGCTTGAGCTCGAGGGCAAAGCCCTCCTCGAGGTCGCGCAGCTGCTCGAGGTCGGCATAGTCGACCTCGGCGATCGTCTTGGGCGTGCCCTGCTCGCTGCGGAAGGGGCTGAACATGGGACCTCCTCGCCTGCGCCGGTTGTTGCCCTATTGTCTCACGTTCCCAGAGTTGACAGTCGCGACTGTCAACTCGGCTGGCAGGCGAGCCGTTATCGCAGCAGCGGGGTGAGGGGGCCCTGGGCGAGCACGGTCACGCGGTGCATCGCGCGGGAGAGCGCCGTGTAGAGGCGCCGGCGCGCGATCGGGATGTCAGGATAGACCTCCTCCTGCGCGTCGGGCACGATGACGTGGTCGAACTCCAGGCCCTTGGCCACGCGCAGCGGCAGCAGGACCACGCCCTCCGCGGGCAGCGCCGCGTGCTTTCCCAGCACCGTCACCGCGTCGCCGAGCTGCTTGGCAAGCCAGCTCACGCGCGCGTCGCTCTCGGCCACGACGGCGGTGAGGCCCTCGCCGGGCTCGGCCACCGCGGCACGCAGGGCCTCGAGGTACTCCTCGCGGTCGCCGAACGCTCGGATGACGGGCTCCACGCCGGCGCGCTGCACCGAGGTGAGCCGCAGCCGCTCGTCCTTCTCGAGAAGACCGGTGAACAGCGCCGTGATCTCCGGGGAGGAGCGGTAGCTCGTGAGCAGGCGGCACTCGTCCACGCTGCCATGGGTCTCGCGGAAGATCTCCGCGATGCGGTCGAAGGTGGCCGTGCCCTCGAAGATGGCCTGGTGCTCGTCGCCCAGCAGCAGGAAGTGGGCGCGCGAGAAGTGTCGCGCGAGCACCATGAGCTGGGCCTCGGTGTAGTCCTGCACCTCGTCCACCATCACGAAGCGCGCCCTCTTGTCGCCCGTGCCGGTGAAGATGAGGCGCAGGAACAGCCACTCCGTCGCGGAGAGCGCATGAGTTCCGAGCAGGCGCATGCCGATCCGGTCGAAGCGCAGCCACTCGAGGCGCTCGATGCACTCGTGCGCGCCGGCGTAGCGCGTCTCCACGAGGCGGCGCGCGTACTCGACGGTCTCGGCCTCGTCATCGGGGGAGATGGTCTCGCCAAAGACCTCGACCTGCTGCTCGATGTCCATCTCGAGCATCTCCTCCTGCAGCTCCTCGCTCTTGGCCATCTGCGAGAAGCGTCGCTCGAGGCGGCTGTGCAGCTCGTCCTTCACGAGTGCGGTGAAGCGCGGCCCCACCGGGAACTGAGAGAACTTCTCCACGGCGCCCTGAACCTGCCCCAGCTTGAGCAGGACCTCGCCGTTTAGGCGGATCTCGCGCAGGTCGTCGGCCTCGAGCACGAGGTCTGCGGCTGCGGCCTCGAGGCGGCGCAGCGACGCCGGGTCGGTGTCGAGGCCCAGGTCGCGCTCGCCGGCGCCCTGCGCCTCCACGAACGCGCGCCAGGTCACGGTCTGCGGGTTGGCCTCTCCCATGGAGGGCAGCACGGTGTCGATGTAGCTCTCGAAGACGGTGTTGGGCGTGAAGAGCCAGACCTGGTCCGGGGAGAGCGTCGCGCGCTCGCGGTACAGCAGAAACGCGATGCGCTGCAGCAGCACCGACGTCTTGCCCGATCCCGCGATGCCGTTGACGAGAAGGACGGGCACGTCGTCATGGCGCACGACCTCGTTCTGCTCGCGCTGGATGGTGGCCGTGATGGCCTGGAGCTTCTCGGTGTGGCGCTTCTTGAGGGCGCCGAGCAGCAGTGAGTCCTGGATCGCGATCGTGGTGTCAAAGTACATGTTGAGCTGGTCGCGCACGATGTCGAACTGGCGGCGCAGCGTGAGGTTGACCGTGCGGGTCTTGCCGTCAACCTGGTAGGAGGTGGGGCCCATCTCCTGGTTGTAGTAGGTCTCGGCCACGGGGGAGCGCCAGTCCACCACGAGCGGGCGGCTGCGCTCGTCGGTCATGCCGGCGGCGCCGATGTAGACGTCGCGCGGCGGGCGGCCCGGGCGCATCTCGAGCGTGACCTTCGCGAAGTAGGGTTGCAGGAGCAGCAGCATCGCGCGACGCAGCTTGTCCACGTTGAAGTCGTGGTACTGGTTGTAGGCGTCGATGACGGAGTTGAGCGTCTCGATGGCGGCGAGCGTCTCGATGGTCTCGTCCGCACCGCCAAAGTCCAGGCGCACCTCCTCGGACATGTCGATGAGGTCCTGCTTGGCGCCGCGGTGGTTGCTCTCGAGGTCCTCGGAGATCTCGTCGCGGATCTGCAGCAGCTTGGCGTAGAGCTCGGAGAGGTGAGCCTGCTCCTGCTGGAAGATGGGGTCGTCTGCGTGGGCGCCCTGGGCGCTCTCGAGGTTGTCGGCCATGTGCCTCCTCCTGCTGCCGCGCGGAATGTCGAGTAAATAATGTTACGCCATCATGGCCGCAGGGTACAGAATTGACAAGTGACATAGCGTTGTCAAAATATATAATAAGAATCAAAGAAATCCTAAAGACGGGAGGCATCATGGCCGAGAAGAACCCGCAGCCCGGCATCGGCGGCGAGCGCTATATCCCCTACGAGGAGCGCGGCGGCAACGAGTCGATCGTCTACTTTACGCGCGACCTCTCCGCGGAGGGCCTGCGCCGCGCGTACGAGCAGGTGAGCGGCAACGCCAGCGGCAAGGTGGCCGTCAAGCTCCACACCGGCGAGCAGCACGGGCCCAACATCATCCCGCGCCCGTGGGTGGCGGAGCTCCTGAAGGCCGACCTCCCGGACGCGACCATCGTGGAGACCAACAGCTACTACGCCGGTGACCGCGACACCACCGAGAAGCACCGCGCGACCCTCGAGGTCAACGGATGGACCTTCGCTCCCGTGGACATCCTGGACGAGGACGGTGCCACGCCCTTCCCCGTGGCGGGCGGGAAGTGGTTCGACGAGGTGCACATGGGCTCGCACCTGGCCAACTACGACTCTCTGCTCGTGCTCACGCACTTCAAGGGACACACGAAGGGCGGCTTTGGCGGCTCGGCCAAGAACATCGGCATCGGCTGCGCCGACGGCAAGATCGGCAAGAAGGAGATCCACACCACGCCCGGCTCCGACGACATGTGGGACATCTCGGACGAGGAGTTCATGGAGCGCATGATGGAGTCCGCCAAGGCCGTGTGCGACCACTTCGGCGAGCGCATCACCTTCGTGAACGTGATGCGCAACATGTCCGTCTCCTGCGACTGCGAGGGCACGGCGGCCGAGCCCGTGGTCACGCCCAACGTGGGCATCCTCGCCTCCACGGACATCCTCGCGATCGACCAGGCCTGCGTCGACCTGGTCTACGCCATGAAGGAGGAGGACCGCCACGCCCTCGTGGAGCGCATGGAGACCCGTCACGGCCTGCGCCAGCTCTCCTACATGAAGGAGCTCGGCATGGGCAACAACCGCTACGTGCTCGTGGACCTCGACAACGGCGGCGCGCGCATCCAGCCTGCCGACGCCGTGGCCCACGTGGTGCCGTTTGCGGGGTAACGCTCAGCGTAAACGACCGCCTGCGCGCCTGCGGCCTACTCGTCGTCCACGAACCCCACGCGGTAGCTCGAGAACACCACGGCGCCCTCGTCCTGTGTGGCGTCCAGGTCCACGTCTCCCCAGATGCCGAAGTCGCGGTCGTCGTCGGAGTCGCGGAAGATCTGGTGCACGTGCCAGACGTGGGCGGCCTTCTCGTCCTTCTCGTCTATCGAGAAGTACGCGGTGCTGCGGGCGTCTGCGTCCAGGACAATCTCCTCGTGCGCGTCGTAGAAGCGCTCCAGCGCGCGCTGCCACACGGGCGCGCGCCAGCCCCAGTCCGTGTCGAGCTTGCCGAGCTCGTCGACGCTGCCAAACGCCGCCAGCCTCACGCGGGCAAAAAGCGCGTTGCGCACGAGCAGGGTGAGGCCGCGGCGGTCGTGCACGACCTCGTCGGCGGCCGGCGGGGCGGCGTCGAGCCCCTCCGCCGAGCTCTCCCCGGCGGCGGCCCACTCGTCCACGAGCGAGGAGTCCACGGTGCGCACCACCAGACCCAGCCAGGCGACGATGTCGTTCAGGCGCTCGTCGCGCTTGTCGAGCGGCACGGTGCGGTCGAGCGCGCGGAACGCCTCGGAGAGGTAGCGCAGCAGCAGCCCCTCGGAGCGCGCGATCCCGTAGCGGCCCACGTACTCCTTGAAGTCGCTCGCCGTCTCCACCATGTCGCGCAGGATGGACTTGGGGCTGAGGGCAAAGTCGCGCGCCCACGGCACCTTCTCGCAGTACTCGGCAAACGCGGCTTCGAGCAGCTCCTCGAGCGGCTTGGGCCACGTGACCTCCTGCAGGCGCTCAATGCGCTCGTCGTACTCGATGCCCTCGGCCTTCATCTCGGACATCGCGCGGTCGCGGGCGGCGCGCTGCTGGGCGCGCAGGATCTGGAACGGGTCCTCGAGGGTTGCCTCCGCCATCGAGATGACGTCGAGCGCATAGGTGTCCGACTCGGGGTCCAGAAGCTCGAGCGCCGCCAGCAGAAACGGCGACAGGGGCTGGTCGAGCGCAAAGTCGTCCGGCAGGTCGACGGTCGTGGACCACTCCGTGGCGCCGTCGGGCAGCTCCTCGCGCGTGACCACGCCGGCGTCGAGCAGCGTGGCGAAGATCTCGTCGGTGCGCGTGGCGAGAGCGGCCTTCTCGGCGTCGGGCTGGGCGGACTCGCCGATGAGCGCGTGCACCCGCGCCCAGGCGTCTCCGCCCTGCTCGACCTCGGCGAGGACCATCGAGTGCGTGACCTTCATGCGGGGGCGCAGGGCCTCCGGCTCGGCGGCGATGAGGCGCTCGAAGGTCTGCTTGTTCCAGCCCACAAAGCCCTCGGGCGGCTTCTTGGTCTTGATCTTGCGCGCCTTCTTGGGGTCGCCGCCGGCCTTGGCGAGCGCGCGGGCGTTCTCGATGTCGTACTCGGTGGCCTCGGCGATGACGTGGCCCTCGGTGTCAAAGCCGGCGCGCCCGGCGCGGCCCACGATTTGGTGGAACTCGCGCGCGTTGAGGTGGCGCATGCGCCGGCCGTCAAACTTGGAGAGCGCCGTGAGCACCACGGTGTGGATGGGCACGTTGATGCCCACGCCCAGGGTGTCCGTGCCGCAGATGACCGGGAGCAGGCCCTGCTGCGCGAGCTTCTCCACGAGCAGGCGATAGCGCGGCAGCATGCCGGCGTGGTGCACTCCCACGCCGCAGCCCAGCAGGCGCTGCAGCGTCTTGCCGAAGGTCGTGGTGAAGCGCGTGCCCTTGATGGCCTCCTTGATGGCCTCGCGCTGCTCCTTGGTGGAGACGCCGTAGCTGGCCAGAGACTGCGCGCTCGCGAGCGCCGCGTCCTGGGCAAAGTGCACGATGTAGAGCGGCGCCTCGCCCGCGCGCAGGGCAAGTTCGACCGTGCCCTCGAGCGCCGTGTCAACGAACTCGTAGGAGAGCGGAACGGGGCGCGGGGCGTCGGCGATGACGTCCACGGTGCGTCCTCCCGTGTGCTCCGTGAGCGACGCCGCGATGGCGGAGGTGTCGCCCAGCGTGGCGCTCATGAGAAGAAACTGCACGTGGGGGAGGGTGAGCAGCGGGACCTGCCAGGCCCAGCCGCGGTCGGGGTCCGCATAGAAGTGGAACTCGTCCATGGCCACGCAGCCCACGTCGCACTTCTCGCCCTCGCGCAGGGCCTGGTTGGCGAGGATCTCCGCGGTGCAGCAGATGATCGGGGCGTCGGCGTTTATCGCCGCGTCGCCGGTGATCATGCCCACGTTCTCGCGGCCAAAGAGCTCCACGAGGTCAAAGAACTTCTCGCTCACCAGGGCCTTGATGGGGGCGGTGTAGTAGGCGCGCCGGTCGGTGCACACGCTCATGAAGCACATGCCCAGCGCCACCATCGACTTGCCCGAGCCGGTGGGCGTGCCCAGGATCAGGTGGTCGCCGGCCGCGAGGGACAGGAGCGCCTCCTCCTGGTGGGGCCAGAGCTCGATGCCGCGCGACTCTACCCAGCCCAGGAAGAGGTCGAGGGCCTCCTCGGCCCCGATGTTGGGGTAGGTCTCGTCGTCGGGCCAGGGGATGAGCCTGCCCAGCGAGCCCGGCGCGTTGGGCCCCTCGTCAACGATCTGTGCTGCGGGTGCGTCTGCCATGCGTCTCCTATCAGGTGGTGAACATCCATTCTAGCGTGCGTCGAGGGTATACTCGAGCCGTCCACCGACGTGAGGGGGTTCCCATGACCGACTTCCTGCAGCTCGCCCGCGACCGCTATTCCTGCCGCGCCTTCTCCGACGCGCCCGTCGAGGCCGAGAAGGTCCAGGCGCTCGTCGACGCCGCCGTCGCCGCGCCGACGGCGGTGGACAAGCAGCCCTGGCACCTCTGGGTCGTGGAGAGCCCCGAGGCCGTGGAGCGCATCTCCGCGCTCACGCGCTTCAGCTTTGGTGCCAAGGTCATCCTTGTGCTGGGCGCCGCCGCCGACGAGGCATGGGTCCGCAAGTACGACGGCCGCAACTTCGCGGACGTCGACGCGTCGATCGTGGGCACCCACATCATGCTGGCGGCGCACGACCTGGGCCTGGGCACCACGTGGGTCGGGCACTTCGACGCCCTGGCGGTGAAGGAGGCGTTCCCCGAGATGGCCGACTACGACCTCGTGGCGCTCTTCCCGCTGGGCTATCCGGCGGAGGGCGACGAGCCCGCGCCCAAGCACTTCGAGCGCAAGCCTGCCGAGGAGCTCGTCTCGCACCTGTAGGCCTTCGGCCTTCAAAAGGGGACAGGTACAGAACCCCAGATAAAACCTGTCAAAAGTGAGCGACTTTTGACAGGTTTTATCTGGGGTTCTGTACCTGTCCCCTTTTGAAGGCCGAAGGCCGCCAGATGTCACCCTCGGTTTACATGACGCGACCGTCACGGACGGCATGGTGCCGAACTGATAGGCTGGGGGATGCGCGGACAATCGCAGAAGAGCATCGAACCCTCGTCCCCGCGCGAACGGACGGAAGCACATGAGCGAGAACTACTACTCCCGGGAGCCGCGCGTGACTCCTCCCCATCTTCGCGCGCAGACCGCCACCCGACGCCAGCAGCCCAACCGCCGGCAGACGCGCAGACCGCCGCGCAGGTCGCGCGAGAACCGCCTGGCTGCCGTCATCGCGCTGCTCGTCGTGGCCGCCATCGTGGGCGGCGGCGTCTGGATGTGGCTCAATCGCACCGTGCACGTGAGCGTCAACGGAACGGGCGCCGACGTCAGCGCCAGCGCCACGCTCGAGCAGATCATGGAGGCCGAGGGGATTTCGCCCAAGCCCGGCAACCTCGTCTCCGTGGGCGGCAACGTCCTCGAGGAGGGCGGCGGCACGGCGTTTACCGCAACAGTCGACGGCCAGGAGCTCGACGAGGCGGGCATCGCGGCCTTCCGCGCGGCGGGCAACGAGAACATCACCTTTGGTGACGGCGCAGACGTGACCGAGGCCTCCCACGAGGAGGAGCGCGAGGTCCAGCCGCAGCTCGAGCCCGCCGAGTCGGTCGGTGCCATCACGTTTGTCTCGCAGTACGGCAAGGTGGGGCGGCAGAAGTTCGTGGTCGGCGACGTCTCGGGCGAGACGGTCGCCGGCGAGGTGATCGAGCCCGTCCAGAACGTGAAGCTCGAGAGCATCAACCCCCGCCCGGATGACGGGCGCAAGGTCGTCGCCATCACCTTTGACGATGGCCCGAGCGGCTACACCCAGCGCTACCTCGACATCCTGAGCGAGCACGGGGCGCGGGCGACGTTTTTCTGCCTGGGGTCGCAGATTCCCGGGCGCGAAGACCTCGTGCAGGCCATCAAGGCCCAGGGCTCCCAGGTGTGCTCGCACACGCAGAACCACGAGCAGCTCACGGCCATCGATGCCGACACGCTGCGCTCCGAGATCGGCGACGCCTTCGCGGCCATCTCTGCCGCGGGCGGCGGCGACACCACGACGCTGCGCCCGCCCTACGGCTCCCTCGACGCGCAGGCGTGGGTCAACTCGGGCGGGAACTTCTCGGCTTCCGTGATCTGGAACCTGGACAGCCTCGACTGGGAGCTCCCTGGCGTGGATGCGATCGTGAGCAACTGCACCAACGGCGCGTGGAGCGGCGCGATCATCCTCATGCACGACGGCGGCGGCAACCGCGACCAGGACCTCGAGGCGCTGCCCAAGATCCTGGAGACTCTTCAGGGCCAGGGCTACGAGTTCGTGACGCTCTCCGAGCTCTTCTCGATGGACAGCCGCATTCCGGCGGACGTTGCGGCTGGCAACGCGCGCATGCCCGAGGACTGCGTCTGGGCAACGAGCGTGGCGGAGTAGCCGTCAGGGCATTCAAAAGGGGACAGGTACAGAGCCCCAGGTAAAACCTGTCAAAAGTGAGCGACTTTTGACAGGTTTTACCTGGGGCTCTGTACCTGTCCCCTTTTGAATGCCCTGACGTCGCGCGCTACTTGACGCCGTACTGCTCGTAGTAGGCGTCGATCGCGGCCTTGAGCTCGGGCGTGATGACGGTGCCGTCGAGGGCCTCGACGACCTCGGCCATGCTCACGATGCTCGCCACGGGGAAGCCGTACTTCTCCTGAATCTCCTGCTGGGCGGTCACGACGCCGCCCTTGCCGACCTCCATGCGGTTGAGGCTCACGATGAGGCCCTTGACCTCAACGTTTGCGGCACCGGTGACCTTGGGGTAGGTCTCGTCGATGGACTTGCCGGAGGTGGTGACGTCCTCGATCATGACCACGCGGTCGCCGTCGACGAGCTTGGTGCCGAGCAGGCCGCCCTTGTCGGCGCCGTGGTCCTTCTCCTCCTTGCGGTCGGAGCAGTAGCGGACCTCCTTGCCGTAGAGGTCGTGCAGGGCGATCGCGGTGGTCACGGCCAGCGGGATGCCCTTGTAGGCCGGCCCAAAGAGCACGTCGAAGTCCAGGCCAAAGTTGTCGTGGATGGCGTGGGCGTAGTACTCGCCCAGGCGCTTGAGCTGGGAGCCCGTCACGTAGGCGCCCGCGTTCATGAAGAACGGGGACTTGCGCCCGCTCTTGAGCGTGAAGTCGCCGAACTTCAGGACGTTGGACTCGACCATGAACTCAATGAACTCGCGCTTGTAGGCTTCCATGCGTTCTCCTTCCGGCGGCCGGGCCGCGTCGGCTTCTGTTGAGTCGATTCTAGCGGGTCGCGGCGCGCTTCGTTGCGCTAGAGTAAGACCGGCATATCGAGAAGAACCTCGTCTCGCAAAAGGAGTACCCGTGGAACGCACCCACATCTCTCAGCTCTTCGCCGACATGGACCAGCTCGGCGGCACCACCGTCACCGTGGCGGGCTGGGTCCGCTCGGTCCGCGACATGAAGAACTTTGGCTTCGTCATGCTCAACGACGGCTCCTGCTTCAAGGACCTGCAGGTCGTCATGAACCGCGAGACGCTCGCTAACTACGACGAGATCGCCGCCACGGGCGTGGGCTCGGCGCTTGTGGTCACGGGTACGCTCGCGCTCACCCCCGAGCGCCCGCAGCCCTTCGAGCTGCAGGCCGCGACCATCGTGGTGGAGGGCCCCTCCGCGCCGGACTACCCCATGCAGAAGAAGCGCCAGA
Source organism: uncultured Atopobiaceae bacterium (assembly GCA_944320385.1). Classification (GTDB taxonomy): domain Bacteria; phylum Actinomycetota; class Coriobacteriia; order Coriobacteriales; family Atopobiaceae; genus Thermophilibacter. The sequence continues at coordinate 133,202 of CALUHH010000001.1, read as the reverse complement.
CCCGCGAGTTCCTGCGCACCCAGCAGCACCTGCGCAGCCGCACCAACCTCTTCCGCGCCGTGTTTCGCGTGCGCTCCGTGGCGGCCTTCGCCATCCACCAGTTCTTCCAGGAGCGCGGCTTCGTCTATGTGAACACGCCGATCATCACCACCTCCGACGCCGAGGGCGCTGGCGAGATGTTCCGCGTGACCACGCTCGACCTCGAGAACCCGCCGCGCACCGAGCAGGGCCAGATCGACTGGTCTCAGGACTTCTTCGGCCACGCCGCCAACCTCACCGTCTCCGGCCAGCTCCAGGCCGAGAACTTCGCGCTGGCCTTCGGCGACGTCTACACCTTCGGCCCCACCTTCCGCGCCGAGAACTCCAACACGCGCCGTCACGCCGCCGAGTTCTGGATGGTCGAGCCCGAGATGGCCTTCTGCGACCTCGCCGGCGACATGGCGTGCGTCGAGGACATGCTCAAGTACGTGATCAACTACGTGATGGAGCGCTGCCCGGACGAGATGGAGTTCTTCAACAAGTTCGTGGACAAGGGCCTCATCGAGCGCCTCACCCACGTGGCCACCTCCGACTTTGCGCACGTCACCTACACCGAGGCCATTCAGATCTTGCAGGAGGCCGCGGCTGGCGGGCACGTCTTCGAGTACCCGATTGACTGGGGCTCCGACCTGCAGACCGAGCATGAGCGCTACCTTACGGAGGAGCACTTCAAGCGCCCGACCTTCGTGACCGACTACCCCGCGGCGATCAAGGCCTTCTACATGCGCCTCAACGACGACGGCAAGACCGTGGCCGCCGTGGACTGCCTCGTGCCGGGCATCGGCGAGATCGTGGGCGGCTCTCAGCGCGAGGAGCGCCTCGACGTGCTGGAGCGCCGCATCGCGGAGCTGGGCATGGAGCCCGAGCAGTACAAGTACTACCTCGACCTGCGTCGCTACGGCGGCTGCCAGCACGCGGGCTTTGGCCTGGGCTTCGAGCGCATGGTCATGTACCTGACCGGCGTCGACAACATCCGCGACGTCATCCCGCACCCGCGCACCGTGGGCAACGCGGACTTCTAGGATTGGCTTCGGGGCCGGCCGCGCGCCGGCCCCCTTTTTTGCCCGACAGTATACCTTTCCTGAGAGGTGCTTCTCGCCAACTGGGCAAACACGGAGTAGATGTCAGGGAAGGCGTACTGTGCGGCTGCCGTCGCGCCAGGCGAGAAGAACATGCGACAATGGGGTCACGCCCACCCGTCGCAAGGAGACCCCATGGCCCGCATGATGCTCACGCGCCGCTCGTTCTTCTCGGCTGCCGCACTTGCGGGGTTGGGAATGCTGTCGGGCTGCGACGACGTGCCCGCACCGGAGGCGGAGCGCGAGCCCGTGACGGTCTATGACCGCGCGGAAGAGGCCCCCGCCGTGTCCGGCACCCTTACGATCATGGCGATCGGCGACGTGCTCCTGCACCCGAGCGTGCAGGACAGCGGCCTGCGCGCGGACGGCTCCCGGGACTACTCCCACTTCTTTGCGCACGTCGCGGGGGACGTGGAGGCGGCGGACCTCGCGCTCGTGAGCCAGGAGACGCTTCTGGGCGGCGAGGCGCTCGGCCTTTCGGGCTATCCCAGCTTCAACGGCCCGCAGGAGGTCGGCGACGCCGAGGTCGCCGCGGGCTTTGACGTGGTGCTCCACGCCAACAACCATGCGCTCGACCGCGGCCTGGACGGCATAGCGGCCGAGCTCGCCTACTGGCGCTCGGCGCATCCGGACATGCTCGTCACGGGCATCGCTGACAGCCAGGAGGCGGCCGGCGAGGCGCCGGTCATCGAGCGCGCGGGCCATCTGGTCGCCGTGCTCAACTACGCCACGTACCTGAACGGCATCCCGCTGCCGGAGCCCTGGGCGGTGCGCATGATGGACGCCGAGCTCGTGGCCGCCGACGTCACCGCGGCGCGCACGGCCGGGGCCGACCTCGTCGTGGCCTGCCCGCACTGGGGCGATGAGTACGCCGCCGAGCCCAACGCCGACCAGCGTAGCTGGGCGCAGGCGCTCGCCGACGCCGGTGCCGACGTCATCATCGGCGGCCATCCCCACGTGCTGCAGCCCTTTGAGACGCTGACCGCGTCGGACGGGCGGACGGTGCCCGTGTTCTGGTCTGTGGGAAACTTCGTCTCGGGCCAGGGGCGCATGGACACGATGGTGGGCGGCATGGCGCAGGTGAGCGTGTCCTTCTCGGACGCGGGCGCGCGCGTCGACGAGTGCCGGCTCACGGCGCTGGTCACGCAGCGGGCGGAGGGGGAGGGCTTCACCACCCGTCGCTTGGCCGACTATACCGAGGAGCTCGCCGCGGCAAACGGCATCCGCGCCTTCGAGGGCTGTGGGGGCTTCACGCGTCAGTGGTGCGTGGACTTCTGCTCCGAGCGCCTGGGCCAGGGCTTTGATCCGGCCACGGGAGAGCTCGTCTGGCGGGCGTGAGGGGCGGCTGCGTCGCGGCGTTGTGTACACTCGTTGGGGATGTGTACACTGCCTTTGAGGTTCTTCTCGACATAAGCTCAGGTAGATGACCTGGCGAGAAGTGCGCACAACGCTGGGGAGTGCGCACAACGCCGAGAAGTGCGCACAACGCCGGGTTGGGGGGCCGCCCTACAGCGCGCGACGCACGGCGTCGTGCCAGCCGGCGAGAAGAGCGTCAACCTGCGACGGGTCCATCGTGCGGCGGAAGACGTCGTCAGTCGCGCGCAGGCCGCGCAGCTCGTCGGTGCCGCTCCAGAACCCCGAGGCAAGTCCGGCCAGGTAGGACGCCCCGAGCGAGGTGGTCTCGGTGTTGGCGGGGCGCCGCAGCTCACGTCCCAGCAGGTCTGCCTGGAACTGCATCAGGAAGTCGTTCGCCGAGGCGCCGCCGTCCACGTTGAGGACGTCAAGCGCGCAGCCGGCGTCGGCTGCCATGGCATCTGCGAGGTCGCTGATCTGGTAGGCGAGCGCCTCGAGAGCCGCACGTGCGAGGTGGGCGCGCGTGGTCCCGCGCGTGAGGCCCAGAATCGCGCCGCGCGCATCCGGCTTCCACCAGGGCGCGCCGAGGCCGGTGAACGCGGGCACGATGTAGACGCCGCCGGTGTCCGGCACGCTCCGCGCGAGCGCCTCGGTCTCCGCTGCCGTGCGAACGAGACCCAGCTCATCGCGCAGCCACTGGATGAGCGCGCCCGCCACAAAGACAGATCCCTCGAGGGCGTACTGCGTGCCCGCGGCGTCCGGCGGCGCCGCGGCGATGGTGGTCACGAGGCCGTGCTCGCTCGTGCGGGCCTCGCCGCCGGTGTTGAGCAGCATGAAGCAGCCGGTCCCGTAGGTGTTCTTGGCCTCGCCGGGCGCAAAGCAGCACTGTCCGAAGAGAGCTGCCTGCTGGTCGCCGGCCACGCCCATGATGGGGATGCCCGCCGGCAGCCCCGGGTAGCTCGTCTCGCCAAAGAGGCCGGAGCTCGGGCGCACCTCGGGCATCATCGACGCCGGGATGCCAAAGAGCGCGAGCAGCTCCTCGTCCCAGCGGCCCTCGTGGATGTTGTAGAGCATCGTGCGGCTGGCGTTGGTGGGGTCGGTCGCGTGCACCAGGCCGCCTGTGAGCACCCAGACAAGCCATGTGTCCACTGTGCCAAAGAGCAGCTCGCCCGCCTCGGCGCGCTGGCGCGCGCCGGGAACGTTCTCCAGAATCCAGGCGATCTTGCTGGCCGAGAAGTACGCGTCGGGCAGAAGGCCGGTCTTGGCGCGCACCATCTCGCGCACCTCCGGCGCCCCGCAGACCCGCTCGACCATCTCTGCCGTGCGCCGACACTGCCACACGATGGCGTTGCACACCGGGACGCCCGTCGCCGGGTCCCAGACGATGGTGGTCTCGCGCTGGTTGTCGATGCCGATGGCGGCAACGTCAGCTGCGGTGAGCCCGTGGCGCGCGATGAGCTCCGTGCAGCTGCCCAGCTGCGAGAAGAGAATCTCCTGCGGGTTGTGCTCGACCCAGCCGGGCTGCGGGAAGATCTGCTGGAAGGGCCGCTGGACGACGTCGACCATGCGGCCGGCGTGGTCGATCAGCGCGGCGCGCGACGAGGTGGTACCCTGGTCGAGCGCGATGACGTACTTCTCTGCTCCCATGCTAGCGTCCCTTCTCGTCCGTGCCGAGGCGCCCCTCGACCCAGGAGAGCACGTCGGACATGACGCGCCCGCCGTCGTCCTCGTTGAATATCTCGTGGCGCATGCCCTCGTAGATGCGTACGTCCACGTGCCGCTGCCCGGCTCGGCGCGCGAGCTCTGCCGCCGCGCGCACGCCGCGGCCGTTGTCGCCCACGGGGTCCTCCGCGCCACAGACATAGAGCAGCGGCACGTCGTGGGGCGCCCGCCGGGCCCAGGCGAGCGAGCAGGCCCGGGCCGTGAGCTTGGTGACGGCGGCGTAGCCGCCCGCGGAGAACATGAAGCCGCAGCGGGGGTCGGCGACGTAGGACGCCACGTTCTTCTCGTTATGGCTCAGCCACTCGCAGCCCGTGCGCCCGGGGACGGCGCGCGCATAGCCGCCGACGCCCATGCCGTCGAGCAGCTTGGAGCGGTAGTCCTCGCCGCGGACGGCGCAGGTGAGGCGCGCGAGGGCGTGCCCCGCCCACGAGACGGCCACGGGAAGCGTGCCGGTGCCGCTGAGAATCACGCCCGCGAGGCCCTTCCCGTGTTCCGCCAGGTAGACGCGGGCGATGTAGCTGCCGAGCGAGTGACCGAGAAGCAGGTAGGGCACGTCGGCGCCCACGCGCTCCGTCAAGAGGCGGCGCAGCGCGTGCTCGTCGGCGACGAGCGCCTCGGCCCCGCCGCGCGCGGGCAGGCAGCCGTAGCCGCTGGGGTCGCAGGAGGCGCCGTGGCCCGCGTGGTCGTCGCCGCAGACCACGATGCCGTGGGCGGCGAACAGGCGCGCGAGGGCGTCGTAGCGTTCAACGTGCTCGGCCATGCCGTGGATGACCTGCACGACGCCCCGCGGGCGCACGCCGGCGGCAAGATCGGGCCACCAGACGAGCGCGCGGATGGTGGAGCGCCCGTCCGCGGAGGGGAAGCGAAGTTCTTCTCGGTTGATGGTCTGCCCGTCCATCGCTGCTCCTTACGTTGCCCGTACACAGCAGTATCCTCGTCCGTGGCCGCGCGTGCGGCGAGGTTCCGCCCGCCGACGTGTATACGCCGCTCGCATTGGGGTACGATACCGTCTCAAATGCACGATAGGGGAGGGTCCATGGGCTTTCACTGCACCGACTGCATCTTCGCGTCCTTTGCGCGCAACAAGAAGTCCGGCAAGTTCCGCGGCTCCTGCAGCCGCGGTTTCACGCTGACCGACCCCCACGTCCACACGAGCCCGGACGACCACTTCTCCGAGGACCCGCGCAACCTCGTGCCGACCGTCGACCCGTTTGGCGAGGAGTACCTGCGCACGTCCAACGTCTGCGACCGCTTCCATCCCTCCGAGGAGGCCCGGGCCCACGAGGGCGCCCACGGCTGGTGGCACGCCCACCTGTGAGGGCAAGCTCGTCGCCCGCTCTCGCCGCCCGACGGGGTAAGATGACATCGTCCGAACCGCCGTTTGAGCAGGAGGAAAGCATGTCCGACATCACGCGCGACCTCATCTTCCCGACGCCCATCTTCCACGGGAAGATCTGGGGCGGCCGCAAGCTCGAGACCGAGTTTGGCTATGAGATTCCCGACGGCCCGATCGGCGAGTGCTGGGCTATCAGCGCGCACCCCAACGGCGACTGCGTGGTTTCCGGAGGCGCGTGGGACGGCAAGCACCTCTCCGAGCTCTGGGACGAGCACCGCGAGCTCTTCGGCGGCGTCGAGGGCGACCGCTTCCCGCTGCTCGTCAAGATCATCGACGCCAAGGACAACCTCTCCGTGCAGGTGCACCCCGACGACGCCTACGCCGCCGAGCACGAGAACGGCAGCCTGGGCAAGCGCGAGTGCTGGTACGTGCTCGCCGTGGACCCGGGCACCAAGATCGTGATCGGCCAGCACGCGCACGACCGCGCCGAGCTCGCCGCCATGATCGACGAGGGCCGCTGGGACGACATGCTCAACCTCGTGCCGTGCCGCGTGGGCGACTTCTTCCCCATCGAGCCGGGCACCGTCCACGCCATCCAGGGCGGCACGCTGATCCTGGAGACGCAGCAGTCCTCCGACGTCACGTACCGCGTCTACGACTACGACCGCCTGGGCGATGACGGCAAGCCGCGTGACCTGCACATCCAGCAGAGCCTCGACGTGGTGGACTACGGCATGGAGGCGCCCGCGTCCGGCGAGGTCACCGCACCCGAGGTCGATGGCGTGACCGAGCTCATGGAGTGCCCCAATTTCGTCGTGGACCGCGTGCGCGTGTCTGGCGAGAAGATCGTGGAGCAGCCGTATCCGTTCATGTGCGTGAGCGTGATCGAGGGCTCCGGCACCGTGTGCGCGGCCGAGGCCGGGGTGGAGCACCGGATCGGCCTGGGCACGCACTTCCTGGCGCCCGCCGGCTGCGGCGCGCTGACCTTCACGGGCGACATGACGCTCGTGACGTCGCGCCTGCCGTAGCGTCTCGCTTCGCCTGCCCTGTTCGTGCTGTTTGCCCGCGCCCCCGCGCCGCCGCCTGCGGCCGGGGGCGCCTTTCGTGCGCGGCCGGGGTGGGGGTGCCGCGGCGGGGGCCGACGGGGCGCGCCCTCCGAAGCGTCCCATGTCTTCGCGCCACTTTCCCGCGCGGAAGCCAAAATATTTCATAATTGATATACAATGCTGTAAAAACCCGCTGGGTTACCCTACCAGACACGACATGACTGAGGAAAATAGTATGGGAGGGGTAGCAAATGCGTGGGTGCGTGTACGGCTATGCGCGCGTCTCTTCGAGCGACCAGAACCTCGACAGGCAGCTGGACTCGCTCAAGAGCTTTGGCGTCGAGAAGGACCGGATCTTCGCGGACAAGGCCAGCGGTCGTGACTTCCGCCGGCCCGAGTACCAGCGGCTCGTGAGGCGGCTCGACACGGGCGACGTGCTCGTGATCAAGAGCATCGACCGGCTGGGGAGAAACTACGACGAGATCATCGCCCAGTGGCGCCTGCTCACCAAGGAGCTGCGCGTGGGCGTGGTGGTACTCGACATGCCGCTGCTCGACACGCGTGCCTCCGAGCGTGACCTCACGGGAACCTTCATCGCCGACATGGTTCTGCAGCTGCTGAGCTACGTGGCGCAACTCGAGCGCGAGAACATCCGACAGCGCCAGGCGGAGGGGATTGCGGCGGCGCGGGCGCGGGGACGCCGTCTGGGAAGGCCCCCGCTGCAGCGCCCGGAGAGCTACGCGTACGTGCGCGGCCAGGTGGCGGAGGGCTTGATGACGCACGCAAAGGCTGCCGAGGAGCTCGGGGTGTGTCGGACGACCTTCGAGAAGTGGCTGAGGGCGGACGAGCATCAGTAGCCGTTCCGCAGAGGGGCGAGAAGAGCCTCCAACAGCGACCACGCAGCTAAACAGATGTTACCGCTGGCGTAAAAAGGTAGACCTTTCCGTCCTTCGTCCCGTGGAGGGCGCCGAGTCGGGAAGAAACGACGCCCAAGCCGGGTACCTGCTGCTTTCAAGCAAAACAAACCTAGCTCAACGTAGCCTGAAATGGTAACTCACCCGTTCGCAAAGGTCTACTTAAGTGGGCAGTGCGAGACGGGCAGAGATTGTTTCGCGGCGCGCGCCTGAGACAGCTCTCAGGCGTGCTGAGCTGCTGCTTTGCCATGTCGTCCCGTACTGGCGACCACCGTCATGGAAGACAACGGGACGCGACGGGCCACCCTAGCGACTCCCTGGAGATAGAACCACATCCCCCAAAACAGACCAGAGACAAGCAATCGACAAGAACGAGAGGGGAAGAGAGTGAGTAGGTTAAGAAAAGTAGCGCTCGCGCTCGCCATGGTCGTGGCCGTGGTGCTGAGCGTGCCGCTCGTGTCCGCGTTTGCCGCGGGTAAGGGCTCTGGTGCGGGCACTGGCTCCGATGAAAGCGGTGTGACCGTTGCCAAGTCGGCTACGGGTCTCGAGAACGACACCACGACCGTCACGTTGAAGGTCGGTGCCACGCAGGAGAAGGACAAGGTAGCCGTCATGTTCCTGCTGGACAAATCAACCAGCCAGGGAATGCGTGACGAGGCCGCTGACATGCTCAGCGAGCTCAAGACCAAGACGAACACTGAGCTTTACTACAACGTCGTAATTTTCTCTGGTACTGCTACGTCGACGGGTTGGAAGAACATTGTCGACGACAAAAGCCTGAATGAAACGCTCGCGAACTTTGCGAACAGAGAGCCGACGACCGGTACGAACATGGACTCCGGCATCACGAAGGCGCTTTCTCAGATGGATGAGGTGCCTGAGGGGGTAGACTCGACGTACCTTGTAACGCTGTCCGATGGCATTTCCTATTTTTGGCTTGAGGACGGGAATGTCATGACGGTGCCCGTTCTCCAGCAGAGTACGGTCGAGAATCCTAACCCCGGGGAGCAGTCGGTACATGACGATGCTTCTGCGTGGGATACCTTTTACACAATTACGGATGATCCGCTTGAGACCAAGTCCTTTGCCGAGATATACGGAAGCTTCGATAAGTTCTTGAATGAGGTTCCCAAGAAAATCAACGCCACCAAAGATGCCAGCTATGCCAAGAAGTTTGGGTCGGGCTATTCGATTGAAAGCACCGACCTACTCATCGCGCCTATCTATGAGAATGATGAACGCGATAAGATAGCGAGCAAGTATGCTATTGCGCCCGAGATTTCTGCTTATGAGTGCGTCCAGGGGTATGAGAAGCTCGTTGGCAAGTTTGACGAGAGTTTCACGTTTGCAGCACCTGAGGCGCTATCTGAAGGCGTGGATAATCTCGATAGCTGGAGGAATTACCCGTGGGGCAAGGAACTGATGGAGCATCTGAACAGCATGAGCACCAATGCTGGAAAGAGCGAAATCAGCAACGCTGATCCCGAGAGCGTATTTTCAGGCATCAGGGATGAGATTCTCTACCAGATTAAGTCTGGCATCGTGACTGACGTCATTGGTAATAATTTCGGTCTTGTCTCGCTCGATAGTTTTACGCTGAAGGTTGATGGAGAGAAACTAGACGGCGTTGTCAACAAAGATGCCAATACGGTGACCTTTGGAAATAACGAAGAGTACGTTGTGACCTACTATAAGGAGGGCTCCTCCTCCGACCCGCGGGAGCAGTTCTCCTGGGACATTAACACTCCGGTTGAACAAGGTACGGGTCTCGAGCTCTCCTACGACCTCAAGCTCGTCAATAAGGAAACGACGCCTGGTATTCATACGGTTCCGACAAACGAGGACGCAACGCTCGAATATGAGCCAACCATTGGACAGGGTGGAACAGAAACATTCCCTGTGCCTAAAGTCACGTACACGGTTGCGGCTCCCGCTCTCGACATCTCCAAGTCCAAGACCGCCCAGAATCTCGTGAAGGACGAAAACGGTGACTGGGTCTCTGACGTTACCCTTTCGCTGCCGTCGGCTGAGTACAAGAAGTCGATGGATATCGTGTTTGTCATCGATGACTCCTATGGCACGTCGGCGGTGTTCAAAGACGCTGCGATGAGCGTCCTCAAAGAGCTGGCGAACAAAGAGAACCTTGATGTAAAGGTGGGACTGGTCACTTTTGATGGTGTTGCCCGCGACTGGCTCGCTGCGACGAGTGGGCTCAGCGGACTTGTTTCGATTAGCGATTCCACAGCGCTCGATGCGCTTGGAAAAGCCATCTCGACACCGGTGAGTACCGATAGCGAAGGAATTCAATATCGAGTTGGTGGATCAAATACCGAGTGGGCGGTCGATATGGCGGCCCAAATGCTGAACGCGGGAGATGGCGAAGATAAGTACATCGTCATGTTCAGCGATCTATATGGTTATGTGTACCGGGGCACTATCGGTTCGTCTGAAGACGTTCCCATGAGCAAGAGGCGTTCTTACGACCAAGGCGACCTTGCGACCGATCCTCCTATGTATGAGACCTGGAGTGAAGTCAACTCCAATCGGAATAGTGACAATCCGGCATATGATAGCTTCTTCCGCAAGAGCATGTGGAAGGAGTATTGGAAGAACATCAAGGGCACTGAAGTAGAAACTGAGGACCAAGAGGGAATTCAGAAGCCCAGCTATGATGAGATCGGGAACTATTTCACCCCGTTTGAGAAATCAACGTACCTGACCTATGACAACATAATTGAGGCGGTTTCCGACGGCATTCGAGTTGTGATTGCCAACAATAACTTCAATCCTGACGTTGATCAGTTTGGTCAAGAAGTCCAGACGATCAAGAATGGTATGTTGGACGATTTGAAGGCCCATGGAGTCAGCGTAATCCAGAAAGAGACGTCTAATGCTGAGCAGGCCTTCAGCGATAGCGACATCGAGGAGATTTTCTCTGACATCAAGGACGAGCTTATCCAGCTCGTTGACGAGGACAGCTACGTCGTCGACGAGATTGGCTATGGCACCCTTGATGGAAATAACTACAACTTTGACTTTGTCGTCGATGTGAGCCATCTGACGCTCACGGTCGGTGGGCAGCAGCTTAAAGCTCAGGATGCGAACGTTGGCGGTGCGACTAAAGCCTGGTCGTTCGTAGACGGCGAAAACAATGAGCAGTTCACGCTGGAATACTACGAGGACGGTGCCGCCATTGGCGGGGTGTCGTACGGCGAGTGCTTCGTCTGGACGAGCAAGGTGGCAATTACCAAGGATGCCCAGGTTCAGCTGACCTATCGAGTCAAGCTGACGGACCCGCAGACCGAGCCTGGCTCGTATGGCGAGTACGATCGAGACGGCTCTCAGAATCACTCTGGTCTCTACACCAACAACAGCGCAACGCTCTTCCCAGTTGACTCTGAGGAGAAGCCGGGCGAGCCCCAGCAGTTCAATAAGCCCACGGTGAGCTACACGGTCGAGGAGGAGACGGCCACTATCCGTCCTGCTGACATCACCATCTACATGGGCGGCTCCGACGGCTACGAAGGAGTCGTGCAGGGCGATCTCGGCGACGGGGACGTAGTTGGTGAAAAGGTGAACTCGCTTCCCGAGCCGGGCTACTACTTCCAGCTGACGCCCGAGATGAACGCTGCTATTCAGAATGCCTACTTCGCCGGAGGTTCGATCACCGACGAGGAGGACGGTTTCGTTGCAGTCGATCTCTCCGAGTACGTCAAGGTGATGTCAACGGAAGATTCGAGGAACAAGTACGAGTGGAGCCTAGTCCGCTACGGAAGCGAGGACAATGACTCCACCGCTTACGACAGGTTCGTCTACCGCCTCGTTCCGGTTGAGAACACGGGCACCGATGACGTGAGGCTCCAGTTCACGCCCGAAGGCGGCGGCGACCCCATCACTTCCGACAACTTTAGCCCCAGCTCTGCCAATTCGCTGCAAGAGACCTACGCCATGGGCATCTATCCCGATGACATCGGAGATGTGGAGCTCGTTGCAACGGTTAACGGCACGGAATATACGGCCCCCATCTCTCTTGAGGATGGTCAGCTGCACGTTCGCTATGTAACGGGCGATCAGAACATGGTCGTTACTGCTGCCGAGCCCAACGAGAGTGCGGTTAACGATAAGATGGCCGCCGACGCAAAGACCGAGGCGGATACTGGCGAGGAGTACAACAAGGCCTACGTTGTCGCTCCGAGTGACACAACCTACATGATTAACGAAAGCAGTATCGACCTCGATTCGAACGAGGAGCCTGCCCCGTCTCTACTCTTTGACGACGTCGTCTCCCATCAGAACACTGGCGAGATCCTCGGACAAGGCGATGCTGACTATGCCGAGCAGCTCGGCGAGGCTGCGATTGAGACGCTCGGCAACGCTGTCGATGCGGATACCGCCCAGTACGAGGCGAAGTATCTCGACCTCGTCGATGCCAACAACGGCAACACCTGGCTCCAGGCCAAGAACGCAGACGGCAAGGACCAGACGTTGACGGTCTACTGGCCTTACCCCACGGGCACTGACAGCTCTGACACGTTCCACGTCGTCCACTTCGAGGGCGAAGGCATGGAGCGCGACAACTTCACTGATGACGTCAACAACGGAGTGCTCGACAGCAAGATTGACGGTGCCACAAAGACCGTGGTGGTCAGCAATGCGGAGAAGACGCCGTATGGAATCAAGTTCACGACCTCGTCCTTCTCGCCGTTCGTGCTCGTGTGGGGCACCTCCAACGGTAGCACCGACCCTGAGCCGCCCACGCCGAGCGACAACGTCGGAGACCTCAAGGTCTCTAAGACCGTCACGGGCAACCTTGCCAACCTCAACGACGAGTTCACCTTCCGCGTGACAGTCGAGGGCGCGGGCGACCAGATCTACGGAGGCGTCAAGTTCACCAACAACGTGGCGACCATTACCCTCAACGGCGGCGAGACTGTCACCATCAAGAATCTGCCCAAGGGTGCCAAGTACACGGTCGAGGAGATCGACGGCCTTGACTACGAGCTTGTGAGCTCCAAGAACACCTCGGGCACCATTCCCTTCAGCAGCGTCACGGCGAGCTTCGTGAACGACAAGTCCGAGCCCGAGACGCTCGATCCCACCGATCCGGTCAACCCCGGCGGCAGCAAGGTCCTTCTCGATGCTGACGGCAACCCCGTGGCTCTTGCGGGCGGCGAGTTCACCTTCAAGCTCACCGGGCTTGACGGCGCACCCATGCCCGCTGGCGCCGTGGACGACTCGATCACGGTGACCAACCGCGCTGACGGCGTGTTCGTCTTTGGCGACATCGTCTTTGACGAGGCCGGCACCTACACCTACGAGCTCACCGAGGTCGCGGGCACCGACGAGGGCATCACCTACGACGGCTCCACCCACACGCTCGTCGTGGTGGTCTCCGACGAGGACGCCGACGGCGACGGCAAGCTCGACATCGCGAGCCTGACCTACGACGGCGAGTCGACGCTGCCCACGTTCACCAACGAGACGACCTCCGACGAGCCCCCCGCTCCCGATTCCGACCAGCCCGGGACTGACGAGCCCGCCGAGCCCACAACGCCAGGCGTGCCCGACACCGGCGACCACACGGTCTCCGCTCTGCCGGCAGTCCTCGCCCTGGGTGGCGTCGCCCTCGTGGGCGGTGCCCTCGCGGTCGCGCGTCGTCGCGTGAGGTAAGTCCAACCTGTTCTTGCGGCGGCCGGCGTCCCCACGGGCGTCGGCCGCTCGCGCAGATGGTGAGGTGAGAGAAATGAGTACGGCTGCGACGGAGGCCCCTGTCGCCTCCCCGAGGCGCCTCACGCCCACGGAGCGCCGGATCATCGCCTATGTTGCCGAGCACGAGGGCCAGTGCTGCGCAAAGGCGCAGATCGCGCAGGCCCTGGGCCGCAACAGGAAGACGGTCGACAGGCTCGTCTCGCGCCTGAGGTCGGAGGGCCTGCTCGTGTCCGAGCCCCGCTGGGGCGACAACGGCGGGCAGCTCGCCAACACGTACCGGCTGGCTCGGCTGGGCGACGCGCGCTGAGCGCGTCTGGGCCGAAAACCCGGGGCCGTGAGCATAGTGTACCTGGGCTTACCCCGCACATCTGGCATCTTGAATCTCGCCAACTGGGACAACGGCGAGCATCATGACAGGTGTGCGGGGTGTCGTCTGGGCATCGTCATCGCGCACGGAGAGGCTTCTCCGCGCGTGACCGCTTCGCGCCAACGGCTCGGAGTGAGGTTTGGCGCGGGGCGACGTTTGCCGCAGGGCGACGGGGCGATGGAACGATAGCGCGATGGGGCGAGCATGCCATATCGCACAGAACAGGCTCTTCTCAGCAGAAAAAGCGTGCAATATCGCAAGTTCGGTCGAGCATGCCATATCGCACAGACCGGGGTCTTCTCGGTGCCAAAGGCGTGCAATGTCGCAGGGTCGGCCGATTTGGCAGAAGCGTCGCGGCCCAAGTATGGTGCCGCGGCGGGCCGCCGTACTTGGGCCGAGCCGGGCGCGCTACCCCTCGAGGGGACTGCCGCAGTGCGGGCAGCGCGTGGCCCCGGGCTTGACCTCCTCGAGGCAGAACGGGCAGGTGGGTGCGGGCTTCTCCGCGGCGTCGGGCTCGCCCTGCCTGCCGCGCGAGAGGGCCTCGGCCTTGTCGCGCATGGTGTTAACGGCCTTGACCAGGCAGAACACCACAAAGGCCACGATCAGGAAGTTGATGATCTGGCCGATGAAGCCGCCGAAGTTGATGCCCGCCACCACGAGGCTCGGCGCCAGCGTGCTGCCGCCGGTCAGAAGCTGGATGAGCGGCGTGATGATGTCGTTCACGAGCGAGTTGACGATGCTCGTGAACGCGCCGCCCACGATGATGCCCACCGCCATGTCCATGACGTTGCCGCGGGCGATGAACTGCTTGAACTCGGTGATGAACCCCTTCATGCGCGTCTCCTCTCCGGGCTCGTCCAGCCCAGCTCGTCGGTGTCGAGAAGAACCGTGAACGGCCCGTCGTTGACCAGGCTCACGCGCATGTCCGCGCCGAAGACGCCGCGCCCCACGCGCTCCGGCCCCAGCTCGGCCTCTGCGAGGTTGCAGAAGCGATCATAGAGGCGTTCGGCGAGCTCGGGGCCGGCAGCGCCGGTGAACGACGGTCGGTTGCCGCGTCGCGCGTCGGCGTAGAGCGTGAACTGGCTCACCACGAGCACGCTGCCGCAGGTGTCAATCAGCGAGCGGTTGGTCTTGCCGTCGTCGTCCGCGCAGATGCGCAGCGCAGACACCTTGCGCCAGAGCCGCTCCGCCAGCGCCTCGTCGTCGCCGGGCGCCACGCCAAGCAAGATCAGGTATCCGGCACCGCAGCTGCCCGTCACGGCGCCGTCCACCTCGACAGACGCCTGCTCCACGCGTTGTATGAGCGCTCTCATCCCCGCCCTCGCCGTCTGTCAGTTGGGGACAGTCCCCAACTGACACAAAACTTTTATATCAAACATGTCTGTCAATTGGGGACTGTCCCCAACTGACAGACGCAAGTTACAGGCGATAGATGGCGGAGAACTTCTCAGTGAGGTAGTCGGTGTAGTACTTCGCCGAGAAGGGCTCGCCGCACGCGGCCTCGATGAGCT
This sequence comes from uncultured Atopobiaceae bacterium, assembly GCA_944320385.1. GTDB lineage: Bacteria > Actinomycetota > Coriobacteriia > Coriobacteriales > Atopobiaceae > Thermophilibacter. Next base: position 118,126 of record CALUHH010000001.1, on the reverse strand, counting down.
CGCCGGAATCCTTGGCGCGGCCCCAGCGCCAGATGTTGTCGCGCAGCCAGGCGCGCACGGGCGCGAGGTCGCCGGAGGCGCAGACCGCGTCGAAGTCCATGCCGCCGCGGACCATGGCCGCCTTGAGCTGCGCGCCAAAGGCCGACCCCAGCGCGTAGGTCGGGAAGTAGCCGAACGAGCCGTCGGACCAGTGCGTGTCCTGGAGGGCGCCGTGGGTGTCGTCGGGCACCGTGACCCCCAGGTACTCGTGGTACTTCTGTGCCCAGAGGCGCGGAACGTCGGCCGCGGTCGCCTCGCCGGAGAACAGGAGCTGCTCGATCTCGTAGCGGACGAGGATGTGCAGCGGGTAGGTGAGCTCGTCGGCCTCGGTGCGGATCAGGCCCGGCTCGGCGCAGTTCTCGGCCAGGTAGAGCTGGTGAGAGGTCACGCGGGCGAACTGGCCGGGGAAGTGGCGGCGCAGCACGGCGAGAAGCGTGGGCGCATAGGCCTCCGAGCGGCCCACGACGTTCTCGAAGAAGCGGCTCTGCGCCTCGTGCATGCCCATCGAGGTGCCCTCGGCAAGCGAGGTGCCCGCGTAGGCGGCGTCGACGTTTTGCTCGTAGAGGGCGTGCCCGCCCTCGTGGAGGATGGAGAACACGTTGGAGAGCACGTTGTCGGGGTAGGCGTGCCCAGTCACGATCACAAAGTCGCGCGAGAGCCCGCAGGTGAAGGGGTGCTCGGTGCGGCCGATCCACAGGGCCCCCTCGTCGAGGCCCTCCAGGCGCGCGAGGTCACTCGCGAGACGCCACTGGCGCTCCACGTCAAACGAGCCGTCGACGCAGGCGTGGCTGGGCTTGTGACGGCTTTCCATGCAGTCGGCGAGCAGCGGGACCACGCACTCCCTCACCTGGTCGAAGAAGCGGTCGTAGAAGGCGCGGTCGGTGCCCCACTCGTACTCGCCCAGCCACACGTCGTACGGGTCCTTCTCGGCGTCCTTGAACTCGGCCATGCGGCGCAGCGAGGCCACGATGCGGTCCACGTAGGGCTGAAACGACGCCCAGTCGTTGGCGGCCTTGGCGCGGCGCCAGACGTCGTTGGCCTCCACGGTGAGGCGGCTGAAGGCTGCCTGCTCCTCGGCCGGCACGTCCACGAGCGACGCGCGGTCGCGCTTCAAGATGCGCACTTGCGCCATGCGGGTCTCGCCAAGGAGCTCGGGCTCCTTCTCCAGGCGGTCCAGCAGCGGGGCAACGGCGGGGTCGCAGAGCGCGCGGACCGACATCTCCTGCAGCTGGGCCATGGCCTCGCCGCGCTGGGCGGTGGCCTTGGGCGGGTCGATCACGGGGCCCAGGCCGCCGATCTCTCCTATGGCGTAGCGAAGCGAGAAGAGCGTGCGCTCGAGGGCGTCCAGCGCCTCCATGTCGGCGCGGGGGTTGGCGAGCGCGGCGTTGATCTCGCCGGGGTTGGTGGTGGGGACCGCGGCTGCCTGCGCTGCGGGCTCGGTCGCGGGCTGCGTGGTGGGGTTCGTCTCTGCCATGGCTTCTCCTCGCTGCTCTGGATGGTGTGCGTGAGGTGTGACGCCCTCCAGTTTACCCGTCCGCCGACGCCCGCACCCGCCCGCGCAGAAGATGGCCACAGGCGATGTGACGGTGGGTATCATCGTGAGTCACGTATGGCCTGCGGGACGCGGTCCCGTGACGCAAGGAGGAACGAACATGGATATGGTGCTGGGCATCGACGTCGGCGGGACGAGCATCAAGGCGGGCCTGTTCACGCCCGAGGGCGAGCTGCTCGAGGAGCGCAAGATCCCGACGCCGGCGCTCGTGGACGCAGCGGCGTACGCCACGGTGACCGAGGGCCTGGGCAAGATCCTCGCGGCGCACGACGCCACCGCCGCCGACGTCATCGCCTGCGGCCTGGACATCCCCGGCCCCGTGGCCGACGACGGAACCGTGGGCCTTCTCGCCAACATCAAGCTCGACCCCGAGGGCTTCGTCGGCGCGCTCTCCGCCGAGTTCCCCAACGCGAGCATCGCCTTCGTCAACGACGCCAACGCGGCGGCGCTCGGCGAGATGTGGGCGGGCGTGGCGCAGGGCGTCTCCAGCTACGTGCTCATCGCGCTGGGTACGGGCGTCGGCGCCGGCGTGGTCGTGGGCGGCAGGCTCATCGCCGGCTCCTTCGGCGCGGGCGGCGAGATCGGCCACATCACCCTCAACCGCGACGAGACCCGCGTGTGCGGCTGCGGCCGGCGCGGCTGCCTCGAGCAGTACGCGTCCGCCCAGGGCATCGTGCGCCTCTACCTCGAGGAGTGCGAGCGTCGCGGCGTGACGCCGGTGAACGTGGAGCACGCTACCGACACGCTCTCCGTCTTCCGCGCACTCGCGGGCGGCGACGAGTGCGCCAAGCTGGCCGTGGACAAGATGTGCGACTATCTGGCGCTGGCCATGTCGCAGATCTCCTGCATCGTGGACCCCGAGATGTACCTCATCGGCGGCGGCGTGGCGGGCGCCTTTGCCACCTTCGCCCCCGAGCTGCGCGAGAAGTTCCAGCAGTACGCGCTCAAGCCGTGCAAGCAGGCGCGCATCGAGGCGGCGAGCCTGGGCAACCAGGCGGCCATGTACGGCTGCGCGTACGAGGCGCTGCGCCTGCGCCGCGAGAGCAGGGGATAGCGCCTCGCCGCGCCGGGGACGACTTCGCGGTCACTCGGGGCGTGCGGTGTTACTATTCATCTGTTGTGACTAGGTACGGGCGGCGCGCGCCGCCGGGTAGGGGGTAGAGATGAGCGAGTTCGTTCCCGCATCCAACGTTGTTCTCGGCCAGAGCGCCGCGTCCGTCGACGAGGCTCTCAGGCTGCTGGCCGACAAGGCCGTCGAGCTGGGTCTCTCCGACGACGCCGAGGGCGTCTACGAGGCATACAAGGCCCGCGAGGCCGAGGGCACCACGGGCATGACGGGCGGCTTCGCCATCCCCCACGCCAAGAGCGACGCCATCAAGGCGGCCGGCATGATCGTCGTCAAGTTTGCCGAGGGCATCGAGTGGGCCTCCATGGACAACGCGCCCGTCACGTGCGCTATCTCCATCCTGACGCCCGCCGCCGAGGCCGGCACCACCCACCTGCAGCTGCTCTCCAAGGTGGCCGTGCTGCTCATGGACGAGGGCTTCCGCTCCGGCGTCCAGGCCTCCGACGATGCCGAGAAGATCGCGGAGCTCGTCAACTCCGGCCTCGCCGAGGCGTAGCTCGTCAGACAACGTCTCCCGTACTGCGCAACGGGTGCCCGCGATGATGACGTCGCGGGCACCCGTTCTTCTTGCCCGGCGGTTCTTGTCCTCGCGAGGGGGCAAGAACGACCCTCGCAGGCCCGACAGCCACGAGAAGGCCCCGGTTGCTGCACCCGCAAGGGGACAACAACCGGGGCCAGGGCTGTGTGGCTGGGAGCGCTCGCCTACGCCTTGTTGACGGAGCCGAGGTTGGTCATGCGGACCTTGACGAGGTCGGTGATCTCCTGCATGCCGGGCTTGTTGGGCTTCTTGGGGTCGAAGGCGCCGGGGTTCTCGGCCATGTAACCCATGAAGCCGCGCATGAAGGCCTGACGCAGCTCGGTGGCGTAGTTGACCTTGCAGATGCCGTTCTTGATGGCCTCGGCGACCTGGTCGTCGGGCACGCCGGAGGTGCCGTGGAGCACGAGCGGCACGTCCACGACGGAGCGGATGGCCTTCACGACGCTCTGCTCGATGTGCGGGGTCTCGGTGTAGACGCCGTGCGCGGTTCCCACGCCGATGGCGAGCGACGTGCAGCCGGTGCGTTCGACGAACTCGCGCGCCTCCTCGGGGTCGGTGTAGGGGCTCTCGCCCTCGACGGCCGGGCCGTCGTCCTCCTTGCCGCCGACCTTGCCGAGCTCGGCCTCGACGGGGATGTTGAGCGGCTTGGCGACCTTGGTCACGGAGGCGGTGAGGGCGATGTTGTCCTCGAAGGTGTCGTGGGAGCCGTCGATCATGACGGAGGTGTAGCCGGCCTTCATGGCCTGGACCGCGCGGTCGAAGCCGTCGCCGTGGTCGAGGTGGATGGCCACGGGCACGCTCGCCTGCTCGGCGGCGACGCGGCACATGGCGGCAAAGTAGTCGAGGTTGGCGTACTTCACGGTGCCCGGCGTGGTCTGCATGATGACGGGGGAGCGCAGCTCCTCGGCGGCCTTCACGACGGCCATGACAAACTCGAGGCTCTCGACGTTGAACGCGCCGACGGCGTAGTGGCCGGCCTGGGCGTCGAGCAGCATTTCCTTCGTGGTGACGAGCATCGAAACTCCCTTCCTCGGAGCGGCTGACACCGCCATTGTAGGCGGCTCGCGCGCGGGCGGGGCCCGGCGCGTCCGCCGAGCGGCGCGGGGAAGGGAAAGCAAAGGCAGCGTCGACGTTCTTCTCGTCCTCCGCTGGGCGGCCAGCCTCTGCCGCCGCCCGAAGCTCTTTCCAAAACGAAGGCAAAAGCAATGTGATAGATTTCCCATAAGGCAAGAAAAGGAAACACAATTCGCACACAAACAGATGGCGGGCGAGAAGGACGTCGAGAAGGGCGGGTAGCCATGGCGATGTCATCCGAGGAGCGGCGCGCGGCGATCCTCTCCATGCTCGACCGCGCGACGTCCGTGCAGGTCACGCAGCTCGCCGAGGCCTTTGGCGTGTCCCGCGTGACGGCGCGCGCCGACCTCGACGCCCTCGAGCGCGATGGCAAGCTGCGCCGCACGCACGGCGGCGCGGTCTCGCTCTCCAAGACGCTCACGGTCTCCGTGCAGGACCGGCGCGTCAACGTGAACGTGGAGGCCAAGCAGGCCATCGCGCGGCTGGCGGCGCCCTTCGTGGAAGACGGCGATGCGGTGCTCGTGGACTCGGGCACCACGGCGCTCGAGCTCGTCCGCGCCATCTCGGGACGGACGGGCGTGACCATCGTGACCGATGACTTCACGATCGCGGACTACGTGGACCGCTCCGCGCCGTCCCTCGACGTCATCATGCTTGGCGGCAGCCTGCGCAAGGGGCACCGCTACACCGCGGGCCCGCTCGCCATGCGCACGCTCGAGATGCTCCACCCGGACAAGGCCTTCGTCACGCCCACGTCCTACGTGCCCGGGCGCGGCCTCATGACCAACAACCAGGACATGGCCGAGCTCAAGCGCGCGTATCTGGGCTGCGCCACCCGCACCTTCGTCCTCATGGACCAGAGCAAGGTCGGCGCGGCCGGCCTCTTGTGGTTTGGGACGCTCGAGCGCGTCGAGGCCGTGATCATGGACGCGGACCCGGAGGGCGTGGTGGGCGCGGACGCCGCCGAGCTGGGCTGTCGCGTCATATACTGAGTCAAAAGGGGACAGACCCCTTCTGACTCATCTGAAGGGAGAAGAACGTGGCCGTGAAGCTCATCCTCACCGACATCGACGGGACCATCCTGCCGCGCGGCAGGCGCCAGGTCTCCGAGCGCACCGTCGCCGCCTTCCACGCGGCGATCGACGCCGGCCTCTGGGTGGGCGCCGCGAGCGGGCGCGGCTACTCGTGGATCCCGGACTTCTTCGGCGGGGACGCGGCGTGCTGCGCCACGGCGCTCGCGACCAACGGCATGCAGGTCTACCTGGGCGGCGAGAAGGTCATGGAGCAGACGCTCGCGCCCGATGCGCTCGAGCAGCTGCGCGCCATCGTGGCCGCCACGCCGGGCGCCGGGCTGGTCTGCTTTGACGACGCGATCCCGCTTCTGGTAGAGGGCGAGCTCGACGTGCTCGCCGAGCACTTCCCGGCCTATGCCGAGCGCTGCCGCGTGACGCGCGAGCTCCCGGACTTTCCCGTGGTGAAGGCCAACGTCTTCACCGGTGAGGGCGAGGTGGCCATGACCGAGCTCGTGGCGCGACTCAACACCGAGGTTGCGGCGTTTGACGTGGACCGCGCCATGCCCACGTACTCCAACATCATGCCGCGCGGCTGGAACAAGGGCACCGCGGTGGCGTGGCTGGCCGAGCGTCTGGGCGTGGGCCTCGACGGGGTCGTGGTCTTCGGCGACGCTGACAACGACCTGCCGATGTTTGCGGCCGTGGAGAACTCGGTTGCGGTGGCGGGCGCCACGCCGGAGGCGGCCGCGGCCGCGCGCTGGCACGTCGGTGCCTGCGAGGACGACGCGGTGGCTGTTGCGATTGAGGCTCTCGCGGCGGGGGAGTGGCCGTTCAAGGCGTGAAAGCGCCGGGGCTGTGTCACTTTTGGCGAGGTCTGAGCAGGCGGTTTTGGCAAGCGGCCTATTCCGGCGCAAAATGACCCGCGAGTCACAGGTCATATCAGGGCTTTTGCCAATGACATCTGGAGCGTCCCGTCTGGTGGCTACTCAAACCTCAGATTTAGCGACACAAGGCGGGCCCTCGGGCGCCTTATACTGGGCCCATGAATGCGTACGCCAACAGCCCCCGCGTCCTCGTGGTCGAGGACGACGCCGCGCTCTCCGAGGTGGTCTGCACCTTCCTCGGGGACGAGGGCTACGCGTGCGTGCCGGCCTTCTCCGGTACGGAGGCCCTGCTCGCAGCAGAGCGCGCGGCCGAGAAGAACGAGCCCTTCGACCTCGTGATCTTGGACCTCATGCTGCCCGGTGTCCCCGGCGAGGAGCTCATCGGGCGCCTGCGCGCGACCGGCGTCGCCGCTCCCGTGATCGTGACCTCGGCGAAGTCCGCCGTGACAGACCGCGTGGCGCTCCTTCGCCTGGGCGCGAGCGACTACCTCGTCAAGCCCTTCGACCTCGACGAGCTGCTCGCGCGCGTGGAGGTGCAGCTGCGCGGGCGCGGGCGAGAAGAGCGCGCGGGCACCGTAGCGCGCTTTGGCCGCTGGGAGCTCGATCCCGCCGCGCGGACCTTTGCCGTGGACGGCGCCCCGCTGCGCCTCACGCGCACCGAGTTCGACATCCTCGCCGCCATGATGGCCGAGCCCGGGCGCGTCTTTACCAAGCGCGCCCTCTTCGAGCTCGCCCGCAACGAGGAGGCGCTCACCGAGGAGCGTACCATCGCCACGCACGTGAGTAACCTGCGCGCCAAGCTGCGCCCGTCCGGCACGGACGCCTACCTCCAGACCGTCTGGGGCATCGGCTTCAAGCTCCAGTGATTCAAAAGGGGACAGACCCCTTTTGAATCATTCTTGTCGAAGTCTTGTAGGTCTCTGGAGCGTTTGCCGACACCTTCCGAGTAGGCTGAAAGCAGCAAGGGAAGGAGGACACCATGAACGCAATCGAGACGAGCAACCTCTCCAAGTCCTTCTCGCATGGCACCGTACGCGCGGTGCGCGACGTGAGCCTCGCCGTGCCCGCCGGCGCCGTCTACGGCTTGGTGGGCAAGAACGGCGCGGGCAAGTCCACCCTGCTCAAGCTGGTCGCGGGCCTCATGCGGCAGGACGCGGGCACCGTGAGCGTCCTCGGCCGGCAGCTTCGCCCGTGCGAGTCCGACCCGCGCATCGGCGTGCTCGTGGAGGCACCCGCGGTCTACGGGCGGCTCGACGCCTTCGAGAACCTCATGAACCGCGCTCTCGTGCTCGGCCTGCCCGACCCACAGAAAGCGTGCCGAGAAGTGCTCGCGGCCGTGGGTCTGGACGAGCGCACGGGCGGCGACGGCAAGCGCCGCATCCTCTGGCCGCGCGGCTCCTACGTGGACGACCTCTCCGCGGGCCAGCGCCAGCGACTCGGCGTGGCCCTCGCGCTGCTCGGCGCGCCCGAGGTGCTGCTGCTCGACGAGCCGCTCAACGGCATCGACCCCACGGGCGCGTCCGAGCTGCGAGACCTCCTGGTCCGCCTCAACCGCGAGCGTGCCGTGACAATCGTTATCAGCTCGCACATCCTGGCGCACCTCGAGCGCATGTGCACGCACTACGGCATCATGCGCGACGGAGCCCTCGCGCGCGAGCTCACCTCCGACGAGCTTGCCGACGCCTGTGCCACCTACCTCACGCTGCGCGTCGACGCGCCTGAGCGCGCGGTGGCCGTGCTCGCCGAGGAGCTTCCTGGCCTCAAGGTGCGCGTGCTGCCGGACGGAGCGCTGCGCGTGACGGCGTCGGGCGGGGGAGAGCCGGACCGCACGGTGCTGGCGCAGGTGCTCCTGACCGCGGGCATCGCCGTGACGGAGCTCACGGTCTCCGCGCCGGACGTTGAGGCCGAGCTCGTGCGCATCATCGACGGAAAGGCGAGCGCCGCGGGACGCCGCGCAGACGAGAAGGGCAGGTGAGTACCATGACCAACCTGAGAAACCAGCTCCGCGCCGCGCTCTACCTCGCCTCGCGCAACGCCTACGTCAAGGGTGCCTTCGTGCTGCCGGCGCTGTGGGTCCTTGCGACTCTCCTCACAATCCTGCTCACTCCGCAGAATGCCGACATGCATCTGGTCATATCGTTTGAGCAGTCGCTCTTCACGATCATGAACGCGGGAGCCGTCTTTGGCACGTGCTTCGCCGTGGTCGGCATCACGGTTCACGATCTCTCGTCGGGTGGACTGCGAGCCTCGATCGCCACGTGGCGCGGCAGGGCTGACTACGTGGCCACGCGGATGATTCTCGCGCTCCTGCTCTCGGTGGTGCTCACGGCTTGGGCAGTTCTGCTAGGGCTCATCCTGCTGCTCGCGCCTGGCGCACAGCTCGGGGGGATGCCGCTGGGCGAGCTCGTGCTGCGTGCGCTTGCCAGTGTGCTCGTGGGGTGGACGTATGCCGCCTTTGGCCTGTTGCTCCTGTGGCTCTCCCGGCGCTCGCGCGGCTTTGGGACGACGCTGCTCATCTCGATCATGCTCGCAGGCGGCCTGCTCAACTTGGCGCTCCTCATACCGATGGCGGTGGCGGTTCCGTTTTCCCAGGAGCTCGCCTACGACCTGGCCCAGCTGCTGATGCCGCTTCAGCCGGCGGCGCTGCTCGGCGCGAGCGCGGTGCTCGACCCAGGTCCCGTCGTGATGTGCGCTGCCTTCATCGTGGCGTTCTGGGCCATCTCCCACAAGCTCATGGCACGTGTGAGCCTGTGATGAAAAGGGACAGTCCCTTTTCATCACGTCGGGCTCGTGACCGCGACCTCGCGCGGCTGGCGGAGCTGCTGGACCGTGCGGCCGTCTCGCCCGCGCCGCGCGCCCGCCTGGAGTCCGCCGACCCTGCGGTGGCGGCGCTCGCCCGCGCGGTCGACCGCCACCTGGACGCGGACCTCGCGCGCGACCTCGAGCGCCGCCGCGCCGACGAACGCTTCCGAGAGCAGCTCGCCGCGCTCAGTCATGACATCCGCACGCCGCTCGCCGGGGCGCAGGGCTACCTGCAGCTCGCCCAGCGTGCGGAGGATCCGGAGCGTGCCGCCCGCTACCTCGAGGGTGCCGAGAAGCGCCTTGCCGCCATGCGCGTGCTCGTGGACGACCTCTTCACCTATGCGCGTGCCGCGGACCCGTCCTGGGAGCCGGAGCTGGTTGCCTGCGACCTCGCCGATGCCGCGGCGGACGCGCTCGCGGCCCGCTATGGGGCCTTCGCGGCGCGTGGCTGGGAGCCTGACGTGCGGCTCGGGCAGACCGTGCCGGTGCTCGCCGCGCCCGACGCGCTTGCCCGCGTGATGGCAAACCTGTTGGAGAACGCCCTCGTCCACGGCTCTGGCGCTCCGAGCGTGCGCGTGGAGGGTGCGGTGCTCACGGTCGAGAACCCCGTGGCGCCCGCCGACGCCGCCCGGCTCGACCCGGCACGTCTCACGGAGCGCTTCTACCAGGGTGACCCCGCGCGTAACTCCAGCGGCACGGGACTCGGCCTCGCGGTCGCCCGCGCGCTCGCGGAGTCGATGGGCGGAACCCTCACGGTGGGCGTCACCGCCGACGAGCGCCCGTCCTTCTCGGCCCGTGTCGAGCTCCGCCCGGCCCCGTAGCCGCCGCCTGTCTTCCGCCACCCCGGCTGTTGAGGGTATGTACACTGTCCGAGTCCGGACTATCAACGTTCCCGCAGGTAGAAGACCTGCCGAGAAGAGCGTGCAGCCCGGGAGGGTGTACATACCCTCAAGGCGTGGTGTACATACCCTGTAGCAGAAGGCGCCCCGGCCCTCCTCTGGCGCAGTTCCGCAGCCGCGTTCTTTGCGGCGAGGACTGTCTGAGCACAGAGGAAGGCCGGGCGCCGTCAGGTCCGTAGGTTACGCGACCTTCTCGACGCTCGTGCCGGCGCGCAGCTCGTCTGCCACGGCCATGTCGAAGTGGCCGGTCGAGGGCGTGAGGCAGTTTGCGCTCGCGCAGGCCATCGCAAACGCGAGCTGGTCCTCCACGGCCATGCCACGCGCCATGGCGACGGCGAAGGCTCCGACCATCGTGTCGCCCGACCCCACGGGGTTCACGACCTCGATCTTGGGCGCGCGCCCGCGGAAGACGCCCTCGGAGCAGGCCATCACCGATCCGTCGCCGCCCAGCGACACCACGACCTTCTCGATGCCGTAGGTCTCGTGCACCTCGCGCGCGGCGGCGTAGATCTCGTCGATGGACTCGGGCTTTCTGCCCAAGATTGCTTGGATCTCATCGGTGTTGGGCTTGATCATCGCGGGGCGGGCGGCGAGGCTGCCCACGAGCAGCTTGCCGGAGGTGTCCAGGATCGCCGGCTTGCCCGCAGCGCGCACGACCTCCACGAGCTCGCGGTAGATGTTGTCGCCGCAGCCCGCCGGGACGCTGCCGTTGAAGGTCACCACGTCGGCGCGCGCCGCCACCTCGGCGACCTTCGCGCGCACGGCGGCCACCTCGTCCTCCGTCACGGCGCGGCCGGGCTCGAGGAACTCCGTCGAGCGGCCGTCAGGCTCGAGCACGTTCACGCAGCAGCGCGTCTCGGCAGCCACGTGCACGAAGTCGTGCTCGATGCCGTCGGCGTCCAGCAGCTCGCAGAGGAGCCGGCCGTTGTTGCCGCCCACAAATCCCGTGGCCACGATCTTCTCGCCGCAGGTGGCGACCGCGCGGGCGGCGTTCAGCCCTTTGCCGCCGGCGTTGTCGATGCAGGTCTGAACGCGCATCACCGTGCCGTCCACGAGCGGGCAGGCAAGCTGGTAGGCCTTGTCGATGGAAGTGTTGAGCGTGACGGTGGAGATCATGGCGGCTCCTTTGCCAGCGGTATGTGACAGATACCCCGGAGGTGTTTGTCCCATCATATCTTTCTGGGCGGGCGCGGCGCACAGCGCCGCCCGCGGGTGCGCCGAGTGGTCTGCCGAAATTAGTACCACTGGTATTACTGATACAGTTGTTACTACCAGTTCTTTCTATCAACTAGCTGGGGTTTATTCAAAAAACAGTGAAAGATACCAGTTCTGACCTGCGAAAATGCAAAAGTCCGCTCGCGGGGCAAAATCGACCGTTCACGCGTCTCTTCATAATTTCACGACAAACATGTCGAGAACGTGTATAGTGGCTACCATGCGCGACTAGCGACCGATGACGCGCGGAACGAAACTTTAACGATTAAACAGCGGTCCGGACGTGAGGAGTGAGATGCATACTTTCGAGATCAAGGACCAGTTCCTGCTCGACGGCAAGCCCTTCACGATTCTCTCTGGCTCGATCCACTACTTCCGCGTCCACCCGTCGGACTGGCATCACTCCCTCTACAACCTCAAGGCGATGGGCTTCAACACCGTCGAGACCTACGTGCCGTGGAACCTCCACGAGCCGCGTCCCGGCGAGTTCGACTTCGAGGGCATCTGCGACCTCGCCCGCTTCCTCGACGAGGCGGCAGAGCTCGGCCTGTGGATCATCGTCCGCCCGTCGCCGTTCATCTGCGCGGAGTGGGAGTGGGGCGGCCTGCCCGCCTGGCTGCTCGCCGACCGCTCCCTGCGCCCGCGCTCGCGCGACCCCAAGTTCCTTGCCCGCGTCGCTGCCTACTATGACGCGCTCATGCCCATCTTGGTCGAGCGCCAGGTCACACGCGGCGGAAACGTCCTCATGATGCAGGTGGAGAACGAGTACGGCTCCTACTGCGAGGACAAGGGGTACCTGCGCAGCATCCGCGACCTCATGCTCGACCGCGGGGTGGACGTCCCCCTGTGCACCTCCGACGGTCCGTGGCGCGGATGCCTGCGCGCAGGTACGCTCATCGACGACGACGTCTTCGTCACCGGCAACTTTGGCTCCCGCGCGGGCGAGAACTTCGCCAACCTCAAGGCCTTCCACGAGGAGCACGGCAAGGACTGGCCGCTCATGTGCATGGAGTTCTGGGACGGCTGGTTCAACCGCTGGGGCGAGAACGTCATCACGCGCGACGCGCAGGACCTGGCGGACTCCGTGCGCGAGCTTCTGGAGCTCGGCGGGTCCATCAACCTGTACATGTTCCACGGCGGCACCAACTTTGGCTTCATGAACGGCTGCTCCGCCCGCCACACCCACGACCTGCACCAGGTCACCTCCTACGACTATGACGCCCCCCTCAACGAGGAGGGCAACCCCACCGAGAAGTGGTACAAGCTGCGCGACGTCGTGCGCGACCTCTTCCCGGACAACTGGACCGCCGACCCGCTGATCAAGTCCGCGGTAAACGTCCCGGCCGAGAAGATCGAGCTTTCCGGGCGCGCCGGCCTCTTCGAGAACCTCGGCCGCCTCGATCCCGAGCCCGTCCGCTCGCTCTACCCGCAGACGATGGAGGACATGGGCCAGTCCTACGGCTACGTCCTCTACCGCACGCAGATCGAGCGCGACACGACCGAGCCCGAGCGCATCCGCGTGGTGGACGGCCGCGACCGCGCGCAGGTCTACGTCAACGGCGAGCTCGTGGCCACCCAGTACCAGGAGCACATCGGCGAGGACATCCGCTACGCCCTTCCTGCCGAGAAGAACCAGCTCGACGTCCTCGTGGAGAACATGGGCCGCGTGAACTACGGCCACAAGTTCCTGGCGGACACCCAGCGCAAGGGCATCCGCACGGGCGTCTGCGCCGACCTGCACTTCATCCTCGGCTGGGAGGCCTATCGCCTGCCGCTCGAGGACGTCTCCGAAATCGACTACACCGCCGGCTGGGTCGAGGGGACGCCGTCCTTCTCGCGCTTCGAGTTCTCGCTCGACGAGCCGGCAGACACCTATATAGACACTACGGGCTTTGGCAAGGGCGTCGCGTTTGTCAACGGGGTCAACGTGGGCAGGTACTGGGAGATCGGTCCCATCGCCACCCTCTACGTCCCCCACGGCATCACGCGCGCCGGCGTCAACGAGCTCGTGCTGTTTGAGACAGAGGGTCACGTGAGCGACGCCATCTCCCTACGTTCGACGCCCCTCATCAACCACCTCGAGAAAGAAGGAGTTGAGTAGCATGATCGTTGGAGCACGTGTTGACTTCCGCCTCATCCACGGCCAGGTCGGCAACCTCTGGGCCAACGCCCGCCAGGTCAGCCGCTTTATGGTCGTCGATGACCAGGTCGCCGAGGACGCCACGCAGAAGCAGGTCCTGCGCATGGCCACCCCCGCCACCTGCAAGCTCTCCGTCCTGCCCGTCGAGAAGGCCGCGGCCAACATCCTCGCCGGCAAGTATGACGCCCAGCGTCTGTTCATCGTCGTCAAGAAGCCCGAGGTCTACGTCAAGCTCGCCAAGGCCGGCGTGAAGTTCGACGAGATCATCCTTGGCAACATCACCTCGATGAACATCGTCAAGACCTACAACCGCAACATCAACTGCGGCCAGGACGACGTCGACGCCCTGAACGAGCTCGCCTCCATGGGCGTTCCCATGGTCATCCAGCTCACCCCGCAGAACAGCCCGGAGACCTTCAAGCCCTAGGCTCCGGCCCAGCAAGGCGCTACGCGGTGAGGGGAGATGCACCGCAACCATATAGCGTGATTCGTATGTTACGTTCGAGTTGTTAGAAGGAGGAAAAGAACCATGATTCAGTGGTGGCAGATTCTTCTGCTCACGCTCTACGCGGGCTTCCAGATCATGGACGAGCTGCACTGGTACTCCAGCGCCGGCTCCGCCGTGTTCTCTGGCTTCTTCACGGGCCTCGTCATGGGCGACATGGCAACTGGTCTTTTCATCGGTGGTAGCATGCAGCTCACCATCCTCGGCGTTGGCACCTTCGGCGGCGCTTCCCGCATCGACGCCAACTCCGGCACCCTGATCGCCACGGCCTTCGCCGTGAGCTCCGGCATGGACCCGGAGCAGGCCCTCGCCGCCCTCGGCGTGCCCGTGGCCGCGATCCTCGTCTACACCGACATCCTCGGTCGTATGGCCAACACCTTCTGGGGTCACGCCTGCGACGCTGACGTCGAGAAGATGAACTGGGGCGCCTACAACGTTCACTACTGGATGGGTGCTGTCTCTTGGTGCCTCTCCCGTATGATCCCGGTCTTCCTCGCCCTCGCCTTCGGCCAGGGTCTGGTTGACGCCATCACCGGCGCCCTCAACGGCGACCTCGCCTGGCTCGGCACCGGCCTCACCGTCGCTGGTGGCATGCTGCCGGCCGTCGGCTTCGCCATCCTGCTTCGCTACCTGCCCGTCAAGAAGCACGTTGCCTACCTCATCCTTGGCTTCGTGATCGCTGCCCTCCTCGGCACCGCCTTCTCGAGCATCCAGACCATCGGCGGCGACGTCGCCACGGTCGCTGGTGCTACCGAGACCGCCATCAACGGTGGCAGCTTCAAGGGTCTGTCGATGCTGACCGTCGCTCTCATCGGCTTCGCTCTTGCCTACATCTACTACCAGCAGCACCAGACCGGCGCCGTCGCGGCTGTCTCTGCTGGTGCGGAGGGAGATGACGACGATGAGCTCTAATGTCGGACAGACCACTGGCTACAAGCTCACTAAGGCTGACCTTCGCCAGATAAACATTCGCAACCTCGTTGGCTTCCAGGCTGGCTGGAACTACGAGCGTATGCAGCACTCCGGATACCTGTGGATCATCCTTCCGCAGCTCCGCAAGATCTATGGGGACAACACCGAGGCCCTGAAGACCGCGTGCCGCACCCAGTGCTCGCCGTTCTTCAACACCTCCAACTTCCTCAACACGATCATCACGGGCATCGACCTCGCCATCGAGGAGACCGAGGGCACCGAGGGTCTCGAGACCGTCGCCTCCCTCAAGACCGGCCTGATGGGCCCGCTCGCCTCCATCGGCGACTCCATCTTTGGCTCGCTGCTCCCGACGATCTTCGGCGCCCTGGCCGCCAACATGGCCATGGAGGGCAACCCGCTCGGCATCTTCATCTGGATTGCCTCCTGCGTGGTTGTCGACTGGTTCCGCTGCAAGCAGACCTACATCGCCTACGATCAGGGCATGAAGCTCGTTACCACCATGTCCGACAAGCTCAACGCCATCACGGACGCGGCTACGGTCATGGGCGTCTTCATGGTCGGCGCGCTGGTCTCCACCAACGTCGGCATCGTCCTCACGATCAACCCGAACATCGGTGGCGTCCCGCTGAACGTTCAGGACATCCTGAACAACATCTGCCCCAAGCTCGTTCCCGCCGCGCTCGTCGGCTTCGTGTACTGGCTGCTCGGCCGCAAGGGCATGACCTCCACCAAGGCGATCTTCATCGTCCTGGTCATCGGCATCGTCTTTGGCGCCCTCAACCTCGTCGCGAAGGGCTAAGGCTTCTCCTGGCCCCGCGGTGCCCGGACCTCCGGGCGCCGCGGGCCTCGACTGCTCGATCCGAGCGGGCGCGCATCTCACGGCTCGGGACCTCTGGGTTCCCGCCCTATCTCCCGAGATGCGCGTCCGTTCTCTCTAGAAAGGCAATTTCGTGCATCCTGGCGTCATCGCATTCATCGTCCTCGTCGTCGCCTACTTCCTGTTCAAGGAGGGCTTCCGTCGCTACTACGAGGCCAAGTACGAGGGCTTCTTCGAGACGGGACACTACAAGGAGGCCATCGAGTCGCTCGACAGCACCCCCGCGCGCGTGACGCTGACCACCTACCGCCAGTACTACCTGCGCTTCCTGTGCTATCAGGCCATGGACGACGAGGAGATGGCCACCCGCATGATCGAGCTTCTCGTCCGCATGAGAAACTCGGCCAAGCGCCAGGCCCAGACCCTCGCCGTCGCGTTCAACTACTTCACCCAGCTGGGCAACAAGGACCGCTGCAAGGAGCTTCTCGTCCAGCTCAGGGCAAGCAAGGCGGCCGACCAGGCCGTCGTTGCCGACTGCCAGCTCACCTACGACATCGTCTTCTCAAAGAAGTTCGGCTACATCGACCAGATGGAGCAGATGCTCAAGAAGGAGAAGAACCCGGCCCTCCAGGGCAAGCTCTGCTTCCTGCTGTGGAAGCAGTACGCCAACAAGGGCGACAAGACGCACGCGAAGCAGTACAAGCGCCGCTTCGAGGAGCTCACCAAGACGAACACGAACCAGCAGGCGGTCGCATAGGCCGCGTTGCCGTACGTATAAGGAGTTCAAGGGCACCCCGCCCTCGACACGAAGGAGGACACAATGATCGGATTCATCCTTACCGGGCACGGGCACTTCTCGACCGGCCTCAAGAGCGCGCTCGACATGATCGCGGGCCCGCAGGAGGCCTTTGAGATCGTCCCGTTTGTCGAGGAGGAGGCCGGCACCTACGGCGACACCCTCCGTGCTGCGGTCAAGGACCTGCGCGAGAAGACCGACGGCGTCCTCATCTTCTGCGACCTCATGGGCGGCACCCCGTTCAACCAGTCCATGATGATCACCGCCGAGCAGGACAACATCCAGGTGGTCGCCGGCACCAACCTCCCCATGCTGATCGACATCGTGATGGCGCGCACCCCGGACTCCGCGATCGCGGACCTCGTGTCCGAGGCCGTGGAGGTCGGCAAGGAGGGCGTCTGCCACATGGAGCTCTCCGCCGGCGCGGACGATGACGACGAGGACGAGTAGGTAGCGGCGGCCCCGCGGCAGGTGCCGGCGGAACGGGACGCGGAAGGGAGGCGCTGTGGCGCGCGCGAGCAAGCAGCCGCTGTATGACCAGCTGGTTGATATCCTCACCGAGAAGATCGAGCAGGAGTACCGGCCGGGGGACCTCATGCCCTCCGAGCGGGAGCTCTCCGAGCGCTACGGTCTCTCGCGCACCACGGTCCGCCTGGCCCTGCAGGAGCTCGAGCGCCTGGGCATGGTCGTGCGCAAGCACGGGCGCGGGACCTTCGTCGCGGACCAGTCCGCGCAGGTCACCAACCTCATGCAGTCCTACAGCTTCACCGACCAGATGCGCGCGATGGGGCGCGAGCCCCATACCACGATCCTGGAGTTCTCCGAGATCGACGCCGACAAGAACCTCGCGCAGCACATGGGCGTGCGCCTGGGCGACCGCCTCTTCAAGCTCAAGAGGCTGCGCTCGGCGGACGGCATCCCCATGATGGTGGAGCGCAGCTTCCTGCCCGTGCGCAGGTTCCTGACCCTCAAGCGGCCGCTGCTCGACTCCATGCCGCTCTACGAGATCATCGAGAACGTCTATCACGAGAAGATCCGCGTGGCCGAGGAGGAGTTCTTTGCGAGCGTGGCGCGTCCCGCCGAGGCGCACCTGCTCGACATCCCCGAGAACGCCCCCGTGCTCGAGCTCGCCCGCACCACCTACAACATCGCCAACGAGATCATCGAGTACACGTTGTCCGTTGCGCGCGCGGACCAGTTCAAGTACAAGGTCCTGCACCAGCGCATGTAATGATACGAAGGGACAGTCCCTTCGTATCATCCCTTCGTATCATCAACAGAAAGGAGCCGCCAATGTTTGAGAAGAGCGCGGAGGAGCTCAAGGCCCTGGGCGCCGACATCACCACGGCCGAGATCGCCCAGCAGCCTGAGCTCTGGGTCGACACCCTCAAGATCTACGAGGACAACCTCGATGCCATCGAGGCGTTTCTCGCAAGCGCCCGCGCGATGGGCGAGGGCCGCCTGTCCGTCGTCTTCACCGGCGCCGGCACTTCCGACTACGTGGGCGACACCGTGGGCCCGTACCTGCGCCACGCCGGCGACGTCTCCCTCTACGACTTCAAGCCCATCGCCACGACCGACATCGTCTCCGCGCCGCGCGACTTCCTGAACCCGGACGAGCCCACGCTGCTCGTCTCCTTTGCGCGCTCCGGCAACAGCCCCGAGTCCCTCGCCGCCGTGCAGGTCGCCAAGAAGTTCGTGAAGAACGTCAAGTTCCTCAACATCACCTGCGCCCCCGAGGGCAAGCTCGCCGTCGAGTCTGCAGACGACCCCGACGCGCTGACGCTGCTCATCCCGCGCGCCAACGACAAGGGCTTTGCCATGACCGGCTCCTACAGCTGCATGACGCTGCTCACCACGCTCGTCTTTGACGCCGCCTCCCTCGAGCAGAAGCGCGCCTGGGTCGAGCAGGCCGCCAAGATGGGCGAGGCCGTCGTCGCGCGCGAGGACGAGGTCGCGGCCTTCCTCGCCGGCGACTTCAACCGCGTGACCTACCTGGGCTCCGGCTCCTTCGTGGGCCTCGCCCAGGAGAGCCAGCTCAAGATCCTCGAGCTCGCCCACGGCCTCGTGGCCACCTCCTGGGACAGCTCGATGGGCTACCGCCACGGGCCCAAGTCCTTCGTGGACGACAAGACCCTCGTCTTTGTCTTCATGAACAACGACGCCTACACCCGCCAGTACGACCTCGACATCCTGAACGAGATCAACGGCGATAAGATCGCGCAGAAGACCATCGCCGTCCAGCAGGACGTGGCGCCGGCCTTCGAGGGCGAGTCCTTCACCTTCGCCGGCTACGACGCGCTGCCCGAGGCCTATCTCGCGCTGCCGTTCGTGATGGTCGCGCAGACGGTCTCGCTGCTCAACTCCGTGCGCGTGGGCAACACCCCCGACACGCCGAGCCCCACCGGCACCGTCAACCGCGTCGTCAAGGGCGTCACGATTCACGAGTTCGAGGCCTAAGTCACAGAGTGGGTCAATTGGGGACAGTCCCCTTTTGACCCATTTTGTCAAAAGGGGACTGTCCCCAATTGACCCACTAAGGAGCAGACATGAGCACGTTTGCCATCAAGGCCGACCGCTTCGTGCTTCCCGGAACCACGATGCAGGGCGGCTACCTCACCGTGACGGACGGGAAGTTCGGCATGTGGTCCGCCGAGGCCCCCGACTGCGAGATCCGCGACTTCACGGGCTGCATCGTGGGCCCGGGCCTCGTGGACACGCACATCCACGGCTTCTACAACCACGCAACCACCGACCGAGAGGCCGCGGGCATCAACGCTTCGAGCGTCGAGCTCGCCCGTCGCGGCACCACCTGCTGGCTGCCCACGACCTTCACCGAGTCCGTCGACCAGATCGCCGACTCCTGCGCCGCCATCGCCGAGGCCGACGAGTCCCGCGGCGAGGACTTCGTGGGCGCGCACATCGGCGGCATCTACCTCGAGGGCCCCTTCTTCACGATGAAGCACGTGGGCGCCCAGAACCCCGTCTACCTCATCGACCCGAGCGTCGAGACCTTTGACATGTGGCAGGAGAAGGCCGGCGGCCGCATCGTGAAGAGCGCGCTCGCCGCCGAGAAGGACGGTGCGTGCGCGTACTGCGCCGCCCTCGACGAGCGCGACGTCGTGACCTCCATCGGCCACTCCGACGCCACCTACGACGAGGCACTCGCTGCCGTCAACGCCGGCGCGAGCTGCTTCGTGCACACCTACAACGGCCAGCGCGGCCTGCACCACCGCGACCCGGGCGTCGTGGGCGCGGCCATGACCACCAACGGCACCTACGCGGAGATCATCTGCGACGGCCGCCACGTCGTCCCCGGTGCCGTCAAGGCGCTCGTCGACGCCAAGGGCTGGGACCACACGGTCCTGATCACCGACTGCCTCGGCTGCGGCGGCATGCCCGAGGGTGAGTACATGTCCGGCGGCCTGCCCGTGGTCATGAAGGGCGGCCTGTGCTACCTCCTCAACGAGGACGGGACCACCGGCTCGATCGCGGGATCGGTGCTCACGCTTGCCCAGGGCGTCAAGAACATGGTCGACTGGCAGATCGTGACCGCCGAGAAGGCCATCCGCATGGCCTCCGAGGTCGCCGCCCGCTCCGCCCACATCGAAGAGCGCTTTGGCTTCATCAAGCCCGGCCGCGACGCCGACATGACCATCTTCAACGCCGACATGACCCTCGCCGCCACCTTCGTGAGCGGCGTCGAGGCCAAGTAGGGAGGCGACGATGGGCGATTCCGCGGCGCGCTTCAAGGCCGAGGTCCTGCGGCGTCTTGACACCGTCCTCGACGGCCAGGAGGACGCCCTCCACCAGGCCGCGACCATCTTTGCCGACACCATCGAGCGCGGCGGCATCATCCGCGCCTTCGGCTCCGGCCACAGCCACGCCAACGCGCTCGAGATCTGCGGTCGCGCCGGCGGCTACATCCAGACCAAGGTGGTGCGCGAGCCCGCCTGGGGCATCTACGAGATGATCGACGGCGTGGGCGACCAGTTCTGGCTCAAGCTCGACCTGCGCCCCGAGGACTGCCTCGTGGTGATCTCCAACTCCGGCCGCAACCCGCTGCCCATCGAGCTCGCCCAGCACGCGCAGGAGGCGGGCGTGCCCGTCATCGCCGTGACGGCGCTCGAGGTCTCGCGCGCGGGCACCTCCCGCGCCAAGTCCGGCAAGCTCCTCTACCAGTGCGCCGACGTGGTCCTGGACAACAAGTCCTCCTTCGGCGACGCAGCGCTCCAGATCGAGGGCATCCCCACCAAGGTGGGCGGCACCTCGCTCTACACGGGCTGCCTGCTGCTGGACTGCGCCGTCATGGAGTCGCTCGACATCCTGCTCGAGCGCGGCGTCCAGCCGCCGCTGTTCATGAGCGCCAACGTCGATGGCGGCCCGGAGTTCAACCAGCGACTCCTCGATCAGTTCAAGGAGCGCCTGGCAGAGTACTAATCTCGGCTGCACGTTCTTCTCGCCCGACCGCCCCGGTCGCTGTCCTCCCCAGGGGACAGCGACCGGAATCGAGCTTCGATTGGCCGCCCGCTCCGTGCCATACTCGTAGGGAATACGACTCACGGGAAGAGGAGCCCATGGACTGGCAGCTGATCGGCATCATCGTGGTGGCGCTGTGCGGCGTCTCGCTCATCTACACGGAGGTCCAGAAGCGCCTGGTCTATGCCAAGTACGAGCGGCTCTTCGGGCAGGGGGACTTCGAGGGCTGCGTCCGCCTGCTCGCCCGCCCGCTGGTGCGCTTCTCCTTCCCGCGCTACAACCTCCTCTACATGCGCCTCAACGCGCAGATGTGCCTCGCCGACGCGGATGCGTCGCGCACGATCATCGACGAGATGCTCGGCCTTCGGACAAGCGACGAGCAGCGCCTGGTCCTGCTGCTGCGCGCGTTCAACTTCTTCATCGAGCAGGAGGACTACCCCCGCGCAAAGGAGCTGCTCGAGGAGCTGCGCCAGAAGGCGGAGCCCGCGCAGCTCAAGGAGTGCGAGCGTACCTACGCGATCTTTGCCGAGAAGAGCTCCGCCTATATCAAGCAGATGGAGCGTGAGCTGGACGGGGCCAAGACCGCGGACAAGGCCAAGCTGCTTTACTTGCTCTCCGCGCAGTACGAGAATCGAGGGGACGCCAAGCGCGCGAACGAGTGCCTCGACCGCGTCCAGGCCCTCATCGAGGCCGCGGCTCCGGCGCAGGCGGACGGTGGCGAGAAGCGCTAGGCCGCCCGTCGAGTCGCTCGCCCCATAGGAAGAAAGGTCGTCAGCCATGCAAGTGCTCGTTCTTCTCGTCAGCTTCTTTGCCTGCACGGTGGGCGCCATCTGCGGCATCGGCGGCGGCATCCTCATCAAGCCGGTGCTCGACGCCACGGGCGTGGCCGACGTCGCCACGATCAACTTCCTCTCGGGCTGCACGGTTCTCTCGATGACGCTCTACTCCGTCCTCAAGGCCAAGCTCTCCGGCACCTCCACGATCGACCCCAAGACCGACACGCCGCTCGCCATCGGCGCCGCGGTGGGCGGCCTGGCGGGCAAGGAGCTCTTCTCCCTCGTGGCCGGGCTCTTCCCCGACCCCAACACCGCCGGCGCCGTCCAGGCGGGGCTCCTTCTGCTCATCACGCTGGGGACGCTCGTCTACACCATCTACAAGGAGAAGATCCCCACGCTTAGCGTCACGTCCGCCGTGGCGTGCCTGGTCATCGGATTTGCGCTGGGCGTGTGCTCGTCGTTCCTCGGCATCGGCGGCGGCCCGATCAACCTCGTGGTGCTCTTCTACTTCTTCACCATGGCGACCAAGCGCGCTGCGTCGAGCTCGCTCTACATCATCCTGTTTTCGCAGGCCACGAGCACCGCGAGCTCCATCGTCACCGGCGGCTACGTGGGCGTGGACCTGATGCTGCTCGTCGCGATGGTGGTCTGCGGCATCCTGGGCGGCATCGTGGGCCGCAAGGTCAACGCCAAGATCGACGACAAGACCGTGGACAAGCTCTTCATGGGCCTCATGGTGCTGATCATCCTCATCAACGCGTACAACATCTGGAAGTTCGCGCTGGCGTAGCGGCACGGGCGAGAAGGACCGCCCTTCCGCCCGTCTAACGCTTTCGTCACGTTGCGCCGCCGACGCCCGGCGGTGCCTTGCCTCCGGGTATCATTGCTGCAAGGCCCGGACGGAGGTGACCATGCGGCCACGCGACGACAGACCCAGACCCAAGCGACGCAGGAGGCGCAGCCTGCTGCTGGTGCTGCTGGTGACCGTGGCCCTGCTCGACAGCGCCACGCTCGCGGGCGCGGCCGTGCTGCACGCGCGCCGTCTCGAGCGCGTCACGGGCGTCAACGCCGTCACGGCGCCCGCGGTGGCCTCCGAGCGCCGGACGGGCGCCTTCGCGACGCAGATCGAGTACGCCGCGCTCTTCTCGGCCGAGGGCCATCGCGTGGCCTCCGAGGTCGCCTGGGACGACGACTGGTTCTTCGAGGACGCCACCGCCTACAACCCCGAGCTCGCGCACACGTGCGCCGTGCTCGCCGCCGTGGCCAACGCCGAGAGCTCCTACTACCAGCAGGGATCGACCGCGCCCGCCTACGCCGAGCATGCCTTTGCGGCGCTGGGCTTCGACGAGGTGTGCACGGCGTCGTACCGCTACCGCAGCGAGGTGCTCGACGAGGTCCTGGGCGTACTCGACGGCACGGACGTCGTGGCCTACACCCTGGCGACCAAGCGCGTCCGCTCGTCTACGACGGGCGCCGAGAAGGAGCTCTGCGTGGTCGCGGTGCGCGGGTCGTACGGCTCCGAGTGGCTCTCCAACATCAAGATCGAGAACGCCGAGGGCGACCCCGACCACCTGGGCTTCACGCTCGCAGCGGAGGAGATCGTGGCGGACCTCGAGGAGCGGGCGGCGCAAGCAGGCCCGGGCGTCGAGCGCGCCTACCTCTTCTGCGGGCACAGCCGGGGCGGTGCGGTGGCCAACCTGCTCGCGAGCTACGTCGACACGGTGAGCGCGCTGGCCACGGCCGACGACGTGCGCGCCTACACCTTCGCGACGCCCAACTGCACCTCGTCGGCCGACGCGCGCGAGGCCGTCTACGACAACATCTTCAACGTGCTCAACCCCGCCGACCTGGTGCCGCGCCTGCCGCTTTCGAGCTGGGGCTACGAGCGCTACGGGCGCGACGTGTGGCTGCCGGGCGAGGGGGACGCGTCCTTCTCGGCCCTCGAGGGGGCGATGGGGGAGTCCTACCTCGAGTCGATGGGGACCGAGAGCCCGGTGGAGCCGGGCGACCGCGCGGTCGTGGAGCGCTTTGCAGAGCGGATCGGCGAGCGGGCGGGGAGCTTTGACGAGCTGGTCTCGCCCGCGGGACTGGTCGAGCTGGTCGGTGCCGTCGCCCAGATCGACGTCGTCCACCTGCTCGCGAACCACTATCCCAACACCTACGTCGCCTGGCTCGACGCGCTGCGCGCGGAGAACTGTGCTACCATGTGACGCTAGGCGATGACGGAGAGGTCTGGGCGTCGCGTTGCCAGCGGACAAGAGATGGGGGTCACCGGCTGAGAGCCCCCTCCAAGGCAGAGGCCCGGAGTTCACTCCACCAGCCGCGACCTGAACATGATGCGAAGGGACAGTCCCTTCGTATCATCTGTAGGGAAGCCGGGGGCCCCACGGAACGGGGCGCAAACAAGAGGGCGCGCGGGAGAGACAACCCGTCGCGCCAACCGAGGTGGTACCGCGGAACAATCCGTCCTTGGGCAGCAGCAAGAGCCGCTCGAGGGCGGTTTTTTATCGAGAAGGGATGACACGATGTCGATGTCCGACGACCTCAAGGCCATTGAGGCGCAGGTGGCGGAGGGCCTGGCCGCCGCCGAGAGCATGGAGGCCCTCGAGGCCCTGCGCGTGAGCGTGCTGGGCAAGAAGGGCTCGCTCACGCAGATCATGCGCTCCATGGGCAAGGTTGCCCCCGAGGAGCGCCCGGCCATGGGCCAGCTCGCCAACACCGTGCGCGGCAACGTCGAGGCCGCGCTCAAGGCCCGCAAGGAGGAGCTCGGCCGCGAGCTCATGGAGCGCCGCATGGCCGCCGACGCCTGCGACGTGACGCTGCCGGGCCGCCGCCTCTCCCAGGGCACCCAGCACCTCATCAACCAGATCCGCGAGGAGATCGAGGACATCTTCTGCGGCCTGGGCTACACCGTCGAGGACGGCCCCTACGTCGAGAGCACCTGGTACAACTTCACCGCGCTCAACGCCCCCGAGGACCACCCCAGCCGCTCGGCCAAGGACACCTTCTACGTGGTGGACAACGCGCCGGGCACGATGCTGCACGCCGAGGAGACCAACGTCCAGGGCGAGTCCGACATCCTGCTGCGCACCCAGACCTCCGGCGTCCAGGTGCACGTCATGGAGAACAAGAAGCCGCCCATCTACATGATCTGCCCCGGCACGGTCTTCCGCCCCGACACCGCCGACGCCAACCACCTGCCGCAGTTCACGCAGGTCGAGGGCCTCGTCGTGGACGAGGGCATCACCTTCGGCGACCTCAAGGGCACGCTCGACTACTTCACGCGCGAGATCTTTGGCAAGGACCGTGCCACGCGCTACCGCCCGCACTTCTTCCCGTTCACCGAGCCCTCCTGCGAGGTCGACGTCTCCTGCGGCGTCTGCCACGGCGAGGGCTGCCGCTTCTGCAAGAACACCGGCTGGCTCGAGATCCTGGGCGCCGGCATGGTCGACCCCAACGTCTTCGAGTTCTGCGGCATCGACCCCGAGAAGTACACCGGCTTTGCCTTTGGCATCGGCGTCGAGCGCGTGGCGGCCCTCCGCTACGACCTGCCCGACCTGCGCATGCTGATGACGGGCGACATGCGCTTCTTGTCCCAGTTCTGAGGCTTCCCCTGGCGCCCGATCTTGGCGCTCAAGCCTTCGGCCGCCGCACGTCAGGCGTGCGGCCTCGGCTTTCACGCCAATCTCGGGCACCAGTGAAACCCTCAGACCGGACCTGGGAGTTTTTCTCGATTCTGATTCCCAAGCACTTCTCGGTAGATTTGTACTGATCGCGCGAAAAGGAGAAGAGAAATGCGCGTCTCATATGAGTGGCTCAAGAGCATGGTCGACGTGCCGGCCGATCCCAAGGAGCTCGTGGCCGAGTTCACCCGCACCGGCACCGAGGTCGAGGCCGTGGAGAAGGTCGGCGCCAACCTCGAGCACGTGGTCACGGCCCAGGTCGTGAGCAAGAAGCCCCACCCCGACTCGGACCACATGTGGCTCTGCCAGGTCTCCGTGGGCGACAAGAACGTGGATGAGAACGGCAACCCCGTGCCGCTGCAGATCGTTTGCGGCGCCCAGAACTTCAACGAGGGCGATCACATCGTGACCGCCATGATCGGCGCGGTGCTGCCCGGCGACTTCAAGATCAAGAAGAGCAAGCTGCGCGGCGTGGAGTCCTGCGGCATGAACTGCTCGGCCCGCGAGCTGGGTCTCGGCAACGACCACGAGGGCATCATGATCCTGCCCGAGGACGCGCCGGTGGGCATGGACTTCACCGACTACCTCGGCATGTCCGACACCGTGATCGACTGCGAGATCACGCCCAACCGCCCCGACTGCCTCTCGATGACCGGCATGGCCGTCGAGGTCGCCGCGATGCTCGACGAGGACACCCACATCGAGCTGCCCTCCGTGAAGGTCGAGCAGGGCCCGAACGCCGCCGACCTCGTCGACGTGACCATCGACGACCCCGAGCTCTGCCCGCGCTACACCGCGCGCGTGGTGCGCAACGTCAAGATCGGCCCCTCGCCCGACTGGCTCGCGCAGCGCGTGGCCGCCGCGGGCGGTCGCTCGATCAACAACGTCGTCGACGTCACCAACTACGTGATGTACCTCACCGGCCAGCCGCTCCATGCCTTCGACCTGGGCAAGCTCGCGGAGCGCGACGGACGTCGCCACATCGTGGTGCGCGCCGCCCACGACGGTGAGAAGCTCGTGACGCTTGACGGCCAGGAGCGCGAGCTGACGCACGACATGTGCCTCATCACCGACGACGGCGCGACGCCGATCGCCCTCGCCGGCGTCATGGGCGGCCTCGACTCCGAGATCACGGAGGGGACCACCGACGTTCTTCTCGAGAGCGCGAACTTCTCGTCCGGCCACACCTCCCGCACCTCCCGCAACCTCGACCTCATGAGCGAGGCCTCCATCCGCTACGAGCGCAAGGTCGACGGCTCCAACTGTGCCAACGTGGCCCAGATCGCCGCGGCCCTCTTCGAGGAGTGCTGCGGCGCCGAGGTGTGCCCCGGCATCGTGGACGTCTATCCGGGCGAGGCCGACGACGCCCCCGCCCAGCTCACGCTGCGCCCGAGCCGCGCGCGCCTGATCGGCGGCGCCGACATCCCCGAGGACTTCATGGTCGGCCGCCTGCGCCGTCTGGGCTGCGCCGTGGAGAAGGCCGGCGACGACGCCCTCGCCGTCACCGCGCCCACCAACCGCCCCGACCTCACCCGCGAGGTCGACCTCATCGAGGAGGTCGTGCGCCTCTGGGGCGAGGGCGACATCGAGCCCACGCTTCCCGCCGCGCGCAACCACGCCGGCGGCCTCACCGTGGAGCAGCGCCGCGTGCGCAAGATCGGCCAGGTCCTGCGCGCCTGCGGCCTCTCCGAGACCTCCACGTACAACTTCGCCGCGCCTGACGACCTCTCCCGCCTGGGCATCCCCGAGGATGGCCGCGGCGTACCGGTCAAGATCATCCGTCCGCTCGTGGCCGAGCAGTCCGAGATGCGCCGCGACATGCTGCCGGGACTGCTGCGCTCCGTGGCGTACAACCTCGACCACGGCGTGTCCAACGTGGCGCTCTACGAGATCGGCCGCGTCTTCTTTGGCCACGAGCACAAGAGCCAGCCCGACGAGCCGAGCTACGTGTGCGGCGTGATGGCCGGCAAGCGCGCCGACGACGCCTGGAACCAGCACTTCTCCGAGTACGACTTCTTTGACGCCAAGGGCGTGGTGGAGGAGCTCCTCGACGCGCTGCGCCTGACCAAGGTGCGCTTCAAGGTGGCGGATGCCGAGAAGTACCCGTGGCTCCAGCCCGGCCGCGCCGCCGAGGTCACCGCGGGCGGCGGCCAGGTCATCGGCTGGGTGGGCAACGTGCACCCGCGCGGCCTCGCGGCAATGGGCGTCGAAGTTCCGGTCGTGGCCTTCGAGCTCTCCCAGGCGGCCCTGCTGCGCCTGGCCGTGGATCAGCTCCCCTACGAGGACATCCCCACGCTCCCGGGCGTGGACGTGGACCTTGCCATCGTCGTTGACGAGTCCGTGACCTGCGAGACCCTCATGCAGCGCATCACCTCCGCAGGCGGCAAGCTCCTCTCCGACGTCCGCCTCTTCGACGTGTACCGTGACGAGAAGCGCGTGGGCCCGGGCAAGAAGTCCATGGCCTTCTCGCTCACGTACCGCGCCGCCGACCGCACCCTCACCTCCGAGGAGGTCGAGAAGGCCCACGAGAAGCTCGTGACCAAGGTCTGCAAGTCCACCGGCGGCGAGGTCCGCTCCTAGGTCAAAAGGGGACAGTCCCTTCGTATCATTGCGGCCGGGCATCCGAGGGTGCCCGGCCGCATCTGACGTGCTAGGATACTCCCATGCCTAGTTGGAACATACATACCGCGCACGTCGAGCGGCTCCTTCGCGAGGAGGGGGCCGATGCCCTAGGCGTGACCGACGTCAACGCCTTTCTCTTCGGCAACTTCGTGCCGGACGTCTACGTGGGCTACATGGTGCCCGACCCCAGCTTCAGGATCGACTACAAGCTCACGCACCTCGCGCTGCGCGAGCACATCCCCCTGCCGCGCTACGACGACTTCTGGCGCTTCTACGTGGCGCGCCAGGACACCGTGACCGATCTGGTGCGCGGAGCGTGGGCCCACCTCGTGGCCGATCACGTCTACAACGCCCATACCCGCGCCTACCTGGCCTCCATTGGCGTCAAGCCGGGCGAGCGGGCGCGCGTGGGCAAGCAGGCCGACTTCGCCCTCTTCGGGCGCACACTCGACATCTCGATGGTCCCGCACGTCGACGACGCGCTGGTCTCCCAGTGCGCGGACTTTCCCATGTACTCGGTGGCCGAGAAGGACGTGCGGGCCGCCGCGGACGTCGCGCGCGGCATCGTGGAGAAGAACCGGGCGGAGCACGTGACGGGGGAGCCCGTCTACCAGCTGCTCTCCGCCGAGTTCTTCGAGACCGCGCGCAAGGAGGCACACGACACCATCGTTGCCGGCCTCAAGACCCTCTGTTAATTGGGGACTGTCCCCAATTAACAGAGGGCCGGCCAGGGAAGGGGGACGTCGTGAATGCCCGCTACTTGCCGAGCGTCTTGAACATGAGCTGCTTGTATGCCTCGACGCCGGGCTGGTCGAAGGGGTTGACGCCGAGGAGCTCGGCGGAGAGGTAGCACGAGAACATGAAGAAGTAGAAGAGGCGCCCCAGATGCTCCTCGTCCACGCGGTCGAGCTCGATGGTGGGGCAGGGGAGCGTTGCGGCGTGCGCGGCGCGCGAGGCCGCGAGGCTCGCCTTGTTGACGTTCCAGAAGTCCGCGCCGTCGAGGTAGCCAAAGCGGTCGTCGATGTCCTGGCCTCCGAGGACGAGGGAGTCCTCGGGCCCGGGCTCGATCACGTCGAGGAAGGTCTCCATGATCTGCGGCGTGCCGTCCTGGACGTATTGGCCCAGGCTGTGGAGCTCCTCGGAGTACTCGGCCGAGGCGGGGAAGAGCCCGAGGCCGTCCTTGCCCTCGCTCTCGCCAAAGAGCTGCTCGTACCACTTGGAGAACCAGCGGAAGCGCGGCTCGAAGAAGCTCAGGAGCTCCACGCGCACGCCCGCGTCCCAGGCGAGGCGGCGCGCGAGCGCGTAGCGCCAGGCGGCGTTGCCCGCGGGGTCCGCGACGGGATCGCGCAGCAGGGTCTCCTCGGCGCGCCCTCCTGCCACGAGGGCGCGGACGTCCACGCCGGCAAAGGCCAGCGGCAGCAGGTGAACCTCGGTGAGCGCGGTGTAGCGGCCGCCCACGGGCTCGGGGAAGGTCGTGAACGCGTAGCCGTGCTCGCGGCAGAGGTCCTCGAGGTGCGACCCCGGCGTTCCGCAGCAGACGATGCGCGACGCCGCGTCCTTCTCGCCATAGCGCGCGACGAGCCACTGACGCAGCAGCCGGAAGGACGAGCCGGGCTCGAGCGTCTCGAAGTTCTTGGCCACGCAGTCGATGACGACCTCGTGGCCCTCCAGGTTCCCGAGGATACGCCGCAGCTCAAAGGCAGAGAGCGTGTTGCCGGCGTAGACGACGCGATGAGCGCCGTCGAGCGAGCCGTCGCGCGCGCCGAGGGCGGCGAGCGCGGCCCGGGCGGCGTTGTTGGAGCCGCCCACGCCGATGAGGACGAAGGTGTCCGCGCGCTCGCGCAGGCGCGCTGCGAGGGCCTCGACCTGCGCGATCTTCTCGTCAGACGCCCAGTCGTCCACATGGAGCCAGCCGAGGGATCCGGCGTGGCGCTCCTCGCCGGCCTGGCAGCGCGCGAGCACGTCCGCGCGTGCCACAGAGGCCCGGGCGACCTCGTCGGAGGTCACCCGGGCACCGAGGTATGTCTCGTTGAGCCGAAGCATCTCGGGACGCTAGCAGCCGCAGGGGTGCGCGGGGGCGTCGTCGCGGAAGTGGCTGTTCTGGGACGGGTCCTTCATGCAGAGGTGCGGCACGGCGCGGTTGTAGGCGTGCGGCAGCGCCAGGATGTTGGGGTTGCCGTCGGTGTACTTGCGCGTGGCGTCCGCGATGGCCTCCTCGAAGGTCGGGCGGGTCTTGAGGCCCATGGTGCGGGCGATGCCGGGCTTCTGCGCGCCCACGATGTAGGTGGCGCTGAGGTACTTCTCGGCCAGGTTGCCGCAGGTCATCATGCTGAAGCCGTGGAACGGGTGGAAGGCGTTGGCAAAGCGGTACTTGCGGATGTACTCCTTGTTGGTGGCGAAGTACTCGCCGTACTTGATCATCTCGTCCAGGGTGTTCATCTTGTCGGACTGCCAGAGCTCCCACTGCTCGCGCAGGTACGGCCAGCGCTCGTCGTGGAACCAGCCGTTGCAGTAGCTGGCGATGACAAAGACGCAGTGGTCGGAGAGGATGCGCTTGTGGCGGATGACCTGGGCGGAGACGGCCTGCATCATCTGGATGGGGTTGGTGCCCATGCCGTCGCCGTAGTGGAAGTTGGTGGGCATGCCCATGACCACGATGTCGTACTTCTTCTCGGCCCAGTGCACGTAGGTGCGCTTGTCGGCGAGCGCCCAGGAGACGGGCTGCATCTCGGCGGCGTAGCCCGAGAAGATCGCGATCTGGCGGCTCCAGGTGTCAAGCACGGCGTCGCAGCAGAAGAACTTCTTGCCCATCTTCTCTTCCATGAACATGCCCTGCTGGTCGAACTTGTCGCGCATCAGGGAGGAGGTGGAGACGGGGACGAAGTCCGGGCGGCTCATGACGCGCGGCACGTGGTGGGCGCTGATGGAGCGCCAGTGGGTGATGCCGGTGGCGCAGTGCTTGTAGCCACCCGAGTAGCCGCCGTAGGGGTTGCCCTGGGTGTGGCCGATGAGGATCGCGATGTCGGCGTCATAGACGTACTTGTTCATGATCACGTGGTCGCCCTGCGGCGTGAAGCCCAGGTCGACGAGGTGGTCGTAGTCCTCGGAATCGTGGCTCGTGATCTGGCCGGTGCCCTCGAACTCGTTGTAGAGGTCCTCTCCCAGGATGAGCTTGGCCTCGGCGGTGGAGGTGCGGGGGTGCAGGCCGTTGGAGAAGAGCAGCAGCACGTCATCGTGGGAGACGCCGCCCGCGAAGAGCTCGTCGAGGCAGGCACGGATGGCCACCTTGCGGTGCGCGGTGGGCTGCGTGCCGCCCTTCACGATGTCGGGGATGACGATGACGACCTTGGCGCCGGGGTGCGCGAGGTCGGCGAGCGGCTCCATGCCGATGGGGTTGCGGATGCTCTCGAGCGTGGCGTTGTAGAGGCTGTCCCAGTCCTGGGGCAGGCACTCCGGGTCCTTGACGGTCTCTCCGGTGATGAAGACGTCGGTGGTGTCGGGCAGCTCGGCGCCGAGCATGCCGTTGCCGTACTCAAAGTCAAGATGCATGGGGTTTCCTTTCTGCTTGTGAATGGGTCAAAAGGGGACTGTCCCCTTTTGACTCACTTGAGGTAGAGGTCGACGATCTCGGCGTACTCCTCGGGATAGAAGCCGATCTCGCCCGAGAAGCGCGTGAGGGCGATGAGGCCGCCGTCGATCTCGGGGATGCCGGCGAGCATCTCGGCGTTGTCAGCCTTGAGGCCGCCGCCGTAGACCACGTCGACGCCGGGCACGACGCCCTTGATGAGGCGCGCTACCTTGGTGATGTAGGGCGCGTCGGCCGGCGTCTTGCCGGGGCCGATGCTCCAGACGGGCTCGTAGGCGATGCGCACGCCGGTGAGGTCGGCCCCCTCGAGGCCCTGGGTCACCTGCGCGGTGAGGACGGCCTCCCAATCGTCGACCTCCTCCTCGCGCTCGCCCATGCAGAAGAGGACCTTGAGGCCGGCGGCCTGCGCGGCGCGCACCTCGCGGGCGAGGATGCGGCTCACGGCGGTCTCGACGTCGGCCGGGTCGGCCCCGACCTCGCCGAGAATGG
This sequence comes from uncultured Atopobiaceae bacterium, assembly GCA_944320385.1. Lineage (GTDB taxonomy): Bacteria > Actinomycetota > Coriobacteriia > Coriobacteriales > Atopobiaceae > Thermophilibacter. Next base: position 86,158 of record CALUHH010000001.1, on the reverse strand, counting down.
CGCGGAGGTTCATGCGCTCCTCGCAGTGGCCGATGAGCGCCCACGTGCAGCCGAGCTGAGCCACGGAGTTGCCGGTGCGCAGCGTGGTGAAGGCGCCGAAGTTGCCGCCCGGGGCGGTGTCGGCCCCGTGGACGCCCTGGCAGCCGATGCCGAGCGGGCTGCCCTCGGCGCCGGCGCAGGCGCCCACGAGGTGCGCCTCGGGCAGGAACGCCGCGAACTCCGCGACCTCGCCGTACTTCTCGGCCACGCCCTTGATGGAGGAGGCCACGGCCTCGCCCCAGCGAGCGGGCTCGGCGAGGCGGTTGACGCCGCCGAGCTCGGGCTTGATGTCAAAGCGCTTGAGGTTGAGGAAGATGTGCTTCATAGGGGCTCCAATCGTTGGATCGAGAGGCGGGCGTCAGGCGAAGCTCGCGAAGCGCGGCAGCGCCGGGCCCAGCAGCGGGCGGCACCAGGTGCGGAAGGCGTCGGTCACGCCGTTGCCGCGCTCGTTGATGTACTCGTCCGGCATCGTGCGCTCGTCGAGCATGACCTGCTCGATGGGGATGCGGATGAGGCGTGCCTCGTAGGGCTCGGTCGAGACGCGCTCGATGCCCACCATCTTGCCGGAGTCGCCCTCGAGCACGGCGCGGGTCGCCTCGCGGCCGCAGCCGATGGCCTCCTCGCGGTCCACGGGGCTCTGCCAGGCGATGGAGGCGCGGCCGATGAGGCCGGGCTTCTCGGAGCGCGCCTTGTAGCCGAGCTCGGAGATGACGAGCTTGGCGAGGTGCGCGGAGACGTCGCCAAAGTACGTGGCGCGCCCCACGGTCATGAGGGGAGGTGCCACCGGCGTTCCGTCGGCGGTGTGCAGGCCCTCGCTCACCACCACGACGCCCGAGCCCTTCTCGTCGATGAGGCGCTGCGCGTCGTCGAGGAAGGCGCGCTCGTCGAAGGCGCGCTCGGGCAGGTAGATGAGGTCGGGGCCGCCGGTGCCGGACTCGTCGGCAAAGCAGCTCGAGGCGGTCACCCAGCCGGCGTTTCGGCCCATGGCCTCTACGATGACGATGTGTATGGGCAGGCCCCGCACGTCGCAGCAGATGGCCGAGGTGGTGGCAGCCATGTAGCGCGCCGCGCTCGCGAAGCCGGGCGCGTGGTCGGTCACCGCGATGTCGTTGTCCATGGTCTTGGGGATGCCCACGACGTCGATGGGCACGCCCTCCTCGTGGCAGGCGCGCCAGATCTTGCCGCAGGTGTCCATCGTGCCGTTGCCGCCGGTGCACAGCAGCCACCGGATGCCCTGGCGGTCGAGCGCGTGCGCGAGCTCGCGGTAGTCCTCGTCCTCGAGCGGCTTTCGGCTCGTGCCGATGGCCGAGGAGGGCGAGAAGGGCAGCAGGTCGAGCTGGTCGCGCGGCACCTGGCCAAAGTCGACGAGGTTGCCGCCGGTGATGCCGCCCACGCCGCCGCGCGCGCCGAGGACGCGCCCCACGCCGGGCGTGTTCAGGGCCTCGTCCACGGCGCCGTAGAGCGAGGCGTTGATCACGGCGGTGGGGCCGCCGCCGTGGACGACGAGCAGGCCATCGGCCGCCATGGCTAGATCCCCGCCTTCTCGTAGCGCTCGGCCATCTCCTCGAGCGTGACGAGCTCGACGTCGGGATAGTGGCCGTAGCTGCCGAACTCGACGATCAGCGTGGCCACGGCCTCCTTGACGCCGGCCTCGATGGCGGCGACGAGGGCCGCGCGGTCGTCATCCTCGACTACGCCGTACATGACCGTGTCGTACACGGGCGGGAGGAAGGCGCGCGGGTCGGGGTTCTCGGGGTGCTCCTTGAGGAGCTGGTAGACGCCGCCGATCGACGGGCTCTCCTGGAGCTCCGGGCGCGTGGCGAAGAGCTCGCGCATGTTGCGGGTCACCGCGAGGCGGATGTCGGTGTCGACGTTGATCTTGTTGATGCCGGCGGGGATGGCGGCCTTGAGCTCGGCGAGGCTGATGCCGTAGGCGTTCTGGATGTTGCCGCCGAGGGCGTTGATCTCGCGCACGATGTAGCCCGGCACGGTGGAGGAGCCGTGGCTCACGAGCGCGCAGTCGAGCCCCTCGTGGGAGAGGCACTCGCGGATGGCGATGGGGATCTCGCGGCGGAGCTTGACGTCCTTGCCCTTGGAGGGGCCGTGCATGGTGCCGTAGCTGATGGCCAGCGCGTCGACCTTGGTGTTGCGCACAAACTCCACGGCCGTGAGCGGGTTGGTGTAGGTGCTCGAGGCGGCGAAGACGTGGTCCTCGACGCCGGCCAGCACGCCGAGCTCGCCCTCGACGGAGACGCCGCGCGGGTGGGCGTACTTGACGACCTCGCGCGTGAGCTCCATGTTCTCCTCGAGCGGCAGCGACGAGCCGTCGATCATGACGGAGGTGTAGCCGCCGGCGATGGCCGCCTTGACGCTCTCCATGTCGCGGCCGTGGTCGAGGTGCAGGACCACCGGGATGGGGCTCTTCTCGCCGTACTTCTTCACGGCGTCGCCGATGTTCTTGGCGCCCGCGATCTTGTCCTCGACCGTGCCGTTGGCAAAGTCGGCGCGGCCGCCCATGAAGGCGTTGGCAAGGTCGGCGCCCTGCAGGATGGCGGCGCTCCTCATCATCTCGTGGACCTCGATGACTGCCTTGGCCTGGCAGACGGCGTTGACGTTGAACGCACCCTGGGCGTAGCCCCCCTTGCGCGCGGCGTCCAGGACGGGCTTGAGCGGTACGAGTGCCATGTGACCATCTCCTTGTTCGTGACCCGGCTCCCCGGGCGCTTTCCTGTACGTGCTTTCGGTCGTGCGGTCGTGCGTGCTTGTGCCTGACAGACGGGGGGCGAGCCCCGCCCGCTTAGTGCCGACGGGGCTCGAGCTTGGGCTCGATGACGTTGGTGAGCTTGATGATGCGCGCCGACGGGGCGTTGCCGCGCATGAGCGACAAGATCTCCTCCGCGCAGGCGATGCCGGTCTCGTAGTTGGGAAGCCGCGTGTAGAAGTTGGCGGCGAGCCAGTTCTCCCCGTTGTTGGCGAGCTCGGCGTAAATGAGGTTGCGATCGGGGTTGATCTTGCGGAAGAAGTGCGTCCAGGTGGCCCAGCTCGTGACCACGGCGTCGCCGTCGCGGGTCTCTGCGAGCACGCGGCGCGCCGTGTCGATGAGCTCCTCGCTCAGCTTGAGGCCATCCTCGGTGTTGCCCACGGTGTAGCGCTCGTCCCAGACGTCGATGTTGTGCAGGTCGATGGGGGCCTCGCGCACGAGCAGCTCCACGCCCGACGCCTCGCAGATGTCGCGGACGCCGAGCTCGCGCAGGCGCTCCTGGGCGGTGTCGATCCGCGGGCGGAGGTAGACGACGCGCCGGCAGCCGCGCTCGATGATGCGGGAGGTGATCAGGCGCGCCCCGCCGCGGTAGTCGAGGTCAACGGTGCTGTAGGTGTCCGCCTGCTGCTGGCAGTCAAAAACTACCAGGGGCGCGGACTCGGCGGTGAGCAGCTGGAGGCTCTCGGCGTCGGGCCCCTCGTTCTCGATGCCGATGAATATGATGCCGCCCACGCGTCCGGCGAGGTAGGCGCTCGCGTAGTCAGCGTGGCCGAGCGCGTCGGTCTTGTTGCCGAGGAGCAGCACGTTGTAGTCCTCCTCCTCCAGCCGGGTCTGGATGCCGTAGGCCATCTGGCTGAAGCGGGGGACGGAGAGGTTTCTGCGCAGGACCACGCCCACGCAGGGGATGGTGCGGCTCCTGAGCGTGCGCGCGTGCGCGTTGGGCATGTAGTTGAGCTTGCGCGCCGCCTGCAGAACCCGCCGGCGCGTCTCCGGGCGGATGGACTGACCGGGGGTGTTGTTGATGACGTAGGAGACGGTCGCGGCGGTGACTCCGGCCTCCTGGGCCACGTCCTTGAGGGTGGTTCGCCTCCGCATTTCCGCCTCCAATCCTCGATGCTCACTTTTTCGATTAAGTGAGATAGTACCTGTTTACCATGACACAGACCATATAACGAGAAGAACTTGGAGAAATGCGCTCGCAAGCCAAAAACGACCGTTTATCGAGGTTAACCACTTAACAAGTGCTGAGCGGTACCAAATCCACCCTAAGCGGCCCTTACCCAAACTTTACTCTATGAAATCCCCAGGGGCTGTGGTTACATGTCAGTAACTTAATCGTTTGAGTGGAGAAACGGTTGAGTGGGATAGTCAGCTCGTTCTTCTCGACCACGTGTTTTTGGTCTGACCGTTGCACGTCGCACGCGTTCGCCGGATGCACTCGTCGCGCCTCCAAGCGTCTCTTGGGGAGGGGCACGGCGGGATAAAGAGAAGGAGGCCGTCATTGAAAGAGAAGAAAGTACCCATCTGGAGTAAGGTGCCAAGCTGGGCTTGGGCACTGATCTCCCTGGCGCTGGCGATAGCCCTGTGGCTCGCCGCCTCCGGCACGTGGCCGGCGGTCTTCGCGTCACCCGAGAAGGTCCTCAACGCCTTCATCGAGCGCGCTCAGAGCGGCCTGCTCTGGGAGCACGTCTGGGCCTCCGTCTCCCGTGTTCTCACGGGCTTCGGCATCGCCTTCGTGGTGTCGATTCCGGTCGCCTTCCTGATGGCGTGGTACGACCCGTTCCGCCACGTCGTCGAGCCGTGGATCCAGTTCATCCGCAACATCCCGCCGCTGGCCTACGTCTTCCTGATCATCGCCGCCCTCGGCATCGGTCAGACCTCCAAGATCACGGTCATCTTCATCGCGGCGTTCCTGGTCATGGTCATCACCATCTACCAGGGCGTCAAGGGCGTGGACGTCACGCTCATCAAGGCGGCGCGCGTGCTCGGCGCCACCCAGAAGGACATCTTCTTCAAGGTCACTATCCCCGCCTCGACGCCCTTCATCCTCGTCGCGGCGCGCCTGGGCCTCTCCACCTCGCTCACCACGCTCATGGCCTCCGAGATCGTCGGTGGCGACAAGGGCATCGGCATGATGATCCAGCAGGCGAGCGGCTACTACCAGATGGACGTCGTGCTGCTCGGCATCATCATGCTCGGCATCATCGGCATCTGCTTCGAGAAGATCGTCCGATTCCTCGAGAGGAGGTTCACGGGATGGCAGGAAACGATTCAGCAGTAAAGGTCCACATCGAGAACGTGGTCAAGAAGTTCAACACCCGCAAGGGCGAGGTGGTCGCGCTCAACGGCGCCAACTTCGACATCCACGAGAACGAGTTCGTGTGCGTCGTCGGGCCGTCCGGCTGCGGCAAGTCCACGCTCCTGAACATCATCGGTGGCCTCGAGGAGCCCACGGAGGGCCGCGTCCTGGTGGACGGCCAGGAGGTCACCGGCCCCGGCCCCGACCGCGGCATCGTCTTCCAGCAGTACGCCCTCTTCCCGTGGCTCACGGTCCTCGAGAACGTCAAGTTTGGCCTCAAGCTCCAGGGCAAGTCCGACAAGGAGGCCGAGGAGATCGCGCTCAAGTACATCAAGCTCGTCGAGCTGCAGGACTTTGTGCAGTCCTACCCCAAGGAGCTCTCGGGCGGCATGAAGCAGCGCGTGGCCATCGCCCGCGCCTACGCGGTCAACCCCAAGGTCCTGCTCATGGACGAGCCGTTCGGCGCCCTTGACGCCCAGACGCGCACTCAGCTCCAGTCCGAGCTGCTCGAGACCTGGGAGAAGGAGCAGAAGACCTGCTTCTTCATCACCCACGACGTCGAGGAGGCCATCATCCTCGCCCAGCGCGTCATCATCATGTACGCGCGCCCGGGCCGCGTGAAGGAGATCGTGGACATCGACATCCCGTATCCCCGCACGCAGGAGACCAAGATGACCCCGCGCTTCCTCGAGCTCAAGAACCACATCTGGAGCCAGGTCTACCAGGAGTACCTCTCCGTCCGCAAGTAGCTTCGCACGTCCGCTCGTTATTCGCGGGGGCACGTCCCCCGAAAAGGGAGGGAAGCGAGAAGAACTCGCCTCCACGAGAAAGGATTCGATATGAAGAAGATCGACATGAACCAGCTCAGCCGCCGCTCCTTCCTCAAGGTCGCCGGTGCCGCCGGCGTCGTGGGCTCCGGCATGGTCCTCGCCGGCTGCGACAACGGCACCCAGGAGCCCGCTGCTGACGACACCGCCGACGACACCGAGGGGGAGCCGGCCGGCACCGAGTACGAGCCCGTCACCGTCCACGTTGCCTTCATGCCCAACCTGGGCTCCGCGGCCACGCTCTTCTCGGCCATCGACCAGGGCTACTTCGAGGAGGTCGGCATCACCGTCGAGACCGAGCAGTTCCAGGCCGGCCCCGCCGAGATCACGGCCATGCAGTCCGGCTCCGTCGACATCTCCCAGATCGGCCACGGCGCGCACTCCCTGTGCATCCAGGGCCAGGCCAAGATCTTCGCGTTCGATCAGCTCTCCCAGGCCGACTGCGTCGTCGCCAACAAGTCCCACGGCATCGAGACCGGCGCCGACCTCGCCGGCAAGACGGTGGGCGTCGCCTCCGGCACCTCCTCCGAGATCATCCTCCAGTACGTCCTCCAGGACGCCGGCCTCACCGTCGACGACATCAACACCGTCGAGATGGACGTCTCCGGCATGACGACGGCCCTCATCTCCGGCCAGATCGACGCCGCCGCCACCTGGTCGCCCAACACCGTCACCCTCGAGGAGCAGCTCGGCGACGACTACCTCGTCCTCGGCACCAACACCGACTACTCCGACGAGGTCGCCTTCCCCGGCTCCTATGTCGTCCTGCCCGAGTACGCCGAGGAGAACCACGACGTCCTCGTGCGCTTTGGCGCCGCTCTGGACAAGGGCAAGGCCTACCGCGCCGAGCACATCGACGACGTTGCCAAGCTGCTCGCCTCCGAGCTCGGCGTCCCCGAGGACACGCTCCTTAAGTCCACGGGCGAGGGCGACTGGCAGGGCGCCGTCGACGCCATCGGCAACACCGACGTCATCGTCGGCTACTACGAGGCCCAGCAGAAGGTCTTCCTGGACGGTGGCCAGATCGAGGCCGAGGTGCCCGTCGAGGACTACGTCCTGACCGACGTCATCACCGAGTCCGACGAGCTCTACGAGACCATCAAGTAGCGCTTCTGAACAGCGGTTTCCGAGGGCGCTCATAGCCCCCGACAGACGGCCTCTCCGCAGCAGGGTGACCCTCCCCATCCGCGCGGGGAGGCCGTCTCTCTTACGCGAGACAAGGAGAAAGCATGGAGTACTATCACATCTCAGCCGAGGACCTTGGTCGCGACGCCCGTGTGCCGCTCGTCTGCGCCGGTGACTCCGCCGAGGTCTTCTTCGACCTCGCCCTCGAGATGGTCAGCACCATCCGCGACCACAACGCCCGCGGCGAGAAGACCGTGTTTATCTGCCCGGTCGGTCCGGTCGGACACTACCCCTACTTCGTGAAGATGGTCAACGACCAGCGCATCTCCCTCAAGGACTGCTGGTTCATCAACATGGACGAGTATCTGGACGACAACGACGAGTGGATCAGCGCGGACGACCCGCTCTCCTTCCGCGGCTTCATGGCTCGCAACGTCTACGGCAAGATCGACCCCGAGCTCGTGGTGCCCGAGGAGCAGCGCATCTTCCCCGACCCGCATGACCTCGGCCGCATCGGCCGCGTGATCGACGAGCTCGGCGGCGTGGACATCGCCTTCGGCGGCATCGGCATCACCGGGCACCTCGCCTTCAACGAGCCCCAGCCCGAGCTCAGCTGCGAGGAGTTCGCCGCGCTCGAGACCCGCACCCTCGACATCCACCCCGAGACCCGCGCCACCAACTCGGTGGGCGACCTCGGCGGCGCCCTCGAGGACATGCCGCACCGCTGCGTGACCATCGGCATGCGCGAGATCCTTGGCGCGCGCAAGGTGCGCCTCGGCGTCTTCCGCGACTGGCACCGCGGCGTCGTGCGCCGCGCGGCCTACGGCGAGCCCACGGCCGCCTTCCCGGCCACCCTGCTCCAGAACCACCCCGACGCCAAGATCTACGTCAACGACGTCGCCCGTCACCAGGCCTACTAGGGAGGCCGGCCATGCTGTCCAGCTGCTACATCACGGGTGCGCGCGTCCTTTCCGAGGGCGAGCTCGCGCGCCTGAACGTCACCGTCGAGGGCGGCGTCGTCACGGGCCTCTCCTCGGCCTATGACAACGAGAAGGACCTGCCGGTCATCGACGCGAGCGGGCTTCTCGCCCTGCCGGGCTTCATCGACGTTCACACCCACGGCGCCGCCGGCTTTGACGTGAACGCCGCCGACGTCGAGGGCCTGAGGACCATCGGCCGCTTCTTCGCCTCCCAGGGCACCACGGGCTGGCTCTGCTCCATCCTCACGGACACGCCCGAGCAGACGCTCTGGTGCATCGAGCAGGCGCGCCAGGTCATCGAGGGCGGACCCTACGACGGCGCCGCGCTTCTCGGCATCCACCTGGAGGGGCCGTGCCTCTCGAGCGAGTACAAGGGCGCCATGCCCGAGCACCTGCTCATGCACGAGGCCTCGGTCGACCTGTTCCGCCAGTACCAGGAGGCCGCCGGCGGGCACATCCTCTACACCACGCTCGCCCCGGAGGTCCCCGGCGTGCCCGAGCTCATCCCGCAGCTCGAGGCCCTGGGCATCACCTCCGCCATCGGCCACAGCGGCGCCGGCTACGACCTCTCTTGGGCCTGCGTGAACGCGGGCGCCAAGTCGGCCACGCACGTGGGCAACGCGATGCGCCTCTTCCACCAGCACGAGCCCGCCATCTTTGGCGTGGCGCTGGAGAGCGACATCTACGCCGAGACGATCTGCGACGGCCGTCACCTCGTGCCGGGCACGGTGCGCCTCTACGTCAAGGTCAAGGGCTGGGACAAGATTCTGGGCATCACCGACTCGATCATGGCCGCCGGCCTGCCCGACGGCAACTACAAGCTCGGCGTCAACGACGTCGTGGTCGAGGACGGCGACGCCAAGCTCGCCACCACGGGCGTCCGCGCGGGCTCCACGCTCACGCAGGCCACGGCGCTGCGCAACTTCATGAAGTTCACGGGTGCCCCGGTCGAGCTGGCCGCCAAGCCGCTCTCCGAGAACCCGGCGCGCCTCTTCGGCTGGTCCGACCGCGGCCGCATCGCCGTGGGCGCCCGCGCCGACCTCGTGCTCATGGACGGTGCCTACGACGTCGTCCGCACGATCGTGGGTGGCCGAACCGTCTACGAGCGCGCGTAGCGCCGGTTTCATCGCTCCCTTTCCCGAGGGCGGTCCCGCTGGGGCCGCCCTTTTTCTGCCGCGCGTCCTTCTCGGCTGTGTGCTCTCTGCCGCTGCGCGAGGGTATGTACACCCCTGCTTGAGGGTATGTACACTTGGCGGGATTCCAAGTGCTTCTCGCCAAGCCCTGACCTGCGCATTTATTTGTTGTCCGAAATCGGATGGTGTACATACCCTCAAGAGGCGGTGTACATACCCTGCTGCACGACCGTCTGCCGCTGACCCACGGCGAAATTAGGCGAACGGCATGCGGCTAGAATGTTGGGGGTCCGCCGTCTATGAGAGGAGCTCCCGCATGAGCTGGTACGAGCCGTCCTTTGTCTATCAGGTGTATCCGCTGGGCCTCACCGGCGCCCCGTACGAGAACGACGGCGTTCTCGAACATCGCATCCTGCAGCTCATCGACAACGGCTGGATCGAGCACATGGCCCGGCTCGGTGCCACGTGCCTGCTGCTCAACCCCGTCTTCGAGTCGGACGCGCACGGCTACGACACGCGCGACTACACCAAGGTCGACTGCCGCCTGGGAACCAACGAGGACCTGCGGCGCGTGGTGGACGCCTGCCACGAGGCCGGCATCAAGGTCTTGCTGGACGGCGTGTTCAACCACGTGGGGCGTGGCTTCTGGGCGTTCCAGGACGTGCTCGCCCGTCGCGGGGAGAGCCCCTATGCCGGCTGGTTCGAGATCGACTTCAACGGCAACAACTGCTTCAACGACGGCCTCTCCTACAGCTGCTGGGAGGGCGCCCAGAACCTCGTGAAGCTCAACCACTGGAGCGGCGAGCTCAACGACTACCTGGCCGATGTCATCCGCGGCTGGGTGCGCGAGTTTGACATCGACGGCCTGCGCCTTGATGTGGCCTACTGTCTTGACCAGGGATTCCTTCGCTTCCTGCGCAACCTCGCCAACCAGATCGGCAACGAGCGGGGCGAGAAGTTCCCGCTGGTGGGCGAGACCATGTTCGGCGACTACAACCAGTGGATGGGCGAGGACCTCTGCGACGCGGTGACCAACTACGAGGCGTACAAGGGCCTGTGGTCGTCGATGAACGCCGCCAACATGCACGAGATCGCCTACGCGCTGGAGCGTCAGAGCGGCAGCCAGCCGTGGGACCTCTACACCGGCCGTCACATGCTCGACTTCGTGGACAACCACGACGTGCCGCGCATCGCCACCAAGCTGGACGACAAGAACCAGCTGGTCCCGCTCTACGGCCTGCTCTTTGCGATGAGCGGCGTGCCCGCGGTCTACTACGGCTCCGAGTGGGGGATCGAGGGTGAGCAGCTTCCGGGCGACCACGAGCTGCGCCCGGCGCTCGACGCGCCGGAGTGGGGCGTGCTCACCGACTGGATCGCGGCGATCGCGCGCGCCCGCGAGGACTCGACGGCACTCGTGTGGGGCGACTACGCGCAGCTCCAGTGCCAGCCCCAGCAGCTGGTGTTCCAGCGCACCTACGCCGGTGGCGAGCACGGGACCTACGAGCGCGTGATCGTGGCGATCAACGCCAGCGGCGAGCCCGCGACGGTGCACTTCGACGCCCAGTGCGGCCGCGCGGTGGACCTCATCACCGGCGCGGAGCACGACTTCGGTGGCGGCTCCGAGCTCAAGCCCTACTCCGCGTACTACTGGCGCTGCGAGCGGTAGGGGGCGGGCCGTCCGGGCTTGATGACGCTTAATGATCGGCTCTCATCCGGGGGCCCGGCCCGGCGACGCTTAAAGATCGGCGCCCATCCGGATGGCGGGCGCGTCTCCGCTTAAAGAACGCCGCCCATCCTGAAGGTTCGTCTGTGCGCCTTCAGGATGGGCGGCAAACCTTAAGCATCGAGCGTTCTTCTCGCTGGATGAGCGAGAATAACTAAACAAGTACGAGGGGGTTTCCTGAATGGGAGAAGATCTTTAAGCGTCACCGGGCCGGGCTACCGGATGGGAGGCAATCTTTAAGCAGCGAAGGCGCAGATTTCCGGATGGACGGCTTTATTTAAGCAGCAAGGGGCCCGCCGGCCTAGGAAGACCGGCGGGCCTCAGCTCTTGCGGAAGAGATGCCCCGCCTACTGGACCTGGGCCACCATCGCCATGTTGGTGGAGGTGGTGTAGTCGCCCAAGCGCGGCGAGGTCTGCGGGTCGCCGGCGGTGATGACCACGATGTCGCCGGTGTCGACGAGGTTGTTGAGCTTGGCGGTGGTCAGCGCGTTGTAGAGCGTGCTCGACAGCGACCCCTGCTCGGTGGTGCGGTACGCGTAGACGCCCCAGTAGAAGCAGGTGCGACGGATGGTCTGCTCGTTGGGGGAGGTGGCGAACAGCGGCACCTTCGGGCGGAAGGTGGAGATGAGGCGCGCGGAGCGGCCGGAGTTGGTGGGGGCGAGGATGCACTTGGCGCCCACGCGGTCGGCCATCTCGAGCGCGGCGAAGCCGGTCGCGCCGCTGACGTTGCGCATTCCGCCGCGCTCGTGGTACTCCTTGCGCTCGGGCAGGTACTTTTCGGTCTCCTTGCAGATGTCGGACATCGTCTTGACGGCCTCGATCGGATACTTGCCGGCTGCGGTCTCGCCGGAGAGCATGACGCAGTCGGTGCCGTCGTAGACGGCGTTGGCGACGTCGGTGATCTCGGCGCGGGTCGGGCGCGGGTTGCGCTGCATGGAGTCGAGCATCTGCGTGGCAGTGATGACCGGCTTGTAGTGCTCGTTGCACTTGCGGATGATGGTCTTCTGGATGTGCGGGACCTGCGCCGCGGGAACCTCGACGCCCAGGTCGCCGCGGGCGACCATGCAGCCGTCGGCGGCGTGGAGGATCTCGTCGAAGTTCTTGACGCCCAGGGCGCTCTCGATCTTGGGGAAGATCAAGACGTTGGGAGTGCCCATCTCGATGCAGATCTTGCGGATCTCCTGCACGGCCTCGCCGTCGCGGATGAAGGAGGCCGCGATGGCGTCGATGCCGAGCTCGCAGCCAAACATGATGTCCGCGCGGTCCTGGGCGGTGACGGACGGGAGGTTGATGTTGAGGTTGGGGAAGTTGACGCCCTTGCGCTCGCCGAGCTCGCCGCCGTTGGTGATCTTGCAGGTGATGTCGGTGCCCTCGACGCTCGCGACCTCCAGGCCGATCAGGCCGTCGTCGATGAGGATGACGGTGCCCTCCTCGACCTCGTTGGGGAGGTTCTTGTAGTCGAGCGAGAAGCGCTCCGCGGTGCCCTCGACGTTGTCGTCGGTGGTGATGACGCAGGTCTCGCCGGTCACGAGCGTGACCTTCTTGCCGTCCTTGAGCAGGCCCGTGCGGACCTCGGGGCCCTTGGTGTCGAGCATGATGGCAACGGGGATGGCGAGCTCGCGGGAGAGCGCGCGGACGCGCTCGATGTTCTTGCGGTGGTACTCGTGGCTACCATGGGAGAAGTTGAAGCGCGCGACGTTCATGCCGTGCAGGATGAGCTGACGCAGCACCTCCTCGTCCTCGACGGCGGGACCCATCGTACAGACGATCTTGGTCTTCTTCTTGTTGAATGCCATCTGTGCCCTTTCTTCGAGAGGCGGTACTAACTGCGACGCTGCCGTGCTAGCAGACGACGCTGCGGTCAACGAAGTCGGTGCCGTTGGCAAAGGCCTTGGCGTTGTCGAGGGTGACGCGGGCGATCTCACCGAGGGCCTCGTGGGTGAAGAAGGCCTGGTGGCTCGTCATGACGACGTTGGGGAAGGAGCAGAGGCGCGCGGTGACGGAGTCGATGACCTGGCCGGCGCGGTTCTGGTAGACGTTGGGGCCCTCCTCGTCGTAGACGTCGAGGCCCGCGGCGCCGATCTTGCCGGAGAGGATGCCGCGGATGAGGGCCTGGGTGTCCACGAGGCCGCCGCGGCCGGTGTTCACAAAGATCACGCCGTCCTTCATCTTGGAGATGGACTCGTCGTTGATCATGTGACGGCTCTCCTCGTTGAGGAAGGCGTGCAGCGAGATGAGGTCGGAGCGGCGGTAGAGCTCGTCGTAGTCCACGTACTCGTCCACGACGCCCTCCTCCACGAGGCCCTGGTTGGGATAGAGGTCGGAGCCGAGGACCTTCATGCCAAAGCCCTTGCAGATGCGGCAGAGGGCGGCGCCGATGCGTCCGGTGCCGATGATGCCGGCGGTCTTGCCGTGGAGCGTGATGCCCACGAGGCCGTCGAGGGAGAAGTCGTTCTCGCGGACGCGGATGTAGCCCTTGACGATGCGGCGGTTGGCGGCAAGCGCCAGGCCCATGGCGTGCTCGGCGATGGCCTCCGGGGAGTAGGCCGGGACGCGGGTGACCTTCATGCCCAGGTCCTGGGCCACGGCCACGTTGACGGCGTCGAAGCCGGCGCAGCGCATGAGGACGAGCTTCACGCCAAAGCCGGCGAGGATCTCGAGCGTCATGGCGCCGCAGTCGGCGTTGACGAAGGCGCAGACGGCGTCATAGCCGCGGGCGAGGGCGGCGGTCATGGGCGTGAGGTTGGTCTCGGTGAAGTCGATCTTGATTTCGGGGTAGTCCGCGAGCTCCTTGGTAAACGAAGCCTTGTCGTAGCTGGCGGTTCCGTAAAACAGAATGTTCATTGCGAGAAGTCCTTTCTGTGTGCGTAGAGCGCACGCACGACGATAGCCTATCGGCCCCAAGTTTAGCGCACGCAAGGGTGGCGTAAGCGGTGCGCCCGCCGAATCCAGCTTGATTTTGGAATCGGTCTCAGGAGTAGGGCGCGGCCGTCCCGGCCGAGCCGCGGCGGACCAGTATACCTTCCCTGCGAGGTATTTCTCGCCAACTGCGCAAACGCGGCGGCCTCGCGAGAGAAGGCGTACTATCTGGATTCGGGTGAGAAGGGAGGAGCAAGGTGCTGCTGACGCGCGATGCCGCGGTCATTCTCGGCGCGACGTTTTGCTATCTCGCGAGCGCCATGCTCGCCAACCCGCTGATCGCGGGCTTTGCCGGCACGCTCGGCGCCGCCGCCGCGCTCATGGGCGTGCTGACGGCCCTGATGAACGCGTGCTCGCTCGTCGTGCGCCCCATAGCCGGCAACCTCTCGGACCGCCTTCCCAAGCGCGCGCTCGCCGGGGCCGGCGCCGCCCTGATGCTCGTGACCGGGCTTGGGCAGGCGCTGGCACCGAGCACCGCGGTCCTTGCGGTCATGCGCCTCGCAAACGGCGCCGGCTACTCGCTCTGCTCGGTCTGCATGGCCACGTGGTTTGCCAAGACGCTCCCGCCCGCCCGCGTGGGCCAGGGCGTGGGCATCTTCGGCCTCATGAACGCGCTCGGCATGGCCGTGGGCCCCGCGCTCGGCATCGCCGTCTCCGATGCGCTGGGGTATCGCCCGGCGCTCGCGCTCTCGGCGGCGTTCGCGGGCCTATCGCTCGTGGGGATCCTGCTCGTGCGCGACGCCGGCGTCCCGCGGGCAGAGAAGGACGAGCGCCCCCGGCTGCGCCTGCTTGACGTGCGCGCCGTGCCCGCCGCGCTCGTGGTGGCCCTCTTCACCATCCCGTATATGGTCACGCAGTCCTTTCTCGTGAGCTACGCGGACGCGCGCGGGCTGGACGTCCCCACGGGCCTCTTCTTCACGGTCTACGCCGTGGCCCTCATGGCGCTCCGCGTTCTTCTCGGCCGCGCGTTCGACCGCGTGGGGTTCGTGCCCTTTGTGGTGGCGTCCGGCGTGAGCGCCGCGGGATCGCTCGCCCTTCTCGCTCTCATGGACGGGTCGGCGGGGCTGCTGCTGGCGGCGCCTCTCATGGCGGGCGGCTATGGGGTCATGTGCTCGGTCTGCCAGTCCACGGCGGTGCGCGCGGTGGGGCCCGAGCACGTGGGCCTGGCCAACAGCACCTACTACATGGGGTTTGACATCGGCATGACGCTCGGGCCCGTGATCGGCGGCGCCCTGTTTGGCAGCGTCGACCTGGCGTGGTTCTTCCCGGCGCTCGCGCTCACGGTGCCGGTGGCAATCGCGGTGGCGGCGCTCTCGGGCGACGTACACCAAAACCGCTCAACTGGTCAAACGACCAATGAAATGTAAGGCGCACGTCGGGTAGAATAGTCCGCGTGCTTTTTGTCCATGCGTCCGGCATGGCAGCCTTGATGGGCCCTTGCCCCTTCCTGGGGAATTATGATCGGGCATCAATCTGCCGGGCGCCTATTTCCCAGGAGGGGAACTGAATGAAGGAGTACTTGGTACCCAAGGACGAGGTGCTGAGCGAGCTGTCCTCTGACGAGGAGGGCGGCCTCAGCGCGGGCGAGGCGTCGTCTCGCCTGGCCCAGTACGGGCCCAACGAGCTGGAGAAGGAGGAGAAGACCCCGCTCTGGAAGCGCTTCTTCGAGCAGATGGCCGACCCGATGGTCATCATGCTCATCGTGGCCGCCGCCATCTCGGCGATCACCGGCACCATCCAGGGCGAGTCCGAGTGGGCCGACGTCATCATCATCATGGCCGTCGTCATCATCAACTCCGTCCTCGGTGTCGTGCAGGAGGCAAAGTCGGAGCAGGCGCTCGAGGCCCTGCAGCAGATGAGCGCCGCGCAGTCCAAGGTCATTCGCGACGGCAAGCTGACCCACCTGCCCTCCGCCGACCTCGTGCCCGGCGACATCGTCCTTCTCGAGGCCGGCGACTCCGTGCCCGCGGACTGCCGCGTCCTGGAGAGCGCCTCGATGAAGATCGAGGAGGCCGCCCTCACCGGCGAGTCCGTGCCCGTGGAGAAGCACGTCGAGCCGATCGTGCTTGACGCCGGCACCGACGACGTGCCCCTGGGCGACCGCAAGAACATGTGCTACATGGGCTCCACCGTGGTCTACGGCCGCGGCCGCGCCGTCGTCGCCGCGACCGGCATGAAGACCGAGATGGGCAAGATCGCCGACGCCCTCACTACCGCCAAGAAGGAGCTCACGCCGCTCCAGATCAAGCTCAACGAGCTCTCCGGCATCCTCACCAAGCTGGTGCTCGCGATCTGCGTGATCATCTTTGCCGTCGACCTCATCCGCCACGGCGGCGAGCTCGGCTCCAACCCCGAGATGATCCTCGACACCTTCATGGTCGCCGTGTCGTTGGCCGTCGCCGCCATCCCCGAGGGCCTCGTGGCCGTGGTCACGATCGTGCTTTCCATGGGCGTCACCAAGATGTCCAAGCGCCAGGCCATCATCCGCAAGATGACCGCCGTCGAGACGCTCGGCTGCACCCAGATCATCTGCTCGGACAAGACGGGCACCCTCACGCAGAACAAGATGACCGTCACCAAGCACGAGGTCGAGGGCCCCGACGACCTGCACGTGCGCGCCATGGCCCTGTGCTCCGACGCCAAGTGGGACGCCGAGAAGGGCGAGGCCGTGGGCGAGCCCACCGAGTGCGCGCTCGTCAACGACGCCGCCAAGCTCGGCTT
This sequence comes from uncultured Atopobiaceae bacterium, assembly GCA_944320385.1. Taxonomy (GTDB): domain Bacteria; phylum Actinomycetota; class Coriobacteriia; order Coriobacteriales; family Atopobiaceae; genus Thermophilibacter. The sequence goes on along the minus strand of CALUHH010000001.1, from coordinate 69,631 downwards.
CTACGAGAACGGCAACGCCGAGCGCTACGAGCGCGTGGGCGAGGCGCCGTTCGACTCCGGCCGCAAGATGATGTCCGTCGTGGTGAAGACCCCCGAGGGCACCTTCGAGCAGTACACCAAGGGCGGCCCCGACGTGGTACTCGGCCGCTGCACCCAGGTCATGAACGCCGACGGCACCGTCGAGACCCTGACCGACGCCCGCCGCGAGAAGATCATGGCCGCCAACAAGGACATGGCCAACCAGGCGCTGCGCGTGCTCGCCTCCGCCGTGCGCATGCACAAGGCGCTGCCCGCCGACTGTAGCCCCGAGGCGCTCGAGCACGACCTCGTCTTCGTGGGCCTCTCCGGCATGATCGACCCCGAGCGTCCTGAGGTCGCCCCGGCTATCGCCGAGGCCAAGGAGGCCGGCATCCGCCCGGTCATGATCACCGGCGACCACATCGACACCGCCGTGGCCATCGCAAAGAACCTCGGCATCTGCCAGGACGCCTCCGAGGCCATCACCGGCGCCCAGCTCGACAAGATCTCCGACGAGGACTTCAAGGAGAAGGTCACCGAGTACAGCGTCTACGCTCGCGTCCAGCCCGAGCACAAGGCCCGCATCGTCGACGCCTGGAAGAGCCGCGACAAGATCGTGGCCATGACCGGCGACGGCGTGAACGACGCCCCGTCCATCAAGCGTGCCGACATCGGCGTGGGCATGGGCATCACCGGCACCGACGTCACCAAGAACGTGGCCGACATGGTCCTGGCAGACGACAACTTCGCCACCATCATCAACGCGGTGGAGGAGGGCCGCAGGATCTACGACAACATCCGCAAGGTCATCCAGTTCCTGCTCTCCGCCAACATCGCCGAGGTGCTCTCGGTCTTCGTGGCCACGCTCGTGGGCTTCACGATCTTCCAGCCGGTCCAGCTGCTCTGGATCAACCTCATCACGGACTGCTTCCCGGCGCTGGCGCTCGGCATGGAGGAGGCCGAGGGCGACATCATGAAGCGCAAGCCGCGCAAGGCCTCTGACGGCGTCTTCGCGGGCGGCATGGGCGTCGACATTCTCTTCCAGGGCATCGTCATCACCATCCTGGTCCTGGCCTCGTTCTTCGTGGGCGTCTACCTCGACATGGGCTACATCAACATCGCCGACATGATCGCGGGCACCGCCGACGAGGAGGGCGTCACCATGGCGTTCATCACCCTCTCGATGGTCGAGATCTTCCACTGCTTCAACATGCGCAGCCGCCGCGCGTCGCTGTTCTCCATGAAGAAGCAGAACAAGTGGCTGTGGGGTGCCGCGATCCTGGCCCTCATCCTCACCGTCATCGTGGTCGAGGTGCCGCTGCTGGCCGATATGTTCGGCTTCATGGAGCTCCCGATGGAGGCGCTCGCCGCCGCGCTCGGCCTGGCCTTCCTGATCATCCCGATCATGGAGGTCTACAAGGCCGTCATGCGCTCCATCGAGAAGAACCAGGGCTAGCGGTCCTTCTCGGCATGTGCTCGTCCGCGGGGACGGGGCTTCGGCTCCGTCCCCTTTCTTTTGGCGTCTCGACCCCGCGTTCTTCTCGGCCGGCCGGTTACCTACTTCAAAACCAGTGGGTAACTGCCCTCAAGAGGCGCTCTTCACCGACTATGGGCCAGTTACCCACTGGTTTTGAAGTAGGTAATTCATCCATCTCTGAATAAAGGTCGACCCGACCTCTCTCGGTCGAGCTGTGGTAGAGTGTCTGGCACGGCGACCCCCATCGCTTACGAGCGAAGGGGGACGTATGCCGGTGGTCATCTCTCACAACTCCGCCCTGGAGCTCTTGCGCGCCGTTCCGCCGCAGGTGAGGGCTTATCCTTTTGTGAGAGAGACGCTGGCCATGGAACTCATCTCGACAGATTCCCGAGAGCTTCGGCGCCTTGATCTGAGCGAGTTTGGAGTTCATCGCGCTCCGGTCCACGTCCTTGCAGCCAAGGGCGTGCGCGCCATCCAGTCCAAGGCTGTCGAAACGCATAACTTTGGCCTGCCGGTCATGCCGGAAGGATTGCTGCTGGAGCTTGCGCCGGGCGTCTACGCGGCCGGTCCGGAGCTTTGCTTCGTGCAGATGGCACGGGACTTCTCGCTGGTGGGCGCCGTCGTCCTGGGCTGCGAGCTGTGCGGGCGCTACGCGCACTTCTCCGAGATGGTGTCCGGCTACTACGAGCGCCCGCCGCTCACGTCTGTCGAGAAGATCGGCGAGGCAGTGGACGCGCTCTCCGGCCTCTACGGTCTCAGTCGGGCGCGCGAGGCGCTGCGCTGGGTGTGCGACGGTGCGCGCTCCCCGATGGAGACGGTGCTGACAGGTGAGCTCTTCCTACCCGGGCGCCACCGGGGGCTCGCCTTCGTGCGGCCGGAGCTCAACTACGTGGTGCCGCTCGATGATGCCGCGGCAGCGGTGACGGGCACGAGGAGCTGCTCGATTGACATTGCCTGGCCTGCCGTGCGGCGCGGGGCGGAGTACGACAGCCTCGAGTTTCATCTCGACCCCGAGAAGGACCTGCGTCGCAAGGAGGCGCTCGAGCACATGGGCTGGACGATAAACACCATCAAGCTCGACCAGATGGCGGACCATCGGGAGCTCATGAAGGCCGTGGCGCTCTTCGAGGACGAGATTCCCCGCCAGCCGGGAGGGCCAGCCCCGGCGGAGGAGGTCGCCGAGCTGCACCAGCGGCTGCTCAGGGCCACGCGCTGCGGCGTTGGCCTCGAACGGGCGCTCTTCGGCGTGCCCGTGCCGCACGGCGCGGTGAGGCTGCACGTCAGGGGCTGAGGTGGCTTCCGGTCCTTGCCCTCTGGGGAGGACAAGGACGCCGTGACGCTACATCACGCCGGCGAGGCCGAGGGCCATGCCCAGAAGCGACACGGCAATCGGCAACAGCGCGCAGGAGACCAGCACGTAGCGGTAGGTGTCGCGCACCTCGGTATGGGCGGCCTGGTTGGCGGCGACCATCGCAGAGGTGTGGGGCAGCAGCGTGGCCGGGCCCACGGAGGCCATGCAGAGCACGCGGTGCATCATCGCAGGGTCGAGGCCGGTTGCCAGCAGCGTCTGGGCCATGCTGCCCAGATAGATGTTGAGCGCTCCGATGGCCGAGCCTGTGATGCCGGCGATGGCAAAGATCGTGATGAAGCCCTGCCAGAGCGGGCTCAGGCTCGTGGACATGAGCGCCTCGACGATGCCCTGGTAGGCGGGCGAGTCCACGACCACGCCGCCAAAGCCCATGATGGCCGCCACCGTGACGAGCGACCCCAGCCCGCTCGCGCACGCCTCCCCGACGGCCCGCCGCATGCTCGCGATGCGCCCGCGGAAGAGCGCGCATCCGGCCAGGACGGCCGCGGCCATGGAGCCGACCACCGCGTCCGTGGCCCCCATGCCGGCGGTCTGCAGGGCAAACACCAGGATGACGAGAAGGACGATGGGCCCGAAGCACGCCCAGGTCGGCGGGGTGTCGGCGTCGTCCGGGCGAGAGAGCGTCTCTCCGGGGCTCGGGGCGAAGTGCTCCCCGCGCGCCCGGCACCGCCCGATCTCCCACTGAAGGTAGGCGTAGGACGCGGCGAACATCACCGCGGAGCAGATGACGCCGAGCAGCGCCCCGGCGTAGGCGTCGGTTCCGAGGAAGCTCGCGGGGATGAGGTTCTGCGTGGAGGGGATGCCCGGCATCATGACCATGCCGAGCGTGGCGGGGCAGACCATGATGGCCGCGACGATGAGCTTCTTGGGGATGTCCGCGCGCTCGAAGAGCTCGGCCGCGATGGGGTAGACCGAGAACGCGATGATGAAGGCGCTGATGCCGCCATAGGAGAGCACGAGGCCCGTGACCATGATGACGAGCAGCGCGTGTCGTTCGCCCACGAGGCGCAGCATGCTCGCGGCGATGCCCGCCGAGGCGCCGGAGTCGCCCATGACGCGGCCGAAGATCGACCCCAGGGCAAACAGCAGAAACCAGCTGCCCACGAAGGCGGACATGTCGCCCATGTAGCTCACGTTGATGCTCTGGAGCGGGTCCATGCCGTTGGTGAGAATGACAATCAGCGACGCCGCCACCGAGACGATGGCCATGTGCCAGCCGCGCCAGACGAGCAGCACGATCGCGACGACGGCGAGCAAAAGTCCGATGATGCCGATCATGAGGGGCTCCGATCCTGAGGTCGCACGACATGCCTGAGTATGACGGGCGGCAGCCGCCGGTGCCGGAGCGTGACGCACTGGCAACAATCCCGCCGTCGGCGGTCCGGCACGGCTATACTGGCGGAGGACAAAAGTCGCAACGGAAAGGGTGCCGTGGCCAAGCGATCTCCCAAGAGAAGGCGCGCGCGAGAGGCGGCGGGGTCGGACGCGGCCCTGCCGGCGCTGTCCACGCTGACCGAGCTGCCGGCCTTCGACGAGCTCTCCCCGAGCGAGGCCCAGCGCGTGGCGTACGTCGGTGCCTGCGAGCGTGCCGTGGAGGCGGGGGCCGAGAAGGACGAGCTGGTCATGGGATGCGTCGCGCGCCTCGACCGGGGCTATCCCGCCGTGCTCGCGGCAGACGCCACCTTCCGTGCGGAGTTCTCGACGCGGCTCACCAAGGACGGCCTGCGCGGACGCGCCGACGCGCGCGTGGCGGTGGGCGACTGGGTGTGCGCCCGCCGGCCCCACGGCCATGACATGGGTCTCATCGAGGAGATCCTCCCGCGCGAGAGCGACATCGCACGCTGGCGCGGCGGGGCGCGCGGAGAGCGCCAGACGCTTGCGGCAAACGTCGACCTCGTGCTGGTGGTCCAGCAGCTCGGCGAGCGAGCGGTGTCCTGCGACCGCATCGCGCGCTCGGCGGTGATCGCGCGTGACTGCGGCTCTGACGTCGCGGTGGTGCTCACGAAGGCCGACCGCGCCTCCGACGAGATGCTCGAGAAGGACGTGGCGGCCGTGCGCGACATCCTGGGGGAGGGCTGCGGCCTGGCGCTCACGTCGTCGGCGGCCGACGACGCCGAGGGGCGCCGCGTGCGCGCCTGCGCCGAGCGCCTCGGCGTGCCCTGGGGCGCGGATGCCGTACGAGACCTCGTGCCGCGCGGGACGGTGGCCATCGTGCTGGGGGAGTCCGGTGCGGGCAAGTCCACGCTGCTCAACGCCCTTCTGGGGCGCGACGTCCTCGAGACGGGGGCGGTGCGCGAGAGCGACGACGCCGGCAGGCACACGACGGTCGCGCGGCGCATGGTGTCGCTGCCGGGCGCGGGCGTCATCGTCGACGAGCCGGGGCTCAGAAGCCTCCCGATCGTCGGGCACGAGCGCGGCCTCGCAAAGGTCTTCCCGGAGATCGCGGATGCGGCGCAGGGGTGCCGCTTCAGGGACTGCACGCACACCCACGAGCCGGGCTGCGGGGTCAGGGCAGGTCAGGAGGCGGGGCACTTCTCGCTGAGGCGCCTCGAGTGCTATGTGGCGCTGGCAACGGAGATGCGTCAAAGTGCGCTCTCGCTCGACCCTGATGTCGTGATATAAGACTGGAAATCAATTTATCAGGTGATTCACCGTTTCTCCTTCTCGTGAAACGTCGAATGTTTCACGGAAAAACTCTTATGTCAAGTTCTTGAGCTGCGCAAACATGCCAACAGGCGAGAAGAACGCAGCTTCGTTGCAGCTTCGTGGAGCGGTTTCTCCAAAAGACCCCTTGCACGCTTTCGTGCGGGGAGACAATCCCCTCACGCGCCGTCCGGCGCATCCGACGAAGAGGGGAGGTCCGCTCGATGACGCGTCGCTTCAGGTTCGCGCTCTCCGGCTCGTGCGCGCTTCTCGCTGCGCTGCTCTGCGCCCTGTACGGCCAGCACGTCCGCGACGAGGCGGAGCGCGTGAGGGCCGAGGCCCTCGAGCGGTACGGCGGGGAGGTGGTGCGCCTCGTGGTGGCGCCCGAGGGGCTCGATGTGGGCGAGGTCGTGGACGGGCGCAACGTCGCCGAGCGCGACTGGCTCGCCGACCTCGCGCCCGACGGGGCCGTCGTGGACCTCGAGGAGGTGCTGGGGGCCGAGGTGACCATCCCCGCGGCGGCGGGGGCGCCCCTCACCGAGCTCAACTTCCGGGACGACGAGGACGCCGTCGAGGTGCCCTCCGGGCGCGTGGCGCTCTCCCTCCCCGTGACCGACGGCCTGGGTCTACCGCCGTCTGCCGGAGAGGGGACGGCGCTCGCCGCGTACCGCGTGAGCGACACGGGCGTGAGCCTGGTGAGCGCGGACCTCCAGGTCCTGAGGGCACCGGGGGAGCGGACGAGCGTGGGCGCACGGGGCAGCGTGACGGTGGCGGTGGCGCCCGAGGCGGTGGCGAGCGTGCTGTCGGCGAGCGCCGACGGGAGCCTGAGGCTCGCCCTGCCCGCAGACGACGCCGCGGGCCTTGCGGAAGGGTCGGGCATAGCGCCCACGAGCGTCCCCTCCGAGGAGGGGGCGGGCGTCGAGGGAGGGGCGACCCCATGAGCGACTGGGTGGGCTTTTGCGGCGGGGAGGACCGCCTTCTGCTGTGCGCGGCGCTGCGCTCCGTGGACCCGCGGGCAGCGCTCGAGTTCGTTGGCTCGGCCGACGCCCTGCGCCGGTCGCTGCTCGAGGCCGCCCCAACGGAGCTGGGTGCCCTCGTGGGTCCGGCCGTGAACGGCGTCTCGTCGGTGAACCTCGCGGCCGCCATCGCGCGCGACGGCAACGCGCGCAGCGTCGTGCTGGTCGAACGCGGCGTCACGGGCTCCCTGCGCTCCCGCGCCGCGCGGGCGGGAGTCGACGTCGTCTTGGACCTCGAGTCGGTGGGCGCGGCGAGCGATGGGGGTCGCCCGGCCGCGCCCGCGGCTCCCGCGCGGGGCCCCGCGTCCGTTGAGGGCCCGCGCGCCCCGGTCGTGGTCTTCTGCTCGGGGCGCGGGGGCGTCGGGAAGACGTCGGTCGTGGCGACGGCGGCGGCGCACGCGGCGAGCTGGGGGCTCGAGGTCTGCGCACTCGACCTCGACCTCGCCTGCGGAAACCTCTTCTCCTGCTTCGGCTTGCCGGGCGGAAGCGACCTCGCACGAATAGGCGCGGCCTCCGACCTGTCCTGCGGGGTCGTGGACAGCCTCAGGGCCTCGGTCTGCCCGGGCCTGAGCGTCATGGGGCCCTGCGGGCTGCCGGAGGCCTCGGAGCTGGCCTCCGTGCGCGCGGGTGAACTCATATCGACACTCTCCACCCTGTGCGACCTGGTTCTCGTTGACACGTCGCCGACCTTTACCGACGCGGTGGCCCAGGCGGCGCAGCTCGCCGACCGCCTGGTGATCGTCTCCGACGGCGGCCCGGGCACCCCGGCCGCGCTCGCGCGGACGAGCGGGCTGGCGGTGCGCCTGGGGGTGGCGCGCACGAGGATCGCCCGGCTCGAGAACCGCGCCAACCCGCGCGAGCGGGCCAACCTCGCGCTCTGCCGTGCCGAGGTGGGGCTCGAGACCGCACGGGTGTTCCGGGCCTTTGAGGGCGGCTTCGAGGCGGAGGACCTGCTTGCGTCGGGGCGCGCGCTCGACCTCGTGGAGTCGGGCTCGCCCTTCTCGGAGTCTGTGGCGACGGCGCTCGCCCAGATGCTCGAGGAGCTTGGGAGCCTTCCCGACGTCGACCAGGCGAGAAGGGCCGCGCAGGGCGCGGCGGGCAGGCGGCGCTTCGGGCTGCTCGGAAAGCGGAGGGAGGCGAGGTAGATGTCGGTCCTGGAGAGGGTGCGCGAGGTCGAGTCTGCGAGAAGTGCCGTGGGGCCGGCGCCTGCCGACCTGCGCCACGCGCGCGAGCGGCTCAAGGGGGCGCTCGTCGAGCGCATGGGGCTCTCCGTCATCGCGGGGATGCTCTCCAACGAGGACGCCAAGCTGGTTCGCGACGAGCTGGCGGTGGCGCTCGAGACCATACTCAACACGCAGGGGTTCGAGGGGCTGCTCCCTGAGGAGCGCTCCGCGCTCGTCCGGCAGGTGCTCGACGAGGTGTGCGGTCTCGGGCCCATCCAGAGCCTGCTCGAGGACGACGAGATAACCGAGGTCATGATCAACGGCTGCGCGGCGCTCTTCTACGAGCGCGCGGGCGAGCTGCATCCCGCGGACACGGTCTTTGACTCTCCCGAGCAGATCATGATCGTCATGGACCGCATCCTCGCCCCGCTCGGGCGGCGCCTCGACCGGTCGAGCCCCATCGTGAGCGCGCGCCTCGCAAACGGCGACCGCGTGAACGCGGTGGCGGCGCCCGTCGCCATCGACGGGCCGGCGGTCACCATCAGGAAGTTCTCGACGCGCGCCTGGACCCTCGCGCGCCTCGTCGACCTGGGCTCGATGCCGAGCTGGTATGCGGAGCTCCTGTCCTGGGCGGTGCGCGCCCGGCGTTCGATCGCCGTGGCGGGCGGCACCGGGTCGGGAAAGACGACCCTGCTCAACGCCCTCTCGTGCGAGATCCCGCTCGGGGAGCGCATCGTCACGATCGAGGACTCCGCCGAGCTCAGGTTTGACGCCCACCCCAACGTCGTGCGCCTCGAGGCACGCGGGGCCTCGATCGAGGGCTCGGGCGAGATCACGATCCGCGACCTCGTCAAGAACGCCCTGCGCATGAGGCCCGACCGCATCGTCGTGGGCGAGGTCCGCGGCGGGGAGTGCATCGACATGCTCAACGCGCTCAACACGGGCCACGACGGGTCGCTCACGACGCTGCACGCCGGCAGCGCGGAGGAGGCGGTGCTGAGGCTCATCCTCATGGCGCGCTTTGGCATGGACCTGCCCACGGGCCTCATCGAGGAGCAGATCGCCACGGCCATCGACCTTATCGTCGTGGCGCGGCGCCTCGCGGACGGGCGGCGCGTGGTGACCTCGATTTCCGAGGTCTCCCGCGGCGAGGGCGGTCAGGCGCTGCTCGACGAGTGCGTGGTGTTTGACCCGGCGGACCGCTCGTGGTCGCTGGCCCGTGAGCCGCGCTTCGTCGCCGCGGCGCTCTCGGACGGCGTGCTGGCCCCGGAGGAGGTGGAGCGGTGGAGGTCTTGCTTCTGATGGCGGTCGGCGCCTGCGCCTTTACGGGGTCGGCGGTGCTTCTTTCGGGCGGCACCGGGGACGTCCTGCGCTCGGGCGGGCGCGTGGCGTTTCTCGCCTCGCGGCGGGCGGAGCGTGCCCTGCGCCGGCTGGCGGGGCTGAGGGTCGTGGAGCTCGCCCTCTCCACGGGTATCGGGGAGAGGATGGTGCGGGAGGCCCGGGAGTGGCGACGCCTCGCCTCCCGCGGGCGCGAGGAGGTCATGGCGGTCCTGCTCGCCGGCCTCGCCCTGGTGTCGGTCGCCGCGGCGCTGCTGTTTGTGACGCCGCTCGCGGGCGTGGTCGTGAGCTGTGCCCTGTGCGCTGCCGTCGTGGCGCGGGACGGGGCGCGCCAGCGGGTCAAGCGCAGGGAGGTGCTCGCCGAGATGCCGGAGCTCTATCGGACGCTCGCCGTGGCCATGGGGTCGGGGCAGACGCTCGCCCAGGCGGTGGAGTATGTGGGGGCGCACGGGCGCGGGCCGGCGGCGAAGGTCTTCGCGCGCATGTCGCTGCGCCTGAGGTGCGGGGCGGCCACGGAAGAGGCCGTCTCGAGCCTCGCCGAGGAGCTCGACGTCCCCGGCGCGCGCCTGCTCGCCGCGGCGCTCGTCATCGCGCATAGGACGGGCAGCCCCCTGCGGGACCTGCTGCTGCGCTCTGCGCGGATCGCGGAGCGCCAGGGCGAGTTCGAGCGCCTGCTCGCGGTCAAGACGGCACAGGTCAGGCTCTCGGTCAGGATCGTGTGTCTGCTCCCGGTGGTGATGGTGGGGGTGCTCACCCTCATATCGCCCGACTTCCAGCAGGGTCTGCTCACGCCCTCCGGGATGGGCTGCGTCTGCGCGGCGATGCTGCTCGACGCCGTGGCGCTGTTCCTCATCAGGCAGATCATGCGGGGGGTGACGTGATGGACGGGGGACTGCTGCTCGTCATGGCGGGCGCGGCGGCGCTGGCGGCGATCGCGTGCCAGCTGGCCCTCGGAGCGGCCTCGCCCGCGCGCTCGGGAGCCCGCGGGCAGACGCCGCTCGCCCGGCTCGCCCGGCGCGTTCTCGAGCTCGCGCCCGTGCGCCGCGTGCGTGAGGCCGAGATGCGAGCACAGAGAAGGGCGGCGTGCTTCACGGAGCTTCCGGTTCTTCTCGACATAGTGACGCTGGGGCTCTCCGCGGGGCTCTCCTTTGACTCCTCGCTCGACCTGTACTGCGACCAGTACGACAACGCCCTGTCGCGCGCCTTTGGGGAGGCGATGCTCAGCTGGCGCATCGGCGCCCGCACCCGCGAGGAGGCGCTCGAGAGGCTGGCGGAGGAACTTGGCGTGGGCGCCCTACGGCGCTTTGCCTCGGTCGTCGCGGAGGCGCTCTCCTTTGGCTCCCCGCTCGCGGGAGCGTTGGAGCGCCAGGCGCAGGCGATCAGGGACGAGCAGCGCGCGCGGGTCGAGGAGCAGATCGAGAAGGTTCCCGTGAAGATGCTCGTCCCGCTGGGGACGCTCATCGTCCCGGCGATGTTCCTGGCGATACTGGGCCCGCTTCTGGGCTCCTCGCTGGTGGTCGGTTAGGTGGGGCTCTGCGGAGCCGAGAGAGGGGAGTTGGCATGGTGGCTGAGATGACGGCGGGAAGGCTTCGCCAGGCGGCGCGCGGCATCGTCGCGGACCGGAGCGGGCAGGGAACGACGGAGTACGCGATCCTCGTGGGCGTGCTCGTGGTCATAGCCATCGCGGCGATCCTGCTGTTCAGGGACAAGGTGTCGGAGCTGTGGGACGCCATCGCGAGCGGCATCAACTCGCTCTAGGGCGGCGCGCGGGCGCCCTCGTGGCCGCGGGGCTGCTGGCCGTCGGGCTCGTGGCAGCGCTGCTCGGAACGACGGTCGGCGCCCCTCGGGACGAGGGGGCCTCCGCCGCGCCGCTGCTCGGCGTTCTGGGCGACGAAGGTGTCTCGGAGTACGCCCTCGACCTGCTCGAGGGAGCCGAGGTGGCGCAGCGCAGGAGCGAAAGGGCGCTCGTCGACGAGGGCGAGCGCGTGCTCGAGGGCTATCGCCTGCGCGGCGACTGCATCGTCGCGCGGGCGGGGTACCTCGACCTGTCGGGGAAGGTGTGGGGCTGCGTGGTGCAGGGGGCGGGGTGGGTCGAGCTGTGCGTCATACGAGAGGGGGACGAGGGTGGAAGCGAGGTCGTCTCGTGGCACATGGACGCCGACGACGTGGCGCCCTGAGGGGCGGGCAGAGAAGGACGCGGCGCTCCGGGCAGTCGACGCTCGAGTACCTCCTGCTGCTCGTGGCCTTTGTCGCGATGGTCGGGGCGCTCGCGCTCCTCTGGCACGCCGCCCGCGATGGGAGGCTCCTCGCGCTCGCGACCGACGCCGCGTCTCATGGCTCGGGCGGGGGCGCGGTGTCGATGCTCAAGGACGTGCTGGAGTACTGAGATGGTAGCCCTGCGCGGCAGGTCGGGCCAGGCGAGCGTGGAGGCGGCCCTGCTCGTTCCCGTGGTGCTCACGCTGGTGGCGCTTCTCGTCCAGCCGGCGTGCGTGCTGTACACGCGCGCCGTCATGGCGTCGACGGCCGCCGAGCTGACCCGCCTCGCCGCCACGTCGCGCGGAGGGGAGGGGGACGTGCGGGCCTACGCCCTGCGCCGGCTCGCCGCCGTGCCGGACCTGCCCGTGTTCCACGAGGGCGGGGCGGGCGCGTGGGAGGTCGCCGTGACGGGGCCCGGCGACGAGGGGAGGGTGACGGCGAGCGTGGAGGGGAGCGTGCGTCCCCTCCCGCTGCTCGGCGCGATCGTGGCCGCCCTCGGGGCCTCGGGCGGGGGCGTGGTGGAGCTGCGGGTCGAGGTGACGCGCGAGGTGCGCGCCAGCTGGATTGGGGGAGAGTATGCGGAGTGGATCGGGGTCTGGGACTGAGCGCGTCGGCGCGCCCGTCCTGTCGCTCTTTAGGGACAGCGAGGACGGGTTCACCACGGTGGGCGTCGCGGTGGCGCTGGTGCTGAGCCTGTCGCTCGTGTTTGCCTCGGCGAGCGCGGCGTGGGTCGCCGGAAGGTCGTCCGAGGTTCAGCGCGTGGCGGACGCCTGCGCCATGGCCGGGCAGAACGCCGTCGCGGCCTTCTCGACCGTGACGCAGGTGGTCGACGCGTGCGTGCTCAGCATGGGGCTCACGGGCATCGTTGTCCTGGGGGCGGGGCTCGTCGTGTCGTGCGTACCGGGCCTCTCCGCCACGGGGGCGCAGATCACGCAGGCGGGAGGCAGGATACTCGACGCGCGCCGCGACTTCGCGCGGACGGCGGCCGACGGCATCGAACGGCTCGAGGCGACGCTCCCGCTGCTGATCGTGGCCAACTCCGCCAGCTGCGTGGAGGCAAACGCCACGGGCGGCGTCTCCTATGCGGGCTGCGCGCTGCCGTTTCCCTCTGAGTCCCGGTCCGACTTCTCGGGCCTGAGAAAGGAGGTGGACGACGAGCGCCTCGCCGAGCTCTCCGACGAGATGGGCGCGGTCTCGGATCAGATGGAGGAGGCCCGCCGCAGGGCGGAGGAGGCGCTCGAGCGCGGGTGGATGGCGGACTGCGGCTCCTCGCCGTACTGCCTGCGGGAGCGCGCCGCCACCCTCGCGTCTCTTGGGGGCACCCTCAACCCCAGCTATCCGAGCGTCGCGGGATGGACCTTCGCCGCCCCGCTCCTGCGGGCGCGGAGCTACTATGCGGCGCGCCTCTCCTCCGAGCGGGTGGCCGGCTCGACGGCCGAGCAGATCACCGACTCCGCCTGCCGGCTCGCCTTCTACGAGTACGCGCTCGAGCAGGTGAGGGGCGGCTCCTACCAGGAGCTCGCCGACGGGACGGTGTCCATCGACCTCCCGAGCCTGCCGAGAAACGCCGAGCAGACCCGTGCGACCACGCTCTACACGGACGCTCGCTGGCCGTGCACGGCAGAGGAGGGCGGGCGCACCCTCCACTCCTCGACGCTGTGTCCCGGCGCCACGGGTGCGGCGGCGGGCACGGCCTCGGTCGCTGAGGTGGACTCCGGCGCGGTTGCGCGCTGCGCGGAGTGCCGCATGGACGTCGGCGACCTCGGGCGGGTGGCGTCCGCGTCGACCTCGATCGCCAACGGGTTCGAGCACCACTGGCGGATCATCGTGGAGGCTTCGGAGGACTACGAGCAGGCGAGAAACGAGGAGGTGGCGCTCGAGGCACGCCTCAAGGGCCTTGCCGAGGAGGGCGAGGAGTCCTTCTCGCTGGCGCTCGAGCAGCTGAGCGTAGCGCGACCGTCCCTGTGCCCGCCGGGCGCGTGGGGCTGCGTCGCGGTGGTCGCGCGCGATGCCGCAGAGGCCGTCCCGTCCGAGCTCACCGCGGCGTTCCTCTCCTCCGCGGAGCTGCCCGAGGGGGCGGCGGTGTCCGCGGCGGTCCTGGCGCCGGACCCCTCGACCGAGGAGAACAACGTGCTCTCGCGCTTCTTCGAGTCGCTCTCCGCGGGGGACTCCGTCCTCGGCGGCGCCCTCGACGGCGTGATGGACCTCTGGGGAAGCCTGCTCGTGGGCTACGGCTCCGCGTACGGGAGCGTGGCTGAGCAGGGTGGCGCGTTTCTCGACAAGCTCGACGGGGTGCTCGGGGGGACGGTGGGGGCGTGGCTCAAGGGCCAGCTCAAGCAGGTCATGAGCGACGCGGGGCTGGAGCCCGTGGACCTGCGGCTGAGAAAGCCCGTCCTGGTGAACTCGCAGGAGGTGCTCGACCAGGCGGGCTTTGACCAGGCCGCCTCCGTCCGCGAGCTGGTCTCCGCCCTTCCGGACGCGGGGTCTGCCGAGGACTTTGCCCGCTCCGTGGGCCTGTGGCTCACGGACGAGGTGGGCACGGACGAGTTCACGGTGGCCGAGCTCCCGATTCCGGGGACGGACCTGAGCATCCCGCTCACCATCGACCTCTCCGAGCTGGGAGGGGCGGCGTGAGCGCGGGGGCCGCGCTGCCCGGGCGGGGCCGCGCGGGACAGATGACGGTCGAGCTGGCGGTGGTGACGCCGGTCGTCATCGTCGTGGCGCTCATCGTGCTCAACCTGATGGGCTTTGTCGAGGCGTGCGCCGCGTTCGACCAGGCCGCGCTCGACGCCGTGGTATCGCACGGCGTGGCGCCCGCCGGGGAGCAGACGCAGATCGCCGCCGTGGACGAGGTGCGCTCGGCCCTGGCCGAGGCGCTCGGGCGCGAGGACACCTGCGAGGTGGAGGTGAGCGCGAGCGCGGTGGGCGAGGGCGAGAAGGACGCGACCTTCGCGGTGTCCCCGCTGCTCACGCGGTACACGTGCACGCTCATCTACCGTCCCTGGCCGCGGCTGCTCAGGATGCCGGGCGTCACCTACGAGGCGCCGCTCTCCCTGAGGCACGAGCGCGAGCTCGTGGTCGACCGGTATCGCCCCGGGGTGGTGACGTAGATGCCCGCGGCGCGCCTCCTCTGCGGCGAGCGCCCCGGGGAGGAGCTCGAGGTCACGGTGCTCTCCACGTGGCGGGAGCGGCTGCACGGTCTTCTCGGCACGGGGCCGGACGCCCCGCCCGTGATGCTCACGCTCTGCTCGTCGGTGCATACGTTTGGCATGCGCTATGCGCTTGACCTTGCCTTCATTGGAGAGCGGGGAGAGGTCCTTCTCGTCTGCCGGGGCGTCGGGCCGGGGCAGGTGCGCGCCCATTCGCGGGCGCGCTGCGTGATCGAGCGACCGGCCCGGGAGGGCGAGTGGCTCGCGGAGGGGGAGCACCTGTGGGCGGCGTCCATCAGCGCTGACGGCGTGGGCGCCCTGTGAGGAGGGAGAGGCTGTGGGATATGCGACGAGGCGCTGCCCGCGGTGCGGCGCGGAGCTCTATGCGGACATGGGCGTCTGCTACGGCTGTCTGTACGACTTCTCGCGCGACGCGGCCGCCCCGCGGCCCGCGCGGTCGCCCCTGGAGCTGCGGCACGCGGACGAGACGGGGGTGGTCGTGCGCACGGCGGCGCTCGACGCGTGGCTGCCCGTGGGGGAGCTCGGCGCCGGCGTCGGGAGCGGCGGGGAGAACGACGTCGTGCTCCGCTCGGTCGCCGCGCTGGGGTGCCGGGTCCGCCTCACGCCCACGCCCGACGGCATGGAGGTGGCGGACCTCTGCCCGTCGAACCCCGCGACCTATCACGGGCGCGCGATGGAGGGGCGCGTCGTGGTCCCCTACGGGGAGGGCGTCGACGTCTGCGGCTGCATGCTCGTGATGACGGGCCCCGCGCCGAGCACGGGCGTCACGCGCGCCTCGTCCCGGATGGAAAAAAGTCTTTGACAGCGGCGCCGAGTTTGGTATAGTAATTCCCGCACCAAATGGCTGGGTAGCTCAGTTGGTAGAGCAGGGGACTGAAAATCCCCGTGTCAGGGGTTCGACTCCCTTCCCCGCCACCAGAACTGTCTGGGCCCGTCCGCAAGGACGGGTCTTTTTTTGTTGAGGCGTCCGGGGAGGGCCGAGAAGGGCGACCGGCGTCCGGGCGACGCGGCCCGGGGCACGACGTGGCGCCCCGGGCCGCGGTCCGCTACTTCGTCACGAGCCTCCTCGCGAGCATCGTCGCCGCCTCGGCGCGCGTGATGGCCGCCGTCGGGCGCAGCTCGGTGCCGCCGGAGCCGTCGTCGGAGCCCCCGAGCACGCCGGTCTTTACCGCCCAGGCGAGCGCGGGCTCGGCCCACCCCGAGGCGTCGCCGCCGTCGGAGAAGGCGGAGCCGTCGTAGGCGCCCGCGTCAGGGGAGCCGGCCGCGCGCCACAGCACGACGGCGAGCTGCTCGCGGGTGAGGGCGTCGTCGACGCCGAAGCGGCCCGTACCGTCGCCGTAGCCCACCATGAGGCCGGAGGACACCGCCCAGTCGACGGGCCCCGCGTACCAGGCGCCCGGGTCCACGTCGGCCATGCCGCAGGCCGGGGCCTCGGCGCCCGCCCCCAGGGCCCGGCAGAGCACGGCCGCCGCCTGGGCGCGGGTGAGCTCGTCATTCGGCCCGAAGAGGCCGGAGCCATCGGAGTAGCCCGTCATGAGGCCGGCGCGGTATGCCACGCCCACCGGGTTGGCGAACCAGTCGGCGGGGGAGACGTCGGAGAAGGGCAGCTCGTGGCTGACCGTGTCGAGCACGATGGCCCACTGGCTGGCGTGGTCGAAGGGCAGGGCGGCGGTGCCGTCCTCGCCCACCCTCGCGGACGCCCGGAAGACCAGCCTGCCCGCGGCCTCGTCGTAGCGGTAGAGGTTGGCCCACAGGCCGGCGCCCTCGGCGCCGACGGGAGCGGTCAGCGTCATCTCGAAGCCGAACGGGCCGTCGTGGGCGAGGGCGAGCTGGACCGTGCCCGCCTCCCCGGTGACGGCGTTCACGACGTCGGCGGGGATGGCGTCGGCGCCCATGGTGACGCCCATGTCGATGTCGGCGAGCTCCGCGCCCTCCGGGACGTCCCTCCCGTCAACCGCCCACGCGGCGCCGCCCGGCAGCTCCACGACCAGGGTCACGTCCCTGCCCGCCAGCGCCTCGAAGACCTCGGCGTCCAGCACGGTGTCGCCGGCGGAAAGGCTGACGGTCACGGTGCCCCCGTCGTCCGCGGCCTCGATCTTGTCCAGCGCCTGCTGGCTCGGGGTCTTGGCGGGCGCGGGCGGGACGTAGCGCCTCACGGTCACCGTGCAGGTGGCTTTTTGGCCGCTCCCGTCCGCAGCGGCGGCGGTGATGATGGCGGTGCCGGGGGCGACGGCCGTCACCTTGCCGTTTCCGTCCACGGTGGCGACGCCTTCAGCATCGCTGAACCAGGTCAGATTTTTGTTGGTGGCGTCATCGGGCTCCACCGTGGCGGTCAGGGTCGCGGTGCCGCCGGCGTACAGGGAGAGCGAGGTCTTGTCCAGCGTCACGCCGGTGACGGGGACCGTCGTGATGGTCAGCGTGTATTCCTTGCTGTCGCTGCCGGCGTCATTGGCGGCGGTCACGGTGAAGGTGTAGGTGTCCGCCGTGGTGGGGGTGCCGGAGATCGCGCCGGTGCTGGTATCCAGCGTCAACCATTCAGGCTTATCGCTGGAACTCCATGTAATGTTGTTGCCGGTGGCTTGCAGCTTTGCAGTATAAGATTCGCCCACTGTACCGTCTGACAGGCTATCGGTGGTAATCTTCGGAGTAACCGTACCGCTGCCGCCCACTTCACCGGTCAGCGTACCTTTGTTGATAATGGAGCCAGCATTATTCAGGGTGCCGGTGTTGTTCAGGGTGCCGGTGTTGTTCAGGGTTCCATTGTTATTCAAAGTGCCATTGTTCGTTAAAGTTGCGTACTGAGGAATAGTTAAGGTCACTCCATTATCGAGCGTCAGGGTTTGACCTTCCCCCACAGTCACCCTAATATTACTAGTACTAGCCGCAATGTTGAGATCCTGTGTCAAAGTAAATGTATCTCCGTAGATTTTTCCCTCATTTTGTATTAAAAACAAGCCTTTGCAATTTTCTGCTATGTTGTTAATCTCACCAGTGGAAGAAATCACTGCATGACCGTCTGTGCCAGTGGAAAGAGTTCCAATAAAGTCCCCATGGAGATCCACAAATCCGCCGGAAATAGTAGCGGTCATAACAGAAATACTTGTATCATGATAGCCGGTTCCCAAGACACTTACATAACCATCCGTAATAGTAAGGGAACCGGCAGAGATTCCCACATCGCTGCCGCTCGCTGATATCTTGCCGCCAGTAATTGTCAAAGAAGGCGTCCCTGGTAATATTTCTTTGATACCAGCGTCCGTGCCGTTGGCGGTCAGAGAGCCCATCGTTTCTTTCTCGGTGGACTGCGCATAGATGTACATATTACTGCCTTTTGTTAACAGAATACCTCCGTTCACGGTAAGGTTGCAGCTGTCCTCCAAAATCAGATACACTTTGTCGCTGACCGTAACCGGCTGGTCGATGGTGATGTCGCCTTGTGCTACATACCAACCATTTGTCCACTGGGTATCACTATTTGTAACCTGTGTAGCACTGGCAGCGGTTTGTTGTGTTCCACTCTCGTCCAGATAGGTGATATTCTCCACCGTTGCCGCCAGCGCCGTGGCGGGCGTCAGGCCCAGGCAGAGCGCCAGGGCGCAGAGCAGTCCCAAGGTCCGTCTTCTCATCTCACGGTCCCTCCTTGTCTCTGGCTGGGGTCGAGGCTGCGGCGGCCGGGGGCGTCGCGCCGCCGGCCGGTCGATTCCGGGATACTGCCCGTCGCTTTTAGCGGATGGTCGGCGGCCCTGGGTGCCCCGGATTCTAACATCTGTCGTCTTTCGGGAGGGGCGCCGGGGCCCCGCGGCTCGGCGGGCGCGCGTGCAACGGCGCGCGGGCGGCGCCTGGCGGCGCGTGGGTTGGGAGAGGGGGGCGCCTAGTAGCGCACCACGAAGTCCTCCTCGCCCTCGACGAGGGGGATGTCCTCGCGCTCCTCTACTGTGTAGCTGATCGGGTAGCGCCGGTACGCCTCGAGCATCTGCGGGAAGAACGCCCCCACGTGGGCGGCCGCCCCTTGGATCTCCGCCGTGACGGAGCCGTCCCGCTCGTTTCTCACCCAGCCGGTGAGGCCGAGGTCGTGCGCCACGCGCGTGGAGGTCCAGCGAAACCCCACGCCCTGGACCTGCCCCACAAAGCGCAGGTGCAGCCGGCGCGCGTCCTCGGGCAGGGGCGCCGCCGGGGCCTTCTCCGCCTCTTCTCGCGACCGTCTGAATCCGAACATGGGGACCTCCGCCCGGGCCCGTATTGGCAATTGATGGTTCCTGCGCGGGGCCCGCCGCGCGCGAGGGCGTACGCGTACAATACTAGCTGCGTTGAGCTATCCCACGAGGCGGGGAGCGGCAAGCGGTCGCCGCGCACCCGCGCGCAAGGAGGACCGATGGGCTTCACAAGACGAGAGTTCCTCGCGCTGGCATCCGCGGGCGCCGCCGTCGGGCTGGCGGGATGCGCCCCGACGCAGCAGCCCCAGCAGCCCCCGACCGAGGACCCCGAGTCCCCCGACCCCTCCGTCGACCTGGCGGAGTTTGAGTCGCTGGCGCTCGACCCCTCGGCCTGGCGCTACGACGAGGACAACGACGTCTACTATCAGCTGGGCCTGCGCTACTGCCTGTCCCCGGCGACCGAGACCTACGAGTCCCTCGCGATCTTTGTCCCCGGCGCGTACTTCACGGCCGAGGAGAACGGCTCCACCTACACCTGCACCGTCAA
Organism: uncultured Atopobiaceae bacterium; assembly: GCA_944320385.1. Classification (GTDB taxonomy): domain Bacteria; phylum Actinomycetota; class Coriobacteriia; order Coriobacteriales; family Atopobiaceae; genus Thermophilibacter. Next base: position 50,480 of record CALUHH010000001.1, on the reverse strand, counting down.
CCAGAAGGCCGTCGTGGGAGGCTTCACCGCTTCGACCGCGCCCGTCCTCATGCCCATCAACACGGGCACCCTCGCGGCGCAGGCGAGCCCCACCAGCTACGCCTTCGACGGCCTGGGTCCCTACATGGACGCCGGCTGCATCTACGTCTACGCCGGCTTCCGCGGGCGCTCCGCGGGCTACGACACGGCATCGGGCTCCGACGAGCTCTTCCCGGGCGGCTCCCCCTGGCCGGTCGTGGACCTCAAGGCCGCCGTCAGGTACCTGCGCTACAACGACGCCGCCCTGCCCTGCGACACCGGGCGCGTCTTCGTCTTTGGCTTTGGCGCGGGCGGCGGTCTGAGCGCGGTGCTCGGCGCCTCCGGCGACGCCGCCCCCTTCGAGCCCTACCTCGACTCCATCGGCGCCATCACGCACGACGCCGAGGGCAAGGCGGTCTCCGACGCCATCGCGGGGAGCGCCTCGTGGTGTCCCGTCACCTCCTTCGACGTTGCCGACGCGGCCTACGAGTGGGGCCAGGGCCAGTATGCCGACGACGCCACGCGCGCCGAGGGCACCTGGACGCGCCTCCTCTCCCAGGACCTCGCCGGTGCGTACGGCGCCTGGGTCAACGAGATGGACCTGCGCGACGCCGATGACGCCCAGCTTACGCTCGACGAGACCGAGACCGGCGTCTACTCGATGGGCTCGTACGCAAACGCCCTGATGGCCGGCATAGACGAGGCGGCCACGCACTTTGTCCAGAACACCGCGTTCCCATATGCCTACACGCCACAGCGCCTGGAGGACCCCACGTTCCCCGGCGACCCCAACCTCGTGGCCACGCGCGAGGCGGATGCCGTCGAGACGCCCGCACCCTCCGGGGCGACCGCCGACGGCACGGGCCAGGAGCAGGTGGGCGATGCTGTCAACGACGCTGCGGTCGCCGCCGACGCGACGTCCGACGCTGACGACGCCGCGACCGACTCCGCCCAGACCACGCTCTCCGGCGTGGCCCAGGTCCAGTCGACCATCTATGACAGCGCGCAGAGCTACTTCGCCGCGCTCAACGCCGGCGGCTGGTGGATCAACTACAACCACCGCACCATGAGCGTCTCGGTCTCGAGCCTGCGCGACTTCGTCGTGAACCTGCGTCCCGCCGCGCTCGCCGCGTCGCCCTTCGACCAGCCGGACCGCAGCTCGCGCACCAACCAGCTCTTTGGCATCGGCGAGGAGTCCACGCTGCACTTCGACGCCATCGCCGGGAGCCTCGTCCAGGACAACCTCGACGCCTACGAGGCCTGCGAGGACTGGGCCGAGGGCCTTGACCTCGACTGGGAGGAGGACCTCGAGAAGGTCGACTCCCTCGAGACCGACATGGCCACGCGCGTGGCCCTGATGAACCCGCTCTTCTGGCTGAGCGGCCACTACGAGGGCTACGGCCAGGCGAGCGTCGCGCCCCACTGGCGCGTCAACGAGGGCCTGTTCGACACCGAGGCCCCGCTCGCCACCGCCTCCAACATCGTGTACGCGCTGCGCAAGTACGACGGCGTCACCGACATCGCGCACACCCCGGTCTGGGGCCAGGGCCACGTCCTCGCGGAGCGCTCCGGCTCGGCGACGGCCAACCTCATCTCCTGGGTGACCGCCTGCTGCTCGGCATAAGGGGGCGTCCGTAGGATGGGCGACAAGAACGCGGGGCCGTCGACGGCGTCCGGGCGCGCCGGGTCGTCGCTCGCCCCGCGCCAGACGCTCTCGGTGGGCATCACGCTCTTCTCGATGTTCTTTGGCGCGGGCAACCTCATCCTGCCGCCCCTGCTGGGCGCGCAGGCCGGCACCGCGGGCCTCCCCGCGCTCGCAGGCTTCTTCGTCGCCGGCGTGGGCCTTCCTGTCCTGGGCATCGTCGCCGTGGCGCTCGCGGGAACCCTGCGCGAGCTCGCCGCGCGCGTGCACCCGGTCTTTGCGCGCGTCTTCGTGGCCCTGGTCTACCTCGCCATCGGGCCGTGCCTGGCCATCCCGCGCACGGCCTCGACGGCCTTTGAGATGCTCGCGCCGCTGCTGCCCGCGGGCCTCTCGGTCGACGCCGCGCGCCTCGCGTTCTCGGTCGCCTTCTTCGCGCTGGCCTTCGTCCTCGCGCTTCACCCGGGGCGCCTCACGCGGTTTCTCGGGCGCGTCACCGGGCCCGCGCTGATCGCGCTCATCGTCGCGGTGGTGCTCGCGTCGGCCGCCTCGCTGCTCGGCGGGGGAGCGACGCCGCCGGCGGCGCCGGTCGCGCCCTATGACGGCAACGCGGCGGTGCAGGGCTTTCTCACGGGCTACCAGACGATGGACCTTCTGGCCTCGCTGACCTTTGGCCTCGTCATCGCGGAGAACGTCCGGGGCCTGGGCGTCGCGGACGAACGGGGCGTCATGCGCGAGGTGTGCCGTGCCGGCGCGATCGCGGGCGCGCTCATGATGGCCGTCTACGGCGGCCTGTGCGCGGTGGGCCTGGAGCTCTCCGCCGAGCTTCCGGGCGTGACCAACGGGGCCGTGGTCATCACGGAGTCCGCGACGCTCCACTTTGGCCTGGCGGGGACGGTGATCGTGGCGGTCATCTTCCTGCTGGCCTGCCTCAACGTGTGCGTCGGCCTCATCAGCTGCTGCGGCAGCTACTTCGCCGAGGAGCTGCCCCGCGTCTCGTATCGCGCCTGCGCCCTCGTCTTCGCGGCGTTCTCCTGCGCGGTCTCCAACCTCGGGCTCGACGCCATCCTGTCCTTCTCGGCGTCTTTGCTGGGGGCGCTCTACCCGCCCGCCATCGTGCTCGTGATCATGGGCATGCTGCGCCGCCGCTGCGACGCGGTGGCGCCCGTCTGGCCCTGGACGGTGGGCGTCACCGTTCTCGTGAGCTCGCTTGAGGCCGCGCGCGACGCCCTCGCGCCCGATCTTGCCCTGCCCCTCGACGCCCTCCCGCTCGCCGGCCTCGGCCTCGGGTGGGTGCTCCCCGCGGCGCTCGCCGCCGCCGGCTCCGTTGCCGTCACCCTTGCTGCCCGCCGCCTGCGCGCGGGCCGCGTGCCTGCCGACCCGACCTCGTGAGAAAGGAACCCACGTGAACCGCAACCACAAGAGGCGCCCCGTTCATCTCGGCATCCTGTCCCTCGTCCTTGCCGCCTGCGTCGTGGCGCTCGTCGCCGGCTGCACCGGCGAGCCGGCCTCACAGGCCCAGGACGACGACGCGCCCGCCGCTCAGGAGCAGGAGTCGACCGCCGACATCACCTCCGTCAGCGAGGACGACCCCTACGCCACGGGCGTCCACCACGCGGTCATCGAAGTCGAGGGCTACGGCACGATCGAGGTGGCCCTCAACGCCAACGCGGCGCCGATCACGGTCTCCAACTTCTGCCACCTCGTTGAGGAGGGGTTCTACGACGGCCTCACGTTCCACCGCGTGGTGCCGGGCTTCATGATCCAGGGCGGCGACCCCAACGGCGACGGCACGGGCGGGTCCGGCCAGACCATCAAGGGCGAGTTCGCGGACAACGGGGTGGAGAACAACATCCCGCACACCCGCGGCACCATCTCGATGGCGCGCGCGAGCGATCCCGACTCTGCGAGCTCGCAGTTCTTCATCATGCAGGAGACCACCGACTCGCTCGACGGCCAGTACGCGGCCTTTGGCACCGTGACCTCGGGCATGGAGGTCGTCGACGCCATCTGCGAGGGCGTGACCATCGCCGACGAGCAGAGCGGTCTGGTCACGGCCGACACGCAGCCCGTCATCGCCTCCATCACTCTCGTCGACTAGGTGGAAGCCATAAGTTATAAAGGCACTAACCTACTTGAGAGCGCTTAAGGATTCAATACTGTTTCCGTAAACGGCATGCATTTCTCCTTTTCCGTGCCATACCCGTGCTATACTGGGCAAACGTGAAAGGAGTGGCTTATGTATGCCATTGGGGAGTACCTCGTCCATCCCGGTCAGGGAGTCTGTCGCGTGGAGGAAGTGACGGAGGGGCCCCAGGCGGTCTATCGGCTGCTCCCGGTGGGCAAGCGCCACCCGGTGCACATCAGCTTCCCCATTGCCAACGAGGCGCGCTTGAGGCCGGTCCTCACGCGCGACGAGGCGCAGAGCATCATCGACGGGTACCCCGCCCTCGAGGTGGAGAGCTTCACCGCACGCAACAACTCGCTCGAGGAGGAGCACTACCGCAGCGAGATGCGCCAGGGCTCGTGCCTGGACTCGGTGCGCATCGCCAAGACCTTCCGCATCCGCATCGCCGACCTCTCCGCCCGCAACAAGAAGCCGCCGGTGGCCTACGAGCGCATCCTCAAGGAGGCGCGCGAGCGCTCCGCGGCCGAGCTGGCCATCGCGCTCGGCATCACGCCCGAGGACGTGGCCGTGCTCTTTGAGCGGCGCATGGGCGAGGAGGGCCAGAACTAGCGGCGTTGCCGCCGCGCGTTGCCGCGGTGCCGCGAGGTTACGTCTCGCGCACGGTTGCGTGTGCATGGTGTGACGGGGGGTGCCCCGCCGGGTAGAATGGGCATGAACTGAACACCCGAATGCGCCACACCCAAGGAGGCACCATGGCGGACAACGGCATGGCGACGACCAACGCCGCACCCCAGAGCCGCGCGATCATCACCGTGCTGGGCAGCGACCGCCCCGGCATCGTCGCCGCGGTCGCGGGGGCGCTGAGCGAGCGCTCGGCCAACATCCTCGACATCTCCCAGACCATCCTGCAGGGCATCTTCACGATGACCATGCTCGTCGACCTCGGCGACGCCGACTTCTCCGAGCTCAAGGGCCAGCTGGACGGGCTCTCGGAGAGCCTGGGCGTGCAGATCGTGATGCAGCGCGAGGAGGTCTTCAAGTACATGTACCGCCTCTAGCCCCGCTTTTCCAGGGCCGAGTGCGCGTTGGGGCCGGGAGATCCGGCCCCGAGCTTTATAGAAGGAGGTAGCCCATGATTCGCCTTTCCAAGGGGGCCGGCTGGCCCATCCTCACGCCGCGCGACACGCCGGCCTTCGACCACGTGGCCGACGCCTATCCCATGCCCTCGGTGGCCCTGGGGCAGCCTCCGGTCTCCGACGGCCTCTACCACGGCTACGAGGACGTGGACGTGGTGCCGCAGGAGCTGTACGAGAAGTACGACGTCAAGCGCGGCCTGCGCAACGCGGACGGCTCCGGCGTGCTCGTGGGCCTCACGACGATCTCCAACGTGCACGGCTACAACAGGACCGACCACGGCATCGAGCCCGACGACGGCCGGCTGATCTATCGCGGCTACGACGTCGACCAGCTCATCGACGGCGCGCAGGCCGAGGATCGCTTTGGCTACGAGGAGGTGGCCTACCTGCTCATTGCCGGGCGCCTCCCCACGCGCGAGGAGCTCGACGATTTCCGCGCGCGCATCGACGCCCGCAAGCAGCTGCCCGAGGGCTACCTGGGCATCTTCCCGCGCGCGACGTACAGCCACTCCATCATGAACGTCCTGCAGCGCGCCACGCTGCTGCTCTACGCCTTCGACCCCACGCCCGACGACATCTCGCCGACGCATGAGATCGACGTCGCCCTGTCGCTGCTCGGCCGCTGGCCGCGCACGGCGGCCGTGGCGCACGCGGCCCACGTGGCCGAGCTCAACGACACCAAGCTCGTGGTGCCGCCCGTGCGCGAGGGCTACTCGATGGCCGAGACCGTGCTCGACGTCCTGCGCAGCGACGAGGGCTTCTCGCACGAGGAGGCCATGCTGCTCGACGTCATGCTCATCCTGCACGCGGAGCACGGCGGCGGCAACAACTCCACGTTCACCACGCGCGTCCTCTCCTCCTCCGGCACCGACGCCTACTCCGCCTACGCGGCGGCCATCGGCTCCCTCAAGGGCCCCAAGCACGGCGGCGCCAACTTCAAGGCCGGCGACATGATCGAGGACGTGGCCGCGCACGTGCGTAACTGGGACAACGATGACGAGGTCGCGGACTACCTGGGCAAGATCTTGCGCAAGGAGGCCTTTGACAAGGCAGGCCTGCTCTACGGCCTCGGGCACGCGGTCTACACCAAGACCGACCCGCGCGCCGAGATCATCCGCGCGTACGCGCGCCGCCTCGCCGAGCAGAAGGGGCAGGTCGAGAAGCTCGACCTCATCGCCAGCATCGAGCGCCTGGGCCCCCAGGTCATGCGCGACGTCCGCGGCATCACCAAGCCCATCTCCACCAACATCGACATGTACACCGGCTTCGTCTACTCGATGCTCGGCATCCCGCAGGACCTCTTCACGCCGATCTTCGCCATGGCGCGCCTGGCCGGCTGGACCGCGCACCGCATGGAGGAGCTCTACGGCGCGGGCCGCATCATCCGCCCGGCGTACAACTCCGTCCTGCCCCATAGCGGAGCGTACGTGCCCATGAGTGAGCGCTAGGGTCGCGGCGGCACGTTCTTCTCGCCCGACGACTCGTCCCGGGCCGCGATCCAAATTTGGGTTTGAGCCGAAAAAGGCGGCGGGCCCTCCTCGTGCAGGAGGGCCCGCCGCGTCAGTGAGCGCGGCTGGGAAAGGCTACTCCGTGGCCTCGTCCTCGTCCTCCTCGTCGTCGAGCAGGGGGCGGAAGCTCGCGGTGTCGCCGCCCACGACGGCGGTCGCCTCCTCGACGGAGCGCTCGCGGTCCTCGCGCATGCGGATGGAGAAGATGTCCTCTTCCTCCTCGCGCGACTCGACCTCGGCGGGGGAGGGCTTGGGGACGACGCGCTCGCTCTCGGGCAGCTCGACGCGCGAGAGCTTGTGCTGGCGCTTGGTGCGCGAGAAGAGCGGCACGTACTCGTAGATCAGGCTGGAGTTCTCGAGGCCGTACCAGCGCGCGGGCGAGCCGCAGAGGCTGCGGATGAAGTACTTGAGCTCCATGCAGCGGCGGTTGATGCCGGAGATCTCGGTCTCGGGGGAGAGCGTCTTGCGGATGAGGCAGAACTTGAAGTCGCCGACCTGGCTCGGCTCGAGGTAGATCGAGTACTTGTGCTCCTGCGGGGCGAGCTGGCCGCGCTCCACCAGGCTGGAGACGATCTGGTAGAGGTAGGTGTTGACGCGCTGGTTGACCTTGAAGCCCAGGCGCAGCTGCACCTTGAAGAGGAAGTCCGTGCCAAAGTCCTCGACGAGGTACTCGTGCGTGAAGGGCTCCTCGGTCACCTGGACGTTGAGGAAGTAGTACGCCTTGGCGCGCTTGGGCTGCTTGTCCAGGATCGAGTAGAGGATGTCGCGGTCGAGCTTGTCGAAGGACGAGTCGTTGGTCAGGAAGACCAGGTTGTCGGCGAGCAGCGGGTAGTCCTCGTCGTGGCTGAGGTCGAAGATCTGGTCGAGGTACTTCACCACGGGCAGGTACATCGTCTGCGTGCGCTCGACGGCGGTGCCGCGGCGCCACACGTACATGACCAGGAAGATCGCGGACGCGATGACCACGGTGACGTAGCCGCCGTGGAAGAACTTCGTGAGGCTAGAGAAGAAGAACATGAACTCGATGGCGCCGAAGAAGATCGCAAACGGGATGGCCAGCGCCGTCTGGTGACGGATGCGCGAGAGGTACGTGAAGAGCAGCACCGTGGTCATGAGCATCGTCACGGTGATGGCCAGGCCGTAGGCGGCCTCCATGTGCGCCGAGGTCTGGAAGAACAGCACCACGCAGATGCAGGCGACCCACATGACGTTGTTGATCATGGGGATGTAGATCTGGCCCTTGGTCTCGGACGGGTAGTTGATGCGCATGTGGGGCATGAGGTCCAGGCGCACCGCCTCGGAGACGATGGAGAAGGAGCCGGTGATGAGCGCCTGGGAGGCGATGATCGCGGCGAGGGTGGAGAGCAGGACGGCGAAGACGCGCACCTGCTCGGGCAGCATCTGGAAGAACGGGTTGAGGTCGGCGATGGAGCCGAGCTCGGCGGAGCCGTTGTTGGCGAGGATCCATGCGCCCTGGCCCAGGTAGTTGAGGATGAGGCAGACCTTCACGAACGGCCAGGTGGCGTAGATGTTGGGCTTGCCGACGTGGCCCATGTCGGAGTAGAGGGCCTCAGCGCCGGTGGTGCAGAGGAACACGTTGCCCAGGACCATGACGCCGGCGGCGTTGAGGTTGCCGTTGAACAGGAACATGATGCCGCGCACGGGGTTGAGGGCGCGCAGCACGCCGAAGTTCTCGAAGATGTGCGGCAGGCCCGCCACGGCGAGGAAGAGGAACCACAGCGTCATGATGGGGCCGAAGCCCTTGCCGATCTTCGAGGTGCCCGCCTTCTGGACGAAGAAGAGCACGCTGATGATGCACACCACGATCGCGATGACGATCTGCTGGTTGTCACCGATGATCCGGTAGAGGAAGTCGACCGTCCGCAGGCCCTCGATGGCCGTGGTCACGGTGACGGCCGGGGTGAGGATGCCGTCGGCGAGCAGCGCGGCGCCGCCGATCATGGCGGGGATGATGAGCCACCGGCCGCAGCGCTTGACGAGGCTGTAGAGCGCGAAGATGCCGCCCTCGTTGTGGTTGTCTGCCTTCATCGCCACGAGCACGTACTTGACGGTCGTGATGAGCGTGAGGGTCCAGATGATGAGGGAGAGGGCGCCGAGGACGACGTCCTCGGACATGGTGGCGAGTCCGCCGTTGCCGGAGATGATCGCCTTGAGAGTGTACATGGGGCTCGTGCCGATGTCGCCGTAGACGACGCCCAGCGTGACGAGGATCATTGCCGCGGAGAGCGGGATGCCGGCGCTCTTGGCCTTGTGGCCTCCGTGTGCCAGCGTGGTTTCCTTCGCAGTCATGACGCTCCAAACTCGATTTCCAACGATGAGGGGCCGTGTGGCCTGACAGCCTAGCGTATCACTTTGTCGCATGGGTAGAATGTGCTGCGAGTAAGGTATCCGGCCGAAAGGGGAGAGATGGCAGACGAGGAGAAGGGGGCGCCGAGCGCCCAGGAGAAGGAGCGGACCCGTGCCTACGCCGTCGTGCCCGCCGAGCGCGCCACGAGCGTGCCCGAGCCGGCGTCGGCGCGTCTGAGCTGGACGGACGGTGAGCGGAGCCTCGACTACGAGGCGCGCGCCGCGCATCTGGAGGTGCGCGACGACGCCGGCGCGCTCATCGGCCGGATGTTCTCGCTCTCGTACGTGGCGGTCGACGACGAGGGGCACGCTGACCCCGCGCGCCCGGTGACCTTTGCGTACAACGGCGGACCGGGCTCGAGCTCGGTTCCCATCAACTTCGGCGGCATCGGTCCCAAGCGCGTGATGACCGACGGCGTGCGCCACGTGCGCGCGGACGCCCCGGTCGTGGACAACCCGCATACACTGCTGGTTGACTCCGACGTGGTGTTCCTGGACGCGCTCGGCACCGGGTGGTCGGTGCTCGCCGAGGACGCCGACCCCAAGAAGGTCTTCTGCACCGACGGCGACGCGGACGCCTTCGCGCGCGCCATCTGCGCGTGGCTCACGGAGAACGGCCGCTGGTCGAGCCCGCTGTACCTCTACGGCGAGTCGTACGGCACGGTGCGCAACTCCGTGCTCATGCGCCTGCTCGGCGAGCGCGGCGTCCAGCTCACGGGCGTGGTCATGCTCTCGGCCGTCTTCAACATCGCGGGTCTGCTCAACCCCGGCGACGACCTCTACTACCTGGGCATGATGCCCACTTACGCCGCCACGGCCCAGTTCTTTGGCAAGGCGGGGGCCGGCGTGGACGAGGACGAGTGGTTCGACCGCGCGATGGCCTTCGCCGAGGACGAGCTCGCGCCGGCGCTTCTGCGCGGCGACCGCCTGGGCGAGGACCGCGAGCGCGCGGTGGCCGAGCAGATGGCCAACTTCATCGGCCTGCCCGTCGAGCACATCCTGGCGCATCACCTGCGCATCGACCTCCTCGACTTCCGGACGCACCTGCTCGCCTCCGAGCGCCGCGTCTGCGGCAGGCTGGACACACGCTTCTCGGCCGACGAGCCCTCGCCCATGCAGAGCTACGACATGTGGCTCGCGGGGGAGGACGCCGCCGACGACGCGCTCGAGGGCGCGTGGGCGCGGGCGTTCCGCCGCTTCTGCGCCGACGAGCTGGGCTATGAGGGCCCGGCGCGCTACCTCACCAACAACTACGACAAGGTCAACGCGAGCTGGAACTGGGGCCATGAGGAGCCCGGCCTGGGCGAGGTGGCGACGCCCAACGTGTCGCTCGACATCGCCGTGGCCCTGCGCCGCAACCCCACCTGCAAGCTCGCGATCATCGGCGGCCGCTATGACGCCGCCACCACCTGGTGGAACGTGGTCCATGACATGAGCTGCCAGTTCCTCTCGCCCGAGCTCAAGAGCCGCGTGAGCTGGTACCGCTACGGCTGCGGGCACATGGCCTACGTCGACGAGCCCACGCTCGAGGCCATGGGCCGCGACGTCCACGCGTTCTACAAGAGGCGCTAGCCGACAAGGGCGGGGCGGGCGCGCCCGCCCCGCCCTTGGTCTCTGGCGAGGGACCTGTGCAAAAGTGCCGCTCGTGATGAATCCGGGCACCCCTGCTGTGCAAAATCGCCGCTCGTGATGAATGATTTGCCCGTTGATTATGTGCCCTGGCCCTCTCGGTTTTTCGCCAACTGGGAAAACGTTGGCGTGGAAGTCCCGAGACTGCCCGCGAGGCCTAAAAACATTCATCACGAGCGGCGATTTTGCGAAACCGATGAAGCCAATTCATCACGAGCAACGTTTTTGTGCAACTCAGGGATGATGTGAGGGCGGCGCAGCCGCGCAATCGTGTACGTGACGGGCGAGAGGTGACCCGATGGAGTTTGTTGCGACGTGCCCCAAGGGCTTTGAGCGGCTGCTGGCCGACGAGCTCTCCGACCTGCGCGTGCCCCAGGTGCGCCCGCTCAAGGGCCAGGTGGGCTTTGGTGGCAAGCTCGCGGACGCCTACCGCGTCTGCCTGTGGTCGCGCCTGGCTTCGCGCGTACTGGCCGTCCTCTCGCGCGTGGACGCCCGCGACTCCGATGCGCTCTACGAGGGCGCGCGCTCCGTCGCCTGGGAGGAGCACCTCGCGCCCGGCGCGACCTTTGCCGTGGACGCTCACGGTACCAACGCCCAGCTCAGAAACACGCAGTTCGTGGCTCTGCGCGTGAAGGACGCGATCGTGGACCGCGTCTTCGCCGCCACGGGCGCCCGGCCGGTCACGGACCCGTCGCGCCCGGCCCTCACGATCGACGCGCGCCTCACGGGCGACCACGCCACGCTCTCCATTGACCTGGCCGGTGAGCCGCTCTTCCGGCGCGGCTACGACTCGCGCGCCGCGGAGGGCGTGGCGCCGCTGCGCCCCGACTACGCGGCGGCCCTGCTCGCGTCCGGCGGCTGGCGAGAGGCCGTCCGCTCCGGCGCGCCGACCCTCGTGGCGCTCTGGGCGGGACAGGGCAGCGTGCTCGTGGAGGCCGCCTGTGCCGCGCTCGATCGCGCGCCGGGGCTTCTGCGCGGACGCTGGGGCTTTGCGGGCTGGGCCCAGCACGACGATCCCACCTGGCAGACGCTTCTCGACGAGGCCGACGACCGTGCCACGGCGGGCGAGAGGAACGCGTGCTCGCTCGTCGTCTGCGACGACCGGCCCGGCGCGGCCTCCGCGTGCCGCCAGGCTCTTCGCGCTGCGGGCGTGGCCGTGGAGCCGACGTTTCTCTCCGCCCCCGAGGCGGCCGACGCCGCCTGCGCCGCCACGGCCGCCCTTGTGACCTGCGACCTCTCCTGGATCGGCGAGACGGCGCTCGCGCGCGAGGCCGCCGCGCTCTCGGCGGCGTCCGCGGTCGCGGGCCTGCCGGTCGTCGCCCTCGCTCGCGGGGCCTCCCTCGACGCCGCGCTGCGCGTCGCGCCGGACGCCGCCACGGAGGTCATCGTGGGCCGCGACCCGGCGACCATCCGCTGCTACGCGCGTCGCGATGACGTGGAGCCGCCGACCTGCGTCGACGTCACCCCGGAGCGCGTGCCCGTGCTCGTGGCCGGCTCCGAGCAGTTTGCGCGCCGCCTCGCCAAGGTGGCGAAGCTCCGCGCCAAGTGGGCCCGGCGCGAGGACGTGACTTGCTACCGGGTCTACGATGCCGACCTGCCGGACTACGCCGTGGCGATCGAGCTCTACGAGGGCTCGGAGACCCCGGGACGCTGGCTGCAGATCTCCGAGTACGCGCCCCCGCGCGGCGTGGACCTCGAGCTCGCGCACCGTCGCCTGCTGGACGTGCTCGCCATCGCGCCGCGCGTGATGGGCGTGGCGCCGCGCGACGTGAGCGTGCGCGTGCGCACCCGGTCGCGTGGCGGGTCGCAGTACGCCGACGAGGCGCGCGCGCCCGAGCGCGGCCGTCGGGCCGACCGTTCCTCGCACCAGAGCGGCCGCGTGGAGCTGCCCGCGGGCGCGCACCTGGTGGACGAGGGCGGCCTCACCTTCGAGGTCAACTTCGACGCCCGCCACGACTGCGGCATCTTCCTCGACCACCGCGAGACGCGCGGGCGCGTCCGCGAGATGATGAAGCTGACCAAGGGGTCCAAGCGCTTCCTCAACCTCTTTGCCTACACGGGCACCGCGACCTGCTACGCAGCGGACGGCGGGGCCAAGCACACCACCACCGTCGACCTCTCGCGTCCGAGCCTGGACTGGGCGCGGCGCAACATGGCACGCAACGGCTTCACGGGTCGCGAGCACGAGTTCGTCCAGGCGGACGTCCTGGCGTGGGTCTCCGAGCAGCGCCACACCAAGAACCGCTGGGACCTCATCTTCTGCGACGTGCCCACGTTCTCCAACTCGGCGCGCATGCGCAAGGCGTCGTTTGACGTGCAGCGCGACCACGCCGAGCTGATAATCGGGGTGTCGCGCCTGCTCGTGCGCGGCGGCAGCGCAATCTTCTCGTGCAACCTGCGGACCTTCAGGCCCGACGTCGAGAAGCTCGAGCGCGCCGGCGTGCGCCTCACGGACATCACGGACGAGACCATCCCCGAGGACTTTGCCCGCAACCGCAAGGTCCACCACGCCTATCTGGTGGAGCGCGCTTAGGAGCTGCGCGTCTTCCGCACCGCCGCCATCCGCCGCCGCGTGCCGTCCGTCCGCGCATGCGTGGGACGGACGCCCGCCGCACGCGAGTAATATCTCCCTATACGTGTGGATATGGCGCGGGCAGCGGCTCGCGCCCCGAGCAATAGGGGGAACACGCAATGGACGCACGCATCGAGGCCACGGTCAAGACCTGGCAGGACAACGTCAAGGAGCCCGACCTCGCGGCCGAGCTCGCCGAGCTCACCCAGGAGGGCAACGAGGACAAGCTCTTCGACGCCTTCTACCGCGACCTCGCCTTTGGCACCGCGGGCCTGCGCGGCACCCTCGGCGTGGGCACCAACCGCATGAACGTCTACGTGGTCGCGCAGGCCACCCAGGGCGTCGCCGACTACCTGAACGCCCACTACGACAATCCCACCCTTGCCCTGGCGCGCGACTCGCGCAACAAGGGCGAGGACTTCCAGAAGGTCGCTGCCGGCGTGCTCGCCGCCAACGGCGTCCACGTCTACGTGTACCCGCGCATCGAGCCCGTCCCCACGCTCTCCTTCGCGGTGCGCCATCTCGGCACCTCCGCGGGCATCGTCCTCACGGCCTCCCACAACCCGGCGCCCTACAACGGCTACAAGGTCTACAACGACAACGGCGGCCAAATCACCGACGAGGCCGCGGCCGAGATCTCCGCGAACATCGCCAAGGCCGACCCGTTCAACGTCAAGATCATGGACTTTGACGAGGGCATCGAGAAGGGCCTGATCGAGTGGACGCCCGAAGAGGTCCTCGACAGCTTCATCGACAACATCAAGAAGGTCTCCGTCCCGGGCTTCAAGGCCGCGGGCGACTACTCCGTGGTCTACACCCCGCTCAACGGCACGGGCATGGAGCTCGTGACCCGCATCCTCAAGGAGATCGGCGTCGAGAAGGTCTCCGTGGTGCCCGAGCAGTCCCAGCCGGACGGCAACTTCCCCACGTGCACCTATCCCAACCCGGAGTTCCGCGAGGCGCTCGAGCTCGCCCTCAAGCTCGCCGAGGAGGTCAAGCCCAAGCTCGTCGTGGCCACCGACCCCGACGCCGACCGCATGGGCACCGCCATCCCGCACGACGGCGACTACGTGCTGCTCTCCGGCAACGAGATGGGCGTCCTGCTCATGGACTGGCTCGCCACGATGGCCAAGGACAACGGCGAGGACGTGAGCCGCAAGGTCGCCGTCTCCACGATCGTCTCGTCCTCCATGCCGGACGCCCTCGCGCGCGACTGGGGCTTTGAGATGAGGCGCGTGCTCACCGGCTTCAAGTACATCGGCGACCAGATCGACCAGCTCAAGGACGAGGGCGAGGAGGACCGCTTCCTCATGGGCTTCGAGGAGTCCTACGGCTATCTCGTGGGCACGCACGCCCGCGACAAGGACGCCATCGTCGCCACGATGCTCTGCGTCGAGATGGCCTCCTACTACGCCGAGAAGGGCATGGACCTCTACGAGGCCATGGACGCCCTGTACCAGAAGTACGGCTACTACCTCAATGGCACCGTCAACGCGTCCTTCCCGGGCGCCGCGGGCGCCGAGAAGATGGCCGGCATCATGGACGGCCTGCGCACCAACCCGCCGACCGAGATCGCCGGCTACAAGGTCGTGGGCATGACCGACTACGCCACCGGCCCCGAGATGCCGCGCGTCTCCGGCCTGCAGAAGGAGGCGGCGCAGGTCCTGCCGCCGGCCAACGTCATCGAGTTCCGCCTCGAGGACGACAACAAGGTCATCTTCCGTCCGTCCGGCACCGAGCCCAAGGTCAAGGCGTACCTCTTCTCCAAGGGCGCCACGCGCGCCGACTCCGAGGCCGTCCGTGCCAAGCTCGAGGCCGCGTCCAAGGAGATCCTGTCCTAGCACGCTCTCACGCGGGTTAAGGGGCCCCGCACTTCTCGCCGGCTCATTGGGCTTCGCCCAAAAGTCGCCGGCCGAGAAGTGCGGGGCCCCTCGCGTGTCGACCGGCTGTTTTGCGGGAGGGGGCCGGGTCGAGAAGAAAGGGGCGCCGTCGCGGTGACGGCGCCCCCTTCGTGCAAGGCTCTGTGGGCGGAAGCGTTACTCCGTGCTGTCGGCGTCGTCGGCCACGTCGGAGGCGCTGAGCGCGTGGAGCGTGTCGCAGCAGGAGGCCAGGGTCGCGGGCGCCCACGGGTGCGCGCTCACCTCCGGCGAGGTCGGGTCGTAGACGACCACGCTGCCGTCCTCGTTCTCGGTGACGAGAAGGACCCAGTGGGCCGTGTCGGTGAGCGTGCCTGCCTTGGCCTCGATGAGCAGGTAGGTGCCGGCGTCGAGCATCTGGGAGAGGTTGTCCCCGTTGGAGACGTAGTTGGCGTAGGTGAGGCCCAGCTCCTCGGCGGCGGCCGAGAGGTAGTCGGCGGACAGGGCGGAGTCTCCGGTTGCAAGCTCGGCCTCGGTCGCGGCCTGGGCGATGTCGGCGGGCGTGCGGTCGCTCTTGCCGGTGAGGCCCATGTAGGCCATCGAGATGGCGGTGGGCCCGGAGCCGCTCACGGCGAGGGGGTGCCCGGCGTAGTCGACGGCGCCCCAGCGGGCGTCCCAGCACCAGAGCTGGGGGGCGGTCCCCTGGGTCACGGCCTCGTCATAGGGCTGCGCGACCTTCTCGGCGTCGGGGTAGGAGGCCACGAAGTCGATGGCCTCGGGAACGGTCAGGGCAAGCTCGAGCAGGCCCTGGTCGGAATAGCGGTCTGCGGAGGCGGCGATCGCGGCGAGCTTCTCGTCCTGGTTGAGCTGCTCGGCAAACTGGTTGGTGAGCTCCTCGGAGACGCCGGCGGCAACGCGGGCGTCGACCGGGTTGACGTCGCCGGTCTGCTGCTCGGAGGTGCAGCCGCGCACGCAGCTGGAGATGCCCACGATCAGCAGGACAAGAAGGACCACCGCCAGGGCGCCAAGGATCACGAGCCGGCGGTCGATCCCGAAGATGCGGTTGCGATTGCCCTGGAAGTTGATGCTCCGGGCGCGCACGGGGTAGCCCGGGCCCTTGCGCGAGGGGCCCTTGAGGGTGCTGCGCTGGCGCGTGCCGCGCGGCCCGTGGTAGGTGCCCTGCGGGGTGATGGGGCGGCGCGAGCCCTGTGCGTGCGAATATGAGCCGCCCGCACGGTCAGAGCCCGTGCGCAGCCTCCCGGTGTCGTTGTTATAGGCCATAGCTCCTCCGTGAAACCCGACGGTCGCAGCGTTTTCCTTATCGCATGATACGGCAGCTTTGGTGGGCGGCATTTGACGTGCGGTTGAATTATCGGGGAGTGGCGGCGCCGCAAGCGCCTCGCCGGGCGAGAAGAACGAGCCCCCGATGCTCGCGTGGGCATCGGGGGCTCTGAGGTTCTTC
Source organism: uncultured Atopobiaceae bacterium (assembly GCA_944320385.1). Classification (GTDB taxonomy): domain Bacteria; phylum Actinomycetota; class Coriobacteriia; order Coriobacteriales; family Atopobiaceae; genus Thermophilibacter. The sequence goes on along the minus strand of CALUHH010000001.1, from coordinate 34,165 downwards.
TCGGTTGCTTACGCGGTCGGGGTCGTGGGGTCGGTCGTTCCCGTGCCGCCGCCGGGGTTCTCTCCGGTGCCGCCGCCTGGGTTCTCGCCGGTGCCGCCGCCCGGGTTCTCGCCGGTGCCGCCGCCTGGGTTCTCGCCGGTGCCGCCGCCCGGGTTCTCGCCGGTGCCGCCGCCGGGGTTCTCTCCGGTGCCGCCGCCGGGGTTCTCGCCCGTGCCGCCGCCGGGGTTCTCGCCCGTGCCGCCGCCGGGGTTCTCGCCGGTGCCGCCGCCCGGGTTCTCCGGCTCGGTCGGCGTCGTCGGGTCGGTCGGGACCGTGGGCTCGTCGATCGAGGGCTCGTCAGGGGTCTCGGGCGTCTCGTAGTCGGTGTAGCCGGTCTCGTCATCGGTGCTGTCGGTGTCGGTGTAGGAGCCCGCCATGAAGGTCCAGGAGCTGTTGGGCTTGTAGGTGGCGGTGTGGTCGGACTGCGGCCACGATCCGCGCTCGAGCCCCTCGAGGATGGTGTTCATGTACTTGGTCCAGATGGGCTGCGGGAGGTTCTGCGTGGTGCCCTCGACGCCCTGGTAGATGACCGTCTGGCTGTCGTGCATGCGGCCGCACCACACGACGGTGGTGCACTGCGGGGTGAAGCCGCAGAACCACAGGTCGGCGCTCTTGTCGGACGTGCCGGTCTTGCCCGCGACGGGCTGGTTGGCGTAGAAGTCGCGCGCGACGATCCAGGCGGTGCCCAGCGAGGAGATGTCGCCCTCGAGTACCTCGATCACGTCGGAGGCGACGGCGGAGTCCAGGGCCTGCTCGGAGTCATCCTCGTGCTCGTAGACCACGTTGCCGTTGCGGTCCTCGATGCGGGTGATGGCCACGGGGTTGCGGTGCACGCCGCCCGAGGCGATCGTGGAGTAGGCCTCGCACATCTCGAGCGGGGTCACCACGGAGGCGCCGAGCGCCGAGGAGAGGCCGGGCTGGATCGTGGAGTCGATGCCGAGGGTCGCCGCCATCTGGATGACCGTCTCCATGCCGATGGCGTCGGCGACCTGCACGTAGCCGGTGTTGGAGGAGACCATCGTCGCGCTGGCGAGCGAGCGCACGCCGTAGTCGTGGTTGCCGTAGTTGCTCGGCGAGTAGCCCGGCGAGACGCGCAGCGTGGAGGGGTTGGAGATCATGACCGTGGGGCTCATGCCGGCGTTGAGCGCCGCCGCGAGGACGATGCCCTTGAAGCTCGAGCCGGCCTGGCGCTGCGAGGTCGCGAGGTTGACCGAGCTCTGGCCGGCCTCGGTGTCGTTGCCGTAGTTCTGGCCGCCGACCATCGCGACGATGTGGCCGTTGGAGTTGTCGATCGTGACGAGCGCGCTGCCGAGCTCGGAGTTGTTGGCGCTGGCGATGCGCTCGGAGACCGTCTGCTCGGCGACGACCTGCTTGTCGGGCTCGAGGGTCGTGTAGACGTTGAGGCCGCCCTGCAGGATGGTGTCGGACGAGAAGTCCTGCAGCAGCAGCTGGCGCACGTAGTCGGTGAAGTAGGGGTAGTCGCCGATGGAGTCGGAGAGCTCGCCGGGGTTGACGACGATCTCCTCGGCGCAGGCGGCATCGTACTCCTCCTGCGAGATGATCTGGGACTCGAGCATGCGGTAGAGCACGAGGTTGCGGCGCTCCTTGCACGCCTCGAGGCAGTTGGGGTCAAGCGGGTTGTAGATCGTCGGCGCGTTGGGGACGCCCACGAGCAGGGCCGCCTCGGAGAGGGTGAGCTCGCTCGCGTGCTTGTTGAAGTAGGTGATGCTCGCGGCCTCGATGCCGTAGGCGCCGTTGCCGTAGTAGATGGTGTTGAGGTACATGTTGAGGATCTGGTCCTTCGTGTACTCCTTCTCCATCTGGATGGCGATGTAGGCCTCGCGGACCTTGCGGCGCAGCGAGTTCTCGAACTGCTCGTCAGAGAGCACGGTGTTGCGGACGAGCTGCTGGGTGATGGTGGAGCCGCCGCCCGCGTCACCGCTGCCCGTGACCTGGCCCACCACGGCGCGCATGATGCCCTGGGGGTCGACGCCGTTGTGGTCGTAGAAGCGCTTGTCCTCGGTTGCGACGACGCCCTTCTTCACGTAGTCGGAGATCTCGTCGAGCGTCACCGAGCGGCGGTTCTGCAGATAGTAGGACGCGATCTCGGTGCCGTTGGCGTCGTAGACGCGCGTGGGCTCCGCGACGAGGTAGGCGTCGGCGGAGGTGTAGTCGGGGAGGTCCTGGAGCCAGGAGCCCACGAGGGCGCCCAGCGAGAGCGCGAGCGTGACGCAGAGAAGAGCGATGAAACCGAACACGCCCGCGATGCCAAATCCGACGAAGTGGGTCTTGGAGTGCGTGCGTGCCCTGCGGGTTCTGATCCCCATCGGGGGTCCTCCTGTTCATGGGGCGTTCGTCCACAGACGGACTCATTATAGGTGTGACGACGCCGCGTTCTTGTCGGGGACGCCCGTACGTGTTGAGACCGTGGACGCCGCAGGCCGTCGCGCGCCCCAAATGCCGTGACCTGCGGTATGCTAGACAGCTACGTGGCGGCGCGCGCCGCCTGGACCAAGCAAAGGAGAAAGACGTGCTTCCCGTTGACGAGCAACTCAAGGTGATCACCTCCGGCACGATGCAGATCGTGCCGCTCGACGAGCTCAAGAAGAAGCTCGAGAAGGGCACGCCCCTCAACATCAAGCTGGGCGTGGACCCCACCTCCCCCGACCTGCACCTCGGCCACGCCGTGCCGCTGCGCAAGATGCGTCAGTTCCAGGACCTGGGCCACAACGTGACGCTGATCATCGGCAACGGCACCGCCCTCATCGGCGACCCGTCCGGCCGCGACTCCACCCGCCCGCCCCTCACCGAGGAGCAGGTGGAGGCCAACGCCAAGACCTACGTCGAGCAGGCCATGAAGGTCCTCGACCCTGAGAAGACCACCATCGTCCACAACGGCGACTGGCTGAAGGGCCTCAACCTCGCCGAGATGCTGGGTCTGATGAGCCAGTTCAACGTGGCCCGCATCCTCGAGCGCGAGGACTTCCACAACCGCTACACCGAGGGCAAGTCCATCGCCCTGCACGAGTTCATCTACCCGGTGCTGCAGGCCTACGACTCCGTGGTGATCAAGGCCGACCTCGAGATGGGCGGCAACGACCAGATCTTCAACCTGCTCGCCGGTCGCGACCTCATGCGCGCCATGGGCATGGAGCCGCAGGTGGCCCTCACGATGCCGCTGCTGGTGGGCACCGACGGCCACAAGAAGATGTCCAAGAGCTACGGCAACTACGTGGGCCTGACCGACGAGCCGGCGGACATGTACGGCAAGGTCATGTCCATCACCGACGAGCTCGTGCCGCTCTACTGGCGCCTGTGCTCCACGGCCGACATGGACAAGCTCGACGCCATCGACGCCGCCTTTGCGGACGGCTCCGCCGACCCGTACGCGCTCAAGCGCGAGCTGGCGGCCAACATCGTGGACCTCTACCACGGCGAGGGCGCCGGCGCCGCGGCGAGCGATGCCTTCGACGCGCAGTTCAAGCGCGCCGAGGCCCCCGAGGACATGCCGGAGTTCCCGCTCTCCGTGGCCGAGCCCAACGACGAGGGCAAGGTCTACCTCGGCAAGCTGCTCGTCGAGGTGGGCATCGCCAAGTCCGCCGGCGAGGCGCGCCGTCTCGTGGACGGCGGCGGCGTCAAGATCAACGGCGAGCCGGTGGCGCCCAAGTGCTACAACGTCGACCCCGCGCTCTTCTCGGCCGGCACGACGGTCCAGTCTGGCAAGAAGCGCTGGGCGCGCCTGGTGTAGCTGCGCCCCATGATTTGATTGCGTGCGGGTTCTGGACGGTTTGGGGCTCTCCGACCGACCAGAACCCGCACGTTTTCCTGTTGGGTCGCAAAGCGGGCCGATTCTGGACGCTCTGGGCCCGCAAACCGTCCAAATCCGGCCCGTTATTCTCGCGTGGCGAGAAGAACCGCCCGGCAGCGGCAGGAGACGATGACACGATGACGAGAAGAACGACGTTTCTTGAGGCCCACGGAGTGCCGGAGCTGCTGGCCCCGGCAGGTGGCCCCGCCCCCTTCAACGCGGCCCTCGCGGGCGGCGCGGACGCCATCTACTGCGGGCTGGGCAACGACTTCAACGCCCGCCGCGGCGCGGACAACTTCGACGACGAGTCCTTCGAGGCGGCGTGCCGTCGCGCGCACCTCGCGGGGACGCGCGTGTACGTGACCGTCAACGTGGCCGTCTCGACCGCGGAGATGCCGCGCGTGCTCGACCTCGTGCGCCGCGCGTGGCTTCTGGGCGCGGACGCCTTCATCATCCAGGACTGGGGTCTTCTCGCCGAGATCCGCCGTGCCTGGCCGCAGATCGAGACGCACGTCTCCACCCAGGCCAACGTGCACGACGCGCGCGGCGTGGCGTGGTGCCGCGACGTGTGGGGCGCAGACCGCGTGACCCTCTCGCGCGAGCTCTCGCTGGCCGAGATCTCGCGCATCGCCGAGGAGGGCGTGGAGCTGGAGTGCTTTGGCCACGGGGCGCTGTGCTTCTGCTACTCGGGCGTGTGCCTCATGAGCTCGCTCGCCGGCGGCCGGTCGGCCAACCGCGGGCTCTGCGCGCAGCCGTGCCGCCTGCCCTATGACCTCGTGGACGAGGACGGTGCCGTGATGGAGGTGCCGGACGTGCCCACGGCCGGCATGCCCGAGACCATGCGGGGCGTGGGCGGAACGCGCCTGCTCTGCCCCAAGGACTACTGCACCGTCGACCACCTGCGCGAGATGCGCGACGCGGGCGTGGGCTCGCTCAAGGTCGAGGGCCGCATGAAGGCCCCTGACTACGTGCTCTCCGTGGTGGGGGCGTATCGCGACGCGCTCGATGCGCTAGCGGCGGGCGAGAAGGACGAGGGCTCGTCGGCGGCGCTCCACCGCCGGCTCAAGCGCGCGTTCAACCGCGACTTCACGGACGACTACCTCTGGGGTCGCTCCGACAACGACATGATGAGCTACGAGCGCTCCAACAACCGCGGCGAGGTCGTGGGCGAGGTCGTGGGCTCGCGCGAGCTCGAGGACGCGCTCGTGCGGCGCGGCGGCGGCAACGGCGGGCGCGAGCGGATGCGCCGCCTCACGCGCGCTGACGTCGACGTGCGCCTGAGCGCGCCGGTGGGGGAGGGCGACCTGCTCGAGGTGCGGCCCGTGGACGATCCCACGCAGTTCCTCACCGTGAGCGCTCCGGCGGACGCCGCCGCGGGGGAGGTCGTCACCTGTCGAGCCGCCCGCCCGATGCCCGCGGGCTCCACGGTGCGCGTCATTCGCTCGCAGCGCGCGCTCGACGAGGCCGCGCGCGTGGCCGACAAGGACGTGGTGCGCCGCCGCCCGGTGCGCGCTCACGTGACGGCACGGCTGGGCGAGCCCTTTGCGGTGGAGCTGACCTGCGTCGACGGCGCGGCGACGGCCCGCGCCGAGGGATTTGTCGTTGAGGCGGCGCGCACCAAGGCCGTGACCGCCGAGGACCTGGTCGAGCACGTGGGTCGCATGGGCCAGAGCCCCTTCGAGGCGGTGGACTGGGAGGTCGAGCTTGACCCGGGCTGCGGCATGGGCTTCTCGGCCGTGCACAAGGTCCGCGCCGAGGCCTGCCGCCTGCTGGAGGAGGCCCTTCTCGCCCCTTACGCCGATCGTGCTCTGTCAATTGGGGACAGTCCCCAATTGACAGACGCTCCCTCCGCTCGCCGCGCGACGTGGGAGCCCGAGGCGTGCGCGCTGGTGGTGACGCCGGAGTGTGCGGAGGCGGCGCTCGCGGCGGGTGCCACGCGCGTCTATGCGCCGGCAGACGAGCTCGCCGAGCGCCCCGACGTGTGGCCCGAGGGCGTCATCCCCTGGCTCGACGAGGTCTGTCGCGAGGGTGACCACGCACGCCTTGACCCGTGGGTCCGCGCCGGCGCGCCCGTGGCCGTGGGCAACGTCTCTGAGCTGGCGCTCGCCGTCGAGCACGGAGCTGCCCCCGAGGTCCGCTCCTGCATCCCCGTGCACAACGCGAGCTGCGTCGCGGCGCTCGAGGATGCCGGCTCGGCGGGCCTGTGGCTCTCGCCGGAGCTCACGCTCGACGAGGTCTGCGCGCTCGCCCGCGTGGCGACGGTGCCGGTGGGCCTTGCGGTCTTTGGCCGCGAGCGCGTGATGACGAGCGAGCACTGCGTGCTGCAGGCGCTGGGGAAGTGCGTCCACGACTGCCGCCGCTGCGCGCTGCGCCGCCGCCGGCTCTCGCTGCGCAACATCGACGGCAAGGAGCTCCCCGTCCGCACCGACGTCAACGGGCGCTCGAGGATCTTCTCGGCAAGCCCGCTCGACGCGACGCCGCAGGCGGCGGAGCTCATCGCGGCCGGCGTGTCGCGCCTTCTGGTGGACTGCCAGCTCATGGACCCCGCCGAGGTGAGCGCCGCCGTCGCGCGCACGGTCCGCGCGATCGAGGCCGCCCGCGACGGGCGCCGCCCCGCGCCCCGCGCAAACGGCGCCACTTCCGGGCATCTTTTTGCCGGCATTGGGTAACATGTTCCACGGACCACAAGACGCCCCGCCCGCGCGCGGGGCCTGCGAAAGGACTCATCATGGCCGTTGACCGCGCACTTCTCGACGCAACCCTCGACGTCATCCGTCAGAGCCTCCAGGCCGACGGCGGCGACGTGGCCCTCATCGACTGCACCGACGACGGCGTGGTCACCCTGGAGATGCAGGGCGCCTGCGCCGGTTGCCCGCTCTCGAGCCTCGACATGTCCGAGGGCATCGAGCGCATCCTGCGCGAGCACGTCCCCGGCGTGACCCGCGTCCAGCCCGCCGCGTTCTAGCGCGGGCGAGAAGAACGTGTTTCTCGACCAGATCTACCACGCCCTCGACCCGGTGGCCTTCTCGATCGGTCCGCTCACCGTGCGCTGGTACGCCCTTGCCTACCTCGCGGGCTTCATCTGCGCCGGCGTGGTGATGTGGCGCACGCAGAGGCGCTGGAAGCTCGGCCTCACGGTCGATGACATCTTCTCCATCGTGATCGGTGTGGTCTTTGGCATCATCATTGGCGCGCGCCTGTTCTACGTGCTCTTCTACGGGGCGGGCTACTACCTCGAGAACCCGCTCGAGATCTTCATGCTCAGCCACGGCGGCATGAGCTTCCACGGTGGCCTCGTGGGGGCCGTCATCGGCGGCAGCCTGGTGTGCCGGCACTATGGCATCTCCGTTGCCACGGTCTGCGACCTCGGCGTCATCGGCGCCCCGCTCGGCCTCTTCTTCGGCCGCTGCGCCAACTTCGTGAACGGCGAGCTCTGGGGCAAGGAGACCACGCTTCCCTGGGGCGTCATGTTCGAGACGGGCGGCAACGTGTACCGCCACCCCTCCCAGCTCTACGAGGCCGTGCTCGAGGGTCTGGTGATCTTCGTGGTTCTGTACGCGCTGTCGCGCCGCGTGCCGCCGCGCCCGCAGGGCACCTTCATGGGGTGGTTCCTCGCGCTCTACGGCGTGTTCCGCTTCCTGATCGAGTTCGTTCGCGTGCCGGACGCCCAGCTCGGCTACCTCTTCGGCCCCATCACGATGGGCCAGCTGCTGAGCCTTCCGCTCGTTCTTCTCGGTATCGCGATCTTGGTCGTAGCGCACCGCCTGGCGCGCCCGCAGACGGGCTACGTCGAGCGCTAACTGAGTCCGGCAGCCACGCCATTCGCAAAACGCCTGGTGCCGGATTTCCGCCATCTGCGTGTCTGCCGCACGCATTTGACGGGAATCCGGCACCAATCGCACGCATATGACCCGATTTTGGCACCTTGGCGCACATTTGGCGGAAATCCGGCACCAGCGCGTTTGCACCGCGCGAGAAGGACGTGCCGCCGCGGCCCTACGCGCGGGCGGAGTCCTCGGGCGTGATCGTCATGGACTGGAAGCGGTGCTGCATGTAGGCGTCATCGTAGTGCACGGCGTAGAACTCCTCGACCGGCGACGACGGCGGCAGGCCGCTCTCCCGCTGGTACCAGCACTCGAGCGACTGCAGCGTCATGACGCCGTTGACCAGCATCAGCGCCGCGCACACGGCGGTCACCGAGTAGCGCGCCTGCCAGGGGATGAGGTTGATCAGCTTGAGCAGCCACGGCAGGCAGACCTTGATCCACACAAAGCCGAGCGCGCCCCACATGCACATGAAGAGCGTGGACGTGCGCCCGCCAAAGAGCATGGCGATGGGGTCCGGGAAGAGCCCGAAGATCGTGGAGCCCGAGTAGTCCCAGGCCACGGCGCCAAAGCCCACCTGCATGAACCAGGAGACCGCCGCCTCGAAGAGCCCCCCGATCACGGCGGAGACCAGGAAGATGACCACCGGATTGGCGCGGTAGAAGCGGTTGAGCGCCACCGTCATGAGGACGGCGCCAAAGCCGTAGATGGGCGAGAAGGGCCCGTAGAGCATGCCGGCGCGGTCCTGGTAGACGCCGGGATCCACCACGACCATGTGGTAGACGGTCTCAATCACGAGGCCCAGCACGCAACAGACCACAAAGACCCAGAACAGGTTGAAGAAGTCCAGCTCAATGAAGCCGCGGTCTCCCTTGGCGCGCCCGAGCGTGCCGGCTTCGGCCTCCTCTTCGGTCTCCATGTCGCGCAGCTTGCGCTGGAGTCGGCGCTCCGAAATCAGCGTGGGGTCAACGGTTACGGATATGACGAGAAGGACGGCGAGGCGGATCCCGTCATAGATCAGGTTGTCGCCAAAGCCGTTGAGCATGATCTCCAGAATAATGTTGACGACGCCCACGCCGAGCAGCGCATAGGCGATCTGCGCCACGTGCCGGCGGCGGTTCTTGAGTACGAGCACGCCAAAGGCGACGTAGCCGACAGACGCCACGAACATGGTGACGAGCTGGACGGCGACGAGCGTCATGGTGAGCGTGACGTCGTGGCGCTCGCGGAAGAGGTCCGCGCCGTACTGTGCGAGCGGGACCGTGATGAGCGCGATCAGCGCGATGACGGCCGCTGCGGTGACGAGGCAGTAGATGCCGTAGAGCTTGAGCAGCGGCGAGATCTTGCGGCTCTCGGCGGGGGCGGCTGCGTGCGCCGCGTGTGCGGGGGCTTTGCTCATGGGGGCTCCTTCGGGGCGGTGGTGTTGGCCTCATCGTACCCATTGTTGCGCGAGGCTTTCGCAAGGGCTACATGGCCGTCGAAATATCGGGCCGGCTTCGGTCGTTTTGGTGACAGGAAATGACCACAACGAGCACGTTATCGAGGGCCCGGCATTAGCGGGCCAGTTACGGTCGTTTTCGCCCGCCAGAACGTCCATCTGCCGCACGTTCTTCTCGCCTGCAGAAAAGTTATGAACGGCTAACACTTGAGCCCAAATAGTTTACTATGGCTAACAGACCAAACCGTCGGACGTGAGGGGCGACGACACGTGATGATTGACAGGCGGCTCATCGGCATCGTGCCGGGGAGCATGAGGTACGTGGGCGCGAGCGTGGCGCTGCAGTGGGCCTTGCTCGTGGCCAACATGGCGATGATCCTCGTGGTGTGCCGGACGCTCGCCGGGCTCTGGGCGGGCGCGGCGGGCGAGAAGGACCTCGTGCTTCTTGCCGTCTGCGTCGTGGCTGCCGCGGCGGTGCGCGGAGTCTGCGCCGTGGCTGCGGCGCGCATGGGATACCTCTCCAGCTGCGCGGTCAAGCGGACGCTGCGCCACCGCATCTACGAGAAGCTCCTGCGCCTGGGGCCGAGCTACCGCGAAGGCGTGCGCACCTCCGAGGTCGTGCAGGTGGCCGTGGAGGGCTGCGACCAGCTGGAGACCTACTTCGCCGCGTACCTGCCGCAGCTCTTCTACGCACTTCTCGCCCCGCTCACGCTCTTTGCGGCGCTGGCCTTTGTGAGCGTGCCGGCGGCCGTGGTGCTCCTGGTGTGCGTGCCGCTCATCCCGGTGGCCATCGCGGCCGTCCAGACCTGGGCAAAGAAGCTGCTCGGCCGCTACTGGGGGCAGTACACCGAGCTCGGCGACACCTTCTTGGAGAACCTGCAGGGCCTCACGACTCTCAAGGTCTACCAGGCTGACGAGTTCAAGCAGGCCGAGATGAACGAGCAGGCCGAGAAGTTCCGGCGCATCACCATGCGCGTGCTCACGATGCAGCTCAACTCCATCACGATCATGGACCTCGTGGCGTACGGCGGCGCGGCCGCGGGAGTTGCGGTGGCGCTCACGCAGATGACCGCGGGCGCGGTGGGCCTGGGCGGGTGCCTGGCGATCATCCTGCTGGCGGCCGACTACTTCATTCCTATGCGGCAGCTTGGCTCGTTCTTCCACGTTGCCATGAACGGCATGGCCGCGAGCGAGAAGATCTTCCGGCTGCTGGACCTGCCCGAGCCGCCGGCGGGCGGCGCAGCGGTCCCCGCGCGCTGCGACGTGCGCGCCCGCGGCCTGCGCTTCTCGTACGAGGAGGGTCGCGAGGTGCTGGGCGGCGTCGACCTCGACGTGCCGGCGGGCGGCTTCGTCGCGGTGGTGGGCGAGTCCGGCTGCGGCAAGTCCACGCTCGCCGCGCTGCTGCTGGGGCGCCTGCGCGGATACGCGGGGTCGCTCGCCGTGGGCGGCGTAGAGGTGGGCGCGCTGGACGCTGCCGACCTTCTGGCCCACGTGACCTACGTGGGTCACGAGAGCTACCTCTTCAAGGGGACGGTGCGCGAGAACCTGCTCGTGGCGGCACCCGCGGCGAGCGACGACGAGCTCTGGGCGGCGCTCGAGGCCACGCGCCTGGCGGGGTTCCTCCGGGGCGAAGGCGGGCTGGACACGCAGCTCGCGGAGCGTGCGTCCAACCTCTCCGGCGGGCAGCGCCAGCGCCTGGCCATCGCTCGCGCGCTGCTGCACGACACGCCGGCCTACGTCTTTGACGAGGCCACGTCCAACGTGGACGCGGAGAGCGAGGACGCCATCATGGGCGCCGTCCGCGGGCTCGTCGGGCGCGCGACGGTGATTCTGATCTCGCACCGCCTGGCCAACGTAGTCGCGGCGGACCAGATCCTCGTGCTCGACGGCGGTCGCGTGGTGGAGCGCGGGCGCCATGAGGCCCTGGTGGCGGCCGGCGGCCAGTATGCCCGGCTCTGGAACGCCCAGCGCGCGCTCGAAGAGTTTGGAGAGACGGCGGGAACGGGTTCACGGGAGGTGGTCGCATGAGGGTGATGCTGCGGCTCGTTGGGCTGGTGCGCCCGCTTGCGGGCTTCATGGCGCTGGCGATCCTCATGGGCGTCGCGGGCCACGCGTGCGCCGCGACCATCACGGTGCTCGGCGGCTACGGTGTGCTCGCGGTGCTCGAGCACGGAGCCGCGGCCCCGCTCGCCGGCCTTATCGCGGCGATGGCGGTCTGTGCCGTGGCGCGCGGGCTTCTTCGCTACGGTGAGCAGGCCTGCAACCACTTCATCGCGTTCAAGCTGCTCGCGCTCATCCGCGACCGGGTGTTCCGGGCGCTCCGCCGCTGCGCGCCCGCCAAGCTCGAGGTACGCGACCGCGGCGACCTCATCTCGCTCATCACCTCGGACATCGAGCTGCTCGAGGTCTTCTACGCGCACACGATCTCTCCTGCGGCGATCGCACTTCTCTTCTGCGCTGGGGCGTGCGCCCTCATCGGGAGCTACCACCCGCTGCTCGCCGCCGTGGCCGCGGCGTCGTATCTTGCCGTGGGCGTGGCGTGCCCGCTGGTCGCCGCCCGTCTCGCCGGGGACGCCGGGGCGCGCTTCCGCGCCGGCGCGGGCGAGCTCTCGAGCTTCGTGCTGGAGAGTCTGCGCGGCCTGGACGAGATCCTGCAGTACGGCGTCGGCGCCGTCCGTCTCGCCCGGATGGACGAGCTCACGCGGGAACTTGCCGGCGACGAGAGCCGCATGAAGCGCGCCACCGGTCGCGCGACGGCGCTCACGGGCGCGGTCATTCTCGCCTGCGACCTGGCGATGCTGCTCGTTGCAGCCAGCCTCCGCGCGCAGGGCGCCGTGGGCTTTGACGGCGTGCTCGTCCCCGTGCTCGCACTCATGAGCTCGTTCGGGCCGGTCGTGGCGCTCGCGAACCTGGGCTCCACGCTGCAGCCGACCCTCGCAGCGGGGGAGCGCGTGCTCGCCATCCTTGACGACGACCCGGTAACGCCGGAGGTGACGGGCCAGGGGCGCATCGGCTTCACCGGCGCCGCGGCAAGCCGCGTGGGCTTCTCGTACAGAGAAGAACGCGTGCTCGATGACGTCTCGCTCGACGTCCCCGCGGGCGGCGTCGTGGGCATCACCGGCCGCTCGGGCTCCGGCAAGTCCACGCTGCTTCGTCTCTTCATGCGGTTCTGGGACGTGGATGAGGGCAGCGTCAGCGTCTCCGGGCGCGACGTGCGCAGCGTGGACACGGCCAACCTGCGCGGCCTGGAGTCCCTCGTCACGCAGGAGACCCACCTCTTCCACGACAGCATCCGCAACAACCTGCGCATCGCGCGCCTCGACGCCACGGACGACCAGATCGAGGCAGCCTGCCGCAGGGCATCGGTCCACGACTTCGTGATGAGCCTGCCTGCCGGCTACGACACGCCCGTCGGCGAGCTCGGCGACACCCTCTCCGGCGGCGAGCGCCAGCGCCTGGGGCTTGCGCGCGCCTTCCTGCACGACGCCCCGCTCATGCTGCTCGACGAGCCCACGAGCAACCTCGACAGCCTGAACGAGGCCGTCATCCTGCGCTCCATTGCCGAGGAGCGCGGCGAGCGGACGGTGCTTCTCGTCTCCCATAGGCCGTCCACGATGCGCATCGCCGACACCGTGGTCTCCGTCGAGGGTGGGAGGGTCAGCTGATGGCGCGCACGCCCGACACCGCGCGCGTGGCGGCCAAGCGCGAGCGTGAGAAGCGCATGGTGTCACAGATGATCGCGCTCTACTGTCGCAGGCGCCACGGCACGCGCGCGGGCGAGCTCTGCCCGGAGTGTGCCGAGCTCGCGGAGTACGCGCGGCAGCGCAGCGACCGCTGCCCCTTCATGGAGACCAAGACCTTCTGCTCCAACTGCCGCGTGCACTGCTACAGGCCTGAGATGCGCACGAGGATCCGCGAGGTGATGCGCTTCTCGGGGCCGCGGATGATCTTCCATAACCCCGTGGCGGCCGTCCGCCACGTCATCGAGACCAGGGCCGAGAAGAGGCGACTTTCCAAGGAGGACGCATGAAGGTGAAGAAGGTGCTGCTCGTCGCGCTGGGATGCGTGGGGCTTGTGCTGGGGGCCGTGGGCGCGGTGGTGCCGCTGCTGCCGGCGTTTCCGTTCCTGATGCTCGCGGCGTTCTGCTTTGCCAAGAGCTCGGAGCGGCTGCACACGTGGTTCACGAGCACCAGGCTCTACAAGAGGAACCTCGAGAGCTACGTGAGGGGCCAGGGCATGGACTGGGCCACCAAGATTCGCGTGATGGTCACGGTGACCCTGCTCATGACCATCGGTTTTGTCATGATGCACCAGGTGCGCGTGGGGCAGGTCGTGCTCGCGTGCGTGTGGGCGTTCCACATCCTGTACTTCTGCTTTGGCGTGAAGACCCGTCGCGTCCCGGCCGAGGCGTGATCCAAAAGGGGACAGACCCCTTTTGAATCATTCGGCGGGCGAGAAGAACGCGAGCTCGTAACTCGTAAGGGGTGGTTATCGTGATCAACGTCATTATCGTCCTGGCCGTGGCGGCGGCCGTCCTTCTTGCCGCCCAGCGCTACCTGCGGACGCTCCGCCGGGGCGGCTGCGGCTGCGGGTGCTCGGGCGGGGGAGAGTCGCACGTCACGCGCCCGACGGTCGCCGACACCAATGAGGCTCACTATCCCTACGTGGCCGACCTCACCGTCGAGGGGATGCACTGCGAGCACTGCCTCGCCGCCGTGGAGACCGCGCTCGACGGCATCGGCGGCGTGTGGGCGCGCGCGAGCCTGCCCGACCGCGTGCGCGTGCTCTCCAAGGACCCGATTGACCGCGCTTCGCTCGTCGCCGCCGTGGAGTCGGCCGGCTACCACGTGGCGGGATAGCGCGCGGCTTCTGGACGGTTATTCTCGCCAGAGCGTCCGCAGCTGCGCGCGGCCCGCTAGTTGTGAAGAACCCGTGTGGTATGGGCTAAAAGTAAGCCTAATCAAACTCTCGAGTCAGAAATGCGGCCAGAGGGGTATCACTTGAGCAAGCCCCAACGGGTAGCCACCAATCAAAGGAGCCAAGCATGTCCCTCATCAACAAGGAGATCGCCGACTTCACCGTCCAGGCCTATCAGAACGGGGACTTCCACGCCGTCACCAAGGCGGACACCCTCGGGCACTGGAGCCTGTTCTTCTTCTATCCCGCCGACTTCACCTTCGTCTGTCCCACCGAGCTCGAGGAGCTGGCAGAGAACTATGACGCCTTCAAGGCTGAGGGCTGCGAGGTCTACTCCGTGAGCTGCGACACCCACTTCGTGCACAAGGCGTGGCACGACGAGTCCGAGCGCGTGGGCAAGGTTGCCTACCCCATGCTGGCGGACCCGGCGCACGTCCTCGCGCGCGACTTCGAGGTCCTGATCGAGGACGACGGCCTCGCCGAGCGCGGCGCCTTCATCGTGGACCCCGAGGGGCGCATCCAGGTCTACGAGGTCACGGCCGGCGGCATTGGCCGCAACGCCAAGGAGCTACTGCGCCTGGTTCAGGCCGCCAAGTTCGTGGCCGAGCACGGCGACCAGGTCTGCCCTGCCAAGTGGCAGCCGGGCGCCGAGACGCTGAGGCCCAGCCTCGACCTGGTGGGCCAGCTGTAGGCGCGCTGTGCGCGAAGACTCGGACAGGGCCGCGACCGGGCATCCGGCCGCGGCCCTCGTACATAGGGAGGAAAGAATGAGCGAGAAGAACCTGGGCGAGAAGAACGCGGCCGACCGGCCCGACCCCAAGAGCCTCTACGACGCCGTCATCATCGGCGGCGGACCGGCCGGCCTCACGGCGGCCCTCTACCTCGCGCGGGCGCGCTACCGCGTGCTCGTGGCCGAGCGCGAGACGTTCGGCGGGCAGATAACCATCACGAGCGAGGTGGTGAACTACCCCGGCGTCCTCTCCGCGAGCGGCGCCGAGCTCACCGAGACCATGCGACGGCAGGCCGAGTCGTTCGGCGCGGAGTTCCTGCTCGCCGAGGTGACGGGGCTCGACCTGGCGGGCGACGTCAAGCGCGTGAGCACCTCGCGCGGGGAGCTCTCCTGCCTCGCGGTCCTTCTCGCCACCGGGGCGAGCCCGCGCCGCCTGGGGTTTGCCGGCGAGGAGGAGTTCCGCGGGCGCGGCGTGGCCTACTGCGCCACCTGCGACGGCGAGTTCTTCACGGGAAAGCGGGTCTTTGTGGTGGGCGGCGGCTTCGCCGCGGCCGAGGAGAGCGTCTTTCTCACCAAGTACGCGAGCCACGTGACCGTGCTCGTGCGCGAGGACGACTTCACCTGCGCGCCCGCCGCGGCCGAGCCCGCGAAGAGCCACCCCAAGATCGACGTGCTCTACAACACCGAGCTCGTGGAGGCGGGCGGCGACGAGGTCGGGCTCCGGCACCTGCGCTACCGCAACACGCTCACCGGCGAGGAGACCAGCTACGAGGCTCCGGCGGGAGAGACCCTCGGCATCTTCGTCTTTGTGGGCTACGCGCCGGCGACGGGGCTCGTGCGCGGGATAGCCGAGCTCGATGAGCGCGGGTACGTCCTCACCGACGAGCGCCAGATGACCTCGGCGGACGGCCTCTTTGCCGCGGGCGACGTCTGCGTGAAGACGCTGCGCCAGGTGGCGACGGCCGTGGGTCAGGCCGCCCAGACCGCGACGGACATGGAGCGCTACCTCAAGGCCGCGCAGGAGCGCACGGGCCTCGTGCCCCAGGCGCCGGTGTCGCGCCCGCGCGCCTCCGAGGCGCCGAAGGGGGAGCGCCCGGCCGCCCAGGACGACGGGTCGCTCCTCACGCCGGAGATGAGGGCGCAGCTTGACTCGGTCTTCTCGCGCATGGAGCGCCCGCTCGTCCTGCGACTGCACCTCGACGATGGTCCGGTCTCGGCCGAGCTTCGGGCCTACATGGAGGAGCTGGCCGCGCTCACGGACAGGCTCTCCGTGGAGGTGGCGCCTGCGGGCGAGCTGCCCGCCGAGGAGCTGCCCTGCGTGCGCGTGTGCCGCGAGGACGGCGCGTGGACGGGCCTTGCCTTCCACGGCGTGCCGGGCGGCCACGAGTTCACGAGCTTCGTGCTCGGGCTCTACAACGCGGCCGGCCCCGGGCAGCCCATCGCGGACGCGGACCGCGCCGCGGCGGAAGGAATTGCCGAGGACCTGCAGATCACACTGCTCGTCTCGCTCTCGTGCACGATGTGCCCGGACACCGTGGTGGCCGCGCAGCGCATCGCCGCGCTCAGCCCGCGCGTGACGGCGGAGGCCTACGACGTGGCGCACTTCGGCGCGCTGCGCGACCGCTACCGCGCCATGAGCGTGCCGTGCGTGGTCATCCGCCATGCGGACGGCCGCGAGCACGTGACCTTTGGCAAGAAGGGCGTGGCGCAGCTGCTGGGGGAGATCGTATAAGGGACAGGCACTTTTGCACACATACCCTGCCTACGGGCATCCTGCGCTCTCGTTGTTACGGTTCGAGGACCGTAACAATGAGACCCGTCCCACTGACAAGGGCACCTGTCCTCCGCCGTTACGGCCCCATGGCTGCAATGACGGAGCCAAGCGATGTGGCACAAACTGTATATTCACAAGTAGTATACTTATGAATATACTAATTGTACTAGGGAGGGGCATCATGAAGTTCGTTGGGCGAGCGCGCGAGCTTGAAGAGCTCGAGCGGCTCTATCAACAGGGGTCGTTCCAAATGGTAGTCCTCTACGGTCGCCGCCGTGTGGGCAAGACAACGCTTGCGGCTGCCTTCGCCCAGGGTAAGCCGACGCTTTCTTTCACGGCGAAGATTCAAAGCGATGCGCTGAACCTGCGTGACTTCTCGCGGAAAATCTACGAGTGGGCGAGCTTTCCCGTGAGTACGGGAGCATTTCCCTCATGGGAGGAAGCCCTTGCCTTTGTTGCCCGACAGGCGGGCGACACCCATCTCATCTTTGTGTTTGACGAGTTCCCCTATGCCGCATCAAAGAACGAAGGGCTCATATCGGCATTGCAGGTTGTCATCGACCATTTGTTTTCGAAGACGAACATCTTCCTCATTCTCACGGGGAGCAACCAGGGGTTTATGGAAGAGCGTGTGATGGGGGAGGCGTCCGATTCCAGAGGCGGCATGGGTGCAAAGAACCCCTTGTTCGGGCGGCGCACAGCACAAATCCATCTCGCCCCGTTCGATTATGCTGATGCGGCACGCATGCTCCCTAATTCGTCCCTCGAGGACCTGGTGAGATACTATGCGTGCGTTGGGGGCACACCGCACTACCTCGCAGGGATTGACGAGGGGCTGACATTCGAGGAGAACATCGCTAACCTTTTCTTCTCAAAAGAGGGGCTTCTTTACGAAGAGCCTCTCATGCTGCTGCGCCAAGAGCTCCGAGAGCCCGCTCTGTACAGCTCGATTCTGGACGCCGTGGCGTGCGGCGCGAATCGTCCTCAGGCGATTGCCGACCGCATTGGAGAGAATCGCACGGCGGTGGGCAAGTATCTCGGAACGCTTTCTCAGCTGCACCTGGTGAAGAAGGTTGTTCCGTTTGGGGAGAATCCCAAAACGTCGCGCAAGGGAATCTATGCTCTTCACGAGCCCAGCTTTGCGTTTTGGTATCGCTTTGTCGCTCCATATGCCGACGCCATCGAGCTTGACGCGGGCGCGCCGATTTCTCGGGAGGTCCTTGGCGGAGAGGAGCTCAACGCGTACGTTGGGTTATGGTTCGAGGAGATGTGCCTGCAATGGGTTGTGTCACAGGCGAGGGAGGAACATCTTCCGTTTGTTCCGCTCCGGTTTGGACGGTGGTGGGGGGCCAACCCAACAACGAAGCAACAGGAGGATATCGATGTTGTTGCTGACAGTCGCATCCGCTCGTCGCTTCTGATCGGGGAGTGCAAGTGGAGGAATTCCTTCAACGAAAGTGATGAGGTGGCAAAGCTGCGTCGACGCGCAGCGCTGCTTGGCAGTTACCGAGATACGTGGCTTGCGCTGTTCACCAAGCATGACATCGCGCCCGCAACGCGGAAGAAGCTCGAGACAGAAGGTAACTGGCTCCTAGTGGATACTGAGCGCCTGTATGCTCAGGTTCGGTAGGAAGAAACCATTGAAGTGCATGCTAGACAGGTATGCTGCGCAGAGGCGAACAGAGTTTTTTATCAAACGGGACATCCTTGACCTGAAGGCAAAGCCCGTTTCGAGCTCGAAAAGCGGCGTCGTGAGCTTACTGACCATCGCCGGTGCTTTATTGGTCGTGAGTGCGCGAGCATGCGTCATTCCGCAGCAACATCCAGAAACCGCGTGCTTACGGTCTCTTTGAACAGCTGTGGGCTCATCCCATACGCCCTTGAGAACGCTGCTGAGAAGCTCGTGGGGGAGCGGTAGCCGACCTTCCTCGCCGTCTCGGCAACCGCCTTCCCGGATGCGAGCAGCACCCTCGCCTCGCGCATGCGCCGTGCGGTAAGGTAGGCACTCCACGTGCTCCCGGTCGTCTGTCGGAACAGCCGCTTGAACTTCGTGAGCCCCATGCCCGCCGCGGAGGCGGCCTCCTCCTGGCTCGCGCCCTCCCGCCATCGCGTGTTCGCGAGCTCGATGGCGGCAAGTACGCCAACCCGGTCGTCACGGCTCTCCGGCAGGGAGGCGGCCACGGTTCCGACGAGTGAGCCGAGCAGCACCTTTGCCGCGCCCTCGTAGACGAGCGCCGCTCCTGGCACCGCCGGGTCGACGCCAGAGATTTCGTCAAGGGCGGAGAGGACCCCGGGGGCCCAGCCAACGCTATGGCTCATGTCGGCGAGAAGCGATGAGACCTCGCCGATGGGACCCCACCCGAGTTCGGAGAACGCATCGCGGAGCGCTTCCTCGAAGTACTCGACCTCCGCGTAGGCGAAGTGGGAGCCGGCCGGCACGGGCGTGCTGACCCACCCCTCCCGCGTCTCGATGTAGGCGATCGCCGCAGGGCCGGATGCGGCCGCGTCTCCGCCCGCCTCCGGCGCCGGGTCCCTCACTGTGAGGTAGCGGCGCGTGTCTATGGCGAAGAGCGTGTCGACGAGGATGGTGAAGTCGCAGGTGACCACCGTGAGGCCGTCGCCCGCCCAGGCGCGGTACCAGCCCTCGGCGCGCACGCCGTCGCCAACGAACAGCTCGCCGGCGCCCCGGTCGTCGCCTGCGGGCAGGAGCCCCATGCGCTCGAGTTCCTCCGCCTGGAAGAGCCGGGACTCTTCGTTTGGTCGCGCGCCTCTCGGGTCGGTCGTTTCCCCCATGCTCGCACGCCCTTCCTTTCCGCGGTTGCAGAATAACAGTAAGTCTAGTCTAACTTGCCGCGCCCGCATTGGGCTATCCGCGCGGTCGCGGCGGAAAGGGGGCCTCATGGTCAAGCGAAAGGGGGGCGCGGGCAAGGAGGAGTCCTGGGCCGCCCGCGTCATCGGCTTCACCGGCGGCGGGAGGTGGCTCATCTACCTCTCCATGGTGCTCTCAGCGTTATCGTCGATGTGCTCGTTCGT
The DNA here is from genome assembly GCA_944320385.1 of uncultured Atopobiaceae bacterium. GTDB lineage: Bacteria > Actinomycetota > Coriobacteriia > Coriobacteriales > Atopobiaceae > Thermophilibacter. The sequence continues at coordinate 14,602 of CALUHH010000001.1, read as the reverse complement.
GCCGTTTATCGCGGTCTACCTCGTGGTGGCGGATGTCGTCGCGGTCTACCCCGACTTCGCCGCGCTCGACGCGGCTCGCATGGCGGGGCTCGGTTGGATGGCCCTCGGGGGTGTGGCGGGCAACATCGGACTCTACCTCGCGGCGCTTCTCTGCGCGCACTCGTCGGCCTTCGACGCCGAGTACAACCTCAAGCTTCAGATCGTCGAGCACCTGGGGCGCATCCCGCTGGGGCGGCTCGAGGCGCTTGGCGCGGGGCGCGTCGGGAAGGTCATGGACGAGAGCATCGGCGCTATCGAGGGGTTCCTCGCCCACTCGCTGCCCGACATGGCGGCGGCGTTCACGGCGCCGGTTGCGATCGTGGTGCTGCTCTTCGTCTTCGACTGGCGCTTCGGCCTGGCGGCGGTGGCATGCGTGGTCGCGGCGTTCGGCGTCGAGGCGGCGGGCTTCTCCAACAAGGCCATCACGGACAAGATGCGGCGCCACCTGGTCAATCAGGAGCGCATGACGAACGCCACGGTGGAGTACGTGCGCGGCATGCCCGTCGTGAAGACGTTCGGCCAGACGGCGGAGTCGTTCGGGCGCCTGTCCGCGGCGGTGCGCGCCTACACGGACCTCGCGCTCGACGTGGCGCTCTTCTGGCAGAGCCTCATGCCTGCCTTCACTGCCATCATCAACAACGCCTACCTGTTCGTCCTGCCGGTGGGGATCGCCCTCGGCGCGGGGCTCACGGGCGGCGCGTTCCGCCCGTTCGCGCTCGACTTCATCTTCTACCTCCTGTTCGTGCCCTCCATCGCCGGCGCGCTCAACAAGATGATGTACATCTCGGAGGACAGCATGATCATCTCCTCCCACCTCTCGCGCATCGACGAGGTGCTCGACATCCCGGTGCTCCCTGCGCCGGCGCCCGGGTCCGCGCGCGTGCCGGAGCGCTTCGACGTGGAGCTCGACGGCGTGTCGTTCTCGTATGGGGCGGAGGGCGAGAAGGACGCCCCGCTCGCCCTCGACGGCGTGAGCCTCTCCGTGCCGGAGGGCACCACCTGCGCCCTCGTCGGGCCGTCGGGCGCCGGAAAGTCCACCGTGGCGAGCCTCGTGGCGCGCTTCTGGGACGTCTCGGCGGGCGCGGTGCGCATCGGCGGCGTCGACGTGCGCGACATCGACCCTGATGAGCTCATGGGATGCGTGAGTCTCGTCTTCCAGGACGTGCACCTCTTCCGGGCGAGCATGCTCGAGAACATCCGCATGGCCCGTCCAGACGCCACGCGCGAGGAGGTCGTCGAGGCGGCGCGCGCCGCGCAGGCCGACGCCTTCATCCGCGCGCTGCCGCAGGGATACGACACCGTCTACGGCAGCGAGGGCGTGCACCTCTCCGGCGGCGAGGCGCAGCGCGTCTCCATCGCCCGCGCCATCCTCGCCGACCGGCCCATCGTGGTGCTCGACGAGGCCACGGCGTTCTCGGACCCGGAAAACGAGCACCTCATCCAGAAGGCGTTCGAGCGCCTCATGGCGGGCAGGACCGCGATCATGATCGCGCACCGGCTCTCCACCGTGGTCGGCGCGGACCAGATCGCGGTCGTGGACGGAGGGCGCGTGGTGGAGCGCGGCCGGCACGAGGAGCTCCTCGCCGCACGCGGCACATACGCGCGCATGTGGGCGCGCTACACGCAGGCCCTCTCGTGGGGCATCGGGTCGGAAGCGCCGAACGGAAGGGAGGTGGCCTAGATGGCTGCCCCGAGCAGGATTCCGCGCCTCCAGCGCGCACTAGCACTCACGGACCGGGGCTACCGCGGCCTCAAGCGCGCCATCGCGGCGTGCACCCTCACCAACCTCGCCCTCATGGTGCCCTTCGCCATCACGGTCATGGCATTCGGGGTGGTGCTCATGCGGCTCACGGGGGAGGACGTCGACTGGCGGGCGCTCTGGGGCCTCTTCGCCGCGGGCGTCGCAGGCCTCGTCGTCGTGTTCCTCTGCGCGCGCAACGACTATCGGCGCACGTACGTGACGGCGTACCGCGAGACCGAGGCCACGCGCATGGGCCTCGCCGAGCACCTGCGGCGGCTCCCCATGTCCTTCTTCAACCAACGCGACCTCTCCGAGCTCACCGAGAACCTCATGGGGGACGTTTCCAGCCGCGAGTCGCTCATGTCGAGCACCATCCCGCAGCTTGTGGCGAGTTGCGTCTCCACGGCGGTCGTGTGCGTCATGCTCGCCTTTTTCGAATGGCGCCTCGCGCTCTGCGTGTTCTCGACGCTGCCGGCGGCGCTCGTCATCGTGCTCGCCGCGCGCGGACACGAAAGGCGGCTCTTCGAGCGTCAGACCGGCGCGCGCCTGGAGGCGTCCGCGCGCCTCATGGACTACGTCGGGGGCATCCGGGACATCCGCGCGTGCCGGCAGGTGGGCGCGCAGTCCGCGCCCATGCGCGCCGCGCTCCAGACCCTGCGCGACATCGCGATGAGGGTGGAGCTCTCCGTGGACGCGTGCGTCTCGGCGGCCACGACGGTGCTCCAGGCGGGCGTGGGCCTCACGGTCTTCGTCGGCACGGCGCTGCTCGCGGCGGGTGAGGTCGACTTCCTGACCCTCCTTATGTTCCTGCTCATCGCCTCACGTGTGTATGGGCCCATCACCTCGATCCTCTCCCAGCTGCCGAACCTCCTCCAGCTCTCGGGGCGCGCGGCGCGCCTCAGGGCGCTCGCCGACGAGCCGGTCGCGACGGGTTCGGGTGACGCCGCAGGGCTGGGCGAGAAGGGCGTCGAGCTTGCGGACGTGCGCTTCTCGTATGTCGAGGGCGGTGACGAGGTGTTGCGCGGCGTCTCCCTCCGCATGGAGCCGGGTACCGTGACGGCGCTCGTGGGCCCCTCCGGGTCGGGCAAGTCAACGGTGGCCAAGCTCGTCGCGCGGTTCTTCTCGCCCGCGTCCGGCTCGGTCTCGGCGGGCGGGGTCGACCTCGCGACGCTCGACGAGGAGTCGTGGCTCGGCAACGTCTCGGTGGTCTTCCAGGACGTGACCCTCTTTGATGACACGGTCATGGAGAACATCCGCATGGGGCGCGCCGGCGCCACCGACGAGGAGGTGCGCGCCGCGGCCCGCGCCGCCCACTGCGAGGAGTTCGTGGGGCGGCTGCCGGAGGGCTGGGGCACGCGCCTCGGCGAGAACGGTGCCAGGCTCTCCGGCGGCGAGCGCCAGCGCGTCTCCATCGCCCGGGCCCTGCTCAAGGACGCGCCGATCGTGCTTCTCGACGAGGCGACGAGCTCGCTCGACCCCGAGAACGAGACGCTCGTGCAGGATGCCGTGAGCAGGCTTTGTACCGGCAAAACGGTGCTCGTGATCGCGCACCGCCTGCGCACCGTTGCAGGCGCCGACCGCATCGTGGTGCTGGACGACGGACGCGTGGCCGAGCAGGGCACCCACGCCGAGCTCATGGCCGCGGACGGCCTCTACGCCCGTCTCGTTCGCATCCAGGCCGAGAGCCTCGGCTGGAGTGTCGGCGGCAGGGGAGGACGCTAAGGTCAGGGGGCGAATGGCGGGCGGGGGCGTCCAGACGAACAGTCCCCACGGGCGGCTTCTCTCACCGCCGCCAGCCTCCCTCGGGCCAAGCGATGAACTGCCTTGAGCGGAATTAAACATCGTCTGTCCGGCCTACCAAAATGGCAGCGCCCCTTGGGGAACAAACCCACGGGGCGCTGCGCTTTCCAATGGGCTGGGGCGCTGGGGCGGCGGCCGCCTAGGGGGAGTCAGGCCTCCTGAGCTGACGAGCTGGCCGCCCTCCCTACCTAAGCAGGACCTCGACCACCGCGACGAACGCCGCGACCGTCGCGGCGAGCAGCGCGACGAGTCCCTACGACTTGGGGTTGCTCTAGTTCATGGTTCAGCCCACGCCGAAGCGGCGGGGCACAACGACGAAAGAGTCCTCGCGGTCGACGTCCCGGGGCTGGTGAATCTGCCCCGAATCCGTTGACAGATCGAGTCCCGTTTCGGCACCATTGCCGTTGCGGAGGAACGGAGGCGAATCATGGGGAAACCGTGCCCGAAGTACACGGCGGAGTTCAAGCGGCGCGCCGTGCAGCTCTACAACGAGAGGGGGGCCACCTACGCGGAGGTCGCCCGCGAGATAGGCGTCGACCCCTCGAGCCTCGCCGACTGGGTCAGGCGCGCGTCCGCTACGGCGCCCGACGCCGAGGCGAACCCCTTCCAGATGGCCGAGGACCTGAGGCGGCTCAGGCGCGAGAACGAGAGGCTGAGGAGGGAGAACGAGATACTTTTAAAAGCGAGCGCCTTCTTCGCCAGCAGGCAGCTGTAGGGGCCCAGGCGGAGAGGGCGAAGTTCGAGTTCGTACTGGCCAACGAGGGGACCTGGGCCGTTTCCGAGATGTGCTCGGCGCTCGGGGTGACCAGGCAGGGCTACTACGCGTGGAGAAAGAGGCCGCCGAGCGCGCGCGAGCGGCGCGACGCCGAGCTCGCGTCGATGATAGCGGAGGTCCACGAGGCGAGCCGCGGGGTCTACGGCGCCCCGAAGGTCTTCGCGGAGCTGCGCCGGCGCGGAGAGCGCACGTCGCGCAAGCGCGTGGCGCGCATCATGCGCGAGAACGGATGGGCCGGCACGACGCGCGGCTGCGCCAAGCGCCCCAAGGGCGAGGCCAAGCAGGCAGCGCCGCAGGCCAACTCGGCGCCCGACCTGGTGAGGCGCGAGTTCGGCGCCGACGGGCCCAACAGGGCCTGGTTCGCCGACATCACCTACGTCAGGACCCACCAGGGCTGGCTGTACCTAGCGGTCGTCATGGACATATGGTCCCGCATGGTCGTGGGATGGTCCATGTCGCCCCGGATGACGGCCGACCTGGCCGACGACGCGCTCAAGATGGCCATAGCCAGGCGGCGGCCGGAGAAGGGCTGCATCCACCATGGCGACCACGGCAGCCAGTACGTCTCCCTGCTTCTGGGCAGGACCATGCGCGACGCCGGCATCGAGCCCTCGATGGGATCCATATCGTCGCCATGGGACAACGCGGCGATGGAGTCGCTCATGGGCCTCATAAAGGCCGAGTGCGTGCACGCGCGCACGTTCGAGACCAGGGAGCGGGCGGCGCTCGAGATCTTCGAGTACATCGAGGCGTTCTACAACCGGGTGCGGATCCACTCCGCGCTCGGAAACCTCAGCCCCGAGGAGTTCGAGGCGAGGCACGCGAAGGAAGCCGCTTCGGCGGCGTAGAGGGTGTCAACGAAAACGGGGTAAATTCAGATTCATACAGGCGGCGGGCCAGCGCCCTGCTCCACACGGAGAGGGGCTCGGCGCTCAGGAAGAGGCGGGGCGTGGACGTGGAGACCGCGTTCGGCGACATCAAGAGGAACCTGGGGTTCACCAGGTTCACGCTGAGGGGGCTCGAGAAGGTCGAGCTCGAGTGGAGGCTGGTCGCGACGGGCCACAACATACGGAAGATGTTCCTCGCCCGGACGGGGGCGGAGGCGGGGGCGTAGGCCCTCGGCCGCCTCCTTCTCGCCCCGGGTCACCGAACATTCTGAACGGGGGGCAAACGAAGAGGGGCCGTACCAGAATCGACTTCTGACACAGCCCCTTTTTCTCGCCCCGCTCGCCGCCAGGGGCTTCCCAGCACGCGTGACCTCCCTGTATAATGGTTTCGTGAAGAGGCTGTGAAGCCTATCGGACATCAGCATGCGAAGGGCCCGAGGCGACGTCCTTCCCGCCTTTCGCGAGGCGCGGCGCGCTGCCGCCGCGCCATGACGGGAGGCACCAAATGAAACAGCGAATCGTATCCATCCTGCTCACCCTGGCCCTGTGCCTCTCCATGCTCCCCGCCACGGCGTTTGCGGCAGGAACCGGAACAGATACCGGCAAGGCAATCCAGCTTGGGACAAGCGGGATTGCGGGCTACGATAGCGCCGCTGGGTATGACTATATCTATTTTGGAAGCTGGACGGCGCAGGATACGTATACCACTTCCGGCCCTATCAAATGGCGGGTTTTGGACGACCAGACCAACACAAGGGAAACCGGCCTTTTCCTGCTCTCCGACGGACTGCTTGGAACAGGCTATTATGGCGGTGTATATTTCGATAACACAAGCCCGTATAGCAACACATGGCAGGGCAGCGACGCGCAGGCGTGGTGCAATACCTTTGCAAGCAGTAATCTCGATAGCCGGGAACTTGCCGCAATTCTGGAAACCACAAAAAGCGATGTAGAATTTCCCAGCAGTACATATAGCGTACCATTTGCCGCCTCTGAAAATATCCTAAACGGGGACAAGGTATTTTTCCTCTCGGCAGAGGAAGCGGAAAACAGCGCATACGGTTTTGCCAATGATAACGCACGTATTGCCAATTATGGCGGCAGCGCCTGTGCGTGGTGGCTCCGCTCGCCTTACGCCGGCTATACGGACGGTGCGGGCGCGGTCTACGGCTATGGGTATGTGGACTTCATCACCGTGAACGATGACTGGGCTGCTCGTCCCGCTTTTAATTTAGATCTGACATCTGTCCTCTTCACATCTGCCGCCGCAGGCGGCAAATCCGCAAGCGGCATGGACAGCGGATTAACGGCGGTAGACGATTATACCGGCAGCGAGTGGAAGCTGACGCTGCTTGACGAAACCCGCGAGTTTGCCGTGACGGAACAAACCGTCAGCGGGGCCCCCGGCGATACCATTACGCTCAATTACACCGGGGCGACCACCGGAACAAATGAATATATCTCCGTTATCATTGCGGACGAAAACGGCGCACAGTATTATGGCAGAGTGGCGCAGCCGGCCGATACGGACGGCACAGTGGAGATTACCATTCCGAGCGGACTTGCGCCCGGAAGTTATACCCTTAATGTGTTCAGCGAGCAGTATAACGGCGACTACAAGACCGATTATGCCAGCGCCTTTGCAGAGGTTGCTCTCACCGTTGAGGAAGCTGCTGCACCGGGAATTGACACCGGCAAGGCGATCCAGCTTGTGGACAGCGGAACCGCCGCAAATATCGGCGGCGGACAGGCAGACAACATTTATTTTGGTACATACCAGCAGAGCAGTGACGGAAACAGCGGCTACAACATCGACCCGATCAAGTGGCGGGTGCTGGAAAATGCCAATGGACAGTTGTTCCTGCTTTCCGACCAGAACCTGGATGTATTTCAGTATCACACGGATAGTGAAAGCGTCACATGGGAAAAGAGCACCATGCGCTCCTGGCTCAACGGGTACAGTGCGGAGCAAAATACCGGCGGCAGCAGCGGGATTGATTATACAAGCGATAATTTTATCGGTACCGCTTTTTCGGAGAAAGAGCAGAAGGCTATCGCGGATACAACCGTTGTCAATGACGATAACCCGGACCATAACACAGAGGGCGGCAATGACACTACCGATCAAATCTTCCTTCTCTCTATAGAAGAAGTACAGAATGCGGACTATGGCTTTACCGATAACAGCAGCCGTATCGCGACCAATACCGCCTATGTAGCAGGCGGCGGGGAAATCGGTGGCAATATGTTGCACGGTGTCGGCGAAGCCGACTACTGGTGGCTGCGCTCCCCCGGCGACCTTGATCACCGCGCGACGGGTGTGAGTGTCGACGGCGGCGTGGGTGGATACGGCTATAGTGTGCGCATCGCTTACCTCGCCCTTCGTCCCGCTTTTAATTTAGATCTGAACTCTGTCCTCTTCACATCTGCCGCCGTAGGCGGCAAATCCGCTAATGGCATGGACAGCGGGTTGACGGCGATAGGCAATTATGCCGGCAACGAGTGGAAATTGACGCTTTTAGACAAAAGCCGTAGTTTTGCCGTGACGGAACAAACCGTCAGCGGCAAGCCCGGCGATACCATTACGCTCAATTACACCGGGGCGACCACCGGAGAAAATGAATATATCTCCGTTATCATTGCGGACGAAAACGGCGCACAGTATTATGGCAGAGTGGCGCAGCCGGGCGGAGAAAGCGGAACGGCGACCCTTTCCATTCCTGCCGACCTTGCGCCCGGAAGTTATACCCTTAATGTGTTCAGCGAGCAGTATAACGGCGACTACATGACCGATTATGCCAGCGCCTTTGCAGAGGTTTCCCTGACCGTTGAGGACACCACCGCCCCGACTTTGAGTGGTGGCAGCGCGACCCGCGACAGCGAAAATGCCGCCACGGTGCGGTTTACCAGCAGCGAGGCGGGCGAATACTACTATGCAGTCGCGGAAAGCGGCGCAGAGGAGCCGTCCATCGACACCACCGTGGCGGGTACTTCCTGCATCAGCGGTGAGAATACCATCTCCCTTACCACGCTCACAGGATTGGGCGCAAAGGATATTTACATTGTGGCGAAAGACGCGGCGGGGAATGTCAGCCAAAGTCTGAAAATCGAGATACCTGCCTACACCGTAGTTCCGAAAACCTACACACTCACAGTCGACTTAAACGGCGGCAGCGGCGGCACGATAGGCGGTGCATATGCCGCGGGCGAGGTTGTCAATATCTACGCGGGAAGCCGCAGCAATTACCGCTTTAATGGCTGGACATCTTCCAATGGCGGCACCTTTGCCGACGCTTCCAAAGCAAGCACCACCTTTACCATGCCCGCAGCCGACACAACGATTACGGCAAATTGGCGGTACATCGGCGGCGGGACGACACCCAGCAATCCCACCAAGACCCCCAGCCAGCAGGCCGTGGACAAGATCGAGGACGCCAAGGACGGCGACACCGTGGAGATCGCCCTCCCCGCCGGCCAGACCACGCTGGACAAGGAGGTGTTCGAGACGCTGGCGGGCCGGGACGTGACCCTGGAGGTCAGCCTGCCGGGCGGCGTCACCTGGACGGTGAACGGCCAGGACATCCCCAGAAACGCCGCCCTGGTCGACATCGGCATGGGCGTGTCCATGGGCACCAGCACCATCCCGGTCGACCTGATCAACGCCGTCACCGGCGAGGTCGGCACGGTGCAGCTCACCCTCCAGCACGACGGGCCGTTCGGTTTCGCCATGACCCTGACCGCCCCCCTGGGCGCGGAGAACGCGGGGCTCTGGGCGAACCTCTACCATTACGACGAGGACGCCGGGAGGATGGCCTACCGGTCCTCCGCCGTGGTGGGCGCCGACGGCAACGCGTCCCTGCCCTTCGACCACGCCGGCCAGTACGCCCTCGTGCTCGACGACAAGAGCCACGAGCTGCCCTTCACCGACCTCGAGGACGGGGCGTGGTACCTGGACGCCGTGGGTTACGCCTACCGCCACGACCTGATGGGAGGCTACGGCGGCACGTCGCTCTTCGGGCCGGACGACGGCCTTCTGCGCGAGCAGGCGGCGCAGGTCGTGTGGAACCTCATGGGCGAAGGCGACGGGTCCAGGCCCGCCGCGCCGCACGCCGACGTCGCCCAAGGCCGGTGGTACTCCCCGGCGGTCAACTGGGCGGTGGACGCGAAGGTCATGGACGGCTACGACGCCGACACGTTCGGCGTGGGCGACGCGCTCACCCGCGAGCAGTTCGCCGCCGTGGTCGCGAAGGCGGCCGGCGCCGACGTCTCCGCCGCGGACGCCGCATCGCTCGACGTGTTCTCCGACGCGGAGGACGTCAGCGGCTGGGCCGTCCAGACGATGGCGTGGGCCGTGGAGACCGGCATCATCAACGGAGTCGAGGGCGAGGACGGATCCCGCTCGCTCGACGCGACGCGCGCGCTCACCCGTGCCGAGATGGCGGCCATGGTGATGAACGCCGTCGACAAAGGCGTCTTGACCTTGCCCTCCAAGCAGAACGCCTGAAGCAGCTCGCCTATGGTGCCGCTCTGAGGGGTCGTCCGCGGCACCATAGGCACCCCTTCCCATTCGCCGCCCGCGCACGCCGCTGCGGTTGCGTAGCGGGCGGCGCTTTGCGACGCGCAACCGCGATTGCGGCGGCGCTTCCCGGATGTTCATCTCGTCGTTCGCAGCGTTTCCTTTCATCGTCGTCGCGGCGTCGTCGTGCGCGTGCCTTCACGTCTGCAGCGTCCAGCGTGGTCTTGCCCTCGACGGCCATGCCCTTTTGTCTTCGCCTGCCGAGCGCGAGGCCGTGCCCTTCGACGACCGAGCCTGGTCGCTTTCCCATTCGCCAGCCTTGTGCCCACGCGTACCGTCAAGATTCTTGCGCACTTTCCGACAGCCCCATAGGCCCGCCATCCGGTGCGGCTACCCCTCCAGCAGCGTCACGTCCAGGTAGCGCCTCGAGCCCCACTCGCTCTCCGCGACGTACTTGAGCCTGGCGGTCACGAGCATGAGGGCGCTCCTCCCGTCGGGGAAGGTGCCCACGACCCTCGTCCTGCGCCGGATCTCGCGGTTGAGCCTCTCGATGGCGTTGTTGGTGCGTATGCGCCGCCAGTGCTCGCGTGGGAACCGCGTGTAGGCCAGGGTCTCGGCGTAGCCGTCCCTCACGACCTTGGCGGCCTCCCCGAGCTTGGACTTCTCGAGCTCGGATGCGACCTCGAGGGCCTTGGCCTCGGACGCCTCGCGCGACTCCATGGCGTGGATGGCCTTGAGCATGGCCGCGACCTTAGGCCGCTTGGACTTGGGCACCTTCGCGAGCACGTTCCTGTAGAAGTGGACCGTGCATCGCTGGTAGGCCGCCCCCGGGAAGACCTCGGCGATGGATCCCACCATGCCGGCGGCCTTGTCCCCGGTGAACATTCTGACCCCGCGCAGCCCGCGCGACTTCAGCCACGAGAGGAACTCCCGCCAGCACTCCGCCGACTCCGTGAACCCCTCGGCGGCACCGATGACCTCGCGGAAGCCGTCGTCGTTCACGCCTATGGCCACCATCACGGCCACGTTCTCGTAGCTCCCGCCCCAGGATCTCTTGAGGTATATCCCGTCGACGTAGACGTAGGGGTACGCCCGGTCGAGCGGCCTGTTGCGCCACTCCTCGACCGACGCGAACGCCTTCTCGTTGAGGTTGGAGACGGTCGACGCCGAGACGCTCGAGCCCCAGAGGATCTCGGAGACGTCCTCGATGCGCCTGGTGGAGACGCCCGCGAGGTACATCTCTATCATGGCCTCCTCGACGCTCGTCTCGCGGCGCCGGTAGCGCTCGATGATCGCCGTGGTGAACCGCATGCCCTTGAGCTTGGGCATGCGGATCGTGACCTCGCCGGACGTCGTCGTGAGCTTTCGCTCGTAGTGGCCGGCGCGGTACGCCTCGCGCCCTGCCGTCCGCTCGTAGCGCTCGGCGCCCACGAGGTCGTCGGCCTCCTCGTCCAGGAGGCCGTTCAGCATCTCCTCGACGGTACTCCTGACGAGCTCGCGAAGGTCGGTCTTCAGGCTCTCCTCGTTGAATGTTACGATTGGCTCGGGCATGGTCTACCTCCAGCATGTTTCTTGTCTAGGCAACTCGAATCATACCGGGGCGGGCCGTGCCCTCCTTCCTATCTGGACGCTATTCCGCTGTTAAAGTGCGCAAGAAATTGTACGTTACCTGCCCACGTCGGGTCGAGGGCGAGACGCCTTCGACGTCGTCCCCTCCGCGCTCTGCGCTCGGAAGCGTGATGGCGCCTGGGTGGGCTCCGCGATGGACGAAGACCTCCTTCCCTCGAAGGCGTGCAGCCAATCGATCTGACGTTTGGACGCTACAGCACGAAGCTGTCTCCGCGCGGCGTATCTTGGGAACTTTTCCAACCGGACGTTCCGTATTCGCTGCGCTTCCCGTTTCGAAAACTTCTACGCCGCCAACGATACGGACAGCTCTGCGCGAGCTGACCGATATCGACCAGCCCAAGATGCTTGCACTGCGTCGCTCTCGCACTGTCCGGACGCGCCCGTCAGATGAACGGCAGCAAGCCATCCAAGAAAAGGAGATCGAAATGTCCATCAACCGCGTCAACCTCACCGGCAACCTGACCCGCAACCCCGAACTGCTCAAGACCGCAGGCGGCACGTCGGTCCTCGAAATCGGCATCGCCGTCAACGATCGTCGTCACAACGCCCAGACTGGCGAATGGGAAGACTACCCGAACTTCATCGACGTCAAAGTCTTCGGCCTCCGCGCCGAGGGTCTGGCGAAGATCTTGGCCAAGGGCATGAAGATCGCCCTCGAAGGCAAAATGGGGGTGCGGACGTTTTCTTGTACCGGCCTAGGCGGCCGGCCCGAGCCGCGCCCTGCGACCCCTGATCGTATCGTACACCGTGCGTCCGCCCTCGCGGAAAGCCTTGAGGCGCCCCTCGCGGTACCAGCCGATGTAGGCGGACAGCTCGGCGATGAAGGCCCCCGCCGTCCAGCCGCTCCAGTCGCGCCCGCGGAAGAACTCGACCTTGAGCCTGCCGAAGAAGCCCTCGCATGCGGCGTTGTCCGGCGAGTGGCCCTTCCGCGACATCGACCTGGTCACGCCCGCCGCCGCGCACGCCGCCACCCAGTCGGGCGTGCGGTAGTACCAGCCGCGGTCCGTGTGCAGGGTGAGCCCGCCGCCGGTCGCGGAGACCGCCCCCTCGAGCATCTCCGCGACGAGCGCCTTGGAGGGCGACGTGCCGCAGGAGAAGGCGACCACATCGCCGTCGTGGAGGTCGACGCAGGGGCTGAGGTAGACCTTCCTGCGGTCGTCGGGCAGCCTGAACTCGGTGATGTCGGTGACGAGCACCTCGCCCGGGCGCGCCGCCGAGAAGTCGTGCAGGTCGCGGGAGGCGTCGGCGAGCAGCAGGTTCGGGGCGGCCGCGCGCCCCTCCTCGCCCGCGTAGGAGCTGTAGCGCCGGCGCCGGGGCCGGGCGGCCTCGAGGCCCTCCTCGCGCATCACGCGCCGCACGCGCTTCTCCGAGGCGCGGACGCCGCGGCCGCGCAGGGCCGCGTGGACGCGCCGGTAGCCGTAGGCGCCGCCGGACGCCTCGAAGAGCTCGACGACGTGCCGCCTTATGGCGGCGTCGCGGTCGCGGCCGAGGCGCGCCCGGTGGTACTCATAGGAGCTCCTCGATATCCTCAAGAAACCGGTGATCGAGCGGAGGGGCAGGCCTGTCTCCCGCCTCAATCTCTCGCCGAGCTCGCACTTGCTCCTGTTCGAGATCGAAGCCGGGTCCCACCCTCCCGCTTTTAGGTCGGCCAACACCGCCCTGAGCAGCAGGTTCTCTATCTGGGCCGGCTCGAGCCCCGCGAGGGGCCCGGTCGCCGGCGGGTCGTGCAGCCCCCCGGTGGACATGCGCGCCGCCTTCCGCTCGCCTGACGCTCCGCCCATCTTACCCGAGCCCCAGGGCCTCCCGGTGTAGCTCCTCGGCAGCCGCCCCGCCGCCCACCGGCCGACCGTCCTCCGCGCGGCCCCCGCCAGCTCCGCGGCCTCGGCCTGCGTCATGCCCTCCTCGAGCGCCATCAGCGCCAGCTCCACCGTCTCCCTGTCGTACATGCGGACCTCCCGTCCGGACGCCTCCCGGCGTCCAACTTTTCGTCCGCATCCCCCTTTTGACAAAAATGTCCCGATAAACGCGATATTTGCTATGCCGGTCCCAGTCGAGAGGCTGGGGCTGGCATGCGTTTGTTTGGGCGGTGGGACTAGCTCGAGTGGGTTTGCTCCCTCGGCTACTATGGCGTCGCGATCGATGCATCCGCCGGTATTTGCCGGTGCGGCACGTCATGCCTCATGCAGGCAATCATGGGACTCGATGCTGGGGCGCCGCGGGGCGAGGCGCTTCCTCGGGTGCTCCTTCGGTCCCGTCCCTGCGGCAGAAGGCCGAGCTGGGCAGATGATAAAATGAATCCGTCTGATCACCGCTGGCGAGTGTCGGCACCTCACGTTTTGGAGGGGGCGCATGGACCACGATTTCTACGAGTGGGCGTCCGATGCTCCGCTGCGTGCGCCCGACGGGTTTTCAGAGACGGCGACTGCGGCGGGGGTTGCCGCCTCGGCTGCGGAGCGTAACGAGATGCTGGCTTATGCGCTCCAGACCTTCAGCCGCGGCCACGCGCAGCTGCTCGGGCGTATTCTCTCTGGATACGAAAAAGCGAAGAAGCTGCAAATCCGCGGGATGATCGGCTATGCGGCGGCTGCAGTGCTGGCCCTGGTAATCCTTCTGGCACTTCCGCTCTCCATGGATATGGAGCTCAGGGTTCTTGTGTGGCTCTCGTTTGCCGGGCTGCTCTTCATCCCGTTCATTCCCCTGTGGATTCTGCTCTGCAATCACATTCTCGCGCCCGATTGGAATACCTATGCGACGTGGTACCGCCGTCGGGACCGTAAGGGGCTCGGTTTCGAGGATCTCTATCGCGCCATGGGCATGACGCGCCCGTAAAGGCGGGGAGAAAAGAAGCTGCGCCGGCACTCATCCGCTACGAAAGCGAGAACGCTGAAGACAGCTCCCGCTTTCCGGTCGCAGCAATATCCACCTGATGTTCTCTGGCAATGGAGTATTTCGGCCCTGTTTTCTCCAAGTAACGCGAAAACAGGGCCGTGCTCATCTAAGAGGCGAGGGAAATCGGAAGCGTCGGTCGGCGCGCGGCAAGTTCTCGCTGTGCGCCGTGCCCGTTCCTATTTAATCGCCTCGAACTCCTTCAGCACCTTCTCGATGTCCGTTCCCTTGATCTTCTTGAGCGCCTCCTTGAGCGCAAACCGCTCGACCAGCCCGAGCTTCATGTCGGTGATCGGCTTGCCGTCGCGCAGCTTCACGCTCGCCATGAG